>NZ_JBWQOH010000004.1:0-352859 GCF_056591695.1 Parashewanella sp. 2304DJ23-3
GAAAAAAAAACTCGTTCGCACAATTAACGATCACAATGGCCTTTTTATCACCTCTAATTTACTACTTCAATCGAGGCAGAGAGACATCATACACAACTAAGCTCATGAGTTAACTAGGTTTTTTATTAATAAAAATTAATGTTAGTAATATATTTAATGACTCACATGCTGCTAAGACCAAGATTTTATTTAGTTTTATCTGATATTTAGCTACATTATGAATATAGAAACTTTATATTCGGAGCTACTCATGGTCCTTTCCACTTATATTTTACTCACAGGCATTTTAAGCGGAACGACAGCTAACATTACCTATATATATAAGTGGGTAGATAATAATGGCGTTACCCACTACAGTAATCAGGAGCCAACTGGGGTTCAATCGGAACAAATTGATGCTAAAACACTACGACCGAAGAAGATTGGTACGATAGTTCCAAAGCGTTTAAAAGAAGACTCTCAAGAACAGGCTGTAAATACAGACATTTCCAACTCGCTTCAATCAAAGGAAATCTGTAACCGTGCAACTCATAATTTAAAGTTACTGCAAACTCACACTCGATTACTGCAACAAACCAATGACTCCACAGAGCCTGTTGCTTTGACAGAGGAACAAAGACAAGCATCTATTAAGCAAGAGCAACAACGAATAGATGCTTTTTGTAAAAAATAATGGTTGAAGGTTCAGTAACTCTGGTTCTAAGAATGTATAAGGGAAGACCTAACCTTCATTCTTAATTCAATCAGGATACTTGCAAGTGAAACCAACTCAAATAAGCACTTCGTCCTCATCTCCACTCTACTACAATAAATACGATGCTGTAATATTCGAAAATTGCTGCGTGGTAGCACTCATCGTCTCTAGTTCTTAAGTTATGATGCTATTTGACGACTTTTTGTTTCAAGAACTTCTACGGTATAAGCAAGTTTATCGACAGATGCTTTCATTAGCTTGGGCATTTCGTCCAGTTCAATACTTAAAAGTAAGTTCTTTACTTCTAGGCCTAGCTCTGTATCACCTTTAATTTGTAATTGGCGTTGAAAGAATAGTGTATCTGGATCTTCTTTTGCTGCTGCAACTTTAATGAGTGATGCAGAGTCAGCTGAAAAAGTAACATCTGCTTGCTGGGGCTCTCTTACACACCACTCTTTATCGAAACTTACTTCAAATTTCAAATTAAAATCGGTGACTTCAATTCTCACCCATTTATCTTTCAAGAACTCGAGTTCCTCGTCTTCCATTTGCTCCTTTAATATTACCTTGAGTAATTCAGTAATTGCTTTTGCTTTTAATGAAAAAGGAACAATAGCTAAACTCAGTTGAGCCACTGTGGGAATTTTATTTAGAATATGTTTTGCTGCTGGAGCAGGAATCTTTGCAAACATTTTCGTTCACCTTAAGTTTTTATATCACAGTATTCTAATCAAGCTTTATCACTTTAAACCTGTTCTACATCAATTCTTGGTAAAACAAATATCAGTAAACTTCCATCAAAATTAATACTTGAGAGATTTACTATGGAATTGCTTTGCCCAGCTGGAAATCTGGCGGCACTTAAAACCGCATTCAATGCAGGGGCAGATGCGGTTTATTTAGGCTTAAAAGATGATACCAATGCTCGCTCGTTTGCAGGGTTGAACTTTAGTCCTAAAAAGCTGCAGCAAGCCGTATCTATTGCTAATAATCAGAATAGAAAAATATTTCTAACGATCAACACCTTTCCAAAACCGACTGAAGAAGGCCGTTGGTATCAAGCTATCGATATGGCCGCTGATTTAGGTGTTGATGCGTTAATCATGGCTGACTTATCTCTACTTGATTATGCTCACAGCCGGCATCCACAACTACCATTGCACCTTTCAGTTCAAGCAAGTGCTACCAACCTTGGCGCTTTAAGCTTGTATAAGGAAGAATTTAATATTGAACGAGCTGTTCTTCCCAGAGTGCTTTCAATGAAGCAAGTTCGAGATCTAGCGAAAGTTTCACCTGTTGATCTTGAAGTGTTTGCTTTTGGTAGCTTATGCATTATGGCAGAAGGTCGCTGTCACCTTTCCTCTTATGTTACAGGCCAATCACCTAATACTGGCGGTAGTTGCTCACCAGCACAACATGTTCGTTGGGAAGAAAAAGACGGCCAGCAGTTAACTAAACTCAATAATGTATTGATTGATCAATCAGGTAAAGACGAGCAAATGGGATACCCCGTTGTTTGCAAAGGCAAGTATGTTGCAGAAGATAATGGTGATACAGAATATATGCTGGAGTCTCCCACTAGTTTGAACACGCTTTCTTTACTTCCTGAGCTTGGAAAGGCCGGAATCGTTTCACTAAAAATTGAAGGCCGCCAGCGTAGTCCTGCTTATGTTGAGCAAGTAACTCGAGTTTGGCGTAATGCGATTGATGCTTATCTTGATAATCCTGCCGGTTATGAAACACAACGTGAGTGGAACGCAGCTTTAAACAAAGTATCAGAAGGTCAGACTACAACGCTTGGCGCTTATGAGCGCACTTGGCAATAAAGACGACGGAGATAAAACACATGCAAATCAGTTTAGGACCACTTCTTTATTTTTGGTCAAAAGAACGAGTATTCGATTTCTACCGTCAAGTAGCAGAAAGTAATATCCCAGTAGTGTACTTGGGGGAAGCGGTATGTACTCGTCGTAGAGAACTCAAATTTAAGGACTATCTTGAACTAGCAACAATGCTTAAGGATGCGGGTAAAGAAGTTTACCTCTCTACATTAGCCTTATTGGAAACACCTTCTGAGTATACTGAGTTAAAACGTCAGATTGAAACCTGCGGCTTTAAAATCGAAGCGAACGATGTAGCGGCCGTATATGTAGCAAAAGAAAATAACATTCCGTTTGTTTGTGGTCCGAGTATCAACAACTATAACCTGTCCAGTTTACATAAAATGCAGAGTTGGGGTATGGAACGCTTCGTCATGCCTGTCGAATTATCTAAAGATTGGCTCAGCAAAGTTATTGACTCTCGCGAAGGTGACATACCTTTGGGTATTGAAGTGTTTGGTTATGGCCATTCTCCATTGGCATACTCCGCTCGTTGTTTTACCGCAAAACATAAAGGTATTGCTAAAGATAATTGTGAGACGGTGTGTATTGAGTACCCTAAAGGCTTGCTTGCACAGACACAGGAAGACGAGCCACTATTGCGTCTTAATGGTATTCAAACTCAAGCTGCAGCCTGTACTGACCTAAGCAACGAAATTGAAGTAATGAAACAAATGGGAGTGACTCACTTTAGAGTTTCGCCAACAGGAAAAAATACCATTGAGATTGCTGAAGCTTTGATCGCTGGTCAACCCATTCCGCCCCCTGCTAACCCATGTAACGGCTACTGGTACGGCGAAGCCGGATTTGAAAACAATTAAAATAGAATAAAAAGTCTTTTACTGCCCCTCAAGTTTCGCTTTAGGGGCTCTCACTGAAAACCACTTCGTTAATGCAAGTAAGTAAACAACACCGAACATGCACCAAAGTAACCCAACTTCGAAAGCTTCTCCCGATAGCTGCGTCCATAGCCATACTGTCATTAAAAAACCAATTAAAGGCACGAGTCCATTTTTTATTAACTGCTGCTGTTGATTATCGATATAAAAATGTTTGATTACTGCGAGGTTAACAAACGAAAAGGCGACTAGGGCACCAAAGCTTATAATGCTCGAGGCTAGTTCCAAACTCAAAGACAATGCACTCAGTGACACAAATGATACGAGTAAAATAGCAAACGTTGGTGTTTCATATTTTTTATTTTGCAATGACAAAATTTTAGGTAACGCACCACTCTTCCCCATAGAATATAAAATTCGGCTAACACTTGCTTGAGAAGCAAGTGCACTTGAAAATAAGCCAAACATATAAATAAAAATATAAAGCTCGTTTAAGCGCATACCACCTACGGTTTGATTGAGCTGTAAACTGGCTGTGTCTGGATCATTAAACAGATGCCAATTAGGAAAAACCAGCTGTCCTAAATAAGCAACAATCACATATAAAACCCCACAAATTAATGTGCAATAGATGATACCTCTCGGTACGTCTTTTTTAGGATGTTTGGCTTCATCAGCCAAAGTAGAAACTGAATCGAACCCTAGAAAAGAAAAACTTAAAATCGCTGCACCACCAACAACAGCAGGTATATTCATATTTGAAGAGTAAAATGGAGCGAGATAATCAATTTGCTGTCCTGATATTGAAAGCTCATTGATGGCTAAAGCACAAAAAGTGATAATAAATAGTATTTGCAGCCCAATTAGAATCACATTCACTCTAGTGACTAGCTTTATACCTATAAGGTTGAGAACGGTTACTAAAATGATACTAGCAATAATCCAAAACGCACTAGGAAGAAAAGATAAGTATTCAGGAAGGTATAAACCAATGACTAAATAATTAACCATTGGCAATAACATATAATCTAACAGCAATGCCCAAGCAACGATGAAGGCTAAACCACCTCCAAAAGTATGGCTGATGTATGTATAAGCAGATCCTGACGCTGGAATTGCTTTCGACATTCTGGCATAACTTATTGCAGTGAACATGATGGCACACAATGTCACTAAATAGGCTGCAGCTACATGCCCATCGGTCCCAACAGTTACGATTCCATAGGTGGTAAAAACCGTTACCGGCGTCATGTAAGCAATACCTGCAACCGTCAAATCCGTTACGCTCAGGACTCTCTTCATAGCATCAACCTAGGAATTTATTAGGAAAAAATTACTCTGATATCGTTAACATAGTAAGACTACATGAATTAGCAAATATTCATTTTGAGTTAGATAGTCATTTTTTCTTATTCAAAGTTAGAAATGCTGAAATTAATATTTCTCTTGAGCCGCACTACCAAATAAATCCCCCCGAAACATAACCAACACAGTCCAACAATAATTGACATTTTAGACAATGATAACCACAACCATATGGTTAATAAGAACCCCATAATCGGCATGAACATATTTTGAAACCAATGCCGTTCTTCTTGCTTAAAATAGTAATGCTTTATCACCGACAAGTTTACAAAAGTAAAAGCAGTGAGTGCACCAAAACTGATCATACTCGATGCTAGCTCTAAGCTGATCCCAATCGAAATTAAAGATGCCATCGACACAACTATGATCGCTAGCCAAGGTGTTTGGTAAGTTTTACTTAAATATCCGAATTGTTTTGGCAATATATTGCTTCTGCCCATTGCGTATAATACTCGGCTAACACTGGCTAATGATGCCATTGCGCACGAGATACAACCAACAACTGACATCACGATATAAAACGTATTAAACCGCTCCCCTCCAATGAAGGTAACCAGCTTCAAACTTACAATTTCTGGGTTAACATTATCAGGCCAGTGGGGGAATACCAATTGGCCGAAATAAGCAACGAGAATATAGAGAAGCCCACTGAAGACTGTGCAAAGAATAATTGCTTTAGGAACAGTTTTTTCTGGCTCAATAGCTTCTTCAGCCAGCGTAGAAACAGATTCGAAGCCAAGAAATGCTAAGCATAAAATAGCAGAGCCACTGATAATGAGTGACAATTTCATTTGAGGTTCATAAAACGGTTTTAAATAGTCGATTGGCTCTGGAGTATTGAGCAAAATCACCACGGATAAACCAATAAACAATAAGACGAAGATTAACTGTAAACCGACGAGTACCAAGTTCACTTTTGTTACGAGTTTAATACCCAGCAAATTAAGTAAACACACAATTGCCGATGACAAACATATCCAAACAGCACTATCTATACTTGGAAAGTAATCTTGTAAATAGATACCAATGACGAGATAACTGATCATGGGAGCAAACAAATAATCGAGCAGTAATGTCCAACCAACGATAAAACCGATTAAATGCCCAAAACTCTCTCTTGTATAGATATAAGCAGAACCAGATGCAGGTATCGCCTTAGACATTCTCCCGTAACTGATGGCTGTAAATAAAATAGCGATCAAAGTTACTAAATAAGCGGTAGAAAGATGACCTACGGTGAGTTTTGCAACAATCCCGTAAGTCACGAAGGCCGCTAACGGTGACATATATGCTAAACCAAACAGTGTTAGCGCAGGCAAACTTAACACTCTCTTCATCAATGACCCATTTATGAATTCAGTTTTCTTATTTATAGTCGCAATTGATAATCAGTAACAACAAAAACTTGACCCAGATCGACTTTAGCGTTTTCGTTAGTGTTAACATACGCACGTTTTCAGCTCTAATAATTAAAAAATAGCCTGCAGTAACTATGGATATAAACACAAACAGTTTTAAAGCCTCTGAAAGGGAAATTCGTCTAGCTCCTGGTGATGAATTAATTTCAACGACGGATAAACAAGGCAATATTACCTACGTAAACCAAAGGTTTATTGAGGTCTCAGGCTATAGTGAAGCCGAACTTATCGGTATGCCTCATAATTTAATCCGCCATCCAGATATGCCTAAAGCCGCATTTAAAGAAATGTGGACAACACTTCTATCAGGAAAATCTTGGCGTGGTATTGTCAAAAACCGCTCGAAGCAAGGTAGTTACTATTGGGTTGATGCCTTTGTAACACCTCTTTTTGATAAAGGAAGTATCATCGGTTTCCAATCCGTACGGACCATGCCCAAACCAAAGTACGTTTCGAAAGCCGAAGCCATCTATACGAGGCTTAATCAAAATAAACCTCTAAAAAGCGGTATCAGCCTTAACCAAAAAAGAATACTTTCAGGTGTTTTAGCCACTTTAGGTTTAGCGATAACAGGTTATTTTTGGGGTTGGCCAGTCATCATTGCCGGTAGCCTATTGATGGGACTCAATCTGGCTATATTTTATGACGAGGCATTTCGAATTCCAAAACGATTAATGGAAATGCAACAAGAATTCGATTCAGTGAGTAGATTGATCTACAGCGGCAACGATACGTCTTCGATTCTGAGTTTTCAGTTGTTACTGCAACAAGCGAAAATGCACAGTATTTTAGGCAGAACACAAGATCAGGCAGATCAATTACAAACTATCGCAGGACAGCTCGTTACTACAACACAACAAGCTCATCAAAGTATCGAGCAAGAAAAACAAGAAGTTGAGCAAGTTGCAACAGCTATCGAGCAACTCAAATGTACCATTAGTGAAATCACTGATAATGCAAAAGCAACCTCTGAGCAAATTCACGCTGCAAGTGAACGCTGTCAGGAGTCTAATTCAAATATGATGCAAAACAGTGAACATATTCAGGCTCTATCTCACGCTGTGTCAGATGCTGCAAATAATGCCGCTCAGTTAAACGAAGAAGCTGAACACGTTGCCAATGCAATGTCTGAAATTGATGCGATTGCAGAGCAAACTAACTTACTTGCATTAAATGCGGCAATTGAAGCTGCTAGAGCAGGAGAACAAGGACGAGGATTTGCAGTGGTTGCAGACGAAGTTCGAGCGTTATCCAGTCGCACGAGAGTATCCACCAGCAGCATTTCACAGAGCGTTGATAAAATGTTCAGTATGCTAAAGGATTGGGCCCTACAAATGGAACAATCAAAACAACAAGCGAACGACTGTGCAGAAGCCATTCAGCAGTCTGCCGATAAAGTTGGAGAGGTATATCAAGGGATCTTACAAGTGAGCGAGTTCGCAGAGCAGAATGCCGTTGCTTCAAGTCAACAAAATCAAGTAGTCACTGAACTGGCTTGTAATATGAATCAAATCTCTGAGCTAAGTACAGAAAACGTTGAAGCATTAAATCACATTGAAAGCTCAGCCATTGACGTGAGTAACAATGCCAGCAAAGCTCGTGGGCTCAGAGACACGTTTAGTTAACTTAAACTCTACAATGCGTTCATTAAAGAGTCTTTAAAACTCAAACGAAATGCAGGTTTAAACAAAATTTATGAATAATATCTCACTCATAATAAAAATCTGAGTGAATCAATTTACAGCTGAAGATTATATCGGTAATCTGCACGCATACTCTATCGCTCACTTCTGTACATAACAAAAGTGGGCGATTGCATATTTAGTGGAAGGTGTTCTAAGTCAACTTCCAAATCTTAATTCTTGTTTTGAGGCTTCAATTGTGGAAGAAAAAAAACAAAAACATAACATCAAAACGATATTAACCTTCTTGCTTCCATCTTTGCTGGGGTTATTTTTATTCATGACTCCAGTTGGGCACGGTGACAGCTATACGATCCCTATCGCAGTAGTTGCCAAGTTAATCCAAAGTGAATTCAAGCATATTGCACTACCACTCATTGCTTTTGTGGTCATGGGTATGGGCATAGTTACGATATTAATAAAGTTGATTAAGCCTAAAGTCGTTACGAATCATCACTTTTTAAATGAACTGCTTAACCCAAACTGGTTCTGGACTGCAACCCGAGCTCTTGGCTCAGTATTCATTGCAATGAACTTTTTTGAGTTTGGCCCTGAAGCACTTAGAAGTCCTGACACTGGCGGGTTAGTTTTCCATGACTTACTGCCCGTGCTTTTTTCAGTGTTCTTAATTGCAGGTTTATTGCTGCCTTTACTATTGAACTTTGGGCTTTTGGAAATTGCAGGCGCATTACTCACTAAAATTATGCGCCCTGTGTTTAAGCTGCCAGGTCGCAGTGCTATTGGTTGTATTACATCTTGGCTTGGTGATGGTAGTGTTGGCATTCTGATGACGGCTAAGCAGTATGAAAATAATACCTTTACTCAAAGAGAAGCTGCCGTTATTGCAACCACATTTTCTGCAGTATCTATCACCTTCTGCTTAGTGGTCATTGAGCAAGTTGGATTGGGTGCTTACTTCTTACCATTTTATTTAACTGTGTGTGCAGCAGGTATTTCAGCAGCGCTGATTGTCCCGAAACTACCACCTCTTTCTCGTAAGAAAGACATTTTCATCAACGGTCAAGAAAGATTGAAAGATGATGATGTTGTTCCAGCAGGAAGAAGCTCTCTTTCTTGGGGTTATGAACTTGCTTTGAAAAAAGCTGAAAAAGCCCCAAATGTGAAACAGTTTTTTGAAGAAGGCTTCAAAAACGTCATTGACATGGTGTTTGGTGTTTTACCAATCGTAATGGCCATTGGTACTATCGCACTTGTAGTTGCTGATACAACACCTTTATTTGAATATTTAGGTAAGCCGTTTATTCCTTTATTGGAATTACTGCAAGTTCCTGAAGCAACAGCAGCCTCTAAAACTATCGTTGTTGGGTTTGCAGATATGTTTTTACCTGCAATTTTAGCTGCTAGCATCGATTCAGAAATGACACGCTTTATCATTGCGGCAATGTCTGTGAGCCAGTTGATTTATATGAGTGAAGTGGGTGCACTTTTAATTGGAAGTAAGATCCCTGTTAATTTTTTAGAGTTATTGATGATTTTCATTCTTAGAACGTTGGTTACTTTACCAGTAATTTCTGGCATTGCGCACCTGATATTCTAGGCGAAAAAATCAATATTATTTTTAGCCCAAACCTTCACAAGGTTTGGGCTTTTTTATTGTCATTCTTCCGTCATAAAATTTTAATTTAAACTTAAATTTCACTGTCTATCCTTTATGTGTAAATGCATGCTTTAGGATAAACAATGACGTTTAGCAGTACAGCACATGAACAGGAAAACAGTTTAAAAGCAAAGCATTATCATGCTTTTTGGCTGTCCGACATTCATCTTGGATGTAAAGATTGCAAAGCTGAATTTTTATTGCAGCTTCTACAAACATCAACGTTCGATAATTTGTATTTAGTCGGCGACATTATTGACTTATGGGCGTTAAAGAAACGGCCACATTGGCCAGAAAGTCATCACAAAGTTCTACAAAAAATTATCGAAATCGCTCAATCTGATACTCACGTTATCTTTATACCGGGTAACCACGATGAGTTACTAAAGAGTTATCACTATTTCAATTTTGCAAATATTGAGATTCATCCCTTTTTCCTGCATCACACGATATCAGGAAAAAAACTGCTCATGGTTCATGGTGATCAATTTGATTCAGAAGTTTGTGTAAGCCGATATTACGCAAAGTTGGGCGATCATTTGTATGACTTTCTTCTCTTTTTAAATCGTTCTATTCATGGGCTAAGAAAACGCTTTGGCCACTCTTATTGGTCATTAGCAAGTTACATTAAAAAGAAAGTTCCTAAAGCTCAGCAAGCCATCGAGCGCTATCACCAAGCAGCAATTCGTTATGCAAAACAGCAAAACGTTGATGCCATATTTTGTGGGCATATCCACCAGCCGGAATTAATTCAGCAAGACGCTGTAATTTATGGCAATCACGGTGATTGGATAGAAAATTGTACCTTAATCGCTGAAACAGAACTGGGGGAACTACAATTACTTCAGTGGGATGACAAATGGAATTGCACTCAAGTCTTATCGCAAATCGATTCTACCCTACAAGTTTTATCACCCAATAAAAACAAACAACAGCAACCAAAAGAAAACGTTGCTTAGGGACAAGACTTATGATTTTCACTGTAGATAAAGTAGTTAAGGAAAACCTTCCGAAAATTGAGCAAAAGCCGTGGCTGGCCAAACCGACGAAAACAATGCTTAAGTACCTGTTAAACGAAAAAGAGTGTAATGAGATAGCATTGCAACACGCTCATTTAACAGGCGTAGACTTTGTCGAAAAGGTATTAGAAAGTTTTAATTTCAACTATTCAGTGCCAAATACTGAAATCGAAAATATTCCCTGTGAAGGTCGTGTAGTTATCTTCGCTAATCATCCAATTGGCTCGCTTGATGCACTAGCCATGATTAAGCTCATTAGCAAAGTAAGAAGTGACATAAAGGTTGTCGCTAACGACCTTCTTATGGCGCTGGGACCACTTCATAATATTCTATTACCAGTGAAAAACATGACGGGTGGCACACCCAAACAAAATTTAACCGCAATTCATGAGCATCTAAAAAATGAAGGTGCGGTATTGATTTTTCCTTCTGGTGAGGTATCGAGACTCCGACCTCAGGGTGTTAGAGATACCAGTTGGCAATCAGGGTTCTATAAAATGGCTTGTACTTGTAATGCGCCACTGCTCCCTATGTTTGCCGATGCAAAAAATTCGGCCGCTTTCTATGGCGCTTCGATGATCTATAAGCCTTTAGCTACATTGATGTTGGTGAAGGAGATGTTCAAACAGTCAAAGAAAACCATGCCGATTCGTATTGGCGAACTTATTCCTATTGATGCATTTAAAAATAATGACTTCCCGCTCAAGGTGAAAATTAAACTGCTCAAAAATCACCTCTACCGTGTCGGTCGAAATAGCCAGGGGTTGTTTAACACTCAAAGTCCAATCGCTCATCCTGAGTCTCGAGCAGATCTACAACATGCACTGAATCAATGTGAACAACTGGGTGAAACTGCTGACGGTAAATTGATTTACCTTTATGAACACAACGACTCCAGTCCAATTATGCGTGAAGTCGGTAGGCTTCGAGAAATTGCATTTAGAGCTGTTGGTGAAGGAACCGGAGAACGCCGTGATACCGATAAGTACGATCCATTTTATCTCCACTTAATATTATGGGATAAAAACGATTTAGAAATCGTGGGGGCTTACCGCTTTGCAAAGGTAGATGATGTCCATCAACGTGTTGGTCAAAAAGCGTTATACAGTCAATCTTTATTCAACTATACATCGGAGTTTGGCCCATATTTTGAAAAAGGGCTAGAGCTTGGCCGAAGCTTTGTTCAGCCAAAATACTGGGGAAAGCGTAGCTTAGAATATCTTTGGTACGGCATTGGTGCCTTTTTACAGAAGCATCCGCAATATCGCTATCTTTTTGGGCCAGTATCATTAAGCGGGCAACTGCCTGAACGAGCAAAAGTTTTATTAGTTCACTTTTATCAAACTCAATTTCTACCTTGTATTTGTTTAGCGAACTCAAAGTCACCTTATATGATTCCAACAGAATTAAAGCAAAGTCTCGATACTTTGTATGACTATAGTTCCAACGATAAAGATACTTACAATTCAAATTTTCGGGTTTTAAAACAGACATTATCTGAGCTAGGTGTAGCAGTACCTACTTTGTTTAAGCAATATTCGGAATTATGCGAACCTGGTGGTGTCAAATTCTTAGATTTTGGCGTAGATACTGACTTTAATGATTGTATTGACGGGCTAGTTTTGGTGGATTTGAAAAAACTACTTCCTAAGAAAAAGGCAAAATACATAGAGCCCTGAATAAATCAGGGCTCTACTTTAATTAATCATCGTCCGTTTCTCTATCCATATTTTCAGTATTCTCAAGCCATAAGGCATTGATGATACCGAAAGCACAAGCGAGTAAAACGCCTAATATCCAAGTGAAATACCACATACCTATGCTCTCCTTAATAGAGTGAAGTCGATTTTTCTTCAATGTCCTTACGACCAATGCGCCCAAACATCTTGATGTACGTCCAGACGGTGTAGCACACTACGATTGGAACGAGCACACTCGCAGCAAACGTCATGATACCTAAGGTCATTTTGCTGGCCGTAGCATCCCAAATTGTTAAGCTGTAGTTCGGTTGTAAAGATGATGGCATCACAAATGGGAACATTGCGCTACCGCAAGTCAATATTACCATTGCAATCGCTAATGAACTGAACAAGAAAGCCCAGCCAGACCGATTTATGCGACTCATCAATATAACCAAAACAGGCATTACAAGCCCCAGAATTGGAAACAGTTTCGTAATTGGATACAACTCGTAATTATGTAGCCAAGCTCCAGCTTGAATTGCAACTTGCTTAACTCTTGGATCAGACACTCCATCCGTTGAAAGCTTAGAAGTAATCACATAACCATCAAGTCCATTTATGACCCAATATCCAGCGATTGCAAAACAGACGATTAATACCATCGCACTTACTTGGGATGCAGTTACAGCCTTACTTCTTAACATCCCCTCGGTCTTCATTTGCAGCCATGAAGCCCCTTGCATCATAAACATAGACACACAAACAATACCAGCTAACAGTCCAAACGAATTAAGCAGTTGCCAAAATCTACCGTGATAAGTTGCACGTAAAAACTCATCAAAAGTGAATGGAACACCTTGCAGTAAGTTACCAAATGCTACGCCGATGATGAGTGGTGGCACAAAGCCACCGACAAACAATGCCCAGTCCCAAGCACTACGCCATTTAGGGTCTTCAATTTTAGAACGATAATCAAACCCTACCGGACGAAGATATAAAGCAAACAGCACCAACATCATAGCAATGTAAAAGCCCGAAAAGGCTACTGCATAGACCATCGGCCATGCAGCAAATAATGCCCCAGCTCCTGTAATCAGCCATACTTGATTACCGTCCCAGTGCGGAGCCACAGTATTGATCATTACTCGCCGTTCGACATCGTCCCTTCCTATAATAGGGAGAAGCGCACCGACCCCCATATCGAAGCCATCAGTTATCGCAAATCCAATGAACAGCACACCGATCAGTACCCACCAGATTAGCCTTAACATTTCATAATCAAACATGTGGATGCTCCTGCGCTTTTTTATTATAACTCAGCGTATTTTGTTCATCTTCAAAATGATATCGACCGGTTTTTAAACTGCTCGGCCCAATTTTTATGTACTTCCTCATTAAGAAAACTTCAATGATCAGCAACACAGTATAAAACAGCGTAATCGTTGCAATACTGAACCAAATATCACCTGGGTTTAATGATGACGCAGACATGTGCGTCGGAAGGATCCCTGAAATTGTCCATGGTTGCCTACCATATTCAGCCACAAACCAACCAGCTTCAATGGCCAGCCACGGTAGAGGCAAACTGTATAAAGCGGCCTTCAACACCCATTTTTTCTCAGCGATTTTATGTTTTGTGCTTTGCCAGAATGCCGCAGAAAATACGATGAGCATAATGACACCAAATGCGACCATTATTCTGAATGACCAGAATATCGGTGCCACATGAGGAATACTATCCTTCGTGGCCGCCATTATCTGTTCTTCTGTTGCATCCGTAACTTTATTAGTAAAACGTTTTAACAATAACCCATAGCCTAAGTCGCCCTTAAATTCATTAAAGGCTTTTATGTTTTCAGGTGACTTATCCCCAGCCCTAAGCTTCTCAAGTAAGGCATACGCTTTCATACCTCGGCGAATTCGAGCCTCATGCTCTTTCATTAAATCCTTGAGCCCAGTGACTTCTTGGCTGAAGCTACGCGTTGCAATAATCCCCATTAAGTAAGGAATTTTGACGGCAAAATGCGTTTCTTCGGCTTGCTGATCGGGAATACCAACAACCGTGAATGCTGCTGGAGGAGTATCCGTATGCCATTCGGCTTCAATCGCAGCCAGCTTAACTCGCTGAACTTCACCCACTTCATAGCCCGACTCATCACCGAGAACCATAACCGACAAAATGGATGCCATGCCAAAACTCGCAGCAATTGCAAATGAACGCCTTGCAAAAGGTAAATCGCGTTTTTTGAGAATGTAATACGAGCTAATAGCGAGAACAAACATAGCACCAGTGACATAACCTGCTGCAACGGTGTGAACAAATTTCACTTGAGCAACTGGATTAAATATTACCTGTGCAAAGTTCGTCATCTCCATTCGCATCGTTTCAAAATTAAATACGCTCCCGACAGGATTTTGCATCCAGCCGTTTGCGATTAAAATCCAAAGTGCAGATAGATTAGTACCTAATGCCATTAACCAAGTCGCAGCAAGATGTTGTCTTTTCGAGAGGCGATCCCAACCGAAGAAAAACATACCCACAAAGGTCGATTCCAAGAAGAATGCCATCAAACCTTCGAGTGCCAAAGGAGCACCAAAAATATCGCCAACATAGTGCGAGTAGTATGACCAATTGGTCCCGAACTGGAACTCCATGGCAATACCGGTTGTTACACCTAATGCGAAATTAATACCGAATAACTTCCCCCAAAATTTCGTCATGTCTCGATATATCTTTTTATCTGTCATGACATAGAGAGATTCCATGATGGCAAGGATAAAAGACAAACCTAAGGTCAACGGAACAAAGAGAAAATGGTACATAGCAGTCAATGCAAACTGCAAACGGGATAACTCAACAACTTCATCAAGGATCATTTACGACTCCTGCGTTACTAGAGCTTTATA
Organism: Parashewanella sp. 2304DJ23-3; assembly: GCF_056591695.1. Lineage (NCBI taxonomy): Bacteria > Pseudomonadati > Pseudomonadota > Gammaproteobacteria > Alteromonadales > Shewanellaceae > Parashewanella > Parashewanella sp. 2304DJ23-3. The sequence continues at coordinate 15,105 of NZ_JBWQOH010000004.1, forward strand.
GTCAAATGTTGATAACTATTTGTTATTTAAGACTAGAGATAGTATTGCCAATTGAACAATGATAGCCAATATACTCCTGATCTAACGATAAAAAAACCGACAATACAGACGTAATCATTCAGCTCATTCAACTAAAAAACCTATAATTACCAGTACTTTCATCTAGTGAAGCATAACTCATTACGAAAGGGTCACTAAACTTGTTCACTTTGTTCAATTAACAATACACTTTTTAATCCCACTAAAAAAATGTGTTAATTAGACATTACAAAGATTAAAAGCTTAATAGAATGCGTTTGTAAATGTCATACAATTTAATGATTTCGTGAATTGAGATTCTTTCATTGACTTGATGAATCGTTTTATTGGGTAAGCCCAGCTCAAGCACTTGAGTGTTTTCACTCGATAAGAAGCGGCCATCGGAAGTTCCACCAGAAGTAGAAAGCCGAGGAAAAATTCCAGAAACTTGATGAATTGCAGTTTCAGCTACAGAGATCAAACTGTCCTCTTCCACATTGTTGGTAAAGTAAGGTACACAGTGTCGATCCCAATCAATTTGTAAGCTATCTATAGTAGATTTAGAAATGGGCAAAGATTCTATCTTTTTCTTAACCGTACGCTGAATATCTTCTAACTCATATCGATGGCTGTAACGGATATTGAAACAGATTTCGCACTTTCCCGGCACGATGTTATCAGTGAACTCACCGGAATTTATGTATGTAACCTGCAATGACGTCCCCGGAAAGTCTTCACTTCCCTGATCCCAATCAATGTGCTCTAAAGCATAAATAATTTCAGACGCTAGATGGATAGCATTACGACTCACTCCTGCATAAGCGACATGCCCTTGTTTACCCATCACTTCTAACTTGCCTGAAATAGAACCACGACGCCCAACCTTAATCACATCCCCCGTCTGAACATCACTGGTAGGTTCGCCAACTAGGCAGTAGTCCGGTAACTCCCCTCTTTCAGTGAGTGTTTCAACAATGGTCTTCGTACCGAACTCTGCTTCGCCTTCTTCATCACTGGTCAACAATACTTGCCACTGCATTTTAGGTTGATGCCCTTGGCTTATAACGTCTTCCATTGCTGCGATCATTGCCGCTAAAGCGGTTTTCATATCAACAGCACCGCGCCCAACCAACTTGTCATCAATGATGGACGCACTGAAAGGATCGACTTGCCAAAGTTCTAATTGATTCGTTGGCACCACATCAGTGTGGCCTGCAAATGCAAATGTTTTATTTGAATCTCTTTTCCCCTTACTGGCAATAAGATTAGTTACACCATTATTTTGGTAATGCTCAATGTGAAAACCAATCGCTTGTAGTTTTTCTGCTATCCAACGCTGACAACCGTCGTCATTTGGCGTTATTGAGCGCTTTTTTATGAGAAATCGAGAATACTCGATTGCGGTATGAAGATTCTGTTCAGGCTCTGGACTTTCTGACAATGTCGATAAAGGCGTTTTTACAGGCACTGCGACGCTCCATTGAAGATAACCATATAATTAAAACAGCAGTTTTTGACAGTTAAATGACATAAACGAATACGAGATAAAGCTCATGATATTAAAACCTTAGCCGATATATAAATATATGCCACGCAAGGAGTATGTATGAGACAAGTAAAAGAAATCATGCAGTCTAGAGTTGCAACGATTGATCTATACGATCGGTTATCGGTAGCTAAAGAGATATTTGATCAAGCACCTTTTCATCACTTGCCTGTCTTAGAAGAAAACGAACTTGTTGGCGTGATATCTAAACACGATGTTTATAGAGCACTAAGCCCTCACCTAGATTCACTTTCTGAGTCGATTAAAGATTTGAATACTTTGAAACAGAGGGTTCACCAGGTTATGAACAAACATCCAATTTGCATTGATGAATGCACATTAATAAATCATGCATCAAAAACTATGCTACTGCACAACATAGGTTGTCTACCTGTTACTGAAAAAGGGAAACTGTCAGGGATTATTACTTGGAAAGATCTGTTAAGTTACTATTCCAATCATTAATTTAATTGAATGCCGATTAATTTCGTCATGCTTTTTAAAATCATCTATCCTTATAACTATTCGCTATATTTTCTACCCATAACTCGGTAAAGTATTAGTATGATGTAGGGAGATACTTGATGAACGACAGACGTAAATTTTCTAGGGTACTGTTTAATGCTCAAGCAAAAATTGTTCAACTTCCAAAGCTGTGGAAGACGCAAGTTTTAGACATCAGCTTAAATGGCGCATTAATACAACTTCCTAAAAGTTTTGAAATTAATGATTCTTCATACACATTAACACTATCGTTAATGGACTCAAATGTAGAAATTTCAATGCAAACTCAAGTTGTATACAGTGGTAATAACAACATTGGCTTATGTTGTGTTGATATTGACGTCGATAGTATGGGTCATCTTAAGAGACTTATAGAGCTCAACAGTGGTAGCTCAGACTTACTTCATCGAGAACTACCACAGTTTATTCGTGAACATGCCAAATTAGCCTATGCTTGCTAACTTTTCCTACATTTAGAGTGCATCTAAGGCTTCATGTAACTTGTTCACACCAATAATCTCCACGCCTTGAATGCCACTTTTGGGTACATTAGCCTTTGGAACGATCGCTTTTTTAAAGCCGTGTTTTGCTGCTTCAATCAATCTTTCTTGACCGTTGGGTACAGGACGAATTTCGCCAGACAGTCCCACTTCGCCAAATGCCACCATGTCACTTTGTAATATATTTCCTCTAAAACTGGAAACCATCGCTAAAAGCAAGGTTAAATCAGCACTCGTTTCACTGACTTTCACCCCACCGACTACGTTTACAAACACATCTTGGTCAGACATTTGTAGGCCACCATGCCTGTGCATCACTGCAAGCAACATAGCAAGACGATTTGCATCCATGCCAACTGCCACACGTCTCGGATGAGACATTGTTGAACTATCAACAAGCACTTGTAGTTCTACTAGCAATGGGCGTGTACCTTCCCAAACCACCATAACCAATGAACCAGATGACTCCCCTTCCCCGCGAGATAAGAAAATGGCAGATGGATTAGCGACTTCTTTTAATCCTCGTTCTGTCATCGCAAAAACGCCAAGCTCATTAATTGCACCAAAGCGGTTTTTGTGTGATCGAAGTGTTCGATAACGGCTGTCGCTGTCACCTTCGAACATTACGGAACAATCGATACAATGTTCAAGCACTTTAGGACCAGCAAGACTACCATCTTTAGTTACATGGCCAACCATGATTACTGCAATGCCTTCTTGCTTTGCAAAACGTGTAAGGTATGACGCAGATTCACGGACTTGTGACACACTGCCCGGTGATGATTGAACATCAGCCATATGCATGACTTGAATCGAGTCCACCACAATTAATTTTGGCTTTTCTTTTATTGCGATATCACAAATACGTTCAACACTCGTTTCCGACAGCATTCTCAGCTTATCGGTTGGCAATCCAAGCCTATGGGCACGCATAGCCACTTGTTGCAAAGACTCTTCGCCAGTCACATAAAGTGCTGGCATTGTTTGAGCAAGTTGACACAACGTCTGCAACAATAAAGTACTTTTACCTGCACCAGGATGACCACCAATCAGAATTGCCGATCCCGGCACAATTCCGCCGCCCAATACTCGATCAAACTCAGTAAATGAACTTGAGATTCTCGGAAGCTCATTTAAATCAATTTGATTTAATGTTTGTACTTCACTTGGACCAGCACCTGCATAGCCAGAAAACGTGCTCGATGTCGTTGGCTTTACCGACCCTAAGCGAACTTCAGTAATCGTGTTCCACTCTTTACATGCAGTACACTGCCCTTGCCAACGAGGAAAGTCTTGTCCACATTCATTACAAACAAATGCTGTTTTATTTTTTGCCATAAACTTTGAGTATTTTCTCTACTTAATGTCGGTTAAACTACCAGCTATATATGGTTAACATTTTATTAACTGGCATTAGTTTTGCTTTATTTTACCTATCTAAATCAAGATATGCTTTAGATTTCAGTGCTAGACTGAAAAATGTAACAAACTTAATAGCTAAGCCTATCAGGCTGACATCAATTTATCACGACAAAGAATCGACACATGAGTTTTGAAGAAGTAAAAAGTGCATTAATCGAACAGCTCAAACCATTATTAATGGAACCTGACTTTTCTGATATGTTCGATAAACTCACTGCGTCTGAAACAAGCACTAATCGCTTTTTATTAAAAATGGAACTCAATCGACTAGCAGGACATTGCAGTCGCATTATCGATTTACGTGATAAAACAGAATTAACGTGTGAAGCCGTCGAGTTTAATCAACAGACTCACATGTTAGATGAACCTGCAAAACAGAGTTTTTTTGCTGCACTTGTCCGTTATCAACAACAATACACCGTTGGTGTTTACGAAGAAGTGATACAAGAACATCGAAGTAGACTGCTCTCTCTTAAGCAAGACGCTCAAAAAGTTTCTGATGATAGTTTTATTGTGCCTGGCGTTGTACTTGGTACTTACTTCAATCGCTGTGAAGAGCGAATGAATTACAGCATCCAAATAACGGCTTCTCAGTCGGGCAGAACAGAAGCTAAAGGAACAACGATAGACTTATCTGTTGGCGGCGCAAGAATCAAAGTTTCTGCCAAACATAGCCTTGATATAGACCAACCTATTCTATTGAAATTGCATGAGCTGAATGAAGAGTATTATTACGAAGATCTCCATCAAGGTATTGAATACGAAATCGTTGATTCTACATTAGATGGTGAACACGCCATCTTTAGGCTAAAGCGAATTAATGGTTCGGATGATCTGGTTAAAATTCTGACCAACTTGATACGAGGTTATAAGTTCCGCTACAAAGTTGATGTCAATGAAGTCTATACAAACACACTTGGTTTAGGGTATGAACGTCATTATTTACCGCATTATCGGAATTTACCGCTTTTCTTAAATTCAACTAAAAAAGTAATAAGCCATTGTTTACTTAGTGCTGAAAACCAAGGATTGAAAAGCTTTTTTAACGATGAAAGGGACATTTGCCAATTACCTCAAACGCTATCTTCAACTCGATTAAGTCAACTCCAAGCTGATCCAAACAATTTTGAGCATAACTTACTTTTTTGCTTCACCCATAGTGTGCGAGAAACACTTTACTTTTATAGCGCAACACTCGCAGAGTTAATGAGCTCTAACTTCACCGAACTGTTTTTTAAATTTGGTGCGAATAAAACCAGCTTTAAAATTTTCCGATTGAAACTTGAAAGTATTGATCATGATCAAACCTACAAAACAGCTGTATTACCCGGCGATGATAGCCACTACTCACCTTTAGTAGAGCAACAGCTTTCCCAGTTTAGTCATGTCATTAATCTTGTCGACTTAACCAGTGATGTGGCACTTGAGACATTAAGAAACGTACGAAGCCAAGCTAGCCCCAATGAACTCAAGGTTTTTGCTCAAGCAAAAGAGGCAAAAAATAAAGTAAAAAGTATTTCATTGAACTTTACAGAACGACGACAGGAGCCTAGGTACTCATTTAAGACTCAAGTCGATATTATTCAAGGTGATAAAAGTGTTTCCGGTATCACTGGTGATATATCAACGAAAGGGCTTCAAGTCATTTTTACTGAACCTTGTGGTTTGGACGAAAACCAACCGATAAAGATTGCACTTCCTAAGTTACAGACGCTTGCCGGTAAAGCCCAGCTTGTTGAGCTCCCATATCGAATCGTTAAAAAAAGAAAGAGTGGTAAACAATTACACCTTGCCGCAAATATCGGTCATGAGCCACACGTAGGTGTAGAGTTTCTCAATCGCCTGATTATTCATAACCAAGAAAAGCTCAAACAACTCTCTGACAGTGATGATAATGTTAAAGAGTTGTCTGACGGCATGAAAAACTTACTGATGCGTAAGTTACCTTCTACACCTTTTTTTATCGAAAAAACTAAAAAATCAGCCAAACTCTCCGCCGTTGGTATCTCCACGCAGAATAATGAGATCACAGATTTGTTCTCCAGCGGAGTAGCGAATGGAATGGAATACAACTTGGCACCAATATTCGAACAAGGTTTATTTAAACCCACAATTTTAAATGCGCTTCGCAAAATGAAATCAACCAATGAGATGGTTTCTGTAGACTTGTTCTTACGTTTAACCAACCAATCTCGCGGGCAATTTCAATTGCACTGCATTAGAGCCGACCAATTCAAAACAAATCAACAGAAAAAACGCTTTATTGAACAGAGCAAAGATACTGGACGTTTTATTGCACTCAGAGTCTTTTATGGCGTTACAGGAAAACCTGATAATCGCTATATTGCTCAAGAGCGTGATTACATTGCTGTCCATGCTGCACATAAAGCCAAAATTTTAGATGAAAAACTCTGGAATACCATTGGTGTTGGTGACATTCTCGACATCACCTCTGAAGCTAAATTATTAGCTCAATATGTACCCTAGATTAAATTAAGTTTACATTCCTACCTATATATCATTGAAGGATATAAAATACTGTCTATATATAAGGTAAATCTCGAAATTAATTTTTATTTATATAGAATTAATGTTGAGTCATATTCGAGCTAACATATCTCTGATGAGTCGATGAGCATCGGATTCATGCCCCAAAGGAGTGGTTTCATTGGTTATAGGGGGTGCATCATGGTTTCAATAACACGCATCATGTTTACATCATCAGAACCCATTATTGAAGTGGGTTCAAAAAGAGGTAGAAATTCAGCTTTAAAGTTAATGATCTCCGGTAAATCTTATCGTATTTTCGACGATGAAGAAGAGGAGGAAAAAGAAAATCAAGATGAGTATTCTAGAGAGTTTTTTGATTTTCATTCAATGGCTGGCTACTTTCCACCGATAAAGCGCCGAAAGAAAAATAAACCTAACTTTACGGTAAAAATGGGCGCATAACACAGATTAGGGCCGTACTTATCATAAGTACGGCTGTTTTATTTCTCTTAGTCTTACTTAACCTCAACCAAATACAATAAAACACCCAACCCTAGATGGTTAATTTGAAAAGTTGAGTTTTCATTAACTAACTTCTTCGCATGAAATGCGACACCAACCCTAGCCCTTTTAAGCATAGGAATATCATTCGCGCCATCACCAATTGCCACAGTTTGTTGATCACTAATATTGGACTCGCTGGATATTTGTGTGATCACTTCAGCCTTAAAGTTTGCATCGACAACTTTACCTAACACTTTCCCCGTCAATACTTCACTCTCGACTTCTAGGTGGTTTGCATATGCTGCACTGAGGTTTAACTGAGTTTTCAATGCGTTGACAAAAGGGGTAAAACCACCAGATGCTAGTGCAATTTTCCAGTTGTGGCTTTTAAGTTCATAACACATTGAAGTCAGCCCTTCAGTCAAGGGTAACTCGGAGAGTAAATCGTCAACAACTGAAAATGAAGTGCCTTTTAATTTGCTAACCCTTTCCCTTAAACTTTCTTCAAAATCAAGTTCACCAGCCATTGCTCTCTCAGTGACCTCTGATACAGCTTCACCTACACCTGCCATTTTCGCAAGCTCATCAATACATTCAATCTGAATAGCGGTTGAATCCATATCCATAACCAATACACCAGGTGAGTTAAGTTGTGGTAATGGTTCATTAACTTCAAACACTTCTATTCCAGTGTTTAATCGTAATGAATTTAATCTTTCGGCAGTAACCTCTTGAGTTAAACAAATTTCAACACCGTTTAATGCTTGATCACGCTTTAATGAACAAACCTGAAAATCAACTCCAAGTGACTCCAGCCAGAGCTCAATAACATCATCAAGTTGATTATCCTTCCAAACAAGGCGTAGTATCTTAGTTGATGACAAGGGAGCCTGTCCTTCTTGATAGCGAGTGACCTGGTTTGTTAATCCCAAAAATTGACTCTCTACAGAGTTTTTTAACCAGTTAAACAATGCGCTCATACTATCAACTACTCCAACTTTTTATTATTAATGAGGTGTTTAGTGTTACATCTTAAAAAACTAAAAAAAAGTCATAAATTCAGTTTGCTTATCCAATTTGCAATTGCTTTAGCGCTCATCGTACTTACCATTCAACTTTGGCAAGCGAACTTTTTACAATCTGAATCTTTACTAGAAAAACAAGCTAACAAAATGTCATATCTTCTCTTAGACAATGTGACTTACGCAGCCAGTTCTGCATTACAAAACCAAGAAACATCTCAACTGCAATGGTTAGTGGAAAGTGTAACCCAAGATCCTAGAGTCATTTCAGCAGCGATTTATGATGCTAAAGGCCGTAGAGAGGCATTTGCACAAAGTGATCACCATGCAATTAAAGATAGTAAGGTGAATCAGGTAAATCTGTCCGCATTTTCACCATACATCAAAAAAGTAATATTGAATAAAAAAAGCATCGGTTATGTAGAACTACGCTTTAATGAATCATCCTTTTTAGCCGTGTTAAGAAATGACATAAAACACAACGCTGAGCAACAACAATTACTGCTGCTAATCTCGGTGATCATTGGAATGTTATTGAGCCGTTCACTATCAATAAAAAGGGCGAACTTTCTTCGCATAACAAAAAGGCTTAAATGACAGTAGTGTTATCACTAAATATTCTTTAACATTCGTTCACATTTGGATAGCATATTCAAAAAAAGGACTTATCATGTTAAAAAATATTTCAATCCCCTTGCTCGTCGGCGTCATTAGCTTTTCCCCCATTACTCAAGCAGAAAATTTTTCAGATGCTTACAAGGCCTACCAACAAGCGTTAGGCGGAGAAGATAAGCAACTTATTGTTGATACTGCAAAATCTGCCTATCAGCTTGGACTGCAAAAATATTCTGAGAATAGTCATAACATTGCTGCATTATTACTTAATTACGGTTCTGCAGTTCAAAATCACATTGATGAACAGAATGTACAGAAAGATCAGCACGCCAAAGCTTATAAGCTGTACCAAAAAGCATTGCGCATTTATGTATCTCAGGACTCAGAATTTAAAAATGACATCATTGATGCTCAACTCAAACTCGCAGAAACAGCGAAAAATAAATCTATTGCCTATCAACATATTGAAGATGCGATAGATATCGCTGATAACTCAGAGTTATTAGAGGCAAAGGTAAAACTAGAAGCCTTTAGAATGCTATCGTCAAAGTATTACAGCAAAAAGTTGGGACGTTTTGCCAAAGAAGCCCTCGAAATCTATAAAGAAAAATTACCTGAAAACTCAATGGAAAGAGTAAGAGCTAGCTTCAATGTTGCAAGGATTTACGAAGCAGAAAAAAAACATTCTAAAGCTGCAGCGTTATTTGAAGAAGTGGTAAAACAAATGGACGTTTTAGATTATAGCCATCCATATAAATTAGCTTCTCATGCTCGTCTTGTTCCTATATATGAAAAACAAGGCAAGAGTACAAAGTCGACTGCACATTGTGTCGCCATTGGCAAAATGAAGCCTTGGGATGATAATGTGCAACAGCAAATACCATTATATCGCTCTGCAAATCACTATCCATCTTGGGCTGCTAAAAAAGGTAAAACTGGCTATGTCACATTAGAGTTTGTCGTAAATAAAAGCGGCTTTGTTGAAGATATTGAAATTTTAGACAGCGAGGGCGGTAAAAGTTTTGAAAGGGCATCAATTAAAACCCTCAAAGACTGGCGTTACGCCCCTAAGTTTGTAAACGGGGAAGTCGTTGAAGCAAAGACGAAAATTAGACTAGATTACACACTAAAGAAATCGATCTAGACCTATAAAAAAAGCCGCAAAAGCGGCTTTTTTTTATGAAGCAACAGTGTAAATTATAGGTTTACAACAGCTTCTAGAGTCATTTCAATCATTTCGTTGAACGTGCTTTGACGTTCATCAGATGATGTCGCTTCACCAGTACGAATGTGATCAGATACAGTTACAACACAAAGTGCATTTGCACCGTATTCAGCAGCTACACCGTAAAGACCAGCCGCTTCCATCTCAACACCTAAGATACCCATTTTTTCCATGGTATCGAACATTTCAGGCTGTGGCGTATAGAAAAGATCTGCAGAGAAAACATTACCAACACGGTGCTTAATGTTCTTCTCATCAGCAGCTTTAACCACGGCAGAAAGTAGACCGTAGTCAGCAATAGCTGCGAAATCTTGGCCACCAAAGCGTAAACGGTTTACTTGTGAGTCAGTACAAGCACCCATACCGATAATTACGTCACGAACTTTAACGTCAAGGCTGATTGCGCCACAAGAACCTACACGGATTAAGTTTTTAACACCGTAGTCTTTTACTAGTTCAGTTGCGTAGATTGAGCAAGAAGGAATGCCCATACCTGAACCCATAACAGAAACGCGAGTACCTTTATAAGTACCAGTGAAACCTAGCATGTTACGAACGTCAGTAACTTGCTCAACGTTCTCTAAGAAAGTTTCTGCAATGTACTTAGCGCGTAGTGGATCACCTGGAAAAAGTACTGTTTCAGCGAATGCACCGTCAGCAGCATTAATGTGTGGTGTTGCCATCGATATAACCCCTATGTTTTAAGGTCTATGCCTTATGTTAATTTGGTGGGTAAGTTACCCATTTTATTCGTGTTCGTCACTATAAAAGCTGTCCGATATGTGTTGATTGGACAGCTTATGAGCATGATATTTCAGGCTCATTAAATATTTATAAAAATGACTGGCCGTATTCCATTGGCTCTAATTTGTAATAACTTGCAATTGACTGTCCCATGTCAGCAAACGTGTCACGTCCGCCTAGAGATTTAGCGCCTAAACCAGCGCCATACGCCAATACTGGAACATGCTCACGAGTATGATCTGTACCCGGCCATGTTGGATCACAGCCATGGTCAGCAGTAAGCAATAAAAAGTCATCATCATCAAGAATTTCAAGCAACTCTGGCAGACGAGCGTCGAAATACTCAAGACCTCTGGCATAACCAGCAACATCACGACGATGACCATAGTGAGAGTCAAAGTCTACGAAGTTGGTAAATACAATCGTGTTATCGCCAGCTTGTTTAACTTGCTCAAGTGTTGCATCAAACAAAGCTTCAAGGCCATTGCCTTTTACTTTTTTAGTGATACCGCAATGTGCGTAAATATCAGCAATCTTACCGACACTTACAACTTCACCACCATTTTCAGCATGCTTTTGCAGTACTGTTTTCGCTGGCGGCTCAAGCGAGAAGTCACGACGGTTACCTGTTCGTGCAAATTCTTTCGCATTCGGACCATTAAATGGACGAGCGATTACACGACCAATATTATATGGTTCTAGCTCTTCACGTGTGATTTCGCAAAGTTTGTACAGGTTTTCTAAGCCGAAAGTCTCTTCATGACAAGCGATTTGAAACACTGAGTCAGCAGAGGTATAGAAAATTGGCTTCCCTGAACTCATGTGCTCTTCGCCTAACTGCTCAAGAATGGTTGTTCCTGATGCATGGCAATTACCTAAGAAACCGTCTAAACCCGCACGTTCAAGAATTTTGTCCGTTAGCTCTTTAGGGAAAGAGTTATTTTGATCGCTGAAATAACCCCATTCAAATAGAACTGGCACACCTGCCATTTCCCAGTGACCACTTGGCGTATCTTTACCAGAGCTGATTTCAGCTGCGTAACCATACGAACCAATCAGATCAACATTGTCGTCAAACCCCATAGGGAAAGCGCCTGTACTTTCTTTAGCAGCATGACCTAGGCCTAATTTTGCAAGGTTTGGCAGTTTAAGCTCACCTTCACGGTCGATATTAGCTTTACCTTCTGCACACGCTTTAGCAATATGACCAAATGTATTTGAACCTACATCGCCAAAGGCTTCAGCGTCACCTGCTGCACCGATTCCAAAAGAATCTAGCATTAAAATAACTGTACGTTTCATAAATCTTTCCTTACAGATCTTCAGCGCGAATCGCTTTGTAAATCTCAACTTGTTTCTCTGGCTGAGTATCACTTAATTGAATTGCGCCTTTCACTGCTGCAGCTGCTTCTTCAAATGCAGCCTCTGACTGAGCATGTACCACAGCAAGTGGCTTGTCAGTATTAATTTCATCACCTAACGCACAAACGTTAGTTAAACCTACACTGTAATCAAGTGCATCACCTGGCTTGCGACGACCGCCACCTAATGTAACAACAGCAAGACCCAGTTCACGAGTATCCATACTGTGTGCAAAACCTGATTTATCTGCAAATACAGGTCGAACAATAGAAGCTTCAGGCAAATACTTATCATAGGCTTCAACAAAATCAGTTGGACCACCTAGACCAGATACCATCTTACCAAATAATTCAGCCGCTCGGCCGTTGTCTAGTACTGTGTTCAGTTTATTTCTAGCTTCAGTTTCATTTGCCGCAATACCACCAAGCATCAACATTTCTTGGCAAAGACCCATAGTCACTTCATAAAGACGAGGGTTACGATATTTACCTGTCAAGAAATCAACCGCTTCTCTAACTTCAACAGCATTACCAGCACACGATGCCAAAACTTGGTTCATGTCAGTAAGTAATGCTGTGGTTTTAGTACCAGCACCATTTGCAACGGCAGTAATACTACGAGCTAGCTCTTCAGATGCTTCATAAGTTGGCATGAATGCACCACTACCGACTTTCACGTCCATCGCTAATGCGTCAAGACCACACGCTAATTTCTTAGAAAGAATTGACGCTGTAATCAAAGAAATTGATTCAACAGTTGCGGTGTTGTCACGGATTGAATAGAAGCGCTTATCCGCTGGCACTAAATCACCAGTTTGACCAATAATTGCCACACCCGCTTCTTTAACCACTTTACGGAATAAGTCACTGTCTGGCTCAGTTTGATAACCTGGAATTGCATCAAACTTATCTAATGTACCGCCTGTATGACCTAAACCACGTCCAGAAATCATTGGTACATAACCGCCACAAGCTGCTGCCATTGGGCCAAGCATCAAGCTGATAACGTCACCAACACCACCGGTGCTGTGTTTATCAACTACAGGTCCATCAAAATTCATTGAATCCCAATTTAATACCATACCTGAGTCACGCATCGCCGTCGTAATTGCAACGCGCTCATCCATGTTCATGTCATTAAAATACACCGCCATACCAAAAGCAGCAATTTGACCTTCTGAAACATTATTGTTGGTAATACCATCAACAAAAAATTGGATTTCTTCTTTAGATAGCGCTTGACCGTTACGCTTTTTACGAATGATTTCTTGAGCAAGAAACATGGTGTAGCCTCCAGAATGTAACCGAGAATTCATCATCCCGGCTTACACCTTTGCAAGATTTAAAAACAAAACTGTAGTAATTTTACGTACATATTATCGAAGTTTTGCGGTGACCAAAGGGAGTTTGATCACACTTTTCTTGTTATAAATCTGAACTCTGGTTAAGGATGTTCAATAATTTGATCAATCAATCATTTCACACCCTAAGAGTCGACTTTTAGTAACCTTGGTTTGGTTTAGGAGCGTCAGCTAACTCTAAAGTATGAAGTAAAGCATTCAATAAACTCGAAGCACCAAAACGGAATGTGCGTGGAGTCGCCCAGTCAGCACCTAATAATTTTTCAGCAACGCCTAAGAATTCTGCAGTTTGAGCAGCATCACGAACGCCACCAGCTGGCTTGAAACCTACTTTCGTATTTTTCTCTTTAATCACAGTCATCATAATTTCTGCAGCTTCTAGCGTTGCATTAACAGGTACTTTACCTGTTGAAGTTTTGATGAAATCAGCACCTGCATCGATTGATAACTCAGAAGCTTTACGAATAAGAGCAGGATCTTTCAAAACGCCAGACTCAATGATCACTTTTAAAAGTACGTCTGCTTCAGCACAAGCTTCTTTACACGCTTTTACAAGCTCAAAACCTACTTCTTCATTACCAGCCATTAGCGCACGGTATGGGAAAACAACATCAACTTCATCAGCACCGTATGCGATTGCAGCACGCGTTTCAGTTACTGCGATTTCGATATCATCATTACCATGTGGGAAGTTAGTTACTGTTGCGATTTGAACATCTTCAGCGCCTAGTGCCTTTAATGTTTTACGTGCAACAGGAATAAAACGAGGATAAATGCAGATAGCTGCAGTTTTACCAGCTGGAGTCAATGCTTTATGGCATAGATCAATTACTTTTTGATCCGTATCGTCGTCATTAAGCGTAGTAAGATCCATTAATGAAATGCCGCGTTGAGCCGCTTGTTTTAAATCAGTCATTTGCTTTCTCCAACAAAATAAAATTAGAAATCGGAATAGCAGATCCCTATTTGGCAATTTTGATTTGTTTTAGCCATTGGCTAGATCTGCTGCATCAACAATGAAATCGTTAATGCTTAAAAAAGTATTCAATGTCATGAGCTAAAAGCTCAAAAAATTATCTTTCGATAATGCCACGACTTGAATCCTTGAAGACCGGAAGAGAGGAGCGCTTTTCAGGAAACTGAAGAGAAAGGTTGTCCACTTTTCCGCGAAAAATCCATTTTAGCGCAAGAAAAAATCAGTATTTGAAGTTATTTTTTATAAAACTAAATTCGAATAATGACTTGTATTTATTATTTAATTTACAAAATAAAGGAGCCGCAAATTGCGACTCCATTCACAAACAAGTTAAATTTAGAACTTGTAAGTAGCAGCGAAGTAATGAGAGATACCAGTTGTTCTTAGAGCAACAATACCTGCATTATTTTCTAGAGTGTATACGTCTTTATAACCTTTTAGACCATAACCTAGAGAATAACGGTTTGAGTGCCAGTATAGACCTAAGAAACCTGCACCACCTGAGCTAACTTTAGGTACAAATTCGTTACCTTTGTCGCTAGCACCGAATTGATAATCGACGTAGCCTTGGAAAGATAAGAAGCTCTTGTTATCGAAGAAGTAGAAAGGCTTGAACCAGTTTGCAGAGAACTGATAACCATTCCATTCTTTAGTGTTGATGTCGTAGTTAGCATAAAGGTTCATGCCAGTTTTACCTAACCAAGGTACTTCAACATCTGCGCCTAAACCCCAGAAAGACTGGTTAACATCACCGGCACCACCAGCTTGAGTGTCAATTGCACCACCGCCGATGTTTAATAAAGTAGAGAAGTAAACTTCTTTAACTGGACCGAAAGATAAATCTTTACCAGTGATTGCATCTAAAGAGAAACGTGGTGCAAACTTAAGGAACATTTTGCTTGAACCAGTGCCTTTGTCAGAATCACTTGTGCTACGGTTTGTTAAGTTGAATACGTCTAAGTAACCATAGTAATCAACAACACCAGCACGACCACCAAACTCAAGTTCTAGGTAGTTATGAGTATCGCCACCTTTTTGATCTTTAGATGTTGGTTTTTCACCAATTGAATACATTAAGTTAGCTTGCATCCACTTGTAATCGCCAGCATGTACGTCAGTACGGTCAGCAGCAAATGCGTTACCAGAGATTGCAGCTACTGCAGTTGCAGCTAAAGCAAAGTTTTTAACATTTTTCATCATCAACCCCATTTATTTTAGGTTCCTGCCATCGAGGGCAGCGTCTTTTTTTATGGTGTGTGCATTTTACTTTTATTGGCTAGAAGCACAATAGGTTAGCGTAAAAATACAAACTTTAAATTCTTAAATGTGAACAAAATCGCAAATTTGTTTTTATTGAGTTATCAACTTTTTAAAGCTTTATTATTCAGCTTTAGGTTTAGTCGTTGACGTTCTAAGGTCTAACTCAATGAAACAATGAAATATGGTCGTTAACAGGCTTAAAACTACTTACTTTATAAAAAAGGCAGCGATGCTATCGCTGCCTCAATCTCATTACAGTGCTAAGAATAGACCTGCAAGAGTCGCACTCATTAAGTTCGCTAGAGAACCAGCGATTACAGCGCGTAGACCAAGCTTAGCTAGGTCATGACGACGGCTAGGAGCCATAGCACCTAAACCACCTAGTAGAATCGCAATTGAAGATAAGTTAGCGAAACCACATAGTGCAAACGAGATGATTGCTTTAGTACGTCCAGTCATAGCAACACCAGTTTCAGCTACAGCTTTGAAGCCTTCAGCTGCTGGGTCTAGCATGTATGGAGCAAAGTTTAAGTAAGCAACAAATTCGTTAACAACAATCTTTTGACCGATGAATGAACCAGCAACAAGAGCTTCGTTCCAAGGTACACCGATTAAGAATGCTAATGGCATGAACAAGTAACCTAGGATAAGTTCAAGGCTAAGACCTTCAACACCTACGAAACCACCGATGCCACCGATGATGCCGTTGATCATTGCGATTAGACCAACGAATGCTAGAAGCATTGCACCAACGTTAAGTGCTAAATGCATACCTGATGAAGCACCAGCTGCTGCTGCATCTAATACGTTAGCAGGCTTGTCTGGATCTTCAGGAAGATCAGATGTGTCATCTTTAACTTCTTCAGTTTCAGGGTGCATCAGTTTAGCCATTAATAGACCACCTGGTGCTGCCATGAATGAAGCGGCAACTAGATATTCAATTGGTACACCCATTTGAGCGTAACCAGCTAGAACAGAACCAGCGATTGAAGCAAGACCACCAACCATGATTGCAAATAGCTCAGACTGAGACATAGTTGCAATGAATGGACGAACGATCAACGGTGCTTCAGTTTGACCTACGAAAATGTTCGCAGTTGCTGACATAGATTCTGTACGGCTAGTACCTAGTGCTTTTTGTAGACCACCACCGATGATGCGGATAACCCACTGCATGATGCCTAGGTAATATAGAACAGCAATCAATGAAGAGAAGAATACGATTACTGGCAGTACGTTGATTGCAAAGATGAAACCAACTTTAAAGTTTGCTAAGTCACCGAAAAGGAAACTGATACCGCTTTGAGAGAAACCGATAACGCTTGAAACGCCATCAGAAACTGTTTTAAGAACATCTTTACCAAAAGGCACGTAAAGTACGAAACCACCGAACAGTGCTTGAATTGCTAAAGCACCACCAACTGTACGGAAGTTGATCGCTTTCTTATTGTTGGATAGCGCAAATGCTATACCAAGTAGAACAACGATACCTACCAAGCTCATTAGAATATTCATTAACCATCACCCTAATTGTTAACGTTTTATAATTTTGTTGTTAACCAACCCATTTCGGGGTGAGATTATACCTGAGCTATTTTGAAAAATCGTTGCCTTGATCAAGTTTTTGGAATTAAGTATCAATAAGTTAACGACACCGCAACCCGTTAACCACAACTGTTTCGAAGAGAACCCTTAAATGTCAACAACTTGAGAAACAGATGCCGCTAATTGTTCTCGAATGAGAACGAATGGTTTTGCATGCAAAACCGCTATTTTTGTGACAATTTCATTAATGAGAAGTGGCGTATTGCGACTTTGGTCACGATTTTTTGGTAACATTGAGGGGGAATCTGTCTCAACCACAAACGAACTAATCGGTAGGTTTTGAACCGTTTTATGAAGCTTTTTCGCATCACTATTTAATATTAAGCCGCCGATCCCTAGCTTAAATCCAAGTTTTACGTATTGCTTCGCAACTTCAACAGAGCCATAAAAACCATGGATTATGCCGCCTTTAGGTAATTTATATTTTGCTAATAACGTTAATACTTCTCCATGCGCTCTTACTGAGTGAACAATCAATGGCATTTGATAATCTACGGCAAGTTGAAGTTGAGCTTCAAAGGCTGATATTTGTTGCGCCCAGTTATTAGACTTAATTTTATCGAGACCACACTCCCCTATTGCGACAATGTGATCGCTTTCTAAATGCTGATCGATGGTTTTTTTTAATTCGACGAGTTCTTGTTCGAATGTTTCCGTGACATACCAAGGATGAATCCCCAATGCGAAAGGACACTGATACTTTTTTGCAATAGAAAGTTGTTTTTGCCAATGAGCCGATGAAACACCTGGAATAAGTACAGTTGAAATACCATTAAGTTTCATCTGCTCAAAAAGCGCATCTCTATCGAGATCAAATTCGGGGAAGTCAATATGAGCATGGGAGTCGATCAACACGTTTTTCTTTCCTTAGATTTTAATATCCAAAATGTAATTAAACTGCCAAGAACACCTAAAACATTCGGACTCATTAAGCTGTTATGTGAAGCAAGTACTGAGGTCATAACCGTAGCTATTACACCAACGCCAGCACATACAAAAAAGCCTTTCATGGATACAGGCCTTCCATAAATCGCTGCCACAAGCTGAACGAGTATCACGGGAGCCCACACACTGTAACTATAAATCAGTATATCAAGAATATTCTGTACACTCATAGCCATTATCACTGCGCCTATACCAAGGAAAATAGAAACTAAACGGACGATTCTGAGCTGTCTTTTTTTATTAAAATGATCGTACTCAATAATACTGGGTAATACATCGTGAGTGAAAGCAATTGCACCTGCATTTAAAAAGCTGGAAGCTGACGACATAATTACAGAAATTAAACCGGCGATTACAACTCCTTTTAAACCTACTGGAACAGCGTATTTAACGACATAAGGCATACTATCATTGGCCGCTAAATGCGGATTAAGTTGAAGTGCTACAAGCCCAATAAACCCGGCGATAATAAAAATGGGTACCGATAATATTGAAGCGACCACAGTTGCTGTTTTTGTTTCTTTGGTCGACTTAGCCATAAACAGTCTTTGCACATAGGGAGGCACTAAAACTTCGCCTACAAGAAACGTCATGAATAAACTAAAAAATGCCAATTGAGAATGTAGATGATTAAACGGGTTAAGTTTTTCTGGGGGGACATTGGCAATAAAGTGTTGCCATCCACCAAGATAAGAAACACCGCAAACTAAAATTAAAGGGATGCCTATCATGATGATCAAAAATTGGAAGGTATCTGTGTATATGACTCCTCGCATTCCACCTAAAGCGGAATAAAATATAATAATTCCAAAACCAATGAAAATTCCGATGTGCATTGGTATTTTAAAAAATAAACTGAACAGTACGCCTATAGCGCTAACTTGAGATCCCAATATTCCGATGCAAATGAGTAACGAAAAAATTCCGGTCATTAATTTTGCTTTGGCACCATAATGCCGTCCAATTATATCGCCAACAGAATGACAATCGCTGTACTGACTCATTTTGGGTGCAATAAGTAAACCGACAAGGAGTTCTTTTAATGAGAAACCGATAAGGCCGTAAGCATAGACCATCCCAATAGAATATGCTTTGGCTGAATTACCCATGATATAACCGCCCCCTAAAAATGAAGCGGTTAGGGAAGCACAGATGGCAAAACTGCCAAAAGAACGTTTCCAAACTGAATATTCAGTAAAATTAGTGATATTCCGACCACTATATACTCCTATAAGGATATTGATTACAAAGAAAATTACTACAATTGCAATATCCAGCATTACTTTGCCTTATTAAATTCCAATTAGATTCAAAGACTAACGGAATCATGCTGATCATTTGCTGACTGAATTTAACAATTAAAATAGTTAACTCTCATTTGCAAAAATGGTTTTTCAATCGTTGAATAGGTAATTGACGAAATAATGATAGTTAACGGCAAGGTTATCAGTAGAAACTGACCGACTTTTGCGTACTCAAGAGGTATGTGAGTGTATTGCTGTATTACTATATCGAAGTGCACTAGTGATACTAAATCACCAATAAATGAGTGCAATAGATATATTGAAAAACTCAATGTTCCTAAATAGCTTAAAACTTTAGAATAGCGAGACTGATCTGAAAACGAGCTGATATACAGTACAATACATCCGGCACATAACAGGCTACTCACAAGTGGAGATAACACTTGGCTAAAATCATCTAAATAGGCGATTAAAAAAGCCCACATGGCCAATACATAACAGGCAAAGAAAAACTGAACCCAAACGGGATGATCTTCTCTCGCTACAGCCAAACGCTTTGCTAAGAAAAAGTGATAGAAGTGACCAGCTATCATACCAACAATAAAGCAATCTAAATTACCGATAACCGAATAATTGAGTTTAATTGAAAGCATTTTGAATCCATACTCACCAAGCTTTAATTCAAAAAGACCAAACCTGAAAAAAATAATCAGAAAGAGCACTGACCATAAATACTTTATGCCGTTAGCTTTATAAAATTGAAAAAGAAATGGAAAAATTAAGTAAAAAACAAACTCAACGCCAATAGTCCACCAATTGAAAGATAAGTACTGATACCCCCAGTCACCGGCCCCCCAAGAGATTACTTTTGTCCCAGGAAAATTAAGGCTAAATAAGTTTAGATAGTCAATGAATGTGAAATCTTTAATTAACACCACTAATAAGAAGAACAAAAAGATGATCATTGGGTAGATTCTTAAGAATCGATTCAAAATGAATTTTTTATAGATTATTTTGTACTGCGAGTTTATGGCGATATTGAAAAATAAAAATCCGCTTAAAGTAAAAAATACAGTGACGCCAATGTCAAAATGAAGACGATGAAACAATCTGTGAAATTCACCATTAAAAATATGAAATATCACAATGAGCATGGCGGCAAAAAAACGAAGGTGGTCGAGTTGTGGAATATAGCGGGAATGATGACTTCTCAAATAATATCTCCCGTATGAGACGTTCTTTACATTGCACCAACAAAAAGGCCGCTTTTAGCGACCTTTTTATTTTAATAACGTTTATGAGTATTAGTGCTCTCGCGTCTTAGAGAACTTAATATCTGGATAGCGCTCCATAGACAAATTCAAATTTACCATAGTAGGTGCGATATACGTTAAGTTATCACCACCATCTAGCGCTAAATTCGAGCTGCACTTACGTCTAAACTCATCAAGTTTACGGTCATCATCAGAGTACACCCAACGAGCTGTCGCAACGCTGACAGCCTCATAAATGGCTTCAACATTGTATTCTGTTTTTAAACGACCAACAACAACCTCAAACTGGAGCACACCAACAGCGCCCACAATTAAATCATTGGAGTTTATAGGGCGAAATACCTGTACAGCGCCTTCTTCTGATAACTGTACAAGTCCTTTAAGTAACTGCTTTTGTTTCAGAGGATCGCGTAAACGAATGCGACGGAACAATTCAGGTGCAAAGTTGGGTACACCTGTAAATCGCATTAACTCACCCTGTGTAAACGTGTCACCAATTTTAATGGTACCGTGGTTGTGCAACCCAATAATATCACCTGGGTAAGCGGTTTCTGCACGCTCTCGGTCGCCGGCCATAAACGTCAATGCATCGCTGACGTTTATATCCTTGCCCAAACGCACATGCTTCATTTTCATACCTTGGCGGTACTCACCAGAACAAACACGCATAAACGCCACACGGTCACGATGTTTCGGGTCCATGTTCGCTTGGATTTTAAAAACAAAACCAGAAAACTTGTCTTCATTCGGCTCTACGACTCGCTCTTCCGTCTCACGAGAAAGCGGTGTCGGAGCCCACTCAACAACACCGTCAAGTACGTGATCAACACCAAAGTTACCTAATGCCGTACCAAAGAATACTGGCGTTAACTCACCTTTTAAAAACAGTTCCAGATCGAACTCATGTGAAGCACCTTGCACAAGCTCTAATTCTTCACGTAAATCTTCAGCATAAGAACCAATAGCTTCATCGAGTTCAGGATTATCAAGACCTTTAATTACCACAGAGTCTTGAATAGTATGACCTTGCCCTGTTTGATAAAGAATCGTCTCATCACGAAGCATGTGATACACACCTTTGAACTCTTTACCACAAGCAATTGGCCAAGTAATTGGCGCACAAGCGATTTTTAAGACCTCTTCAACTTCATCCATCAGTTCGATGGGATCACGGATATCACGGTCAAGCTTGTTCATGAAGGTAATGATTGGTGTATCACGTAAACGTGTTACTTCCATTAACTTAATGGTTCGCTGCTCTACACCTTTGGCCGAATCAATCACCATTAAGCAAGAGTCTACAGCCGTTAGAGTACGATACGTATCTTCTGAGAAGTCTTCGTGACCAGGAGTATCGAGTAGATTGACTAAAGCATTGTTATACGGAAATTGCATGACAGAAGTAGTAATCGAAATACCACGATCTTTTTCCATTTCCATCCAGTCAGACTTTGCATGTTGACCAGACTTCTTACCTTTTACCGTACCCGCTTTTTGCAGCGCTTGTCCGAAAAGTAATACTTTTTCAGTAATCGTAGTTTTACCCGCATCCGGGTGAGAGATAATGGCGAACGTGCGACGTTTCGACACTTCTTCAGGAATAACAGTGTTAGACATTGATTTTTTCTATCAAAAGGAAATATAAAATTGGCGCTATTTTCGCTGATCTGACGTGCAGATACAACGAAAAAGGCAAAAGTCCTAGCTAAGCATCAATATCAGAAACTGGTTGTTGCCCTGATTCATCAAGGATCATTTCTCCGCCCTCTTTGAATAAAGGCCCTGTAGGCCATGTGTCTAACATATCCAGCACAGATTCACTTGGACGACACAGCTTAACTCCTTTGGGAGAGCAAACTATCGGGCGATTAACGAGCACAGGGTATTCCAACATGGCATCGAGTATTTCAGTATCAGTAACAGTCTCATTAAGTAGCCCAAGCGTTTCAGCGGGTGACTTCGTTTTCCTCAATGCTTGCTTAGGAGTTAGGTTCGCAGCGGCAAATAGCGCCAGTAATTGATGCCGAGTCCACCCTACTTTTAAATATTCCACTACAATCGGCTCGTACCCCGCCGCTCTGATAATATTAAGCACATTACGAGATGTACCGCAGTCTGGATTATGATGCACAACAATCATAACTTGCTCCTACTCAAACCAATTTCTGGTGCGATTTGCAAACCAAACTAATGAAAGCATGACTGGAACTTCAACCAACACACCAACTACAGTCGCTAAAGCAGCACCTGAATGTAAGCCAAATAATGAAATTGCGACAGCAACAGCAAGCTCAAAAAAGTTTGAAGCGCCAATCATGCAAGCTGGTGCAGCAATGTTATGTTTTAGCTTTAGCTTTTTCGCAAAATAGTAAGTAAGTGCGAAAATTCCATAAGTCTGTATTAATAATGGAATTGCGATCATTCCAATCACAAGCGGCTTATCGATGATAGCTTCTGACTGGAATCCAAATAATAAAACCACGGTTAATATCAGCCCAAAAACAGACCATGGTTTCAATTTTTTACTGAACTGTTCAAGTCTTCGCTCACCACTTTTATTCAATTTATGTCGAGTCAACGCACCAGCGATGAGCGGAAATAACACGTACAGCACAACAGATAATACCAGTGTATCCCATGGCACTGTGATATCGCTGACTCCTAACAGCAAACCCGCAATAGGAGCAAATGCAAATATCATGATGACATCATTAACAGAGACCTGCACCAAAGTGTAATTAGCATCGCCTTTTGTCATTTGGCTCCATACGAATACCATCGCAGTACAGGGAGCAACTCCTAACAAAATCATTCCTGATATATATTGTGTCGCTGTTTCAGCGTCTACCCAGTTGGCAAAAAACACTTTAAAAAAAAGCCAACCTAATAATGCCATCGAAAACGGTTTCACCAACCAATTTATAACAAGTGTGAGTACTAACCCCTTTGGCTTTTTACCTACATCTTTCAGAGACGAAAAGTCGATCTGCACCATCATTGGATAGATCATTAACCAAATTAAAACAGCAATAAGTAAATTTACGTGGGCATATTCAAGCAACGCAATGTAACTGAATGCACTTGGCATTAAACTGCCAAGTGCAATACCGACAACAATAGCTAAGCCAACCCACAAAGATAGATAACGTTCAAAGATTCCCATTTTTATACCCAATATTTAATATATGCTTTTTAATATATACGAATATACAAATATGGAATTTGAAGTCAATCACATTCTTAGTGTGTCGGTGTTTATTTTATTGTGTAGCTATCCACTGATATAGCGTTTACCAATAACGCTGTTTTAATCATTGCTTGTGGAAAGCTTGCTAAATCAATCGTTTCTTGTACTGAGTGAAGACCAGTACCTAGCACACCTAACCCACCAAGCGTTGGAACGAAAGGGGCAACGTGGTTTATATCAGCGGCTCCTCTCTTATTAGCATCAAGCGGTGTAATATTATGCTCGCCCACTTGTGCAGCTATTTCAGCATATTTATTGAAAAGTGCCATATTTTCAGGTGTAGCCGCCATTGCGGGTTTTTCATCAAAAAATTCTATTTGGCTTTTTGTTTTGAGAAGAGGTGTTGCAACAATTTTCTTCATCATCGCTTTTGCATTCTTGAGTTGTGTTTGAGTTTTAAACCTCAAGTCACCTTCACTCACAACAATTCCTGCGGTGATATTATCTTTACCATACCCTTCGTAGTCATTCTCAGTTTTAAACTTAACCGAAGAGCCACCTACGATTTTCCCCGGGTTGACAGTTAACCCATTACTATCAGAAAACGCTTTACGAAATGCATTTAATACTCTCGCTTGCTCATAGGCTGAACCAAACCCAACTTCCTTAGAGAAGATTTTTGAAGAGTGAATGGCCATTGATGAACTGGTTAACTTCCAGCTCGTGTAACCACGTCTTGCAATTGTGCCTTTATTAGCAATTTGCCATTCAAACCCGAGTGCAGCTTTCGATTTTTTTGCGAATTTGATTAAGTTTTGCCTGCTCAGTTTGGCTCCACCAATACTGTTTTCTTCATCCCCCATTAATGCAACAAAAATACACTTCCCCTTAAGCTGATTGGTGTGTGCTAATGCTTTCATCGCGTACAAGATGACAAGATTCCCGCCTTTATTATCGACCACACCCGGGCCATGAGCCTTATCCCCGTCTAAAACAAACTTCTGAAACGGAGACTCTTTAGCAAACACAGTATCAAGGTGCCCAATCATTAAAATACAGTTACCACTATTTTCACCGTAGGTAGAAAATAAGTTACCGGCTCTTTGCGGTGATTCGACCCAATAGCTTTTAAACCCAAGTTCAGTAAATTCTTTTCTAAAAAATTCACCCACCTTTTTAACCCCTGGAACGTTAAAGGTACCACTATTGATATTCACAATATTTTTGAGATCGTTAATGGCTTGGCCTTTATTACTTTGGATGAATTCGCTCATTTGTTTCTGTTTATCGGTTTGCTGAGCGATAGATAACAGAGGGTGAAACAGAAGCAGTGCTACCGCTAAAAAATGCACACATTTGTTACGCATATTTTTCTCCTAAGGTAAAAACGAACTCATCACTTTCTAATAAAAACAGTTTAGCCCAACGAACCACAAATGCTTTTCTATACTTACTTAGATTGCTCGTATTCAGGATAGGAAATGAAAACTTCGGACTTATTCGTAAAAGCATTAGAAAATGAAGGTGTTGAATATATTTACGGGATTCCCGGTGAAGAAAACCTAGACTTCTTAAATTCGCTTGTGGATTCTTCAATTCGACTTATTCTTACTCGCCATGAACAGTCAGCTGGCTTTATGGCAGCAACTTATGGGCGTCTCACTGGCAAACCAGGCGTGTGTTTATCCACCTTAGGTCCAGGTGCAACTAATTTTGTCACCGCTGCTGCTTATGCTCAATTAGGCGCAATGCCAATGATAATGTTAGGTGGACAAAAACCCATACGAAAATCGAAACAAGGCCGTTTTCAACTTGTAGATGTTGTTGGTTTGATGAAACCAATAACAAAATACTCTGAGCAAATCAGTGATGGTAATAATGTCCCTTATATGATCAGAGAGGTATTTCGGTTAACCAGCGAAGAACGACCAGGAGCTGCTTACATTGAATTGCCCGAAGACATAGCAGCATCCATTACCGATTCAGAAGTTTACGATGTGATTCAATGTCGTCGTTCACAAGCAAATCCGGTTTGCATCGAGCATGCAATCGAAATGATTGATGCGTCAGAAAGACCACTACTGTTAATCGGCGCAGGTGCAAATAGGAAGTCATCAACAGAAGCACTGACCAAATTTATTGATAAAACGGGTATCTATTTTTTCAATACTCAAATGGGTAAAGGGGTTGTTGATGAAAGGCATCCACAATTTCTAGGAACATCAGCATTATCTGAAAACGATTTTTTACATTGTGCTATTGAACGTGCAGATTTAATCATCAATGTCGGACATGATATTGTAGAAAAGCCGCCTTTTTTTATGGAGCAAAATGGTACAAAAGTCATTCACATCAATTTCTTTCCAGCACGATGCGACGAAGTGTATTTCCCGCAATTGAACATTGCTGGAGACATCAGCGATACCGTTGAAGCATTGACATGCGCCACAAAAAAATTAACCCAAGATCTCAGTTACTTTAAAAGAGTTAAACAATTCGTTGATGAGAAAGTTTCAGAGTATTTTGATGACAAGCGCTTTCCAATACTGCCTCAACGATTAGTCCGAGTCTTACGAAAACGTTTGGATGATCAGGACATTGTTACGCTCGACAATGGCATTTATAAAATTTGGTTCGCACGTAATTATGCTTGCCACTCAAGCAACACATTACTTCTCGATAATGCACTTGCAACTATGGGAGCTGGGCTTCCATCGGCAATGGTCGCCAAGCAGCTCAACCCTTCTAAAAAAGTCGTTTCCATTAATGGTGATGGTGGCTTTATGATGAATTCACAGGAACTTGAAACCGCTGTTCGTATGAAGCTCGATTTGGTCGTAATTATCTTAAACGATAACGCTTATGGCATGATCAAGTGGAAGCAAAAAGGCAGAGATTTTGAAGATTTCGGGTTAGATTTTAATAACCCTGACTTTGTGAAGTATGCAGAAAGCTTTGGTGCTGTTGGCCATCGACCTCAATCTCATGATGAACTTGAGACAATTCTTGAAGCTGCACTCTATAGTGAAGGCGTTCATGTAATAGATTTGCCGGTTGATTATTCATTGAATCATCACATTCTTAATGTCATTACTAAAGAAATAGCCTGCATTATTTGATGCAGGCTACAAAAAGTGGTTATTTATTTTTTCTTTCTTGTTGCCAAGTCCAGATAGGAGGCTTCACAAATAAGTTCCACCGGTATCGCCAGTTTGGAGCAGTAATAAATCGTTTTAGCAACTTCCAATATCCATCAAAATAGATCTTAATCGGATTCACACTATTGATTCTCGGGAAAACACCATAACGCACTGTCTCTTCTTCTCTCGCAAACGTACCGAACATACGATCCCAGATGATAAAAATGCCAGCATAGTTCTTATCAATATATTTTGTATTTGTTGCGTGGTGTACTCGATGGTGAGAAGGTGTATTAAAAATCGCTTCAAATGGACGAGGCAGTTTTTTAACACTTTCTGTATGCAATAAAGTCTGAAATAACTGCACTAGCATTTCTGATATGAAAATGATGATTGGATTAAAACCAATAACGGCAAGCGGTAGATGGAAAAATAATGGGAAAAACCAATCCAACGGCCCATGTCGATAAGCCACCGAAATATTGAAGTGTGGTGAGCTGTGATGCACGGTATGAGTTGCCCAAGCAAACCCATTACTGTGTAAGAAACGATGCTCCCAGTAATACGCTAAATCGGCAAGGACGATACAACAAAAAATGGTCCACATGGTAAAAGGTAACTCTGTGATTCTAAAATTATCATACACATAGAAAAACACTGATGTATAAGCTAATGCCGTAAACAATAGCGTGAACAGAAACAGACCAAGAGTGACAAAGTTAGCAACGCTATCTCCCAGAAGATTTCGAGTAAATTGTTTTTTAAAGACATACCTCAGAAGTTCAACACCAAATAACCCAAGTGCAACGACAAAAAACCAGTCATCAATTAAGGTATATAGATAATCTAACTCTTCTAGCTTAAAAGGCTGCAGTAATATATCCATAATTAACTCCTAATACAGCACGTTAAGTTCAGTCGCTGAAGTCGAGCCGTCTTCAGCCAAATATTTAACTTCAATCACCGCTTTAACTGCTCTGGAATAATCAACTTTATTCCAAGCATTCAGCAATTCATCACTCGTGCGCTTACCTTTAGACAGTAGTAGTTGTGTTTTACCTTTTGGGTAAGGGTAAGTCTGTTGCTCACCTCGAAAAATACGGCTGTCATAACCCATAGTGACCGTCATTGTCTGAAAATCATCAGTAAAATTTTGGTACACAATGTAAAGCTGTTTAGGCTGAACGTTGAACGAAGAATAAAGCTGCTCTTCTTTTTTTCTTAATAAGCTTTCCAATGAAGTGACATCATAATTAGTGACTTGCCCGCTGACTCCCACGAGTTTTAGTTCTACTGTTTTTGCATTTGAAGCATTCTCAACCTTACTTGTTAAGGCTTTTATTTGGGGCTCAGCATAAGCATATTTGGGTTGGTAGAGCGCAATTACGCATATTGCAGCGACTACAACTACTGAAGTCATTAAAGAATTGAAAAGATTCACGGCCACTCCTAGTCCATCATCGATAAAAATTACTTATCAAACTAACAGTAAATTTTCATCATGACAATCTATAATTTACACGGCCAGTGTATTACAAAGCAATATCGAACTGTGTTTTAGTTTGTGGATTGGTTCTACCAATTCGAGTAATACCATGGACTTTGACATTAGATAACTTGAGTAAACACCATAGCTTACTAGCTCAATATCTTCAGGCTTTGCATTGGGATACATCTCAGTGAGCACTTGGTTAAAATGCTCAATGAATTCATTCATAATGGTATTTTGATCTTCTTTAACAAGAGTGAGTCGTCGAGCTTCTGAAAACAGTTCATCACCAATGATGGTCTCTTGCACGGCTTGCATAGAGCCAACAGCAAAAAGTCCCTCCAATAAAGCGACATGTTGATTATTTTGGGGAAGCCACTTAATGGCTTCAGCCCATTGTTCTGAGTACTTTACCTTCCAGCGTTGACTTAAGGCACAGATGATATCGTCACGATTACCAATATAATGGCGCAGAATAGTACGCTTCATCCCCGCTTTTTCGGCTATATTTTCTAGTGAGGTTTCTTGTATACCTCGTTCCAATATACAGGCTTCAAGTGCATCGAGTATCTCAGTTTTCCGTTGCTCGGCCATACTTGGTCTTGCCATATCTTTCTCTATCCATCAAAAAATTTACCGATGATTAAAATAACCTTAAATTTTCAATTTGACAATTAACCTCTCTTTCTGAGAAACTAAGATTGTCAAAATGAAAATAAACTAATGGTAGTGGTATGTCAGAAATTTTCTCATCGATGTCTTGGAATTATTGGTTGGGTTTTACCCTGCTACTCTGGTTAGTATTTGACTTAATTAGAGGAAGAGCATACATCTGGCAAGCCTATGAACGTTCAGAAGAGCCACTAATGTATTGGTTCACTATGTTGATTTGGGGATTCGTTGCTGCCAGTTGTTTTTATGTCGGATAGCTTTTTATTTCCGCCTTAATTCAAATAGTAAAAAGAAACTGTCATCAAAAAAGGCTATCACTGATAGCCTTCTGAGGATGTTGATAAAATGAGCCTATTTTGATTCCAACAGTGCTTTCTCAGCTAAACTCAGTTCAATACCTGCATAACGATACTCAATAAAGTCATGCACATTTGTTGCTAAAACAAGTTTTAAGTATTCAATCGCTTTCTTGTTATCACCACGAATACGAGCTTGCTTAGCCATATAAAAATAGGCTTCACATAATCGTTCAGTGTACTCAACGGCAGGTTGTTCAGCATTCAAGTTTTCTTTTGCGTGCTTGAGTAGCGAAGATTCAGAGACTTTACCCAAATAATAGTCAACGAGAACCGTACTCCAAGCTTCAGGGTTTAACTGCTCACGCTGAGCTTTTAACGTTTCCAGTGCCGCTTTCTTATCATTCTCTCTGTTCGCAATGAAAAGCCATAAAATACGATACCCATCATGACTGTCCGCTTGATAAAACTGTTCAAGATTGTGACTGGCCAGTTTATTACGTTTACCGTAATACAACGCAATGCCTAGGTTTAAATGAGCATAGTCATAATTTGGAGCAAGCTCTAATACTGAGTCGAAGGCTTCATAAGCATTATCAAAATCCCCTTCTTGAGTATAATAAATGCCTAAAAAATTATAAGCATCTGCTAAGCGAGGATTAACCTTTAGCGCTTGTCTAAAGTCGTAACGAGCGAGTAACCTTAGCCCTACTTTGTCGTACAAAACACCGCGATCATAATGAAAACGTGCACGTTGCTGCTCGGTCAATTTTACCGTAGAAAGAATATCGTTGAGCTTGGCAATATTAAGTTCGGTTTGATAATTAGGAAGAACAGGCTCAAACAACAATCCCTTTTGTGTCGATGCACAACCCGTTAACCATCCAGCAAAAACTAAGGTTAACAGCACACGCAAATTCAATTTCATCTAAAAAGCCTTTGAAAATTAGAAAACTGAGCAACTATAGCAAACAAAAAAGGAGATCCGAAGATCTCCTTTTTGATAAATGAAACTTAGTGTTTCAATTATTCAGCGCTTTCTTCAGCAGCTTTCTTTTCTACTGCTTCTTTAATAGAAAGACGTACACGGCCTTGGCGATCAACTTCCATCACCTTAACTTTAACTTCTTGACCCATTTGTAAATGGTCAGATACGTTAGCAACACGCTCTTCACTGATTTGTGAAATATGAACCAGACCATCTTTACCAGGAAGAATGTTAACGAATGCACCGAAGTCTACGATACGGATAACTTTACCGTCATAGATACGACCCACTTCAACTTCAGCCGTTAGCTCTTCGATACGACGAATCGCTTCACGTGTGTCGTCACCGCTTGAAGAAGCGATGCGAACTGAACCATCATCATCCAGTTCAATCGTTGTGTTGGTTTCTTCAGTAAGTGCACGAATTACTGCGCCACCTTTACCGATAACATCACGGATTTTCTCTGGGTTGATTTTGATAGTTGTGATACGTGGAGCGTGATCAGAAATATCATCACGGTGAGTACCAATCGCTGAATCCATCACGTTTAGGATGTGGATACGAGCGCCCATTGCTTGTTGAAGAGCAATGTCCATGATCTCTTTAGTGATACCTTCAATCTTGATGTCCATTTGAAGAGCCGTAATACCACCACGAGTACCCGCTACTTTAAAGTCCATATCACCTAAGTGATCTTCATCACCCAAAATATCAGAAAGAACGACGAAATCGTCACCTTCTTTAACAAGACCCATTGCGATACCTGCAACAGAAGCCTTGATTGGTACACCAGCGTCCATAAGAGCTAGAGAAGTACCACAAACAGAAGCCATTGAGCTTGAACCATTTGATTCAGTAATTTCTGATACTACACGTACTGAGTACGGGAACTCAGTTTCTGATGGCATAACCGCATTAATACCACGCCATGCTAGCTTACCGTGACCAATTTCACGACGCTTAGGCGAACCAACCATACCTGTTTCACCAACAGAATAAGGAGGGAAGTTATAATGAAGCATAAAGCGATTTGTTCTTTCGCCCATGATGCTATCAATTTTTTGAGCATCACGTTCAGTACCAAGCGTCGCAGCAACCAATGCTTGAGTTTCACCACGAGTAAACACAGCACTACCGTGAGTACGTGGTAATACGCCAGCCAAAACATCTAGACCACGAACCATATCAGGCTCACGACCATCGATACGAGGTTCGCCACGGATGATACGGCCACGAACAACGTTTTTCTCTAAAGTGCTAAGCAATTTGTCAACTTCGCCTAAATCAACGTCTGCGTCTTCTGCAACCATTTGCTCTTTAGCGTTGTTTTTCAATTCGATGACAGCATCACGGCGCTCATGTTTTGCTGTGATTTCATACGCTTTACCCATTGCATCTTCTGCAATAGTTTTGATTTTTGCGTATAAGTCTTCGTTTTGCTCTGGTGCAGTCCAATCCCACTCAGGCTTAGCAACTGTTGCTTTGAACTCTGTGATAGCATCAACAACAACTTGCTGTTGGTCATGGCCATATACCACTGCACCTAACATGACTTCTTCAGGCAATGCTTGTGCTTCTGACTCAACCATCAGTACTGCTGATTGTGTACCAGCAACAACTAAATCAAGTTGACTACCGTCTTTTTGATCGATGTTCGGGTTTAGAACATATTCGCCATCTTTGTATCCAACGCGTGCTGCACCCAATGGGCCATTGAACGGGATACCAGAAATAGACAATGCTGCTGACGTACCAATCATTGAAATGATATCTGGCTCAATGTTTGGATCAACAGAAACAACAGTAATGATTACTTGAACTTCGTTCATGAAACCATTAGGGAATAATGGACGAATAGGACGGTCGATTAGACGAGCGATAAGAGTTTCGTCTTCCGATGGACGGCCTTCACGCTTGAAGAAACCACCTGGAATTTTACCAGCCGCATACGTCTTTTCTTGGTAATTAACCGTTAATGGAAAAAATCCACGGCTCAAGTCGGTATCTTTTTTACCAACGACAGTCACTAATACAGTGGTGTCGCCCATACTTGCTAGAACTGCTGCGTCAGCTTGACGTGCAATTACTCCGGTTTCCAAAGTAACGGTATGCTGACCGTATTCAAAACTCTTTACAATAGGATTCACTAGACCCATTCCTTAATATTTACCTTAATTTTCGGGCGTAAGTATACTTTAAATACAGTACATGAATAAAGCACCTATACTGATCTATTGTGGATATCACAAATATTTCATGATAAATGCCTCATTTAGGCACTAACTCGTTATAAATTTTGGGAAAAAGAGCTTCAAGGATGACAGCAATATTTTCTTCTTTAACTTGGAAGCAGGCATTTCTGGCGCTAAAAACAACGCTGCTGTTTGCTGTATTTATTTTTGTTATCGAATTTATTATCACTGTAAAGTCTGAACAACACCGACTTAAAGCCAACCAGCAACAACTCATCCAACGTTTAGAACAGGTCAGCCTTCAAGATAGGAATACCGAAACACTACCTCTGGCTGAAAAATTGGTCGACTTAGCACTTAATTTACCTTGGGTTAAATCTGTTGAAGTTGAGCTCAGTAATGGAGGACGCTTTTTCAGTGCAAATAAGCAACAAAAAGCGCCGCAATCACTCATATCCAATACCCTCGCCAATTTCATTGGTGAAGCTGAAACAAGTACTCACTTACTCTATAGAGCGGGATTACTCTTTGAAAAAGTAAACACTGCAACAAAAAAACCTTTTGCAAAAGTAACCCTTAATTATGACGACCGCTACATAAGTTCGCAGCTTACAACGCATCTCAAACATACATTTTTAGTCTCTTTGAGTGGAGCATTTGGTTTAACGATTATTCTCGCACTTGTGTTCCATCAATTTCTGACTCGGCCTGTTGTACATATCTGTGAATCTATGGATAGAATCAACCCTGAAGCACCTAAAGACAGTTTACTTCCTCGCATAGTGCATCATGGAAAAAGCGAATTAGGCACCTTAGTAACAAAGTTTAATCAAGTTCTAATTCAATTTGATGCAACACAAGCTAAGTTAAGGAAGTTGGCAACGAAAGATACCTTAACAGGACTGCCCAATCGTACTTTACTGCTTGAAACCGTACAAATTGCGATTCAACGTGCTAAAAACCAACGACGAACATTCGCTATTTTCTATATAGATTTAGACCGTTTTAAAAACATCAATGATTCCTTAGGCCATGACATTGGTGACCGATATTTAACAAGAGTTGCTAGAACCTTAAAACGCCACACCGGGGAAAAGGGGGTAGTTGCACGTTTAGGTGGTGATGAATTTGCGATTTTAGTTAATGATATTCAAGACCCAAACCGAGCTGGCGAATTTGCGCGTAAACTATTAGAACAGATCCAATTGCCACTTCAGCTAAATGGCCATGAGCTTCACCCTGACGCAGCTGTAGGTATTGCATTGTTTCCCGATGATGGGCACACAGCAGAAGATTTGATTCGTCGAGCTGAAACCGCAATGTATAACGCCAAAGATCTTGATTACGGAAATTGGGAATTCTTTAACCACAAAATGACCGAAAATGCGGTGGCTTCATTAGAATTAGAAGCAGAATTACATTCTACTATTATGCGTGAACTCGACAGTGACGAACCACTCGATGAACTGCAGCTTTTTTACCAACCGAAAATCGATTTAACAACAGGAAGAGTATGCGGTGCAGAAGCACTAATTCGATGGAAAAAAGATGGCAGCCTTATTTCACCAGCTAAATTTATCCCCATTGCAGAGCAGTCTAATTTGATTATAGCTCTAGGTCGCTGGGTCATTAAAGATGCATGCCGAACCATTGCACACTGGTCGAGGAGTTATAATCAAGTACCCAAAATCGCAATCAATATTGCCGCACGGCACTTTGTTGATCCAAATTTAATAAAACAAATCAAAGCTGCAACACATGTAAATAATATTGCACCAGACTTATTAGAAATCGAAATTACTGAAGGCTCATTTATTAATAATATTCAATTAGCGATCGCTCGTATAGAGCAACTGCAAAAAGCTGGATTTAACGTTGCTATTGATGATTTTGGGACTGGGTATTCTTCGCTATCTTATTTAAAGCTATTACCAATTAATACCTTAAAAATTGATCGAGCCTTTATAGAAGGTTTACCTGAAAATGACGCCATTGCTAAAACAATACTTTTACTCGGCGAACAAATGGGGTTTGAAATCGTAGCTGAAGGCATTGATGAAAAAAAGCAGCTTGAATGGCTTAAAGAACAAAACTGTCATATTGGACAAGGGTTTTACTTTGATAAACCACTTTCTCAGCAAGAATTTGAAGAAAAGTACTTAGAACCAGAACAATCCTCTCTCGACTTATAATCATCCAGATATTAAATCAGTATCACCTTTTAAAACATTTCTCAAAATTAACATTTATTCATACTTGTTGCTTGAACCAACTAGCTAAACAATAATCTGAATATTAAACAAACAATTATATGAGAACTAATGGCAGCTAAAGTAGTTAGTTCTATACAACGTCAATTCCCTGAAACACAGCTTTGCGAAGCTGTGGCGGATCATTTTTGGTCTTCTCCGCTACCTTCTAAGTGTTTTTCCTATAATGGTAAAGAATACATTTTGACCCCTAAGTATCATCAAACAAGAGGTTTTATAGAAGACGGTAACTACAAAGAATCCACTGTACTTTGTGGGTCTCAATGCAAATATAATTCTTCAACTCTATATAAATCAACTGCAAAAACAGAAGTTAGCTATTATAAAGTTCAACGTTATTCGACAAAACCATCAACTTTTAAAGAAGAGCTTAAACAACGTATTTTAAGCTTTTTTGGGTTATCAGACTGCCAGAAAGTCGAAAAAGCGATTTTAAAAGAAGGCATAAGGCCTGTTGGCTACGATTACAAATGTTGTAATGATGAAGGTTCACCTAATAGAAGTAAACACTGCTGCAACATGTACCTGCCAAGGATAACCCACAGCACTCTGACCAGAGATGCACTCGCCTTAGAGGTTGATAAAAAAACTCAGTGTCCTGACACTTACGAGTTTTTAGGGGCTCCAGAACAGATAGAACAAGTATCCTTATCATCACCTGAACAGTTAATTGGCTTGCCTAGAATCCATGCCTTTGAAAAAAGAACTAAAACATTAGGAATAAACGAACTTAAAAAGGTACCCGAAGCAAAAACAGAGGCAGCAAATCAAATTGAAAAAAGTAGCATTGCTTATCGCTGCCCTATCAATGGTGAAAAGCTTAATCGAGCGAATGCAGTTTGTGTAAAGGTAAATGAAAGAGTGCATATCCTTTCTCGAAGCGGTATCAGATACATGCTTATTCACAGCTGTAAAATCAAAGGGTTAGAGCTTAACAAAGAGGACTTATTTAAAGCTAAATTCGAAAGTGTGGATAAGGCACACTTAGACAGCTGCTCTGTAAAACATCGCCTTAAGCAAAAACTATTTGGACATCATGTTCAAGTTTACACTGGCGAAACCATTGATATTGATGCCAAACGTTTCGGTCCTTCTGTTGTTCCTACTTGGTTTAAACAAAATAAATCACAGACACATGATGCTGAATCACAGATTGAAACAGCAACTCCTCCAATACCGATAAGAAGACCACGTGAAATTGCAGATGAACAAATACCTAGAGTTGAGAATCAAACAGCACTCAGTATTCAAAGTGAAAGTGTTACTAGCTCTATATCTGATTCTGGAATAGAAATGGAAGATAGCTATACCAGCTTACCTAAATACAAATGGTCTCATATTCAACCTTTAAGAGACTTCAATAGAATGTGTTCTGCATAAACGAAAAAAGAGGCTAAAAAGCCTCTTTTTAAAACTGGGATACGTTGCGAAATTAACGACGTAGACCTAGCTTCTGAATAAGAGCAGTATAACGCTCTGCGTCTTTCTTCTTAAGGTATGCAGTAAGCTTACGACGTGAGCTAACCATACGTAGAAGACCACGACGAGAGTGATGATCATGGATGTGCTCTTTGAAGTGAGATTGCAGGTGGTTGATTTGTGCAGTCAACAATGCAACTTGAACTTCTACAGAACCAGTATCGTTTTCACCGCGGCTGTATTCAGCTACGATTTTTGCTTTCGCTTCAGGACTTAGTGACATGTATATCTCCAAATATTTAAGTCAATTATCTCAAGCCAATCACTAACTCAGCTTGAGGGCTGCGCATTTTAACGCTAAAACGATGAAAAAACAACTTGGAGTATGTTATTGATGCTCTCTTTTATTGTCATTTTTTATAAACCAAATACAAATTGGCAAACCTTTCAATCTTATAATCTTTTTTATCTATTTGAGCATTTTGTAGTTGCTCTACGCTTAAAAGGTTCTTATCAAAAACGCATCTCACTCCACCTTGTTCATAACTATTTATCCATTTCAAATGTTCGTAGGAAACTTGATATGAAATTCCACCCAAGATACTTCTTTTGGCTATATCTTCATAAACGATATGAAGTGTGTCATTACTTCCAAACAAAAAACCACTACTAATAGGAAAAAAAGGGAAAACTGTTTCTACAATTTTCTTGAATGAAGGAGTGAAATCATCTTTTTTCCACCAAATGACAAGCTCACTGTAATTTGTATTTTCTGAAATAAAATCTAGAGATAGATTAAAACCAAGTGTTTCTTCAGATTCACCAGTTATTGTATTGTACTTATCATGCCCTTTGGTTAACAGTTTATTTCTAAAGGCTTTAAGACCAACTGTACTACCTTTTCTAATTCCGTATGGGTCATGAATTACGTAACACTTTGGCCTTTGGCAAAATTGCTCATCAAAAACCTTAAAAATAGAATCTAGAAGTTGTGGCCTTGAAATACTGATCTGGGCGTTTCCAATTGAATAAAGCTTAATCGCAGAGTATGCGTTCTTCTTTTTAAAAAACATTTAAATAAGCCTCAATTCGTAACCCGTTCTTAAACGCTTATCTAAACTACCTGTTCGGTTTAATAAGATAAAGCCCCCATGAAAGTGCTTTGCACTTTAAATCGTCGTGGGCTTTTGCCCACACCCAAGGAAAAGAGGAGTTCTCCAGCAAACTCCCCTCTTCTATCTCCCCATGCCGCCCAAACGAAGCTGAGCGTTTCAGATATTATTGAATAAATGACTAACGCCTCTGATGGTACATCCATGTACCTCAGAGCCTAATCCGACATCCATGTCGGATTCACGTCATTTTATATTCAATAATATCTTCAACAGCTTCGATGGGACTTTTCGTAGCCTGCGAAGTTATTTGGAATGTTCGCTTAGAGAATTACCGTCATGCCCGAGTGCTTTAGTCGGGCATCTGGTGTCTTTGTAAACTCTGGAAGAGTTTGTACGCCTTTGCTTTAAAAGTAGAGTGGTGCTTTGAGTCAAAAAGGCACTGGATACCCGTTTTCACGGGTATGACGTAACAGCTCTACCAGAGTTCATCAATAAACTTGAAGGCTGCAACGGTTCCCATTGAAGCTGTCGAATGACATTGGAATAAATATCGTAGCCGCAGCATGGACGCTGCGGCAGGTTTCGGGCTACATGGATGTAGCATCGAAAGCGTTAGATATTTATCCAAAAGGAATGAGGAGCTTTCAGCTTCGTATGGGCAGCTCAGGGGATTCTAAAGGGGAAGCAGCTGAAGGCTTCCCCTTTCGGCGGTGTGGTGTGCAACACCACGACTTTATAAACTTCGAAGAAGTTCTAACAATGAAAGCGTAAGCTTTCAAAAGCAAAACTCACTTTTTCCCAAGTGAACCTACTTCCCTTCTGACAACACAACCAATCGTTTAGGTTGCAACAAACCTTTCTGGTTCATCTCACCTACACCCACAAACAACTTATTCTCGCCAAGCGTAATTCTGACCAACTGTTCAGGTTGCAGATCAGCAGCTGGCACAGCTTGTCCTTGCATAATTGGTTCAAGCAATGCGATCGGTAGGTTAAGCTCTGGATATCGAGCTACTGCACTGTCCATAGGCAATAAATGTTTGTCTAGTTCAGTAAAGCGATGTTCGTCTTCAGGCTCTGTGCCTTCTACCATTTCTTGCAGTTGTTCTAATGTTACAATGCGCTCGTATGGATAGTCTGCAACATGAGTACGACGCAACATAATTACATGAGCACCACAACCCAGTATCTCACCAAGGTCATCAATGATAGTCCGAATATAAGTGCCTTTAGAGCAGTGAATGTCTAAAGTCAGCTCATCACCTTCGAGCTTAATAAATGTAAGATCGAATACAGTGATTGGACGTGCTTCACGAGGAACCGTAATGCCTTCACGGGCATACTTATATAGAGGCTGACCTTGATATTTGAGTGCAGAGAACATGGTCGGCACTTGTTTAATGTCACCACGGAATTGTTCTAGCCCCGCATCCAACTGTTCTTGAGTGAACTCGACAGGTTTAGTTTCAACAACTTCACCATCAGAATCACTAGTGTCCGTACGAACACCCAGTTTAGCGGTAACTAAATAACGCTTATCTGAATCTAATAAATGTTGTGAAAATTTGGTCGCTTCACCTAAACAAATTGGCAGCATACCTGTTGCTAGCGGGTCAAGCGCCCCCGTATGCCCAGCTTTTTGTGCATTGAACAAACGCTTTACACGTTGCAAGGCAAAATTAGAGCTCATGCCTGTGCTTTTATCTAATAAAACAATACCGTTTACCAGCCGACCTTTTTTAGAGCGACGAGCCATTAAGCCGTTTCCTCATCATCGCGATCGCTTGATTTTGCTTTTTCTTTATCTTTAATAACCACTTCGGTCACTAAAGAAGACATACGCATACCTTCGACCAGTGAACTATCATACTCAAACTTTAATTCTGGCATAACACGCAACTTCATGCGGCCTGCAACTAAACTGCGAATATAGCCAGCTGCTTTGGTTAGTGCTTCAAGCTTAGATTTTATTTGCTCTGGGTCTTCATCAAAAAATGTGACGAATACTTTTGCAAAACTAAGGTCACGTGACACATCAACGTCATTGACGGTCACCATACCAATGCGAGGATCTTTCATATCTCGCTGTATCACCATCGCCAACTCCTGCTGAAGTTGTTGACCAATGCGACGGGTACGACTGAATTCTTTAGCCATTTTCTTTACTCAAATAAAAAGCCATAAACTAAAAAAGGCGGCTATTGCCGCCTTTTTAAAAACACAACTTAAAGTGTTCTTGCCACTTCGACAGTTTCGAAGACTTCAATTTGGTCTCCAACTTTTACGTCGTTGTAGTTCTTAACGCCAATACCACATTCCATGCCATTACGAACGTCTTGAACATCGTCTTTAAAGCGACGTAATGATTCAAGTTCACCTTCGTAGATTACCACGTTTTCACGAAGTACACGGATTGGAGCGCTACGTTTAATGTTACCTTCAGTAACCATACAACCTGCAATGGCACCCAGTTTAGGCGACTTAAATACATCACGAACTTCAGCAAGACCAATGATTTCTTGTTTGAATTCAGGGGCAAGCATACCGCTCATCGCAGACTTAACTTCATCAATTAAGTTATAGATGATGCTGTAGTAACGTAAATCAACGCTTTCAGCTTCAATGGTCTTACGCGCTTGTGCATCTGCACGTACGTTAAAGCCAACCATGATAGCGTTAGACGCTGCTGCTAGTGTTGCATCAGTTTCTGTTAATGCACCAACACCACGACCAATGATGTTCACTTTAACTTCATCAGTTGAAAGTTTAATCAATGAATCACAAATCGCTTCAAGTGAACCTTGAACGTCTGCTTTTAGGATAATGTTGAGTTCAGCAACTTCGCCTTCAGTCATGTTAGCGAACATGTTTTCTAGTTTCGCTTTTTGCTGACGAGCAAGTTTCACATCACGGAACTTACCTTGACGGTAAAGTGCAACTTCACGAGCTTTACGCTCATCTTTAACAACAGTAGCTTCGTCACCAGCTTGTGGCACACCAGAAAGACCTAAAATCTCTACTGGGATTGAAGGACCAGCTTCAGTAATTGGTTGACCGTTCTCATCTTTCATCGCACGGATTTTACCGTACTCAAGACCACATAGAACGATATCACCTTGACGTAATGTACCTTCCTGAACAAGAACAGTAGCAACTGGGCCACGACCTTTATCAAGTTTAGATTCAACAACAACGCCAGACGCCATGCCTTCGCGAATTGCTTTAAGCTCAAGTACTTCAGATTGAAGCAAAATGCCTTCAAGAAGTTCGTCAATACCTGTACCTACTTTCGCAGATACGTTAACGAACATGTGCTCTCCGCCCCACTCTTCTGACATTACGCCATGTTGAGAAAGTTCACTTCTTACACGCTCAAAATCAGCTTCAGGCTTATCAACTTTGTTGACAGCAACAATCAAAGGTACGTCAGCTGCTTTAGCATGCTGAATCGCTTCAATTGTTTGTGGCATTACACCATCATCAGCAGCAACAACTAGAATTACGATATCCGTTGCTTTTGCACCACGAGCACGCATTGAAGTAAAGGCAGCATGACCTGGAGTATCTAGGAACGTCACCATGCCGTTTTCAGTTTCTACGTGGTATGCACCGATGTGCTGAGTAATACCACCGGCTTCGCCAGAAGCAACTTTTGCACGACGGATGTAATCAAGTAATGATGTTTTACCATGGTCAACGTGACCCATGATAGTTACAACAGGAGCACGAGGCTCAACTGATAGATCATCACCGCGATCAGCAAGTACTTGATGCTCAAGTTCGTTTTCACGAGTTAGCACTACTTTATGACCCATTTCTTCTGCAACCATTTGTGCAGTTTCTTGGTCAAGTACTTGGTTAATGGTAACCATGCTGCCCATCTTCATCATTTGCTTGATGATTTCGGTCGCTTTGATTGCCATTTTTTGTGCTAATTCAGAAACAGTAACAGTTTCACCAATCTTAACATCACGGTTTACCGCTGCAACTGGCTTATTGAAGCCATGAGCCATTGACTCTGGAGCAACTGATTTATTGTTGCGGTTGTTGCGGTTATTACGGTTACGGTCACGACCGCCACCCTTTGTTTTCTTGTTACGACGACGACCACGACGCTCTTCTTCAGCATCAGACTTATCTTCAGCAGCACGAGCCGCTTGAGATGTCGTGATGTGGTGATCAGCTGTTTTTTCAGCTTCTTTGCGTTTGGCTTCTTCTTCTTCCCAACGCTTTGCATTTTCTTCAGCTAAGCGGCGTGCTTCATCAGCGGCTTTTGAAGCCTCTTCTTCACGCTTTTGTTTCTCAGCTTGTTCTTGAGCAGTTCTTAAGCGCTCAGCTTCTTGTTTTGCTACTTCCACTTCTTTAGGATCTTGTTTCGCTTCTACTTCTACTGCTTTAGTCTTTGCTTTAGCTTCTGCTTCTGCTTTGGCTTTGGCCTTCGCTTCTGCTTTAGCTTTCGCTTCTGCGTCTGCTTTCGCTTTTGCCTCAGCTTTCGCTTTTGCCTCAGCTTTCGCTTCTGCTTCTACTTTAGCTTTCGCTTCTTCTTCCGCTTGCTGCTCTAGCTCTGCTGAATCACGCTTAACGAAAGTACGCTTTTTACGAACTTCAACTTGTACGTCTTTCGACTGACCTGAGCTACTTGAAACACTCAAAGTAGACTTTTGCTTACGCTGCAAAGTCATTTTTTGAGGCTTGGCATCCCCGCCATGTTGTTTCTTTAAAAAATCAAGCAATTGATTCTTTTCATCTTCCGTTACAGAATCATTCTTGCCTTTTTTAATACCAGCTTGTTCGAATTGCTCAATCAAACGATCAACGTTCTTGTCATTTCGTACTTCTGCAGCCAGTTTTTCTACTGTTGTTTCTGACATCAGTTAAACTCCCCCTGTTGATCGACTTATTCTGCTTCATCGCCAAACCAACAGATGTTGCGGGCAGCCATAATCAGCTCACCAGCTCTTTCTTCTGTCAATTCTTCAATTTCGATCAAATCATCAATGCCTTGTTCGGCCAAATCTTCTAGTGTAATCACACCTTTACTTGCAAATACGTAAGCAAGGTGCTTTTCTAGTCCTTCAAGTGCCAGTAGATCTGCACTTGGCTCTGCACCATCTAACGCTTCTTCAGAAGCTAATGCTGCAGTTGAAATTGCTGATTTCGCACGTTCACGCAATGCTTCAACAATATCTTCATCGAAACCGTCAATATCGAGTAACTCTGTTACTGGCACATACGCAATTTCTTCCAGAGAAGTGAAGCCTTCATCCGCAAGTACTTGAGCGAAATCTTCATCTACGTCTAATGCATTCACAAATAACGTTGTGATTTTCGCACTTTCAGCTCGGTGTTTCTCGTTCATTTCGTCAACAGTCATCACATTTAGCTCCCAACCGGTAAGTTGAGTAGCTAGACGAACGTTTTGACCATTACGACCAATAGCTTGAGCTAAAGCACCTTCTTCAACAGCAATGTCCATTGAATTTGAATCTTCATCAACGATGATAGATGCAACATCTGCTGGCGCCATTGCATTGATAACGAACTGAGCAGGATTATCATCCCAAAGTACGATATCGACACGCTCACCATTTAATTCGTTAGACACGGCTTGGACACGTGCTCCACGCATACCTACACATGCGCCGATTGGATCAATACGTCTGTCATTCGACTTAACTGCAATTTTTGCACGAGAACCAGGGTCACGAGAAGCACCCATGATTTCAATCATCTCATCCGCAATTTCTGGTACTTCTACACGGAACAGCTCAATCAGCATGTCCGGTTTTGTACGAGTTAAGAATAGCTGTGCACCGCGCGCTTCTGGGCGTACAGAGTAAAGCAATGAACGAACACGGTCACCTGGACGGAATGTTTCACGAGCGATGATGTCATCTTTAAAAAGTACACCATCAGCATTGTTACCTAAATCAATAACAACTGTGTCACGGTTACTCTTCTTAACAACACCAGTGATCAGCTCGCCTTCTTTATCTGCGAATTGCTCAACTACCTGTGCACGCTCAGCTTCTCGTACTTTTTGTACAATAACTTGCTTAGCTGTTTGCGTCGTAATACGGTCAAATTGAACTGACTCAATTTGCTCTTCGACGTAATCACCTTCATTTAATTCAGGATCATCAAACTGCGCAGCTTCAAGCGTGATTTCAGCATATGGGTTTTCTAATAGCTCACCCGCTTCAGGGTTAACTATCAACCAACGACGGAAAGTATCGTAAT
This sequence comes from Parashewanella sp. 2304DJ23-3, assembly GCF_056591695.1. NCBI lineage: Bacteria > Pseudomonadati > Pseudomonadota > Gammaproteobacteria > Alteromonadales > Shewanellaceae > Parashewanella > Parashewanella sp. 2304DJ23-3. Next base: position 58,729 of record NZ_JBWQOH010000004.1, read on the forward strand.
GACCGGTTTTACGATCAATCTCAACACGTACTTCAATGTCGCCTTCGTATTTTTTCTTTGTTGCTGTCGCAAGCGCAATCTCCAGCGCTTCAAAAATCTTTTCGCGTGGTACCGCTTTTTCATTCGATACCGCTTCCGCAACTAGCAGGATCTCTTTATTCATCGTCTTGCCTCGTTCACCTTGAAACTATCAAAACTTCGCTATTAGATTGCCTTTACGGATATTATCCAAAGCAACTAGCGTGTCATTGCCATCAACCTGAAGTGAAAGCATTTGTCCTTCTACTTTAGTTACGGCGCCTTTTAATTTACGACTGCCATTGACTGGCATATTCAATAAAACTTTTACTTCTTCACCGATGTACATCCCGTACTGTTCGACAGTAAATAAAGGTCTGTCTACGCCCGGCGAAGATACCTCTAAGGTATATTCGTTTACGATAGGATCTTCTACGTCCATTACCGCACTGATTTGACGACTGGCTTCTGCACAATCATCAATTGAAATGCCGTTGTCACTGTCAATGTATACCCTAACCGTAGAATGTTTACCTGCTTGAACATAATCAATACCCCACAGTTTATAGCCTAACGCTTCAACTGGTGCAGTAAGCATGTCTGTCAGTTTGGATTCTAATCTTGCCAAAACGACACCCCCATAAAAAACAAAAAAGGGCATATAGCCCCATTACAACATCACTTCATGTGATAATTTTCAGGTTTAGGAGCTTACCCCCAAATAACAAAAAACCCCGTATTTCACGAGGTTATCATTATAAGAACCTGTAACTACAATGACTTAACGCTCTCGTTAAATTAACTGTCATTGTAGGGAGCTGGTTGCGGGGGCCGGATTTGAACCGACGACCTTCGGGTTATGAGCCCGACGAGCTACCAAACTGCTCCACCCCGCGTCAACTGCTGCAAGTATATTGATTATCACCTTTACTTGCAATAACTAAGCCTACTTATTTCGTAGAAAACTTAGCTAAACTTTGGTGCCGAGAGCGGGACTTGAACCCGCACGGCCATAGGCCACCACCCCCTCAAGATGGCGTGTCTACCAATTCCACCACCTCGGCATTAAAGCTTTTCGATAAATCCTAGATTAGTCAGGAATTTTATCTTCTGTAGATTCTTTTTTCGCTGGTGCAGTTTTTGCTGCATCTGCTGGTTGCTGCTCAGTAGCAGCTGGAGTACCTAAATTTTCCCATGCTTTATCATCTGAAGCGTGGTTAGCACTCATGCGACCTATCATCAAACTTACGATGAAGAAAAGAATCGCTAAAATTGCTGTTGCTCTCGTTAATGCATTACCAGCACCACTTGAACCAAATAGAGTTCCCGACGCGCCTGCACCGAAAGAAGCTCCCATGTCAGCGCCTTTACCTTGCTGGATTAAAATTAAACCAATTAGGCCAATCGCTACTAACAAATAAACTACTATTAACACTTCGTACATGTTATGCACTCATCGCTATGCTACATAAACTCAAAAATTCGGTAGAGTTCAAGCTTGCCCCGCCAATCAACCCACCATCAACATCTGGTTGAGCGAACAAATCTGCGGCATTACTAGGGGTAACACTACCACCGTATAAAATTCTTACGTTTTCACCAATAAATGGTGAAACTTCTGATAAACGCTTACGAATAAAAGCATGCACTTCTTGAGCTTGCTCTGGTGTAGCACTTTTACCAGTTCCTACAGCCCATAAAGGTTCGTAGGCAATAATTGCATTATCGAAAGCCATAGTACCATTTTTTTCGATAACTATATCTAATTCTTCAGCAATCACTTCAAAGGTGCGACGTGCTTCTCGTGCTGGACCTGATTCACCGACACACAAAATTGGCGTTAAACCATTTTGCTGTGCTGCAGCGAATTTCTCAGCGACAATATCACTCGTTTCGCCATACATACGACGTCTTTCTGAATGACCAACAATAACATAATTACAACCAGCATCTTTCAGCATTTTAGCTGAAACTTCACCAGTATATGCACCAAAGTCATGCTGACTGACGTTTTGTGCGCCCATACGTACTAAAGAACCGTTCAATGCATCTTTATTAGCTTCCAGCTGCTGCCTTACACTTTCAAGATAAATTGTTGGCGGACAAAGAACCACTTCTGCGGAATCGTTTTGTAGCTTTGCGGCAAACTTCTTAAATAGTTCAATAGCTAAAGCAGAAGAACCATTCATTTTCCAGTTGCCAGCAATCATAGGACGTCTGAGTGCCATTGCTGTCTCCTTTAAAGCGGGCTGAATAATAACGAACCCATGTAAAAGTTACAATAGTTCTAGTGTTAATTTTTATAAAGCGATGTTTTCTCGGCTGCTTTTTAGTCAATCCACTGACATTAGCTGCATTTCGACAGCAGATTGACTGATCTTTTGCGATTTTCTATCAGTTTCGGTTACCTAAATGCAAACCAAGGCTTGAAACTCTTTTTTATAGATTAATTTTAACAATGTTATTTGCTTATAACTAAATAGTTTAAAAAACTTATTAAGATGTTCTCAAAGTTGTCGCCTTGTAACAACTCATCAGTAGCAGCAGTAGATGAACAATTTAGGTGAATAAAGGCAAACCTCTCGAAAGTTAGGGACGCAAAGCCTCCGGTCTAAGGTCTGAAGATAGGACTAGGATAGCGGGGTTGCTGGAGCAGCTAAGCTGCACATCCATGTTTTATCCAGTTCAGATCACCTGTTTATTTGTTTTGAATAAAAAGGTTTGCATTATGCGTAGTTTATCCAAGTTAAGTGCGGGAATACTGTTTTCTCTCACAGCCAATACTGTATTGGCCGATGTCCAAGTCGATATTGATTCATCAACGCCATCAACAGGTTACCCTTTTCAAACTTTTAATGTGAATATCACATCAACTGAATCTCTAGAAACCGTTGAAGTCACAAATTGGCCAGAAGAGTGGTGCCAGTTACCTTTTTTTACTCTTTCACCAGTTTCAGTTTCAGGAAACCAGTATCAAACTTCAGTCAACTATAATTTTAAACATCATCGTAGCTATAACGGTGATAAAGTCTGTGTTTACATAAAAGATACAACTGGTAAAGAGTATACCTATTCAAGTTCTGAGCAAATAAGCTTAGTGACTGCAAAAATTGACATATCTACAGTTGAAAATAATCAACTTGAACATACCCTTTCAACGACTGACTACTATGGTCAAGATAGAAACGCTGTTGATTTTATTTATCGTCAGCAACATTCAGGTGAAACCTTATTGTTTGATCTGAGTGGACAAACTAATCCTGGGCTCGATATCGCTTTAACCGATTTTCAAGGTAATATCATTCAACTAGCAGAAACAACAGATGCTGGTGAATGGCAAATAAAGCAATTTCCGTTGCCATTGCCTGAAACCTCCGTAAACTCTCACAAATCCTATAAGCTTGCAGCTTTCCTTAAGTCTGATCACAATGTCAAAATAGGTGATGAACAACTGTCTTTTAAAGGCCAGAAGGTCGCCTTTGAAATTTTTAAAACGCCTGCTGTGCCTTTAGATGAAAACAACTATGCTTCGGGCGAACTGAGCTGGGATCTACAAACACCATTGAATATCGTTGAAACACGATTATTAATGTTAGAGGATCCGGAGCAATGCTCTGTAGCAACCCCAAATGCAAGTGTAATTCAACCGATGCCTTCTGGTACTCATTTCAATTTTATAAATCAGATTCATCTGCATAACTACTTTGCGTGTATGCAGGTTGAAGATGTTGATGGTAGAACTTTTAACCAACCAATTGGGTGGATACAGAAAGCCCGAGCTCCACAAATTCACATATCAGACTCAGTCAGCTCAGAAGAAGTTATTAGTGAAACCATTCAAGGGTATGTTACTGATGCGGAATCGGTTTATATCAACTACATTTCTGATCAAGGTACATCGAGTAGAGACCACGTTTTAAGAACTTGTGAGGATTACATTAGAGGTACCCCATTAAATGACTCTGAAGTCAATTTTGAAATTTCAGATGCAACACTAAATGATCATTATTTGTGTGTTGTTGCTGATAATGGCGTTGGTGGTATTTCACACTATTTGAGCGATCACAAAGTTAATCTAACCAATGGAATGGACATCACCGCGAATTTACAAAACAGAGAACCTTCAACTCCTTTTCCAACGGTGCTTGATATACCAGAAAAATTACAAAGGTCAACAATTGCAACACCAGGGTGTCGTGGCGTGCTTTTGAGCGCTGATTTAATAATGAGTGCAGGTCATTGCGAAGCCCCTTTCTTCCGCCCACCTAATGGTCAATGGCGTACCGCTCCTTCGAGTTACAGCTTTTTAGCCGCAAAAGATGAGTACGCACAAAAATCCCATATTCAAGCACTAAACGCAGCAAGAGAAAAAGTAGGCACCGCAGTAGAATACGATTTCCAGTGGTATAATGATGAATCCTCACGAATTGATGATGAACTAAGTCAATATTTCGAAAGTGATTATGATGTCTACTTAAGTCCGTATTTCGGTGGTGGTGTTACTGCTAGTGCAACCTTTGGAGATTACGTTTTAAGGCGTTTGCATACTCCATACGACAAGCAACCAGAAGAAATAGAGTTTCCAAAACCGTTAGTTTACACTCACCCAGCTGATCTAAATCATACTAAAGGCGAGTTCCGTGCTCACGGTATACATGATCTTACACCTCACTCAGGATGGCGCGGTGGCACGATTCACTCTTTAATGCCTGCAGGGACTAACATTGTCGAATACACGCTTGTCGACACTGCTGGCGGTGAATCTGGTTCGGCACTATGGGCTTATGATGAAGAGTTAGATACTTATGGCGTTATCGGTGCGGTTCGAGGCGGTGGGGCCTGGTCATCACTTTGGACTCATGGTCGAGTTACTCGACAAGCATTAGCTGAGTCTAGAGCAAAACAATTACAAGCAAGAAAAGCCCATTATGAAGGACGAGCTTACGGTTATCGAGATCTTCGTAGAGCCGTTGCTAAAGGTGACATAGAGTTAATCAATACCATTATTGATTCAGGTGTTGATGTGACCAAAGACAATCATGGCAACCTCGATGGTTGGATGTTGGCACGTGCCGTTGATTTTGCAATTCAAGCACGAAATAAGATGTTAGTTCGCAACAACGAAAAACATCAGCAAAAATATCAAGATCGCCTCGATGTCATCCAAGCGTTAATGCTTGGTGGCGCCGATCCAAGATTAACCATTAGTAAACCAACTCGTTATATGACTGTTGAAGCTGGCGATTCGGTCCTTCACTATGTAATAAGAACCAATGCCCAAAAGGTTATGCAATCTATTTGGTTGAATGCGACAGACTATGCTTTCGAATCATCAAGCCGAACGGTTAAAAATACCGCCGGTGAGACGCCAATGCACTTAGCCTCTCAGCTAAGTGTAAAACCAGTGATTTCTCGATTGCTGTTTACTGACGCAAGAGCAGATGTGTTTGTTGAGAATAATTCAGGGGAATCTGTTTTGAACCAGATACTCAATTCTGAAACAATTTCTCCTCAGCAAATCGCTATTTTAGACATTGTTGGTAAGGCCTTCTCATATGAGCCGAAATCGATTGATAGCGACGGTGAATTTGCCCACCCCGATTGGAAACAGCTTACCTGTTATCAAGCATCTTTAAGCTCCCAGCCAATGAGTTATGGACAGTTAGCAAATTTACGAAAAAATGAAATTTCCGACGAAGCGTTTGCCGCCATTCATCGGTTAGCTAACATTTCAGGGATAAATACTCAGATTCATTGCCAGTAAGTATGAAAAGGTAAGCCTCATTTGGCTTACCTTTTTTATAACTCTTTAAAAATTGGTATTTCCAGCTCATTTAACGCTAAACTTAACAATAATCGCATACCTTCAAGGACGACTATTGTGAAAACTAGCCTAGCAAAATTAATTATCAGCCTATTCATAACCCTTAGCTTCTCGTTTTCCACCTATGCTACTGACTTAAAAGCCGGTGATATAGCTCCAAAGTTTGAGCTAATGGCAACAGATGGCAATATGTATAAGCTCGACGATTACATGGGAAAACAAGCTGTTGTTTTAGCATTTTACCCGATGGCCAATACTCGTGGATGCACGATTGAATGCCGTTCTCTTGCTAAAAAAGGTCACATGATTAAAAAGTATAATGCGGTTTACATGATGGCTAGTGTGGACGACTTGGATGACAATAGAAAATTTGCTAAGAAAAATAAAGCAGACTTTCCAATGCTGAGTGATCCAACTAAGAAAGTCACTAAATCATATGATGTTTTAAATTGGTTACGTGTAGCAAGCCGCGTCACTTTTTATATTGGCAAAGATGGTCGTATTCTTCATGTTGATAAAAATGTGAATCCTGAAACTGCAGCTGAAGATATTGCTAAAAATTTGGAAATGCTGAAAGTAGAACCAGCTCAGGGATTTTAAGATTTCGCCAGTTTGAAAAGAATAGAGGGCTCTAAGAGCCCTTTTTATATGGAATGCTTCTGAGTTGCCAATAACACCTCAAGCACGTCCTGAGTTTCTTCTACATCATGCACTCGAATGATCTGTGCACCTTTTTGAATTGACAATATTGCACCTGCCAAACTTCCCGCCAATCTCTGTTCAACGGTTCTTCCACCGCATAGCTTATCAAACATACTCTTGCGAGAAAGACCAATCAACACAGGCAAACCAAATCGATGGAACTCTTTTTGATTGGCTAATATTTGTAAGTTATGTTCAAGGGTTTTGCCAAAGCCAAAACCTGGATCGAGAATGATATTTTCACGTTTTATTCCAGCAGAAATACAAGCTTTAATTCGCTGCTCAAAGAACTCACTGATATCTTCAATCACATCATGGTATTCAGGGGAAGCTTGCATCGTTCGTGGTGTACCTTGCATATGCATCAAGCAAACCGGCACGCCCGTTTCGGCTGCAATGTTTAATGCACCAGGCTCTTGCAAAGCTCTCACATCATTAATAATGTTTGCACCAGCAGCAACCGCTTGACGCATCACTTCAGCTTTACTGGTATCAATCGAAATCCAAACGTCTTTTTTGCTTAAATGCTGAATAACCGGAATCACACGTTCAAGTTCATCTTTAAGCGAAACCGCAGGTGCGCCGGGGCGAGTAGATTCACCACCAATATCGATAATTTTAGCGCCTTGAGCAATCATTTCATCAGCATGTTGACATGCCGTTTCATAAGTATTGAACTTACCGCCATCAGAAAAGGAGTCAGGGGTTGCATTAAGAATCCCCATGACCACAGGGCTTGAAAGATCTAAAGTTTTATTACCGCTTATTAACTTCATTACACACTCCCAAACAAAGGCACTTAGTTGAAGTAACTCTTCAACAAAAAAGCCCCTATAGAGGGGCTTTTGATCTAAACGCTACGAATTACTTCGCTGCATCACCTTCTGCATCATTTATATCTGCATCTGGTTTCTCATCAGATTTAGTCTCAGCTTCTGGCTTAGTTTCAGCTTTTACGCCTTTATCATTGCCTTTATCGCTGTCGTCAGACTCTTCCCAATCAGCCGGAGCACGAACTTCACGGCGATTCATTAAGTCATCAATTTGATCTGCACCGATAGTTTCATACTTCATCAATGCGTCTTTCATAGAATGCAGAATGTCTTCATTATCTTTTAATAATTGTTCTGCACGAACGTAATTTCCATCGATAATCACTTTAACTTCTGAATCAATCGTCGCCTGAGTTTCATCAGACATATGACTTGATTTTGCCATGCTACGACCTAGGAATACTTCGCCTTCTTCCTCAGCATAAAGCAAAGGACCGAGTTTCTCAGAGAAACCCCACTGAGTTACCATGTTACGGGCAATTTGAGTCGCATACTTAATATCTTGCGATGCACCTGTAGACACTTTTTCAGCACCATAAATCATCTCTTCGGCCAAACGTCCACCATAAGCAACTGAGATTTGAGACTCAAGCTTTTGACGGCTCTGACTGATGGCATCAGCTTCTGGTAAGAAGAACGTCACACCAAGCGCACGACCACGAGGAATAATGGTTACTTTGTGCACAGGATCGTGATCCGGCACTAAGCAGCCTACGATGGCGTGACCTGCTTCATGGTAAGCAGTCATTTCTTTTTCTTCTTCAGACATCACCATCGAGCGACGTTCTGCGCCCATCATTATTTTATCTTTGGCTTTTTCAAACTCATCCATGCCAACAACACGCTTATTGTTACGAGCGGCAAATAATGCAGCTTCGTTAACAAGGTTAGCAAGGTCGGCACCAGAGAATCCTGGTGTACCACGAGCAATAATGCTGGCTTTAATATTCTCAGCTAAAGGCACCTTACGCATGTGAACTTTAAGAATTTGCTCACGGCCTTTCACGTCTGGTAATCCTACAACTACTTGGCGGTCAAAACGACCTGGACGAAGCAAGGCTTGGTCAAGTACGTCTGGACGGTTAGTTGCAGCAATTACAATAATACCTTCATTACCTTCAAAACCATCCATCTCAACCAGCATTTGGTTCAGGGTTTGCTCACGTTCATCATGACCACCACCTAAACCTGCGCCACGTTGACGACCTACAGCATCGATTTCATCGATAAAGATAATACAAGGTGCAGACTTCTTAGCTTGTTCGAACATGTCACGCACACGAGATGCACCGACACCTACAAACATTTCAACAAAGTCAGAACCAGAGATGGTGAAGAAAGGCACTTTCGACTCGCCTGCAATTGCTTTTGCAAGAAGTGTTTTACCTGTACCTGGAGGGCCAACCATCAATACACCTGTTGGAATACGGCCACCCAGCTTTTGGAATTTCGTTGGATCTTTTAGGTAATCCACCAGCTCAGTTACTTCTTCTTTCGCTTCATCACAACCTGCAACATCTGCAAAAGTAGTATTGATCTGATCTTCACTCATCAACTTAGCTTTACTCTTACCGAAAGACATTGCGCCTTTACCGCCACCGCCTTGCATTTGACGCATGAAGAATATCCACACACCTATGAGCAATAGCATTGGGAACCAAGAAATAAAGATTTGGGTCAAGAAGCCGGACTCTTCCGTCGCTTGCCCCTTCATGGTGATACCTTTACGATCTAAATCGTTGATTAAGTCAGTATCATAAAGAGGCATGACGGTAGTAAATTTTTCACCCGACCTTTTTACCCCTTCGATAGTACGCTGATCGCTTTTTACTTCGACTTGCGCAACAGTTCCATTGCGAACATCATTCAAAAACGTCGTGTAGTCCAACTTCTGCGTCGATGAAGAAGATGGAGAATATCCTTGGAAAACCGTCATCAATACAACTGCGATAACCACCCAAAGGATTAAATTTTTAGCCATGTCACTCAAATTAACTGACCTCGTTTAAAGTCTTGTGAAAAATTTTTAACTCAAGGCTTTTACAGCCGTCCTTTTAGATTACTATAACTTGTAACCTGTCGCTACCAAATACACTTCACGTGAACGTGCACGTGACGATTCTGGTTTACGAGTTTTTACCACTTTGAAAGCACTTTTTACGTCTTTCATATATTGGTCAAAGCCTTCACCTTGGAAAACTTTAACTGCAAAACTGCCATTTGGTGCGAGCACTTGATGACACATATCTAAGGCTAGCTCAACCAAATACATCGCACGGGGCTGGTCAACAGCACCTGCACCACTCATATTTGGCGCCATGTCAGAAAGCACGACATCCACTTTATTATCGCCTACTCGCCCTAATAATGCTTCAAGTACTTTATCTTCTCGAAAATCTCCTTGAAGAAAATCTACACCAACAATGGGATCCATGGGTAAAATATCGCAACCGATGACTTTACCCTGCTCACCAATGTGTTTCACTGCGACTTGTGACCAGCCACCTGGTGCTGCCCCTAAATCTACAACTGTCATTCCCGACTTGATGAGTTTATCTTTTTGTTGAATTTCTTCTAATTTAAAAGCCGCGCGCGATCTCAATCCTTGTTTTTGCGCTAACTTGACGTAGTGATCGTCAAAGTGCTCCTGCATCCAACGAGCAGAGCTCGCACTTCTTTTTTTGGTCGTCATTAAGAAACCACAATAAATCTAGATTACATAATTGCTATATAAGGGTAGAATACCCGCTTTTCAACAGTAACTCAGAAAAAGTGTGTAACAATGAATTTAAACACTAAACAAAAGCAGTTCCTAAAGGGATTAGCTCACGACTTAAGACCCGTTGTATTACTTGGTGCAAATGGTTTAACAGAAGGGGTTCTGGCTGAAATTGACGCAGCATTAACTCATCATGAGTTAATTAAAGTAAAAGTGCCGTCTACGGACCGCGAAATGAAAAATGCAGTGATCGACGCAATCGTTCGTGAAACACAAGCTGTTAAAGTTCAGCAAATCGGCCACATTGTGGTGTTATTCCGTCAATCTGAAGAAATGAAGATTGCCGTCCCTAAGGCAAAGAAATAATTCTTACGCCTTGAAGCTTGAACCACGCATGAGCTCAATCAAGAGTGAGCGTGGTTTGGACTTTCAATTAATTCTATAAATGCTTCTACCGCGGATTTAACCCGACTTTTTGATTGACCCAATTTTGCCATATTCACAATTGCAAAACTTTGTGCAGTAATCAAATCAACTAAAGCTGTTTTTGCTTCCGAGCTTAAATCTTCTTTTCCCGCATGAATATTTTGTTTAACTAAGTCATGTAACCCAAGCGAACTTTGCAGCACATAAGTTAACGCAGCTTCACTCAATAACGCTCTTTCGTTTAGGCTTAGTACTAGAATACATCCCCTGTCGTCGATATGTTCAGCCATCTCTCTCAGTAACTGAAAAATATTATTCATGCCTAGAGGTTGTTGATTCAAAATTTGGATTACAGGTGCTCTCAACTCACTATAATGCTTTAAGACTTCAATAAATAAGTTATCTTTACTCACAAACTCATTGTAAATACTTCGCTTGTTTAGACCTGTAACTTCAATTAGATCGGTCAGTGATGTCGCTGCGTAGCCCTTACGCCAAAAAACATCGAGTGCTTTCTCAATGACTGCTTGCCGCTGATAGTTCTTAGGTCTTGCCACATGCACGCTCCACAATTTTCGTCCCTGCATTATAACGAACCGATTGGTAAAGATCTCTTGCTTAGAAATTATGCCTCATATAAAGTATATTTTACCAATCGGTTACTTATTTATATAGGACTCTCTATGACTACCCTTCATGGTGTTCCGTTATCCCCTTTTGTTCGCAAGGTTGTCTTTGCACTAGAGACTAAAGGCGTTGACTTTGATATCAATCCCATTACTCCCTTAGCGCTACCGGAGGGGTTTGAAAAACTCAGCCCTCTAAATAAAATTCCTGCTTTCGAAGACGATTTAATTTCTACCGCTGACTCTTCTGTAATTTGTGAATATTTAGATCAACGATATCCTGAAAGCCCGATCTACCCCCAAGATTTAGTGGCGAGAGCTAAAGTTCGTTGGTTTGAAGAATATGCAGATACTGCTGTATTAAGCTCTTGCGGTCCCATTTTCTTCGAACGTATTGTTAAAGTTCATATTATGAAGCAAGAAAGTGATGAACAACGTATTCAGAGCTTGATTGAAAACGACATTCCTCCCGTATTCGATTACTTAAATGAACAACTTTCGGAGAGTGGGTTCTTAGTAGGAACGTCATTGACAACGGCTGATTTTGCCTTAGGTTCAAACTTAATGAATACCATGTATGCTGGATACAAGATTGACAGTGAACGTTGGCCTAAACTCGCAGCCTATCAACAACGCCTCTTTGCTACTGAATTATTCCAGAAACGATTAGCAGCTGATAAAGCGATGATGGCTCAGTAAGATTTTTTGAACAAAATAAAATACCTGAGCAATTTAATCAGACTTTGATCTGTTCAGGTGTTTTTTAAGCGTATTTAGGATAAATTCTTGCGTAGGGTCACTAACAGATAATTAAAATGATTAAAGAGCCTTACATCAAGAGAGTTGTTCATCAACATCATTTATTCAAAAGCTTAGAAGAAGCAGAGCTAATGAGAGTGATGAGTTCAGCAGCTTTAGTTCACTTAAACCCCAACGAAAATTTATTTTTTCAGGGGGAGCCAGCTAGCCGATTCTATTTATTACTGCACGGCAAGCTTCAATTGTTTAGAAGCAACCCTCAAGGTCAAGATAAAGTCATTGAAGTCGTTCGAGAAGGCCACACTTTTGCTGAAGCGCTGATGTTTAATAAACAGGCGAATTACCCAGTCTCTTCGCAAGCCGTTTCTGAGTGTCAATTAATCAGTTTCGACAACGACAGTTATCGACAAATGCTTAAACAGAATTCTGAAGCTTGCATGGCCGTGATGTCTAACATGAGTGTTCGTCTTCGTAAAAATATTACTGAAGTTGAAGAGCTTTCGTTACAGAATGCACAATCTCGTCTACTGTTGTTCTTTATGCGTCATATGCAAATAACCAGTGAAAACACAGGACGAGTGGAATTGGATATCCCTAAACGAGTACTCGCTTCACGATTATCGATTCAGCCTGAAACTTTTTCTCGTTTAATGAAAAAAATGACCGCTAAAGAACTTATCTCTGAAAGCGGTCACAATATTATCATCCATGACATGCGTGAACTCTACGCTATTGTTGATATTCCATTTGAAACGACACCTAAAAACCACATTGATATTCAGGTAGTTTAAGGAATATTCCCCATACGGCTACCTAACGTACCCCACTTTCCTGGTACCCATAGATGATTGCCCTTATAACCGTAGTTAACATGGATTACTTCATCTGGTGCCATTTTGTCTCTAAGCGCTTGCGCTTCTACTGGGTTCATTGGTACGTCGAACGTTGAACCAGGAAAGTCGGCTCCACATATGCTTTTACCCTGTACAATTCGCCCTTGTTGATGAGAAACGTTCCATTCACCATCTTGTTCTCGACAAGCAAACTTTTGTTGCTTATCCCAGTCAACTTTCATGAAACGCTCACCACTACCTAAAAATGATGCAGTGCGACCGTTAGAATAAGCACCAAAACTTGTTTCAGGTCCAAATGCCCAAAGTTGCTTATTTAATCGTCCTGACTTGCTATCAAGATCACTTTCCTCAAGCATGTCCAAGCCAATCGCATTGACACCATTAATGATGCCTACTCTAGCTTCATCGGCTGTTACAGTGTCATGGCAGAAATTGTTATGGCACTCTTGAGATCTCAAGAAAGTATCAATATCAAAGTGAGAGTCGTGCATATTAATGGACGCCACTCCGATGTTTTTTTCAAAGCCATTTCCCATCATCACGCTTGGTGCAAGATCACAACCAGTATTTCCCGTATCTTTATAGAAAAAGACTCTTGCGCCAGAATCACGTATTTTCTTGAGCGTAAGATCTTTAGGAACTGTGGAACATGAATCAATCGAATAGACTTCACTCCCCATCCACTTAATGTCTTTTTCTAATTGCTTATATCCCTCTTGATCATTACTCATATCGTCTTGCAAGTAGAAAAATACAACGTCATTTGGATCTGACCCTTTCAACCAAGTGTCTACTTCACCTAATAAACGACGTAATGAAATATTAAAGCTAGAAAAGCGACAATCGAATGAGTGGCACACTGTTGTGTATCCATCACCACGTCTAACATCTAACTCAAAAAAACGAACCCCAAGTTGAAGTTGCTCCGCCAAAGAACGGCGATGATTTGGCCCAGGGATTAGTTGACCTGAAAAATAAGCAGTACTATTAAATGAGTTATGCGATGCAAGCACTTGTAGATGTGTAAGTGGTAACTCACTTGATAGAGTTTCCGTTAAATCAATGGCCTTTTCTGTCTCAGTAGGAAAACGTTTATTCACCTGAAATGAATCAACATTTTCATCTTGCCAATCGCCTGGCCTTTCGCCTAAATTACTACTCGAGCGTGTCATTTGTGAATGCTGACGATTTTTATCGAAATTCGGATATTCAAATAAAGTCACTTTCGTCTTGCCTGAAACCAATAACGACGCACCTTCGTTTCGCCCTACAACAGTATTGTCTAAATCTGAAACCGACTGCCCAGCTTCAAGGCAATAAGGTGTCCCCCTGAATCCGTTATGCTCAAACAAGCATGCAAAATCATTGGAATTTCGAACACCTACTTTTAATGAACTGATAGCATCATCCATTGCATCAAGTTTATAAGTATTCGCCATTACAACGGTATGCTGTCCCCGAAAACTTCCGTCCGAGTAAATTTTGGCGTAAGCATTACCGTATAGCCGAATCGACGATACTTTATCGTTAATCTGATTTCCGATCCAACCATGTTGACCAACACTAAAGCAGGTCTCTTGACCTTTATACTCAGGGTCTGAATACAGGCAAACTTTGTTTTCATCAACTTTGGCGTAAGCCATACCGCTGATGGTTAAGGTTGCAAGTAAACAACTGACAGCAAACTTGTGCATAGAACAGCCTAAAATGGATAACATGTGTTCAGATTCACTAAAAACGAGATAAAAATCACGCCCCAAAAACCAATAAGGCGATCTAGATCACAAAAAAACACGAATTAACTACATTTATGCGTATTAGTTCACAACTTATACAAAATAGCGTATTTATAATGCTTGTCGTAGATTAAAACTTTACCAAGTTGGTATGTATTTCTGAGCAAAAAACAATCCATAACCTCACTGAAATGAATATTTTTGTGATCAAAGACATTACATTTATCCCAATTAGTTACACTTATTTATCTAACTTCACAAAATAAACAAAATAGTATCTCTTTAAATGACTTAGAGCGCACAGCCTCATTTATTTTTTAAACCTAAATATTAACAACTTATAGACATTCTGATTAGTGCTTATGCTCTATACCGGTTTTTTATGCACTTTAAATAACTATTAGTTATGGTTAAAAACTCATCTTACCTGTTAATGTTGTCGCTATAACAAAAAGAACAAAAAATTAACAAAATCGAGGGGTGAACAACATGTCAATATCAAAACTGATCACTATGGTGATGTTAGGGTTTGTAACAATCGCCAACGTTTCTCCAGCTAAAGCAGCTGAAAAACAAGTCGACCGAATCGTCGTTCTCGGAGATAGCCTGTCTGATGATGGTGGAGATAATTCGACTTGGTTTCTTACAAAAACACTTAATGGCCAAACCGGTGATCGAGGTCTCAATCATATGCAACCTTGGGTTAGAGCCTGGCTCTCAGAGAGAGTATGGGGTTACGGTTGGTTTTGTAGTTGGAAATACGTTCCGTGCCGTACCGTAGAAAAAGGGATATTGAAGGCTACAGCAAAAATTCTCGAAAAATCTGGTGCTGTACCTGTAACACCTGCGCCTCACTACGATAATGGCCGTTGGAGTAACGGACCGATGTGGCCAGAGTATCTATCCCAAATGATGGGCATCCCGTTAAATGATACCAGTCGTTATATTAATGTTTCTCACGCCGGAGGTTGGTCACTCTGTGTTGGCGATAAAGCCTTAGGGATTAGAGATCTAAAAGGTGATTTAAAAACTGTTGCGATGAATATGGTAAATGGCAGTTTAGTGCCTCCGTGTTTGAAGCTGATTGCGAAAGGGGTGAACTATAAATATGGTAATTACCATCCAAATGATCTTGCGATTCTGTTTTTTGGCGGTAACGACTATCTTAATCTCTATCAAGATCCAGCTAGAGTAGTTAATGCACAAGCAGAAGTGATTGAAGATGCGATTGCAAAAGGCGCTAAAAGTGTTGCTTGGTTAAATATGCCTAACATTGCTCAGACACCACGTTATTTAAATGGATCAGGTATGGATAAAGCACAAGAAACAACACGCTTAATCAATACTCACAACGCTTTGTTAATGATGAAGTTCATCGAACTAAAATCAAAATATATTAACAAAGGCGTCAATGTTATCTTTGTTGATGCAAATAAGATATTTAAAGACATCATAGCCAATGCGCATGACCATGGTATGTACGTGTTAGATCAACCATGCTCAACACTACCAGCCCCTGGGCTTGATGATTCAGAAGTTGTACAAAACAACCCAAGTTTAAGAGCCATAAATGAAATGGCGACTCCGAACGGTGGCATATGCGAAAATCAAAGCGAGTACATGTTCTGGGATGGCGTTCATCCAACAACAGCTACTCATAAGGTTATCGCAGAAAAGGCCTGCTCAATACTGAAACAACAGGGATTTAAGTGTAACTTATAGTAATAAAAGGTGTTTTTCAGTCCTCTACAATAATAGAGTAAGCCCATAAATGGGCTTACTCTTTTCAACAATATTCACATTACAGCCTACTTTAACAATCCAATAAAAAAACACTGTTAGAAAGCCAAAATTTTATTACAATAAACGGCTTTTCATACCGCCTTATATTACCAATTAGATAGAGTCTTAATAGGAAGTTCATGCTCTGCGCCAAGGAAAATAGAACGCAATCTCCTGATTCATTGTTCGATAATAAAAAGTTCTTAATTATTGATGATTCACCAAATTTTATCTCTTTAATGCAATCTATTCTTAATGAAATTGGTATATCAAAGTCAAAGATCACCACGACCACAAGCAGTACTAAAGCGTTACAACTTCTGGCTTCTTATAAATTTGATGCCGTTATCTGTGACTATGATCTTGATCATCACATTGATGGTGGAATGATTTTTGATGAAATTAAGCGTAAAGGTCTACTGTCAGATAATGCTGTTTTTATCCTAATTACCGGTGATGGTAATCCGAGAATATTCGCTCATATCTTAGAAATGGAGCCAGACGATTACTTAATTAAACCTTTTTCGCAAAAAGACTTTGATCAGCGTCTGAGCCGAGTCATGAAAAGAAAGGTCTCTTTGACTTCTCTGCTCAGATTAATTTCAACAAAAAAATATCAAGATGCCATTAACGAGTGTCATTGGTCAGTAAAAACCTACCCTGAATATAGGGCTTATATAAGAAGGCTTGAGGGCGATTGTTTATTAAGGCTTAAAAAGCTTCATAGTGCAAAGGCACTTTACGAAGAAGAAATTAAAATGACCTCTCACGTTTGGCCAAAAGTCGGTCTTGCGAACTCACTCTTTGAGTTAGGAGAAATAAAAGCATCCGATGAAATTTTTGAATCAATTTTAAAAAAACACCCTCATAACGTTGAAGCTAGAACAGCACTAGGCCGCTCCATGCTGGTTCAAGATTCGGTTCCTGAAGCGTTAAAACACTTTAAAGCTTTGCATAAGATCAATTCATCTAATCCTGTTAGAGAATTGATTATTGCCAATCTCTCCACATCAATTGGCGATCAAACTGCATCAGCAAATAGTTACTTCCGTTTCTGCGATAAAGTTGTTGGGACGAGCCGTTATGACTTTCATATTGAGGCATTTTCATGCTTAACATTCATGCTTTCTGCTTTTAATGAATCAAAAACTGAGGATGAAGTCGAAAGTATCTTGGCAGAAGCACTGAGTTTAATCGCAACATTAAAGTCAAAAGTTGAAGTTGGTGAGAACAGAAACATCGATAGCCTAAATTCATTGACCGCTTTATTTGGTATTTATTCAGCATCAACATTCCAGTTTGAAGAAAGTATACGCCTCGAACAAAAAATTCAAAAAGAGAAAATCAACAACTTTTATTCAGCCATGATGATTGCTTGCTTGAGTGCTATTTGTGGAAATACCAAGAATTTACAAAACATAACACTAAGAGCGAAACAACTTTGCAATGATGGCGATGATGATATTTTAAATTTAAGTATGCTTAAACTCATCAATAGTTTTCAAAAACGGGTGAATAACGCTATAGAGCAATCTCAAGAATCACTTGATGAAGCTGAAGCACTCAAAGCTACGGCCAGACCCAAAGAAGCATTTGTAAAAGCAATTAAAGCTTATAAATTCACGAAGTATGACCCAAATCTATGTTTATTACTTCTAGATTTAATTTCAATAGAAATACCTGACAGCCTCAATAATTCTCAGTTAATTGAGCTAATTAATAGCTGCCAATTTGTGTGCTCATTCAATAAAGAAAAGCTCAATATGACTGCTAATGAAATTCAAAAAATCACAGAACTTGCACTTACACAATTAAAATAAAAACGGCTTCGATGTCATACCTGCTAGCAAGACCTAAAGTGTTAATATTATATTCTTTAGAGTCTGGTTTGAGGTAAAAATGACGGTGATTCGTTCGAATGGTTTTACGATAATTGAACTTGTAATTGTTATAACACTTCTAGGTTTTCTGTCCGTCACCGCATTTCCTAAACTACTTAACTTTAAAAAAGATGCCCAAATAGCACTTTTACAAAAAATCGCAGGAGACATGAAATCCCTCAATGAAATAGTACATTTAAAAGCCACGATTGAAGGTGAATCTCAAACTAGTGGTAATGCTTTTTTTGATTCAAGCCTTGGGCAGATTAACGTCTATAACGGCTACCTAGAAACAGTCGGAGAAGGGGATAGTAAAATAGGTATTTTTGAAATCGTCGGTGTAGAGAACATCAGTGACTTCTCATTAAGCAGGGAAAGAGGTCCAAGAGTTTGTACTTTTCGCCGTGGTGGCTTTGGTAACCTTGGAACAGCAGGTACTTCTTCGTATGGAGACGAATGTTTTGTTGAATATAAAGAAGCTTGCAGTCTGACTGAAAAATATCAAATAAATATCGTGGTAAGCGGCTGTTAACTAAGTTCTATATTTATTCTTATTCTTCGCGCCAATTTTGTAAAGCATAGGGCGAGTGCCTCGGCGAATTTTAGGAGATAAATAGCTGATTGTTGTAAGTAACCCGCTGAGCCAAGGCATTGCAATTTCAGTTTTTTTATTAATAGTGAGTTCTACCACAGCATCAGCCACTTGCCCTGCACTACTCATCGGCTGCGAATATACAATATCTTCGACATTATCGATCTCTTCCATGATAAAGCCTGTATTGATTGGGCCTGGTGAAACTATAGCCACTTTAATTGCGACACCAGCTAATTCGTCCGCCAACGCATAAGTAAATGCTCGTAACCCCGCTTTTGTCGCACTGTAAGTTGCAGCACCTTGAAGAGGGGCCCTCCCCGCTAAAGAGCCTATCATCACAATAGCACTTTGTTTATTCTTAGGCATATGAGGAAGTACAAGGGAAGTTAAAAAGATTGGGGCTTTTAAATTTACATCGACCATCGCCGCAACGTCATCATGCTCTCGCTCAATAAAATCGCCTCTGTGATGCAATCCCGCATTATTAACAAGAATGTCGATTTTACCAAACTCTAAAACCGCTTGGTGAACTATATGCTTACAACAACTGTTGATGCTTATGTCTGCCGTTACAATCAAAACCTGGCAATTAGGGTAAGTACTTAACTTTTTTTTGATATCAAGCAGACCCGAGACTGTACGAGCGACAACGACGATATTAACACCACTGGGATAATTTTCAGCAAATTTGATGGCACAGGCTTCGCCCACACCTTTTGAAGCGCCTGTAATAACAACAGTGGGAACGGCCGTTTTTTCTATTTGTTCAGCGATAACATCATCACTCATACTCATTAACCTTCAATTGATATTACCCTATCAAGCTTGTGTAAATGCTCTACTCTGTGAGTCACTATAATTAACGTACTTTTACTAAAAATATCAAGCATTAAATCATTCATTTTTTGTGCAGTATCAATATCTAATCCTTCAGTGGGCTCATCCAAAAGTATCAAAGGGGCTTGACGTAATAATGCTCTTGCGAAAGCCAATCTCCTAAGTTCACCGCCAGATAACTTCCTCCCTCCATCACCAACCCATAGATTAAGTCCTTGAGCATCTAATAAGTAACTCAATTGCACTTGATTCAACACCAACTTCAACCTTTCATCGTCGACCTCAACATCATCAGTTAATGCGATATTTAAGTTATCCCTTAGGGTGGCAGAAAAAATTTGGGGTTGTTGCTCAATGAAAGTGATTGATTGCCTCAACGCATTTTCGCTGTATTGAGAAATATCAACATCATTCAGCTTAATTTGCCCCTGACTGATTGGAATAAGTCTGCTTATTGCTGAAAGTAAGCTTGTTTTCCCACTCCCGGAACGACCGAGTAATACTAACCGTTCCCCATGAGAAACCACGGTGCTGAAATGAGTCAGTGCTTCGTGTTTACCATAGCAAACCGTCACATTATCAATACACAATTTTCCCGACTTAGCAGGCGTATCATGCTCACCAAATTCATCAATACTTCGATTTTCTGTTAACTCACTGACTCGACCAGCAGCAAGAGCGCAAGCAGATAAGTGCTGGCTAGACAATGCAATCGGCATCAATAATTCAAACACACCCATAATCGCAAGCACGACCATTGCAACGATTGGAGGGGAGATCTCATTCATTAATGATGCCGTTGCAGCAACATAAAGCGAAAACATCACCACACCACCATGCAAGATAAACAGTGTCGCTTGCAGCAAAGCTTGATTGCGGGCTAATTTCCATTGAGCTCGATAGAGCCTATTTTCGAATAATGAAAGTTGCTCAAGTTTCGTTTCCATCAGCCCAAATATTCGCAATTCGATATTGTGACTACAAAACTCCAATACGGCACTTCGGTAGTGTTTTTTATTCGTCAGTTCGTCCACAGCGATATTCTTTGAAACCGCATAACTGAGCCACGGCAACACGAACCCTAATATCAACAAAACTACAGCCAATATCAAAGATAGATGAGGTAACCAAAGTGACAGCACTATGCTGCCTAAAGTAACAACCAAGAAATAATTGACAATAGGAGTAATCAACCTGAGGTATAACTGGTCAAGCACGTCGATATCCGTCAACAGTCTGGATAAAATATCTCCTCGCTTTAACTTAGACAGCTGCTGAAAAGAGAGTGGTTGAAGCCGTCGCCAGAGAAAAATTCGAATATTTGACAGTAACTTCAGTGTTGCATCATGAGTAATGATCCGTTCACCGTAGCGTCCTGCTGTGCGTAAAATAGCTAAAAATCGAACTCCAGCCGCTGGTGTGTAAAAATTAAAACTCTTAATGCCGACTGCAGTTAAACCAGCAATGGCTGTTGCGGACAAAAACCACCCTGACAACCCCAGCAAACCGATACTGGCCACAATGGTCGCTATACCAAGAACAAGACCCACAGTAATGGACAACCACTGAGCCTTAAACATTTTGATATAAGGTATTAAAGCCTTTAAATTAATCGTTTGATGCTCGCTCATATTATTGCTCATTTTCTGTGAGAGGCATCAATAAACCCTGGAGTTCATCGAATGAGCCCTTATGCTTTATTAAGCCATCCTCAACAAGCCAAACTTGATCTACAGCTTTCATCTCAGAGACTTTATGACTCACAATTAGTCCACCTTGCTCCAATAACCTTTGGGAGAGTAATTGCCACACTGTACCTTGTGTTTCGGAGTCTAACGCTGCGGTTGGCTCATCTAAGAGCAAAAATTGATGGTCTTTCAATAAAAGTCTTGCTAGTGCAATTCTTTGTGCTTGTCCGACAGATAAGCCACTGTTAGCTTCACCAATTTCTTTGTCTAATTGGTTTTGCCATTGACTTAACCCGACTTGGTTTAACGCCGTCTTTAATTGACTCTCTGTCAGCAGAGTCTCATTCATGATGAGGTTATCTTTCAAACTCATGGGAAAAAGTTTTGGCATTTGCCCTAACCAGCCAAGACTAAGATGCCATTTGTTTAAATCCATCTGCTGCAACTCTATGCCATTGACCGTTAAATGACCCTCATAGGGTTGAAACCCTAAAATCGCATTGATCAAACTCGTTTTACCAGCACCACTGCGACCCACAATGGCAACCTTATCTTTTGATTGCCACTTGAATGAAACCGGTCCAATCAACTTATCACCAGTATGACTCTTTACAATCAGATCATTCGCTTCAATTACGATCTTTTCATTCGAAGGAACAACGTTCCCCTTGTGTGACTCAGTGGATAACACATCACTGATCGACTCAGCAGCTGCAACAGCCTGAGTCTTGGCATGATAAAATGCACCAAGTTCTCTCAACGGTTGGTAAAACTCAGGGGCTAAAAGCAGAATAAAAAGGGCACTGAACAAACTTACTTTCACACCATAAAAACCTGAGTCAATGTACTCTAAAAAGCTAAAACCCAAATAAACGGCGAGCAATGCAATAGAAATTGAACTAAAAAATTCAAGCACGGCCGAACTTAGAAAAGCTCGCTTAAGTACTGACATTGTACGACGTTGAAAGTCATCAGAAACCTTAGTGACACCCTCAAGTTCAGCTTGATAACGATAAAACAGTTTTAAGGTAGAAAGCCCTGACAATCTATCAGCGAAATAACTGGTCAGCTTTTGAAGCGCCAGATTATGTTCCTGCCCTGCTTTGGTTGCACTTTTACCCACAAGAATCATAAACAGTGGGATTAGCGGTGCAGTAAGCAACAAAATAAGTCCTGCAAGCCAACTTTGAGGGAACACCACAACTAAAATAACTAAAGGAATAAATGCAACTAAACTTCTCTGTGGTAAATAGCGAGCATAATATTCGTTAAGCTGCTCAACTTGCTCTAATAGCAATGTATTCCAATAGCCTTCAGGCTTAGTATTTAAATAGCTTGGTCCTAATTCGGTTAATTTTACTTTTAATGCTTGGCGCACGGTCTCACGAACAAGTTTTCCAGACTTAAAGCTAAACGCTTCTTTGGCAAAATGAACCACCGCTCTTAAACAAGTCAATGTAAAAATCAGTAACAAGTGCTGGATTAAGTTATCGGAACTTTCGAGTATGATAATTTGATTCAGCGTTGAAGCTATAAAGTAGGCCTGAATGACGAGGATGCTTCCCTGTAAAACACCGAAGAAAACGGAGAATTGAATACTACGAGATGCTACGTTAGACCAGTCTTTTATTGAGCTTTGAATTCTACGTTCTAAATCTAAATTCATTAAGTAAAACCAATAGATATCATTATCTACACTATACCTGAATACACCGCAGACAGATCAATTTTTAATGGTTTTTGATGCCTGATAATTTCAGGCATTAAGGTAGGAGAAAAATTTAATCCGGTTTGAAAACACCGATTACGTTACCAGCGATCTTAGGCTCAACTTTTTGTTCTGTCTGCTGTTCACGATAATCACATTCTATACATTCTACTGTCTCAACATTATTTTCTTTAAACAGTACTATGCTATCTTTTGCTCTACATTTTGGGCAGGTAGCACCTGCAACAAATCGTTTTTTCAACTTGCTCATTAATTGTTCTTCCAATACTGCGTATGCTTATATTCTGACACAGTAATTCGAATTCCGTTACTGTTGTGTGTTTAAGTAGGTTAGAATCTGCTCCAATATTAAATATTTCAGAAAACACATGATATCCATTTCAGAAGCGCAACTTATTCGTGGTACAAAAACCTTATTAGATGAAACCTCCTTAACCGTTTATCCGGGTCATAAGGTTGGCTTAGTTGGCGCAAATGGTTGTGGTAAGTCATCGTTATTGGCATTAATCAAAGGTAAGTTACAACTCGATAAAGGGGAATTTTCACTGCCATCAGGGTGGCAGGTATCTTCAGTAGCTCAAGAAACACCAGCCTTAGATGTATCGGCATTGGAATATGTGCTTGATGGTGACCAAGAATACCGCCAACTAGAAGCGCAGCTGAATCAAGCTCAAGCCGATGACGATGGCCATAAAATTGCTGAAGCACACGGAAAGCTTGATGCTATAGGCGGTTACAGTATTCAATCTAGAGCCAGTACCTTACTTGCGGGCTTGGGCTTCAGCCAACATGAACAGCAAAACCCTGTTCGCAGCTTTTCTGGTGGCTGGCGTATGCGTTTAAACCTAGCGCAAGCCTTGTTGTGTCGTTCTGATCTGTTATTACTCGATGAACCAACCAACCATTTAGATTTGGATACTACTTACTGGTTAGAAAGCTGGATTAAAAGCTACCAAGGCACCTTAATTCTTATCAGCCATGACAGAGATTTTATCGACGGGATTGTTGATGAAATCGTACATGTTGAAAATCAAAAACTGAATTATTACAAAGGCAACTACACCAGCTTTGAAAGAGTGCGTGCTGAACGTATGGCACAACAACAAGCCTCTTATGAAAAGCAACAAAAAGAACGTGCTCATATGCAGTCTTTTGTTGACCGCTTTCGTTACAAAGCAAGTAAAGCGAAGCAAGCTCAAAGTCGATTAAAAGCACTGGAGAGAATGGCTGAATTAATGCCATCACATGCCGATAGTCCATTTCAAATGAGCTTTAAAGCCCCTGATGCCCTACCCAATCCGCTAGTCGCAATGGAAAAGGTAAAAGTAGGTTATGGTGAAACACCTATTTTAAATTCTGTAAAAATGAATTTAGTTCCGGGCGCTCGTATTGGCTTGCTTGGTCGTAATGGTGCTGGTAAATCAACATTGATTAAATTGCTGTCTGGCCAACTGCAACCCATGTCAGGTGAATACCAACCAAATCAAGGTTTAAAAATCGGTTACTTTGCTCAGCATCAAATTGAGTTTTTGTCACTGGACGATTCAGCATTAATGCATTTACAACGCTTATCGCCAGATGCAAAAGAAATGGAGTTACGTAATTTCTTAGGTGGCTTTGGTTTTATTGGTGATATGGCGCTCGACCCTGTACGTCCGTTTTCAGGCGGTGAGAAAGCCCGTCTCGTTCTGGCTTTATTAGTTTGGCAGCGCCCTAATATGCTGCTGCTCGATGAGCCAACCAACCACTTAGATCTCGATATGCGTCATGCCTTAACGGTGGCTTTACAAACATTTGAAGGTGCAATGGTCATTGTATCGCATGACAGACACTTACTTCGTCTCACTTGTAATGATTACTACCTCGTCGATGCAGGCCGTGTTCAATCATTTAATGGCGACTTAGATGATTATCATAAGTGGATTTTAGAAGCGAACAAAGCTGATGCTCGTAACGATACTCCATCAACGTCTGGCACCGTTATCGATAAAAAAGAGCAAAAGCGTAAACAAGCTGAATTACGTAATAAACTATCGCCACTGAAAAAAGTACAAACCAAGCTTGAAAGACAGCAAGAAAAAATGAACACCCGCCTTGCCGAACTTGAAGACCGGCTTGGTGATGCAAGCTTGTATGACGATGAAAACAAAAGTGAACTAAAATCCATCATTGACGAACGTACTCAGCTCACCCAAAATTTAGATGAAAGCGAAATGGAGTGGTTAGAACTTCAGGAGCAAATTGAGGAAATTGAATCTGAACATGGGTAAGCTGGATTTTGACACACTATGGGCAGAGTGCGAAGCGCTCTACCCAGCTAATAAAAGCATTTGTTTAAAGCTTCAAGATGAACATGATGTCAACGTCAACCTTCTACTGCTCGCCTTATATCTCGATAACAATACTGACATTGGATATAGCCAACAACAGTGGCAATCATTACTTGATGCCATTGCGGATTGGGAGACGGACATCTTAAAACCTTATCGAGCGTTAAGACGACAATCCAAAGAAATGATAAACAAGTTAGAGTATCAACAAATATTAGATGTTGAACTTATGATGGAAAGGAAATCGCAAACAATAATTAAGCACGAGCTACTGAAATTAGTCCCTAAAAATAAGGTTAATAATTTCACTACTTATTTAGCAAATTTCAACCTTCTCCCTCCTTTTATGTTTGAAACTCAACTACTCAAAAGTTAACAATTCAAAATTTTCAATTAACTATGCAAACTATCAAAATAGAATGTGTTTAACTTTTTCCGCCATTTTATTTTACATCCACTATCTCGTTAACAAGCAACATCTTACAGTGTCTTCAATTATTTAGTTCAAAAATCATCCGGGAAATTATTTATTTATTAACAAATTAGTTTCAACTAGATAGAAGAATTATGTTTTATCTAAAAGTAGTACATAAATAACATTTAAAATACTGAATAAATTCAATTTAAATAAAACAAATATAGATAAACTTATATAAATATAAATTTGTTATACCCCACTAAAAACACCAAAACTTAAACCATTGACTTTAAAATGGTAACTATAGTGCTAAAGCGAGTAACTAGAGAAAACTCATCTCAATTACTCCCATAATATTAATGACACTAGAACGCTAACCCCCTTGAATTTCGCTCTCCCTCAAAACTAAATACGTAAAATTAGTGAATAAAAATAAAATTAACCTGCAATTTTTAAGAAAACAATAAAACAACATAAATACAACAACTTAATAACATCTAATGTATACAATATACATTAGGCACAAAACATTTAATTATATATTAAAACCATTTGGAATATACGGAACATTGTGATAACAATATTGCACCAAATAAATAAAGAATTATTTACTTGGTATAAAAAGTTTTATAACAGGGAATAAAAATGATGATGAATAACTATAAGAGGTCTCTGCTTACCTCTACAATACTTGCTAGTTTTGGCTTCGTTGCAACAGCAAATGCAGCTGAAGATGATTCTAATGACAATACAGTTGAAAGAATCGAAGTAACTGGTTCAAAAATCAAACGAATTGGTGAACTTTCTCCAACACCTGTAACTGTAATTAGCGGTTCTGATATTGCTGATATGGGTTTTACCAACGTTGCAGATATTCTAAATGAGCTCCCTTCCTCTACTGTAGGACTTTCTCCAGAAACAACAAACAACACTATTTTTGCAAATGGTTTGAACTACACCAATTTAAGAGGTTTGGGAAGTGATAGAACGCTTGTTCTAGTAAACGGTAGACGTTTTGTTGCTGGTCAATATGGTGGAACAGCAGTTGACCTTAACACTATTCCTACAGCAATGATCAAGCGAGTTGAGATTGTTACTGGTGGTGCTTCTGCTGTTTATGGCTCAGATGCAATTGCGGGTGTTATAAATATTATAACAAGAACAGATGTAGAAGGTGTAGAGCTTGACCTTTCATACACCCAACCACATCAAAGCGGTGGTGAATCTAGCCAGTTCTCTGTAACTGCTGGTGGTGACTTTGTTGACGGTAGACTAAACACCATTTTCAACTTCACATATGCTGAACAGAAAAAACTACACGCCACTCAAAGAGACTTTTTAAGTAACAATATCACTAGTATCTATAATCCAGATACCTCTGAAGGCGCACCTTCAAGAATTGCTTATTATGGACGCAAACCACTTTCATGGATTAATGAAGCAGGAACATTCTTTGCCGCAGATGGAAATCAGTATACTTATGACGCTGATGGTAACATGAAACTTTTTGATTATGGTGAAGGTCTTGTCGAAGGTCCTGGTAATAATGGCAATTACTGTGGAGCAAGCTGTGAAGGCTATGATCCAGTTCGCTATGATCAAATACGTACTCCTCTAGACAGAAAAGTATTTACCCTAAACACGACTTTTGATATCAACGATGATCACAGAATATTCAGTGAATTATCTTATGTAGATTATCAGTCTAACGGTGAAAGTAGCCCTGTATTCCATACTCGTAATTCTATTTCGGCAGATAACGCATTCCTTCCTCAAGCAACAAAAGATCTGCTAACCGAAACAGGTATGACTGGGTTTAATTTATATAGAATTGATACTGAGTTTGGTAATAGAACGTATAACCAAGATCGCGAAACTTTCAGGGTTTTACTTGGTGTTGAAGGTGCTATTGGCGAGAACTGGGATTACTCTGTATACGCACAACGTGGTGAATTAAAAGAAACCACTCTGTGGAAAGGGGAAATCTGGGCAGATCGTTATGACCAAGCTAAAGATGCTATTTTAGACTCAAACGGTAACATTGTTTGTCGTAATGAAGCTGCTCGTGCTGCCGGCTGTGTTCCTTTAAACCTATTAGGTGTTGGTCAAGCAAGTCAAGAATCGGTTGACTGGGTAAGTACAAGTGCAGGTCAAACGGCTACAACTACACAGACTAGTGCAGGTGCTGTAGTTAGCGGTAGCGTATATGAATTGCCAGCAGGCGACTTAAGTGTTGCTTTCAGTGCTGATTACAGAAAAGAAGAAGCCAATTCTCGTCCAGATCAAGAATTACTTGATGGAACTATCTTCGGTAATACAACGACTCCATTAGTTGGTGAATACGACGTTACTGAATTTGCAACTGAAATCAGTATTCCTGTTTTAGCTGATATGTTCTTAGCTGACAGTCTAAGTATTGATTTAGCGTATCGTTGGATGGATTACAGCACAGCGGGTAAGAATAATGCTTGGAAAGTAGGTGTTAATTGGTCTCCAATTGAAGATTTAAGATTCAGAGCAACACGTTCTAAATCAGTAAGAGCACCAAACATTGACGAATTATTCAATAAAGGTGGACAAACATTCGAAAGCTTCACTGATGTTTGTGATTTGAAGAATATTAATCAAGGTGACAGCCCATACCGTAAAGCTAACTGCCGTGCAGCGGGCTTACCAGAAGGTTGGAACCCAACTGATGAGTTTTATCAATCAAATCGTCCAGGCACTAATGCAGGTAACCCTGACTTAAAAGAAGAAACCTCTAACGACTATACCGTAGGGTTAGTGTATACACCAAGCTTCTTTGATGGTTTTTCAATAACGGCTGACTACTGGGCTTTCGATATTGAAGATGCAATTAGATCTATTGGTGTAAATACTGCGGTCAAATATTGCTATGACTCAGAATCATTAGACAACATCTATTGCTCATTATTTACACGTGACGCCACAACGCTTGATATTAACGGGTTCGTACAAAAACCTGTAAATGCGGCTTCATATAATGTTAAAGGTATAGATATCGAGTCGAACTATACTTTAGAAACGAGCGATATGGGCGATTTCCGCTTCCATTTGATTGCGACTTACTTGGAGCAATGGGAATTTAACCCAACAGGATTCGCAGCAGATCTTCAGAAAGATGTTGGAGAATATACCGATCCGCGCTGGAAAGGTATTTTCAGCCTTGGATGGACGTTTGATAAACTCCATTTAGAATCAAGAACTCAATATCGCCATGCAGCAGTTAGAGATAACGACTGGATTCCAACTGATAACAATTACAATGATATCCCATCACATACAACTTGGGATTTCACTGGACGTTATAACTTTACTGACGATTTAACAGTTAGATTTGGCGTAGTAAATGCATTTGACAAAGTACCTCCTCGTACACCTTCTACTTATGATGGTGCAGGATATTATGATACTACTGGTCGTGCATTCTTCTTAGGTGTTAATTATACCCTTTAATTCAACTTAACACTCCCTGGAAAGTTGAAAAGCAAAGCCTCACAATATTGTGAGGCTTTTACCTTACTTAACAAGTCAGTTTATGGATTAAAGTTACTCATTGACTAATTAATCAAATTACTGCAACTCCTCAATGTCATCCCATAAATCGAAAGTTGCGGATTAGCACCTACACTCGTTGGGAAAACAGAACCATCCATCACCGATAAATTATCCAAATAATGATGCTGCCCGTAAGAATTGACCATGGATGTTTCTAATTCTTCTCCCATCGGACAACCACCCATCACGTGCGCAGAAGCTATGACAGTTTTTAACTTAGCTAAAGACATGGTTTCGATGGACGATTTTGCTTGTGACCAAGAATTTAAATAGTTCATACCATCATTGATTGGTAATACTTTATGAGCACCAGCAGCAAACTGTAATTCCGCCATAGATATAAACGACGCCCTAGCGGCTCGCCAGAACATATCGGTCAGCGGATAATCAATTTCGAAGCTATTTCGGGTGAGTTTCACTTCTCCACCTTGGCTTTCTGAATTAAACCCATCACGGATCAATGCGATGGTTACTTGCAATTGATTAAAGTCCCTCATCAATTCAGCATGACTTCTTCCAAACCCTAATGTCTTACTTGCAACCAATAGTGGATGAATCGGCGGAACTTCAAGCTTATAACCCAGCTCACCTTCTACACCATCACGCCATAAAAACTCATCGCTATAAACAGATTGTGGCGCCCCGCTATGTCCATTAATAGGTTTATCAAATAATGCTCCCGATAACAAAACAGGGTGAAGGAATGTTCTTTTTCCGAGTAAATGATAGGGATCGGGTGTATTAGATCGCATCAATAAGACGGGAGTATGAATTGCTCCCGCAGCTAAGATATAACGCTTGGCAATGATATGAATTTTGTGGCCTGTTGGCTGTTTCACTTTATTGAGCGCTACGGCATCTAAACCTAATATTTGTCTTTTTCGATGTTGAAGGTTGATGACTTTCGCATTAGAAATTAATGTCGCACCATGATTTAACGCACTAGGAACAGTAGTCACTAACATGGACTGCTTAGCATTGGTTGGACACCCCATCCCACAATAACCCAAGTTCCAACAACCTTTCACATTTCGCTTAATGATAGTGTGTTGCCACTGTAGCTGATTACAGCCATCTAACAGAGATTGATTATTCGGGTTTGGCGGCACAGGCCATTGTTTTATGTTAAGTCTTTGCTCTGCTTTTTCGAACCAAGGTTTTAGCTTTGATGGGCTAATACCTTTAATCCCAAAGTTTTCACTCCAGTACTTGAGTGTGAGCTCAGGTGTTCTTATCGATGTGGTCCAGTTAATAGTCGTTGAACCACCAACAGTTCGCCCCTGAAAGATGCCAATGGCCGAATCATTAGTCTTCATTGCTGCGGCTTGCTGATAGAGATTTGGGTAAGCTGTGCGCTCTTCCATATCAAATTCAGAGGATGATCTTAAGCTGCCCGCCTCGAGCATAATGACCTTATGCCCCGCCTTGGCAAATTGCTCAGCCGCAATGCCTCCACCAGCCCCTGTTCCCACAATAACAATATCCGTTTCAAGGTATTGGTCACTGATTAGTTGACTTGCATCAATGTGCTTCCAGCCGTTTTCAAGTCCCGTTTTAATCGGATCAACCATCATGAGTTTACTCCTGCTAAAACAGGTTTTTGATAACTCAATAAACTCCAATGTTCTGGTGAGGCGTAATAACTACTCATTACAAGTTCACGTAAGCCAAGGTAAGCTTCATTCATCATTGAAAGATAATGCTCTCGCCAATAGGTCAGTAATTGCTGTAACCCGTTAGGGTTCAATTCGAGGAAGGAAGTAAAGCTACTGGTTAAAAGAAGGGTACCAAACTTAGTTTCAAGCAATTCTAATAGCTGCACAAGTTTTTGCTGAGCATGTTCTGGCAATAGATTCATCGTAGTATGAATATTTTCAATCGTTCGTTCAATCTGCTGCTGACGTTCTACCTCGTCTATGGGCAACGCACCATCAAGTAAAGCTGGCAGCAGAGCTGTAAAAAGCAAAGCATGCTTCTGCTTTGTGCCTTCAGGCGTTGAATCAAAAGCATTGATATACCAATCCGCTCCAACGGCTAACGCTGCCGTGGCAACAAAACCTCCGAGTAAAAATGTACGCCGCTCCATCGCCAGAACTCCTTGTGTTATTATTCTTTTCTAACATTTGATAGCAATTTATTGCACTCTTGACAATAACTTAATGAAAAACAATAAGTTCTGCCCACCATGGTGGCTGAAAAACACTCATATTCAAACCATTCTTCCTGTTATGACTAAAATACCTTTAGTTAATCTACAGCGGCAACGAATAGAACTTGATGATGGTGATTTCATCGATTTAGATTGGACACAAAAACCTCAATCTGAAGCACCCATTGTGCTAATTTTACATGGGCTAGAGGGCAGCTCAGAGTCTCATTATGCTCGTAGAATGTTGGCAGAGTGCAGCAAGCTAGACCTAAATGTTTGTGTTCATCATCACCGCAGCTGTTCTGGAGAACCCAATAGACTTGCGAGAAGTTACCATAGTGGCGATACCCAGGATCTTAGAGTCACCTTGGATTTATTAAAACGTCATTTTCCACGTTCACCAATCTGGGCTGTTGGTTATAGCCTCGGCGGTAATGTTCTTACTAAGTATTTGGGAGAAGCTCAAGATCAAAGTTTGATTGAGCGAGCCGTTGTCGTTTCAGCGCCTCTTCAATTAAGTGCTTGTGCAAAGCGCTTAGAAAACGGATTTTCCAAAGTTTACCAAAGCTACTTAATTAAACAATTACAAGCTAAGTTACGTGAGAAAATTGAGCATCCTAGCCTGAACGAGCGAATGCCTATTGCAATGACGCAAGTTGAGAAACTCAATACTTTTTATGTATTTGATGATAAAGTCACTGCGCCTCTGCATGGTTTTAAAGATGTTCACGATTACTATCAACAAGCAAGCGGATTACCTTACTTAAAATCGATCAGTACACCCACTTTAGTTATTCACGCTAAAGACGATCCCTTTATGACTGAGGCCGTAATCCCTGATGCAAATCAGTTATCATCAACCGTAACTTATGAATTGCATCAACAAGGCGGTCATGTAGGTTTTATAAATGGTGGATTACCTTGGAAACCGACATACTATCTTGAGCCACGAATTATCGATTTCTTTACTGAAAACGAATAGGACGTTAAATGATTATTCCCTATGAGTCACTGACAAATCTACCGAAAGAAACCCTCGATAATTTGGTAAAAGATTACCTTTTTTCTCAGGTTGAAGATGGAAGTTTTACTACAATGGATGATGTTCATCTTGAAAAAGCGCTGCTGCAATGTCATGAAATGCTAAAAAAAGGCACGCTTATCGTTGAATATAGTGAAAATGATGAATCCATAGGTGTCCGCCACGTTGACCAAATAATAAGGTAAATAAAATGTCAGAGAAACATCCGATTATTGCCGTTACAGGTTCTTCTGGTGCAGGAACAACTACGAGCACAGAAGCATTTAGCCATATTTTTCGTCAGCTTGGCATTAATGCGGTTTCTGTTGAGGGGGATAGTTTTCATCGTTACACCCGTGCAGAGATGGAAGTCATGATTCGCAAGGCTCAAGAAGAAGGTAGGAATATCAGCTACTTTGGCCAAGAAGCGAATGATTTTGAACGACTTGAAAAATGTTTTTCTGATTACGCTTCAACAGGCTTAGGGGAAACTCGAGAGTACCTACACACCTTCGACGAGGCCGTACCCTTTAATCAAATGCCGGGAACATTTACCCAGTGGCGTCCACTGCCGGACGATACTGATATGCTTTACTACGAGGGATTACACGGTGGTGTCGTTACTGAAGAGCATGATGTGGCTAAACATGTTGATTTACTCATTGGAATGGTACCCATTGTTAACCTAGAGTGGATACAAAAAATCGTTCGTGACACCTCAGACAGAGGCCATAGCCGTGAAAAGGTGATGGGATCTATTGTCCGCAGCATGGATGACTACGTAAACCACATTACTCCGCAGTTTTCTCGAACGAATATTAACTTTCAACGTGTACCCACCGTCGACACATCCAACCCTTTTAGTGCTAAAGGCATCCCGACTCTCGATGAAAGCTTTGTTGTTATTCGTTTTCGCGGCATGGCAGATGTTGACTACCCGTATTATTTACAGATGTTGCAGGGATCATTCATGTCTCGAATAGATACCTTAGTTGTTCCGGGTGGAAAAATGTCACTCGCAATGGAAATTATTTTAACCCCATTGATCGGTAAACTGATTGATAAGCGCTTGAAAGCAATTACGGCGGATAAGAAGATATAAAGCCTCTACTTGAGAGGCTTTATGTTTATGATAGTTTTATTAATCAAAAACGTATGGGCAACCACCAAACTCATTCACTCTATCATCCCAACGCTGAACATCTTGTGCTCTACGCCAGCGACCATGGAAAAACTCCATCAAGCACTTGCCTTGTTTTACCTCAATCAACATTAAATCACGCTCTTTAAGCTTGTCGTACTCAGGCCATACCTTTGTTTCACCCCAAGTCAACCCACCACTTCTGTCAGCGAAATTCTTCCAGAAGGTCTCAACTCCAACCCAACTATTACTGGATTGCTCCCACATCTGCATTTTACTACCGCTACGTTTCACTTCACCATCATGAGGGGCGGCAACGGCTAAACTTGAAACACTCAACAACAATGCTGCTATTGCAAATCTCATATCTGACACCTGTTAATTTACTTCCCTTACTCAGTATAGACCTTATGGCAGAGAAATAACTTCCCGAAATGGCTTACCTTTTTCATACAGTTTCAAGCGCTCAATCATTGAAGATGTATCTTTATTGCTTTGTTGACGAGATAAGGTGATGGCTTTTTGCTGGTAATGAATCGCTTTATCAAACTTGCCGTATTCAGCATAAGCTGCCGCTAAATTATCAAAAATAGCAAAGTCATTTGGCGATTTATTTTTCAGTTGATCGGCTATCATAATGGCTTTCTTAGCATTACGATATTTGGCTTCAGGACAGGTCGATAAAATCCATACTGCATTATTTTTTGATGCAACATCTCCTGCTTTCAGAAACTCATTAACGGCTTTACCACAGTTTGATTTGATTCCATCACCACCTGCGGCATAGATGAAACCTAACCGAAAATGTGCCCATGAATTATCCAGTTTAAGGTACCATTTTTCAGCTAACGATAGATCCCTCGGGACAATTTGTCCTTCAAACGCTAAATCGGCTACCGCTTTTTGTGCCTTTTTATGACCTTTCGTAGCAGCTCTTGTCAGCCATAGAAAACCATTTACGGGATCTTTTTCAACGATTCGACCTGAGAGTAATAAAAGGCCGTATAAATACTGTGCCTCTTGGTTTCCTTGTTCAGCACCCAATTGAATCGTAGCGATTCTACTCGCCAATATTTCTTCCTGCGGCTGAGGCGTAGGAAAATACGCGAATGCACTTTCTGAAAAAATAATGTACGAGCAAAGTAATATTTTTAATACTGATAACTTCATGTGTCTTTTAAACAATTAAACCTTAGCCTTTAGTTAGCCAGATCCTGACTAAGATGTCGAGTTTCATTGCAATATTGCAGAATAAGTGGTTAATATGCCGTTCTGACAGTAACTAAAACTGTAACTATTAGATCAAAAACTGTTGAGATTATATGCACTGTTTCTAATGTAAATCATAGTGTTTTTATTTACGCATAGCTAACAACACATTAAATACATCAATAAATCTCATTAAACCTATTAATTTATTTAGCATTCACAAGTAAAATAGACCCATTAAAAACGATCTAAATCAAAGTTTCTTATAAAAGAATGACGTAGATTGTGTGTAACTTAATTTCAAACTTTAAACTTTCAACCGATAGAGGATTTACGCATGGCTCTAATTGGTAAACCAAAACCAGATCCAACCCTAGAATGGTTCTTATCGCACTGTCATATTCACAAGTATCCAGCAAAAAGCACATTGATCCACGCAGGAGAGACTTCTGATACTTTGTATTACATTGTTAAAGGTAGTGTCGCTGTGTTGATTAAAGATGAAGAAGGCAAGGAAATGATCCTGTCTTATCTTAATCAAGGTGATTTTATCGGTGAGTTAGGATTATTTGAAGAAGAAGCAGAAAGAACTGCTTGGGTTCGTGCAAAACAAGCTTGTGAGATTGCAGAAATCTCTTACAAGAAGTTCAAACAACTGATTCAAGTTAACCCTGAAATACTGATGAAACTGTCACAGCAAATGGCCTACCGTTTGCAAACAACGAGTCAAAAAGTCGGGGATTTAGCTTTCCTAGATGTTGCTGGAAGAATTGCACAGACTCTATTACATCTTGCTAAGCAACCTGATGCTATGACTCACCCGGATGGCATGCAAATTAAGATCACTCGTCAAGAGATCGGTCAAATTGTTGGTTGTTCACGTGAAACCGTTGGTCGTATTTTAAAAATGCTTGAAGAGCAGAACTTAATTCAGGCACACGGCAAGACGATTGTGGTTTACGGGACTCGGTAAATAACCTCAATATGAGAAGAAATGTTTTAAGCATTTCTTCTCTAAACTAATTGTATGTTAAGGAATTTGTGGTAAACCAAATGGAAATAGTTTTTTCACCCTTTCTTCTCTGAATTGCCTAGATCTTTTAGCAACACCTTCACATAAAACAAGTTCACGTTTAGTATTCGCACCAGACAGTCTTATTTCAGCGGGAAATTTAACGTCTCGTAACCTAATAAAATAAGTCATTTTTTTCAAAGAGCCATTTTGCTCTCTAAGGGTCGTACCTACTATACTGATACTTTCCTTTTCACCTTTTCTATGTTGCACATACTCCATAAATGACGCTTTTGATTCTCTTTGAACGATTTCTTTCACTTTATTAAGATCAAGAGGAGGATACATCTTTAATTGAGCACCATTATAGCTTACCCCTTCTTGCTTTAACGCTGTATAAACCCTCTGGTATGCTCTAACTCGAATTTCATATACTTCAATCATCGCTGCAATAGTGTCACCTAAGGACTCTAGCTCCATTGCGGCAAGGTGCTTCTCAATGACAGTTGCATTTCCAAATAATATTTGTATGCACTTAATCGTGTTGCCATAAATTCTTTCTCTAGTCTGCTGAGCTCCCCAAATCGCTCGTTCTCGAATACCTGCTTCAGCTAAATTCGCAAAATTCTGAACAATAAAGTCTTCTTTAAAGTCACGAAATACCTTCCTACATTCTTTATCAAATGCAGCCACCCACTGTTGCTGAAGAGGTGCTATTGAAGGAACAACAACATCTTTTAGAGAGTCCGTTATAGGTTTCCAGTTAAGGGGAACGCCATTGAAATGAGTGCGTTTCAAGGCTATTTCTTTGTTACCGATTTCCGATGAGATTCGATAGTACACTCTATTTTGCCCAGAGCTATCTACAAGTGAATGGGTTGATACTTTTATACCTTCATTTCTTGCCAAGTAATGAAGCTCAATAACTCCAATTAGTTTTTCTATATCTTCAGTTTTAGTAAATAAAGTAGTAAGTACATTTACCATTTTTTCAACTTTAGCTAAGACCCTCACTTCATCTCGATCTGTGAACTCTATATCATCCTCATCACCAGTTTCATAATCCGATCTATTTTTGATATAGAGCTGCCTCCTTGCCAAATACTTTTCAGACAATTTTTCTTTTGCGAATTTTGCCCAATTTTCAATCTCATCATGGACACTGTATGAATCCATAAGATCATCAAAAGTATGAGGAACTCGAACAGTAAAAAGAGTGCCCTTAATTGTTATATTGATATCAAGATATCGTTCTTCATTGCCAATTTCTGTACTACCACTAATTTCAACATTAATATCTGAATGTTCAGATATATTTTCTAACCGTCTTGCAATAACGAGTTTTCGAACTGGATCGGTATCCTCAAATAGAACCGTTAGTGAATCTTTAATTTGATGATTTAATAAAATCCAAGAGTCTAACTGATCACATAAAGCAATTGCTTTTCCTAACCGAATCGCATTAATTTCCTCTCTCTGTTCATTTGTGAGTACACAGTTCACTGGTTGAACGCTTGGTGGATATATAAAATACGACTCAGGAGCTTCAGGGCTGTATACGTAGTCGCCTTGATCTACTTCCATAGGCTCAATTTGTTCCACTTCACCAACAGGTAGATCTCCTAGAGGCTCTGTATCTCTCTCTTCTGGCTCTCCTATATCCATAGGTTCTTCATCAGGCGCAATGTTTTCTTTTATTTCTTCCCCGAGAACTTCAAAATCTTCAAATTCGCCTTTGTAAGTAGGTACTGAACTGGATGGTGGTGGAACCACTACACCTTTTTCGGGCTTAGCCGTTACATTAAAAGGTAAAACATGAGCTACTGGTCTTTCTTTAGGTTTAAATAAACTGGATAAAAATCCTATAGGTGAAAATGAGGTAGATTTTTCAGATTTACTTGTCGATGAATCTCTTACAATTGAATCGCATGGAGATACTTCATATCTGGCAATAACGCCATGTTTGGGAATCAAAGTAGTAAGCTGTTCTATGATGTCTGATGAGGCTTTTATAGGAAGCTCAGCCAAAACAACAGACTCTCCGCTGGGAAGGTTGAGAACTAATGAGTGGCCTTTATTTGGATCACCTTTTATTAAACTACCCTCAACAATTTCCAGTTTTGAAGGATCTTTCAAAGAGCCCATGATGCCTATCAAAGCTTCAATATAAGCGTTTTGATCTGAATGTCTTTGACTTGAGAGTTTAATTGCAGCCTCAAACGTCTTCTCAGTTCCAGTTTCGAGACAACTTGAACAAGTAAGAGAACACTCTCTAACACTTCCATATGAACTAGGATGAATACTCTTACAAAACTTTTTGCTTTGATGATCTAAGCCACAGTCTTCGCTGCGCTCAACTGTATATGTCTGTCCATTACTGGATTTTAATTTTCTAGAACCTGAATTCCTTGAGTCAGGTATAGAGCTATCGATTGGAGGATGTGTTTCTCTGAGTGGGCTAGCTTCCATTTGATCCTCAATGAGAACAAATAAATATGCTACAAGGGTACAATTTCGAATCAGTTAAGCAAATTAAGATTCGTTAATATCAAAGTAATAAATAAACAGATTAAATTTATATAGAGTCTCTTCTTATCGCTTTAGAAGAGCTCTTAATCGATAGGCAAGCACTTAATGATTGATGTTATGAGATAAATTGTTCAAATTATGAGTTATTTACATGCTACCTTTAATACTTATCCAAAACCAATCATTCCCTTTGGATAATCTTGGTCTTCGAAGAGGATTCCTTGCCTTTGCAAGCTAAATAACGGGGAGGTTTCACATAATCCCTTTGTAAACTGCTGATTAAGCCATGACTGTTTATCAGTTGTAGTTTTTATGGAAAGAGGGAGCTCAACTTTAACAGCCAGGGTTTTATCTCCAACAGTCACCATATATGCAACTGACTTGATGTCTAAATCAAGTTTTGATTTTAAACTACCTTTATATGGAATTTGATTTCGACGAGCATCGGCTCTGAACTTAACTTGCCCTTTGACACTAAATAAATCCCCTTTTAATTGTTTCTGCGCTCTTATAGCTTCAGTTTCTCTAGCAATTATCGTTTCTACTGCTTTTATTGCTTCTTCGTTATCACTTGTTTCTTCTAGAGCATGTGTTAATTCTTCTTCTGTAAACACTCCTTTTAAAGCTTCTGCTTTAACAGCTAGCTTTACGGCCTTAGAGAGTTGGTGTAAATCGCAAAACGCATTTACTAAACTTGAATAATACAATAATTCTACAGCAGCTTTATTCTTCTGTAATACTGTTGAATTTCCAAATAGGGTAAAGGTGAGGTTAGTAAAATTAATCATCAACCCTTTGAGCCCTTCTTTATTTGCTACACGAACTCTTTCAACCCAATGCCCACCAACTCTTCTAACTAGTAGTTTAGAGCAACAAAAACCTTTTCTATCTTCTAGTAAATCCAGAAACGAATCAAAGCACTCTTGAATTTGTTTCCTTTGAGAGGGTACCAATGGAGTATAAACAGGTTTACCAAACTTCCTTTTTGGTACTTCAACATCAGTATTAAAATTTAAGGCTTTATTAGTAGGATGCTCCTTACTAGCTTCAATACCTAGTTTTTTATGCATTTTTGAACTAATATCCGGCCCCATTAGCATTTCAACTTCAACAAGCTTTCTAACTTGAGGGAAAGATTTATCTTTATGTCTGACGTAATCTCGATAGCATCTACTGTTACAGCCTTCTACTTTGATCTCCTTTAACTGCTCCAAGTAATAACAAAAGTACTCAGCAACCTCCTTTACTCTCGTCATAGCTAGCGATTGTTTCCCTTTATCTGTCATTATCTCTAAGAAAAGAGCATTTTCAATTTTCTTAAATTTAAAGGGGCACTCATAATTTCTGCCAAGTTTACTTCGTAATGATGCGAGAGCATCAAAAAAAGGGCTGTTTTCATCAAGAAAATCAGTAAAACCATTATTGTGAGATAAGTGTACGGCGAATGCGGTCATTATCTCGCTATAAAGTGAAGATAACTTGGATATTTCAAGATTATAAGCCCTAATTTCTTCCTTAGATGCTATTTCTGGGTCAATTTCATCAGGTAATGCTTGCTCACACATCCTGAGGATTACTTCAGACATGTCTTTCAATATTTCAAAGGATGCTTCTGCTTCCCCTATTTCATCTTCGAAAACAGGTAATACTAGTACACATTTCATATCTCCATTATTTATCGTGAGCTCGGCTTCCATTAAACCTTGTTCACTTAGCTCTTTTTTAACATCAACATATCTAGATATTTCCTCACTGTTGTGCTGGAGCCATTTTAAAAGCAACAACTTTAGAGATGGCTTTTCAAAAATAATCAGGCGATGAATAGCTATGGCAACTGATTCATGAAAATCTCTATCGTATTCAATCCCATCATAGTTTTTCCATAACAACCGCCGAACATACTCAGAACATTGACGATTAACTTCCTTACACTGTTCTGAGCTATATTTAGAAGTTCTCGCAGAATAAATTTGAACGGCCTTAGGATTCGCAAATGGAACAAGAGTGGTTCCGCTACTTTCTCTATATATATTGGGTACATTAGTATTGGAATCTCTATAAAATCGAGGAGCTCGAAATAAAGTTATTTCAGGTTTAAACCCGACCATGAGGGATTGTTCACTGGGGAATCTCAGCATTCCTCTTGAGTCAAAATTTCCTAACGCAATGACATTGCTACCTTGCTCAGATCCGACAGTAAACAAGATAGATTGAGCACTAGAGGCTCGAGAAAGTACATTCAATCCAAATTCTGCACCATCAACAAAAAATGGAGTACTTGATTTATGTTCATTGAAATGATGCTCTTTCGGTAAAGCTACAGCTCGACTACTCCAAGACATCTTTTCTCGCTCATCTTCGTTTAAAGGAACTTCTTCTCTACTTTCAAACTCCTGATGAGCTAAAACAGAATTAACACTATCAAACTGAGCGTTGATAGTTTGATTTAATAAAGAGACATCTTGGCTTAATAATTCTATATATGCGAGAGCATACTTTTTTCCTGAAGGTGCAATAGCAACCAGACAGTAATCGGCTTTACCCGCATTGTAATGAGAGCTTCGTCCACCATTGCTATCATTGCAAGACTCAACTTCAAAAAGCCATTGCGGTGGAAACTTTTGGTAGAGTTCAGTGATACTTGTTTTATAGTATTCACTTTTCTCACCACGCAACTTTATAGGTTCAATCAACTTCGTTCTTTTTAATAATACTCGTTCTTCTTGATTAGGATTGAATTCATTTAATTCGGTAGCCTGAATAACATTTTGATTCTCTTGCTCTCTAGAGCGTGACTTTAATTGCAACCGATGGTAATCCTTTTGATCATCAACCGAAGCAGCTAAAGAACCCATATCACTGCCATCTTGTACGTTTTCTCCTGTGCTCTGCTTAGTTTTTTTCATAAATTTTTCTTTAATCTTATCTACAACAGCGCTAGGAAAATCATCCTTCAACAAGCTATCGACATGAGATTCAGGTAAATCTAACTCAGCAATTACGATTTGACATTCCTTAGTATCAAGAACTAACAAATGCTCTACTTGTTTACTCAGCCTAAGTCCTCTTCTAATCACTTCTGAAACAGGGATAATATTGAGTCGTTTATTTATTTCTAATGAATAAGCGATATCCGAAACTGACATTTTTTTAAGTTCTTTTTTAGTTTCATTATCCATTTTTTCTTTATCAATATTACGAATCTGCTCAAGGCTTGTCTTGACAGTTTCAAGTTTTCCTTCACTAATATCTTCTTTGATAAATTGAAGTCGAGATTCGTCATTTGTAAAAGTTAGGTATTTAGTTTTTTTTATCGTTGTTTCTTTAAAATCTTTATGGGCTGGTGCAGTTTGAAGGCCTTTTTGAAAATTTTGTGTAGGGTCGGATTGAACTTTTGTCGCTTCCCACTCTTTCTCACCTTGCTGAAAGGACGCTTTCTGTTCAGGGTTAACTAGAGAATCCTCTCCCCTTCTAAAATCAGTTAGTCCAACAGTAACTCTAACATCTGCCATAGCAAAAAAACGGTTAAATAAATACATTGATTGATATTAAAAAATGCACTGATTAATAACAAATTAACCTTAATTAATTTGTCTTGCGTAGCTCCTAACAACTCTTAAAGCACATGCGAATATTAGAGTCGCTATCAGCCTGAGCATAAAAAAAGACCACCTGTTAAGGTGGCCTTTTTATAAAAAATAAGTCGCTAACAATGACTGTATCTAACTATTTAAATCCTGAAAAAACTTCTTCACACCATCAAAGAAACCTTCCGCTTTCGGGCTATGTTTCTTCATGGTTTTAGAATCACCACCTAAGGTTTCTTCAAACTCTCGCAGTAATTCTTTCTGGCGCTCGCTCAAATTAACAGGTGTTTCCATTACGACTTTACACAGTAAATCACCAATTGCATGGCTGCGAACAGACTTCACGCCTTTACCACGTAAACGGAACATACGTCCTGTTTGCGTTTCTGCAGGTATTTTAAGATTCACTTTACCGTCTAAGGTTGGAACTTCAATTTCGCCACCTAACGCAGCTGTGCTGAATGAAATTGGTACTTCACAATACAAGTTATTGCCATCGCGAACAAAAATACCATGCTCACGTACACTAACTTGAACGTATAAATCGCCTGGAGGTGCACCATACTCACCCGCTTCACCTTCACCAGAAAGACGAATACGGTCGCCCGTATCTACACCAGCAGGGATCTTAACTGAAAGCGTTTTA
Source organism: Parashewanella sp. 2304DJ23-3 (assembly GCF_056591695.1). Taxonomy (NCBI): domain Bacteria; kingdom Pseudomonadati; phylum Pseudomonadota; class Gammaproteobacteria; order Alteromonadales; family Shewanellaceae; genus Parashewanella; species Parashewanella sp. 2304DJ23-3. The sequence continues at coordinate 101,358 of NZ_JBWQOH010000004.1, forward strand.
GTCTTTTCAACTCGGCCTTCACCATGACACTTGTTACAAGGATCTTTGACTACCTTACCGCGCCCATGACACGTTGGACATGGTTGCTGCACAGCAAAGAAACCTTGGCGCATTTGTACTTGACCAGCACCGTTACAAGTTCCACAAGTTGAAGCAGATGTACCTTTTTTTGCACCGCTTCCATCACAGGTATCACAGCCAACTAATGTTGGAACACGGATCTCTTTAGTTAACCCTTTTACCGCCTCTTCTAGCGATAGCTCAAGGTTGTAACGCAAGTCTGAGCCACGAGCAGCTTGACGCTGACCACCGCCACCACGACGGCCACCAAAGATGTCACCAAATACGTCACCGAAGATGTCACCAAAATCAGCATTACCACCGCCACCAAAGCCTCCAGCACCTTGGTTCGGGTCAACACCTGCATGACCAAACTGATCATAAGCCGCTTTCTTGCTGCTGTCGGTCAGAATTTCATAAGCTTCTTTGCATTCTTTGAAGTTCTTTTCTGCTTCTTTATCACCTGGATTACGATCTGGGTGATACTTCATTGCCAGGCGTTTATAAGCCTTTTTAATTTCTCGCTCACTGGCGTCACGGCCAACGCTCAATACTTCGTAGTAATCTCTTTTTGACATAATCTTTGCTTATTTAGATTAATCTTCAATTAGACAAAAGGGCGTTACTGGTTTCCCAGAACGCCCATTTTAAAAGTGTTATAGAGTTGAAGCGTTCAACAAATTACTTTTTGTCTTCGTCTTTAACTTCTTCGAATTCAGCATCTACGACATCTTCAGCCGCTGCATCTTTCGCTTGCTCTTCACCGCCTGCATCAGCACCTTGTGCTTGGCCAGCTTGTGCTTTAGCTTGCGCAATTTCCATCAACTTAGCTGAAGCTTCCATTAGCTTTTGAGTAGCTGTATCGATAGCTTCTTTGTCGTTGCCTTTAGTCGCTGCATCAACGTCAGCCATTGCTGCTTCGATTTTTTCTTTCTCGTCTACAGGAAGTGCTTCACCTGCTTCTTCGATTTGCTTCTTAGTCGCGTGAACCATGCCATCAGCTTGGTTGCGAGCTTGAACAAGTTCTTCAAACTTCGCATCTTCATCAGCGTGCGCTTCAGCATCACGAACCATTTGCTCAACTTCGTCGTCACTTAGACCTGAAGATGCTTTGATTGTGATATTTTGTGCTTTACCTGTTTTCTTATCAGTTGCAGATACATGCAAGATACCATCAGCATCGATGTCAAATGCAACTTCAACTTGTGGCATACCACGTGGTGCAGCTTCAATACCTTCTAGGTTAAATTGGCCTAGAGACTTGTTACCGCTTGCTTGCTTACGCTCACCTTGAAGTACATGAATCGTTACAGCACTTTGGTTGTCTTCAGCTGTTGAGAAGGTTTGCGATGCCTTAGTTGGAATCGTTGTGTTTTTCTCAATAAGCTTAGTCATTACACTACCCATAGTCTCAATACCTAAAGACAGAGGCGTAACGTCTAGTAAAAGTACGTCTTTAACGTCACCAGCAAGAACACCACCTTGGATAGCCGCACCAGAAGCAACAGCTTCATCAGGGTTAACGTCTTTACGTGGCTCTTTACCGAAGAAGTTTGCAACTTCTTCTTGAACTTTAGGCATACGCGTTTGACCACCAACAAGAATCACTTCATTGATGTCAGAAACCGATAGGTCTGCGTCAGCAAGTGCTACTTTTAATGGCTCAAGAGAACGCTTAATTAAATCTTCAACTAAAGATTCTAGTTTCGCACGAGTTACTTTAACTACTAAGTGCTTAGGACCTGTTGCATCAGCGGTGATGTAAGGTAGGTTCACTTCAGTTTGAGTCGTGCTTGATAGCTCAATCTTCGCTTTTTCTGCTGCTTCTTTAAGACGCTGCATTGCTAAAGGGTCTTGACGTAAATCTAAACCTTGCTCTTTCTTAAACTCATCAGCTAGGTAGTTGATTAAGCGAGTATCAAAGTCTTCACCACCTAAGTGAGTATCACCATTCGTTGCTAATACTTCAAACGTTTGGTCACCATCGTGATTGTCGATTTCGATAATAGAGATATCGAATGTACCACCACCTAAGTCGTATACAGCAACAATGTTATCGCCTTCTTTCTTATCGATGCCGTAAGCTAGTGCCGCTGCTGTTGGCTCGTTAATGATACGCTTAACTTCAAGACCTGCGATACGACCAGCATCTTTTGTTGCTTGACGTTGTGAGTCGTTAAAGTACGCTGGTACAGTAATAACGGCTGCAGTAACTTCTTCACCTAAAAAATCTTCTGCTGTTTTCTTCATTTTCTTAAGAATTTCTGCAGAAACTTGTGGTGGCGCCATCTTTTCGCCTTTTGCTTCAACCCATGCATCGCCGTTATCAGCGCCTACAATTTTGAAAGGCATAATGTCTACGTCACGTTGAACTTCGTCATCTTTAAAACGACGACCGATTAAACGTTTAATCGCAAAAATCGTATTTGTTGGGTTTGTTACCGCTTGACGCTTTGCAGGTTGACCTACTAATGTTTCGTCGTCTGTATATGCGATGATTGATGGAGTGGTACGATCGCCCTCAGCATTCTCAATCACTCGAGTTTTGTCACCGTCTAATACCGCAACACAAGAGTTGGTTGTGCCCAAATCGATACCAATAATTTTACCCATGAGGTCCTCCAAAAAAATAATACGCAATAATCTGTTTATAAACTCGATGTGGGGATTCAATTCGCCCTTTTCAAGCTTTCCCATCATGAAAGTTTGTTTAATGGGATAACAGATGAATTCATTAAAATCTGTATAACCACATATATTGGGATGGCTTTATTGAAAACAAGGGAGAGAATAAAATAATTTTAAGAAATGTTACGATCGCTGACATTATCGCCAACGACCGCAATAGAAAGGTTCTTATACAAATACAAACTTGAGCATAAATAAGGCTGCAATGACTGCAACACCTAAATTCAACTCCTTCGCACGACCGCAAACCAGCTTAATCAATACGTATGACACAAAACCCATTGCAATGCCTGTTGCAATTGAAAAGCTCAGCGGCATAAGAATACATACTACGACAACGGGGGCCGCTTCGGTCAGATCTTCCCATTCTACGTGCGTTAAGCCAGCCATCATTAGCATTGCAACATAAAACAGTGCCCCTGCTGTAGCAAACGCTGGCACCATACCCGCAAGAGGTGCAAAGAACAGTGCCAATAAGAACATGACACCCGCAACTACGGCGGTTAACCCTGTTCGTCCACCAGCACTCACACCTGCAGTGCTTTCAATGTAACTTGTAGTCGTTGATGTACCGAGTGCAGAGCCTGCAATGGTCGCAACGCTGTCAGCGACTAACGCACGATTCAAACGTGGCAACTTACCTTGATCATCAAGCAGTCCTGCACGTTGTGAAACAGCCACTAAAGTGCCTGAAGTATCAAACAAGTCCACAAACAGAAATGCAAAGACCACGGAAATCATACTCACTTCAAACACATGAGATAAATCCATTTGCATAAATGTTGGCATTACACTTGGTGGCATAGAAACAATGCCTTGGTACTTCACTTCACCAAATGCGAGACCGATTAAAGTAATAATTAAGATGCTCAGAAATACTGCCGAATGCATACCACGTTGCACCATAGCTATAATCAAAATAAAGCCCAGTCCAGCCATAACAGCAGGAAACGCAGTGATATCACCTAAAGTAACTAATGTCGCAGGGCTAGCAACAACAATTCCTGCACTTTTCAAGCCGATTAGGGCTAAGAAAATTCCGATACCTGCAGTAATACCAAATCGCAATCCCATTGGAATCGAGTTGATGATCCATTCGCGCACTTTAAACAGTGATAAAAATAAGAAACAGATCCCTGAGAGAAATACTGCAGCTAATGCTGTTTGCCATGTATACCCCATTTCACCTACAACGGTATAAGTGAAAAATGCGTTTAAGCCCATACCTGGCGCTAACGCAATCGGGTAATTAGCGTAGAACCCCATGATCATACAGCCAATCGCAGCTGCCACACAGGTAGCAACGAATACCGCACCATGATCCATGCCCGCATCTGCTAAGATATTTGGGTTCAAGAAAATGATGTATGCCATAGTTAAGAAAGTCGTGACCCCAGCAAGCACTTCACGTTTTACTGTGGTGTGATGCTGTTTCAGCTTGAAAAGCTTTTCAAACATTTAAGCGTGTCCTTGGTAAGCAAGTAGCTGCTCATAAGTTTTTGAACATTTTTCATTTCAATTTCTAGTACATTACTGCGTTGCTACTTGGGTTACATAGCTATTACTATGCGCCTTACGTTACGTCTCGTACTGCACTATATCTGAACATAAAAACTCTGAAGAAACTTATCATCAACTACTTTATGTTATTTTTATTGAGATCCAGAGGATGTTTTCATATTAACCACAATGAAAACGGGCGAATTATACTGGTATCTATCACATCGTCATAGAATAATGTGATCAAACTCATAGTTTTGTTTTTCAGATAAATTATCAAAACAGCTGACATCGCTTATTCAACAGCATAGAAAAGTGGCATACATTCACTCAAGATACTTGAAACTGTAATTTTTAAGAGATTATTCAAGACGTGGATGACAAAACTAGCGTGGCTAATTTACATCTTTTAGAACGAAGAGGAGCCGACGCTGAAAGCTCACTGAGTAAGCGTTTAGTATTGTTACAGAAGCTTAAAAAAAGTTAAGATAAAATAGTTAAAACATAAATTACTAGAGTTAATTTATTGCCTGACAGTGATGAATTTATACATCATGAAAGCTTACAACCCTCGTAACACATTTGGCAGAATCACTAAAAACACTAAAGTCGTCACTTGAAGCAATAAAACCAACAACAGACGAGCATACCCAAACAGATATTGGAAAAGACACATCTAAAATCTTAGAATTCTTAAATGATCACTGACGTAATATTCAAAGAGTTTGAAAGTTCAAGACATTCATAAAAAAATGGCAAAAAAAAACCCGCTCAATGAGCGGGTAAGACATCTTGCAAGCGGCCTCTTCGAGGAAGCTTTTTCTACTTAAAGTAGTAGAAAACTCTTGGCATAATCAGCACAAAATAGTCGCCGGCTATGCTACTTGAATCTGTTCAAACAACCCAAAATAAATGGGTACCAAAGGGTGATGAATGATGGTAACTGATATAAGGTTCAGTCAGACCTATAAAACTGTTCAGCTTATTAAACTGATAGTGTATACAACCCGCCGTTAATCGCTTCTGCACTAAACCAAGTGGTTTGCCAATAAAGGGTTTCATTTCCTGTATACATAATGTGTACTCCTACAAAAGTTCAAAGTTGTTATAAAATCAAAAATAGCTCTAGTAAAGCGTTTGGGCTCGGTTCCGTGGAACTAGAGGTTCTCATATCCGTTGAGGCAAACAACTTGTTACTCGGGTCCTTGGAGTGCATTTCCTTCCTGGAATAACAATCGATTCAAACATTATTTCCGAATCGATGAGTGCATTATATATAAATGTAGTTTTATTACAACTATTTTTATCAAAAAATTAAAAATAGTCACTTTAATGTAATTTAACAACAATTTAAGAGTGTGAATTTAGAGAGCCAGATCTCAAAATTTTAGCCATGAACACCGTAAACAACTGATAAAGTTTAACTTTAATTTAAAACGCAATAATTACAGATACTTTAGTGTTTTAGTCTGATATTTGTATCTACTTTTACCATTGATAGCATTAAGCCTCACTGAACAATATGCTTATGAGGCTTAATGTTTAATACTCTCCCACCCATTGACAATGAGCTTAAAGCTATTCAGCTAGGACTACTTTTTGAGTGTCTTGCTAAAGAAACTGTTTAGCTTGACAACGGCTTGCTCTACATAACGTTTTTGATCATATAAATCGAAGTGCTGTGCACCTTCAATTTCGAATAACTCAACGCTTCCGCCAACTTCTTTGCCACGTTTTACAGCAACTTTACTGAAGTAAGCCGATAATGCTTCTGTCCCTGTAATCGCTAAAAATGGCGTATCGCTTAATAACTTCATGTTTTCAGAAGGGTTAAATGCATATCGAGTGTCTAACGATAAAGCTGCACGCATTGGTGTATAATTTTTAGCGCCACCACCACGATTCGGATTACGATAGTAGTCTGCCGCACGAACCCAAAATTCATTCATATTTCTGGCTTTTTCGGCAGATGGAATACCATCTACTAGAATAACTTCACCTGTAGCTTGGTACTTCTGACGCGCATCACTCGCCATCTTAATTTGTTGACGATATTGCTCGACTGAATCGCCTGTCAATGTATCCATATATTGAGTATTTTCGCCCATACCATAATCGGTAAAATCAACAAATCCACTCACTGTCGCAATTGAATCGATGCGAGTGTCTTGCATCGCTGTTTGCAAGCTGTAACCTGCTCCAGAACACAAACCTAACTCTCCGATTCTTTGCGCATCAACACCAGGGAAAGAACGAATAAAAGTAATAGCATTTTTTATGTCTTCTACTTTCATTGGCGCATTTTCCATACCTCGTGGATAGCCACCACTCTCACCATAGGTTCTGTGATCGAAAGCGAGAGTAATATAGCCTTCTTGAGCCATTCTCTCAGCATAGATACCCGCAGTTTGCTCTTTTACGCCGCTAGCTGGAGTGATAACAACTAAAGCTGGATATTGTTTATTCTCATCATAGTTTGGTGGTAAAAATACATTGCCAGCAATACGTGTTTGTTCACTCAAGAAGCTAACTTTGTTTTTACCTGCATGATACTTTGCACCCAGAAAGCTATCGTGCTTTGAAGCATAAGCCGTTAATGTTTGATTTGATTCAGCTGATGCTGGTAACGCTGAAAATACAGCCGCTGAAATTGCACTGATTGCGAGTAAAGTCATTTTGTTCATTATCATCTCTCCGAGTCTTGCTTTGAACGTTGGAGCGAATATTACAGACTCAATAACTGTTGATATATACGACTGTATTCACATTACTGTTTCTGTATAGTGACAAATAGATGTCATCAGAAAAACCTTGAGTGTGATGAAAACGAATATCAATCTTTCCGACATAAAAGCCTTTGTCATGTTAGCCGAAGCCGGAAGCTTTACTCGTGCTGCAGAAAACTTAATGTGTTCTCGCTCTCATGTATCAAAACAGTTAACACAGTTAGAATCCGGTCTTGGAATAAGCTTATTGACGAGAACAACTCGTACCCAAAAATTAACACCTCAAGGTGAAGCGTTTTTTGTTCGCTGTAAACAAGCACTCGACAGTATCGACATTGCCGTTGACCGTGCAATTGAAAGTACCTCTTCTTTATCAGGCGGTATTCATATTAATTGTGTCGGAGGCCATATAGGTGAAAGTATCGTTGCACCGCTTATTGATGAGTTTCTAAAGCTTTACCCTAATATCAACATAGAATTGGACTTTACTAGCCAGAGGGTCGATCTTATTTCTGGAGAATTTGACTTTGTTTTTAGAATGGGAAAGCTCAGTGACTCTAGACTAATTGCAAGAAAATTGATCGACCTACCCATTGGTACTTTTGCAAGTCCTGCATACATTACTGAGTACGGTGAACCTGCTTCACCAAAAGAACTGGTTAATCACAAATGTATCGTAGGAAGTTTAAAAAATTGGATCTTTAACCATCAAACGACTAATGAGTCGCTCGACATTACGGTTAATCGTGATCTCATCTGTAAGAACGGTAAGGTTATGCTTTCTTGGGCAACATCAGGCAAAGGGATCATTAGAGTACCTGAACTTTATTGTAAAACTCAGGTTCAACAGCATCAATTAATACCGCTTTTCGATAATTGGAAAATAGAGCCTACATCGCTTTATCTTTTATACCTTCAAGACAAACACAGACCGTTACGCATCGAAGTATTTAAAGATTATATCGTTGAAAATTTTCATCGATTTTTGCAATAAATTTCTCATAAAAAAAAGCCTGCTCATTGAGCAGGCGAAGACATCTTGCAAGCGGCCTCTTAGAGGAAGTTACTCTCTCAACACAAAAGAATAACTTGGTATGTTCAGTAATGACGGATGCCATTCCCAATCACACTACTTGAATTTGATAGACCCAAATGGGTAAAAACAAAGGGTGAATGGTAACTGATCATCGAAATAAATTAATTATTTATTTACAGTAGGGTCAGTTAACCCTAAAACTGGTCAGCTAAGTAAGTAATTAATACTTACAGCTTCATAATGAACAAACCACCTTTAATCGCATCTGCATTAAACCAAGTGTTTTGCCAATATAGATTCTCGTTGCCGGTATACATATTAAATTCCTTAAAAAATTATATTATTTACTTTAATTAACTATGTCGTCTTATATCGACCACAGTTAAGGGATAAAAACGCTCTTACAGCTTTATGCTGAATAAACCGCCTTTCATCGCTTCAGCGTTAAACCAAGTATTCTGCCAATATAGTTTTTCGTTACCTGTATACATATTAAGTACTCCTAAAAAGTTCTAAGTTGTTATAAAAATTAAATTACTCTAGTAAAGCTTGGCTCGGTTCCTTGGAACTAGAGATTCTCATATCCGTGGAGACAAACAACTTGTTACTCGGGTCCTTGGAGTCACGTTTCCTTCCTGGAAGAACAACATCCGATTCAGTGTCACTTCCGAATCGATGAGTGCATTATATATAAATGTAGTTTTATTACAACTATTTTTTCTAAATAAACTAAAAATACCGCTATTTTTGTAATTTAGTTACACAAAAAGGTGATATTGGTTTGCTTTAATGTCACACACTCACAACTAAAGCACTGAATAATAATGATTATTTAATGGTTGCAAAATTACATCGAAACATGTGAATGGTATCCCATTATTTTTTGCAGCTCATTCAACGCGTATTCGACTCTCTGAAAGTGTACATTGAGCATCATCGAATGGTTTTATAGATAAATGAGCATAACCCCCATCCCACAGGGCATGTGAAATTCAGGTCACTAGCTTAGAAAATGAATCGAAAGGTGTGTTTCATTTGCATGAGTACTTAACATGGTATACTGCCATCAAAATAGATATTGCGCTTAAGGAGCCCTCGTGACCGCATTAAATCAACTTTATCCACAACCTCTTTGGCAATGGTTTGAAACTATTTGCTCAATTCCACACCCTTCAAAACACGAACAAATGCTTAGTCAACATATTCAAGATTGGGTATCCGAAAAAGGTTTTGAGTTTGTAGAAGATCACGTTGGTAATTTGATCATCAAAAAGCCAGCCACAACTGGAATGGAAGATCGTAAAACGGTATGTATCCAAGCACACTTAGATATGGTGCCGCAAAAGAACAACGATAAAGAGCACGATTTTACTAAAGATCCTATTCAAGCTTACGTTGATGGTGATTGGGTTACGGCTGACGGTACAACTTTAGGTGCCGACAACGGTATTGGTATGTCGAGTGCGCTTGCGATTCTAGGTTCAACTGACATTAAACATGGCCCGTTAGAAATTCTGTTAACCATTGATGAAGAAGCTGGGATGACCGGCGCTTTTGGACTTCAAGCCGGTGTACTTGAAGCTGATATCCTCATTAACACGGATTCAGAGCAAGAAGGCGAAATCTACATGGGTTGCGCTGGCGGTGTGGATGCTGAAATCAAAGTACCTATGGCCTGGGAAGGTGTTGAGTCAACTCAGAAAGCCTTCAAACTTGAAGCAAAAGGTTTGAAAGGCGGCCACTCTGGCGTTAACATTCACATGGGTCGTGGTAATGCTAATAAACTGTTAGCGCGTTTTCTTTTTGGACATGCGGATGAGTTAGCACTTGAGCTTGCTTCATTTACTGGCGGCTCTTTAAGAAACGCTATTCCACGCGAAGCCGATATCGTATTTACTGTACCAGCAGAAAAAGTTGACCTGCTCAACCAACGTGTTGATCAATTTGACGGCATCGTTAGAGCAGAGCTCGCAGTCGCCGATCCAAATACTTCTTTCACATTAACCGAAGTTGCGACTCCAGAAAGAGTCATGGCGGAGGACACTCAAAATGACTTTATAGCTCTACTTAACGCTGCACCTAACGGCGTAATTAGAATGAGTGATGACGTGGCGGGTGTTGTTGAGACGTCTTTAAATGTTGGTGTTATCACTACAGAAGATGAATGCGTTAATGTCTTGTGTTTGATTCGTTCACTTATTGACTCTGGTCGCAGTGAAGTTGAAGGAATGCTTACTGCCTTAGCACAACTAGGCGGTGCTGAAGTAGAATTCAGTGGGGCATATCCTGGCTGGAAACCAGACAACAGCTCTGGAGTTATGGCGCTCGTCAATGAAACTTATCACGATATCTATAAAAGAGAGCCTGATATCATGGTCATTCATGCGGGTCTTGAGTGTGGTTTATTTAAAAAACCATACCCTGAAATGGACATGGTCTCCATTGGCCCAACCATTCGTTACCCACATGGCCCTGATGAAAAAGTATTGATTGAAACTGTTGGTCAATACTGGGAGCTATTGTTGGCGGTTCTTGAACGCATTCCAGCTAAAAACTAAGTTTACTGACTTGATTAAGCCTCAACATTTGTTGGGGCTTTTTTTTTCATTTATTCACATGTAGATTATTAATATCATTAATTAAAGGGACTTTAAGTGAATAAATACGAAGTTACGGTCGATACATTCAATCGCTTGGCACAACGCTACCAAGATAAGTATATGAATTTCGATTTTTATTTTGATACCTACGATAGATTCCTCAGTATCATCAACGATAATGCATCAATTTTAGAGCTTGGCTGCGGTCCCGGAAATATTACTCACTACTTATTGTCTAATAAACCAGAGCTGAAGATACTGGCCACTGATCTCGCTCCAAATATGCTTGAACTCACGAAGGCGAACAATCCGTCGACTAGAACCATGAAACTGGATGCCCGAGATGTTAATAAAATTGATGAAACATTCGATGCCGTAGTCTGCGGCTTTTGTACTCCGTATTTATCCAAAGCAGATATCGAAAAGCTAATTAGAGATATTAGAGGTAAATTAGAGTCCGGTGGGTTACTTTATCTCAGTACAATGGAAGACGAGGATTACAAATCGGGAATACAAACATCAAGCAGTGGAGATCAAGTTTATATTCATTATCATCAGTATGAACACATAAAGGCACAGCTGATATCGAATAACTTCAAAATAATTGAATACTATCGAAAGCAATTTCCTGTTGAAGATAGTCCCGTAACGACAGATTTATTTATCTACGCACAAGCTATCTAATCGATATCACGCCTTTCATATAGTCTACAGCGTTACCGATTAAGATAACGTTATTATCTTCAACTCGGCACTCAAGCTTTCCAACTCGTTTGGATAACTGTATTGCTGTTAATGTATTCTTAGACAATTGTTGAGCCCAATAAGGTGCTAATTCACAATGTGCAGAACCTGTTACCGGGTCTTCATTGACATTAAGTTTGGGAAAAAAGCAGCGACTTACAAAATCACAATCATCACCGATGGCCGTTATCACAACACCTCGGAATTCTAATTTTGACAGTAAATTATAATCAGGTTGTACGGCATTAACTTGTGCTTCATTTTCCAAGACAACGCAATAATCAAAACCAAGTAGCACTTCTTGTGGTTCTATCCCTAGACCTTGGAATAGTGCATCTGGTGCAACAACTTTTTTAATTTGCGTCGCAGGAAATGTCATCTGATAACCAGTGTCACATTGTTTAACCAATAAAGTTCCGCTACGAGTAGAGAATTCAATTTCCGAACTGGTGTTATTCAAATTCTGAAACAATACATGCGCTGTTGCTAGAGTAGCGTGACCACACAAATCAACTTCGCCATTAGGCGTAAACCACCTTAAACGATAACCGTCGACTTCTTTAACAAAAAATGCGGTTTCAGATAAATTATTTTCAGTCGCGATATTTTGTAATAGTTCATCCGACAACCAACTATCCAAGGGACAAACTGCAGCAGGATTTCCCCTAAACACAGAAGAAGTGAACGCATCCACCTGATAAATATTAATCTTCATTGGTTTGCTCATCGATACAACATTCATCTTGAATGAAATTGATAACAGATTGCCACTTTTCGTAATCTGCAACACAAAAGAGTGTACGTCCTTCTCTTCGCTGTGAAATTAGCCCAGCCGAAGCGAGTGCTGAAATATGATGAGATAGTGTCGACCCTGGTATTGCTAACGCTTCCTGGATATTACCAACTGCAATCCCTTCGTATCCGGCTTTCACTACAGACTTAAAAATGGATAGTCGTGTTGAATGCCCTAGCTCTTTCAACGCCTTAGCAGCAATATCTACGTTCATTATAATCAAACCTTAAAAAACTTTAATTCGATATTACTAGAAATAACTTGATCATGACAACAATCAAATTTATATTTCGACTATTCCAGAAATACAGAGATTAAACTATGGAAATTTCAGCAATAGAAAAAACTATTAATATGTTCCTATTTTTAGGAGCTGAGCTCACAGTCTTGTTTCTTGTCATCAGTTATATTGTTGGCTTTCTACAGGAAAAAATACCACCAGCAAAAATTCAAAGTATTTTGAGCAGTAAAAATGGCCGAGGGTATTTAATTGCTGCTCTGCTTGGGGCTATCACGCCATTTTGCTCATGTTCGACGATCCCCTTCTTAAAGGGATTACTTAGAGCGAAAGCGGGATTTGGCACTATGCTGGTATTTTTATTTTCGAGCCCACTTTTAAACCCAATTATTATTGGTTTATTTATTGTCACGTTCAGTTTCAAAGTTGCCATCTTCTACTTTGTTATTGCTATGGGTGTGTCAATTGCAGCAGGGATCATTCTTGAATACTTGGGCTTTGAAAAATACGTAAAACCTGACGCTTATTTAGAACCTGAAGTGAAAGGTTGTGGATCTGGTTGCTCGGCTAAACCACAAAGCAATATTTGGGTTAGGGTATGGAAGAGTACTTGGAAAGACTTTAAAAAAGTTCTTCCATATTTATTGATTGGTATAGGTATTGGTGCGTTTGTTTATGGCTTTATCCCAACTGAATTTATTTCTTCGGTAGCCAGTGACGATAATCCGTGGGCAATACCTGTTTCAGCGGTTATCGGAATACCACTGTATATCAGAGCCGAAGCCGTGATTCCATTGAGTGCGGCACTCGTAGCAAAAGGCATGAGCATGGGAGCGGTAATGTCTCTGATTATTGGAAGTGCTGGCGCCAGCTTAACAGAGGTAATCTTATTGAAATCGATTTTCAAAAATAAGATGATTATTGCCTTCGTAGCTGTCGTATTATCAATGGCGATTTTCGCAGGATACGGCTATCAATGGCTTTTCAGTTAAAATAATCATAATCGTAGCTCATGGAAAACCATGAGCTACGTTCTAACAACTACACTTTAAATTGGTTGATGTTATTTGATAATTGCATCGTTGTACTATCAAACTCTTTCACGGTTTTTGCCAATTGGCCGGTTGACGTTAACGAGTTGTCTGAAAGCGCTCTTACTGCTTCAATATTACTGGCAACTTCTTCTGCTGCAACCGCTTGCTGACTGATCGCCACAGTAATTTCAGTCGTTTGTTGTTGAATATCGTTAATCGCTTGCGTGATGTCTTTTAATGCTATTTCAACTTGCCCAGTCAATGCTTCACCTGACTTAGCTTGATCGACACTGGTTTCCATCACTTGCTCTGCTTGCAGTGCACTTTGCTGCAGTGTTTCGATAATTTGTTGGATGTTTGTTGTTGAATCCTGAGTCCTAGAAGCCAATGTTCTTACTTCATCGGCAACAACCGCAAAACCACGACCTTGTTCACCAGCGCGCGCCGCTTCAATAGCCGCATTCAAAGCTAAAAGATTGGTTTGTTCTGCAATACCTCTGATAACATTGAGGACTTCGCCAATCTTCTCGCTGCTACCACGTAACTCTCGTATCACGTCAGCTGCTTCAATCACTTGCTGAGACATAGTACGAATACCGTCTGTGGCCAAGGTAACGATTTTTACACCATCTTCAGCCTGAGTATGGGCATTATCTGCAAGCTCAATCGCATTTTGCGTATTTGAAGCCATTTCTTGGCTTGTTTGTGCCATTTCTGTGGCTGATGCTGCTACTGAGTCAATTTGTAGCTTTTGCTGTTTAACAATATCAACGGCAACTTCACATTCTTTATTGGCTTCGACGACACCATGACTGACGTTTGCCGTAAGCTGACCAGTTTGCTTTAACATAGACTGAACTTTTTCAGCGAACAAATTAAATGCTTTGCCGAGTCTGCCAAGTTGATCCTCTCTATCAAGTTCAATACGTTGAGATAAATCGCCATCACCCTGAGCAATATTTTCCATTGCATCAACCAGTTTCTTCAATTGTGTTCTGAACGGTAATAACATCATCCACACCATGGCAGCCACGAGTAAAATAATACCAACAGCTACCAATGAAGCATTCAACACCACTTTCTGTACAGGGGCATCGATAACGGTTTGAGGTAGCATGAAACCAAGATGCCAGCGCTGTTGTGGATAGTCACTCGAGACATCCATAAAAGACACGCGCTGCGGTACACCATCAAAAATGACCTCGGCAACACCTGAGTCATTGTTGATCATTGCGCTTTCTAGTGCTGAAAAGCCATTACTATCACTGAAGTGGGCATCCACTTTACTCAGCATTGAGCCAGGTGGAAAACTGTCATTAAAGCCTTTGAAAAAAACTAACTTCCCTTCATCCGTCATCAAGAAGGCTTGACCTTGCTGCTGATATTTAATGGGGGCTAGTAAGTGCTGACCAATGGTATCAACTAAGATATCCATGCCACCGATACCAATTAATTGTCCCTGCTGATTTCTAACAATAGTTTTAACCGTTGCTGAAATTGAACCGTCGTTAGCATCAACAGCAGGATCGCTCACATATAATCCATTTTTATCGATAGATTTTTGCCACCAAGGTCGTTTATTGGTGTAGTAATTAGGATCACCGTCATAACGGCCTAAAATATCGAAGTATTCGTATGTGTTCGCGGAACCGAAAAATACAGCCTTGATATCTTTATCGCTGTCAGTGAGATACGTGAAGTGCTTAATGATTCTGTTGTACTGGGCATCATCTGATAAATCTGAGCCTCGTGCATGATATTGACTAAACCAATTCAATACATCTGGCTGAGAAAATAAGGTGTGAATGATTTGGCCCTTAGCCTGAAAGTAGCCCTTTACCTCAGTAGCTTTGAGTTCAACTAAACTATGAATATCTGAATCTATCTGATTACGCGCTCGATCGCTTTCATGACTCACCAATATACTTGCTACGATTGCCAACATAATGGCAAGAGGGCTTACAATCATAATCACTAATTGCAAGCTGAGAGAACGCTTCAACACCCTCATTACGACTTCCTTTTTAATTTTATTATATTGGAATAGTTTATTTTTGATTGTGTAATACTAAAGTGCAACAAGCATTATTTTAAAAGAATTTTTATATTGTGATTAGACTATAACAATGAAACATTTCACTGCACAAATAGCGATTAGGTAGATAGGTATAAAATTAAACCACACAATAGTGCACTATGGTATTAGTTCTAATTGTGTAGGTTGTTCGCTTTGTTCAGAGGTAGCTTGAATGCGTAGTCCCACTGAAATACCAACAAGTCGAATTCCTCTTCTTTGGCCTCTAGCATGAGCTTCAACGAGCAACAGCTTAAATAACTTAGGTGAAATTTCATCACTTCGTTGTTCTACTGTGGTTTGTTGAAAGTCAGCAAACTTTAATTTAACCACTTGTTTTTGAATCTGACGCTCTTTAGCACTGCGTTGAACTCTTGCAGATAACTCTTTAATTAAGCCTACGAGTACGCCCTCACATTGCTCTAATTGAAATATGTCTTGAGCTAATGTTGTTTCCACTCCAACCGACTTTCGCTCACGAGAGGACACAATGGCTCGCTCATCTATGCCATAACTTCGTTCTATCAATATTTGCCCGAACTTACCAAGTTTTTGAATCAGTCTATTTTCATCAAATTGTTGAACATCTTCGCATGTTGATAAGCCCAGTTGAGCTAATTTTTCTTCTGTCACTTTACCCACACCTGGTATTTTTCGTAGAGACAACGTTTTAACAAACTCAGAGACTTGTTGAGGTGTGATGACAAATTGCCCATTAGGCTTGTTTAAGTCTGAGGCAACTTTAGCAAGAAATTTTACCGGTGCGATACCTGCTGATGCTGTTAACCCCGTCAATTCGAATATCTTGCTACGGATCTCTTCTGCAATTAGCGTCGCTGAACCATGACAATGCTGACTATCCGTCACATCAAGGTAGGCTTCATCTAAAGAAAGCGGCTCAATTAAATCGGTATATTGAGCAAAGACCTCTCTGATCTGCTGAGATACTTCCTTATAGACTTGCATACGTCCTGGCACTAAAACCAAATTAGGACAAAGTTTTAAAGCATGCTGAGTAGGCATAGCAGAACGGACACCAAATTCTCGTGCTGCGTAGTTGCAGGTTGAAATCACACCTCTACGCTCCCGGCTTCCCCCAACGGCAAGGGGTTTATCTCTATATTCTGGAAAGTCACGCATTTCTACAGCTGCAAAATAGCAGTCCATATCCACATGTATGATCTTTTTCATAAAGTACACCGACAACTGTATATATAAACAGTATATAAGTGTTGGACGTAATTTTATAGCTAAATTTTTCGTAATTTTGGTAAATTAAGTAATCCCTAAGCGCAGTAAAAGGGTAATTGAATAAGTAGGATTAAAATTCAAACGGATTGAGGCGCAACATGAAAAGACTACTGCTACTTTTGACTTTATTGATTAATTTAAATGCTACTGCGGCTGTAACAGATAAATCACCACTGGTGATCGGAGAATCCATTAAGTTGAAATCAAAAGCGCTTAATGAAACCCGTCAGTTCAATGTGTATCTTCCTGTCAGTTACTTCAAAACTCAATCAAAACGCTACCCTGTCATTTACCTTTTAGATGGTGGTTTGGATGAAGATCTTGTTCATATGAGTGGATTAACTCAATTTTTATCGTTCTCTTGGATAAACTCGATGCCGGAAGTGATTGTTGTTGGTATTCAGAATGTCGATCGGCGCCGTGATTTCACTTACCCAAGCTCAGATTTAACAGACCAAAAGGAGCTTCCAACATCCGGTAAGTCTCGTGTTTTTATTTCCCATTTAAACAATGAGGTGTTTCCGTTAATAGACGCTCACTATCGCACAACAAACAATAGAACTTTGGTGGGTCAATCTCTAGGAGGGTTGTTAGCCAGTACGATATTACATCAGCAACCCAACATGTTCACAAACTATCTGATTGTCAGCCCAAGCTTATGGTGGGATAAAGAGTCTTTATTATCTCAGCCTCTTGATTTAACCACCTTTAAAGGAAAAGTGTTTATAACGGTGGGAGAGGAAGGAGACATCATGAAACGGGTTGCAAAATCACTGTATGAAAAAACGCTTAAAGCAGGGTTAAAGCCAAATGCGGTAGATTTTCAGTTTTACCCAACATTAGATCATGGAGATGTTTTGCATCTGGGGGCTTATAAGGGACTTGGGTTTCTTTTTAATAAACCAGAAACTCGATGAGTAAACTCTGATAGGAAAAAACAAAAAGCGACATCAAATGATATCGCTGTTATTGAGGAGTGCAGAGTTATGGTTAAATAATTCTGTTTTTCTCTAACATCTCTTTACGAGCTGCTTCTTTTTCCATGCGACGTTTACGTCTGTCACAAGGATCATCGCAATCGCAGGCTTTTTCAATACCTAATGCACCTAGGCCACCACAACTGCCTTCTACAGCTTTTCTCTTTACGATATAGCCAATAGACATCAATAGGAAAAACGTTAATAACACCACAAAAGCGGCAATAAAGGTGCTCATAAGGACTCCACTACTCTTTTACGTATTTTTTGAAAGCATCACTGTAATGAACTTTGAATCCATCATCTTGCTTTTCGATGAGCATTATCGCTAAGTTTTGCTTTTTAGCAAGCGCTAACGAATCTTTAACGCCTAAAACCATCATCGCAGTAGCATAACCATCTGCAACCATACATTCTTTATTGAGTACGGTCACTGATGCTAAACGGTGTTGCACTGGCATCCCAGTTCTAGGGTCAATGATATGATTATAGCGCTTTCCGTTTTCTTCAAAATAATTTCTATAGTCACCAGAGGTTGCCATCGCCATATCTCCAGGTGTAATTACTTGCTGAACTTTACGTTCATCTGAAGTTGGTTTTTCAATCGCCACTTTCCAACCTGAACCATCTGTTTTTTTACCTTTAGCTCGTAACTCGCCACCAATCTCTACGAGGTAACCTGAGACATGGTACTTTTCTAATATTGCTGAGACCTTATCAACACCAAAGCCCTTAGCAATTGAAGATAAATCGGCGTATAAATCTTTACTGCCTTTTTCTAATCGCTCTCCATTGATGACGACACCATTAATATTTACACGCTTTTTCGCAGCATCGATTTGTTCAGCCTTTGGTGCTTCTAACTGCCCTTTACGTGGACCAAAACCCCAAAGGTTCACTAACGGCCCCACCGTGATATCTAAAGCACCATCAGAGATTTTATTAATCTTTTTTGCTTCTTTGATAACGGTTAATAAGTCAGGAGACACCTTGATGCCCTGACCTTCTTTTAGTCTGTTATAGGTCGATAATTCAGAATCAGGTCTATAGGTCGACATTTGGTCATTCACTTGCTCAAGTGTCAATTCGACTTCGGCATGTAAAGTATCAATATCAGGTGTTTTATCATTAGGCACATATTTAATATGATACGTGGTGCCCATAGTACTACCCTGTAAAGAAACCGTATCAACATGCTTACTACAGCCAGAGAGGGCAGTAGCTACTACTACAAAAAAAAATAAACTGTATGCAGACTTTAACTTAGTCATTGGCAGAACTCCTATTGTTCAAATGCCTTCCGAGTTACTGTCTATTTTAAACCATAATCATTAGTGCCGCATAACCTAAAGAAATTGATTTGACTTACCAAATATAAGATTTCGCAAAATGATTATTTAATTTCCGAAGATAATTTTATCGAAAGTAGGATTGCTAAATAACTGTTGAGCATCTTCAGAACTATAATTACCTTCTTGAGCAAGACGCTCTAATCCTTTCAAAAATAGTAGAGCCTGTTCAGCATAAACGTGTGCCATATAATCGACTCCAGTCATCCCATTAAATTTGAGTTCTCTCCACTGCTTATTCCAATGTGGCTTTATTAGAATCTGATTGTGGTGACTGTCTTTAACATCAAGCCATTGATTCAACACAACCTGCATAAAATCTACCCATTGTTGATTGGGCTCTTGCAGGTTTCCCAAAATATCAATAGAAAAACAAGCCTTATTTCCGTACAAAGGAGAAAGTACAGCTTCAGATCCTCCAGTAATTCGAGCTTCCATAGTGGTCTGTAACGCTTGCTTGCCTTTAGCCTGAGAGTAGATCTCCGTCATTGCCCGCCACCAAACATTCCAAGCAACTGACCAATCTAAGTCTCCATTATCCAGCTCAGGTATTGCTACATTCATCTCCATAAGGGTCACTGGAATATTATGGGTACCTCGTTGGAAATGCATAGCTTCAGTGATTGGGATACAAGCAGGCTGCTCTGGTTGGTAAAAAGCTTTATTGGTAAGCGCAGCAAATAATTTAGCAACTTCTTCTTGTGAAAGCAGTTTACTCAGAACTGGAGTGATCAGGTAGACAAAATAAGTGAGGATATTCTGTTCTAAATCATGTGCCTGAATGGGTGACGGAATACTATCTTCAAAACTACCGTTGTTATTCCACACATTTACTATTGCATCTTGCTGGTAAGGAAAATAGAAAAATTCCGCATAATATTGATTTTCACAAATCTCTTTGAAAGCATTCTTGACTTCAGTTAAATTGTCCATTGATGATCTCTGTGAAGCAAAGAAATCAGGCACATCATCCAGTTTATTTGGTGGAATTGCACTAAGCATTGGAATCCGTTTTGGCTGTAAAAAAGCATACGACAATTCGTCTAAACGCAGGACAAGTGAAATTGTAATACCAATCAAGCCAAAATTAGTAGCAATACGCTTGAGTGTTATCTTATCTTGAAGCCATTCTGATGGAATATCATATTGAGCTAACTTTAACTCATCAGGATCACAAACAGTTTGTAGTTCTCCATTTGCGTTAACAAACTCAATAGCAACAACTAAATCAGAAAGCGATTGACTATTTATTCCGGCACCGTGGCAACCAGAACTACAAACAGATCCTATGGCGTTTTCAACAAGCACGACGTTATATGGTAATGCCCATGTATCACCTTCGATATTCGTTTTTTTAGCCTGCCATTGTTTATAACTCCAAAGCCGCATGTGATTATTGTGCACCGCAGCTCCTACCTTACATAAATGATGACGTTTATTCTTTAGATAAGGCTCACCTATAAGTTTGATTTTTTGGAACTCGTTCTCAGGATTTATCGGCGGATGGAGACTTGGTTTGCCTAGTGCAAGTCGTTTACTTTGCATACAAACTAACATTTGTTTATCTTCAGAAAATACATCTGAAAATGAATGCCTGAACTGTGAAACTCTAACTCTCAAGTTGTCTTCCTTGGCTTTTTTGACAAGTTCTTTAAGAGTTTCTATTTGAGTAACGTAATGTGTTTCGCTGGGTGTATTACGAATTGTTTTTCCCCAGTTTTCAAATTGTTCGTTCTTAGTGTCAGTTCTTTCAAGCCACTTGAACTTGCGATCAGTAAAAGCCGATACTTGATTAAAGGTGCTTATGTCGACATCAGTAAATGAACTATCCTTCAGTACATTGAGTAGTGCATCAGGATGAGAAAATAGAACTTGCTCAAACAGCAGCAATTTATGTTCAGCGACCCAAAGTAAGCCATTACTGTTGATTAAATTAATGAGCTCATCAATTTTATCTTGAGCACTATCACTTTCTGTTACCTTTAAAAGAGATTTTGCTTGTAGAGAGTGTGATAAAAGTGCAGCTAATATACTTAATTTAGATGTCGCTGAGAGAAGTTTCCTTCTACTTATTGACTGGAGGTTCTTAGAGTTTTTAGACATGGTTTGCGCCTTATAAAGATAAACATCGCCTTCCATAGAAACAAAACACAAATATTTTACAGCAGAATTTTAAAACCCTTTCAAGAGTGAATAAAAATTAATCTAATAAATTTGTCAATCATACAACAAAGCAACTAATCATTAAGAGAGTAAAAAAACTCTTCCTAAGGTCACAAGTACAAAAAAGCCGCATATTGACTCAACATACGGCTTTTAAATCAGACTAATGGTGTTTAGCCACCGAAGTCATCCAGTAGGATGTTTTCGTCTTCTACACCTAAATCTTTAAGTAGGCCAATTACAGCTGCATTCATCATTGGAGGGCCACACATGTAGAACTCACAATCTTCTGGTGCTTCATGATCTTTTAAGTAGTTTTCATAAAGTACGTTATGAATGAAACCGGTATAACCGTCCCAGTTGTCCTCTGGTTGAGGATCTGAAAGCGCAACGTGCCAATCAAAGTTGTCGTTATCCGCTGCTAAGCCATCGAAATCTTCAACATAGAACATTTCACGCTTAGAACGTGCGCCGTACCAGAATGACATCTTACGATCTGAGTTAAGACGCTTAAGCTGGTCGAAGATATGAGAACGCATTGGCGCCATACCAGCACCACCACCAACAAATACCATCTCAGCATCGGTTTCTTTAGCAAAGAATTCACCAAATGGACCTGAAATCGTTACTTTGTCACCCGCTTTTAGGCTCCAAATGTACGATGACATTTTACCACATGGTAGGCTTAGATTACGTGGAGGCGGCGTAGCAATACGCACGTTCAACATAATGATGCCTTCTTCTTCTGGGTAGTTCGCCATTGAGTATGCACGAATGGTTTCTTCGTCTACTTTAGACTCTAACTTAAAGAAGCCAAAGTGTTCCCAGTCGCCACGGTATTCTGCTGGTACATCAAAATCAGCATATTTTACATGGTGAGCTGGCGCTTCAATTTGAATGTAACCACCTGCACGGAAAGGTACTGATTCACCATCAGGAATACCAAGCTTAAGCTCTTTAATGAATGTGGCTTTGTTATCGTTAGAGATAACGTCACATTCCCACTTCTTGATGCCGAAAATTTCTTCGTCAAGTTCGATTTCCATGTCAGTTTTTACATTTACCTGACATGATAAACGACAGCCTTGGCGAGCTTCACCTTTAGTAATGTGATCTAATTCAGTAGGCAGAATATCACCACCGCCTGATTTGATGTTCACACGACATTGACCACATGAGCCACCGCCACCACATGCACTTGAAACAAAGATACCGCTTTCGGCTAATGCACCTAGTAATTTTCCGCCAGCAGCGGTCTTAATTGCTTTGTCAGCATCACCGTTGATGCCGATGGTAATATCACCTGACGCAACCAGTTTAGATTTAGCGAATAAAATCACTAAAACTAATACCAGTACGATCACAGTGAACATACCTACACCTAAGAAAATAATATCCATCAACTTATCCTTAGAGGGTCCTAATTAAATTGCCCTAAAATACTCTGTCAATGGGCGTGTTACAGTGACACGCCTGAAAATGACATAAAACCTAAGGCCATAAGACCAGCGGTGATAAAGGTAATACCAAGACCGCGTAAGCCATCTGGTACATCAGCGTACTTCATCTTCTCACGGATACCCGCAAGTAACACGATAGCCAGTGCCCAACCGACACCAGAACCGATACCAAATACCACACTTTCACCTAAGTTATAATCACGCTCTACCATGAATGATACGGCGCCAAAAATCGCACAGTTCACTGTAATCAGTGGTAGGAAAATACCCAGTGCGTTATACAAAGGTGGGAAATACTTATCCAAAGCCATTTCCAAAATTTGAACCAACGCTGCAATTACACCAATGAAAGTGATGAATTTCAGGAAGCTCAAATCTGCATCAGGGAAACCAGCCCACGCTAGTGCACCTGGAGCTAATAAACCTTGATAAATAATTTGGTTCGCAGGTACTGAAATCGCCAATACCACGATAACTGCAACACCTAAGCCCATCGCCGTTGTTACTTTCTTAGAAACCGCTAGGAAAGTACACATACCAAGGAAGAAGGATAGTGCCATGTTTTCAATGAAAACAGAGCGAATAAACAAACTGATTAAATGTTCCATTACGCTTACCCTTTCGCTTCAACTTGGTCAGGCTTATAAGTACGGATGATCCAAATCAGAATACCGATTAAGAAAAACGCACTTGGTGGAAGAAGCAGTAGACCATTTGGTTGATACCAACCACCTTCAGAGATCTTCTTCATGATTTCGATACCGAACAAGCTGCCGTTACCAAATAACTCACGAACAAAACCTACGCCTAGAAGAATCGCACCATAACCTAAACCGTTACCGATACCATCCATGAAGCTCATCATTGGAGGTGTCTTCATCGCATACGCTTCAGCACGCCCCATTACAATACAGTTAGTAATGATCAAACCAACGAATACCGACAGCTGCTTTGCTACATCATAAGCAAACGCTTGCAGTACTTGGTCAACCACGATAACCAACGACGCAATGATAGTCATTTGTACGATAATACGTACACTGCTCGGAATTTGATTACGAATGATTGAGATAAACAGGTTAGAAAACGCCGTTACCGCAGTCAGTGCTAAGGTCATTACCAATGCTGTTTCCATTTTACTGGTTACAGCTAGAGCACTACATACACCCAATACTTGGAGCGCAATTGGGTTATTGCTGATAATCGGGCCAGTTAAGACCGATTTAAGTTCTTTAGCATCAGCCATTACTTTAACCCTCCTTTACGGGCTTTATCGATAAACTGAGCAAAACCTTCTTTACCAAGCCAGAATGTTAGCGAATGCTGAACACCATTACTGGTTAGCGTTGCGCCAGAAAGCGCATCAACACCATGAACTGTTTGAGCTTCAACAGGGTTTTTAGTTACTTTCATAACAAAGTTACCTTTGTCATCATATAACTTTTTACCTGTCCACTTAGCAATCCACTTCGGGTTTTGAACTTCACCACCTAGACCTGGTGTTTCACCAGAGCCTGAGAATTTGTAGTAAACCAAGCTTTCAACTGTGTTCATGTCTGGTTTCAGAGCTAAGAAAGCATACATGGTAGACCAAAGACCATAACCTTTAACCGGTAGAATGACCGTTTCTAGTTTACCTTGTTCACTACGAACTAAGTATACCACGGCATCATTTGCTACACGCTTAACAGAAGCGATATCGTGCTCAGGCTTAAATGAATTGCTTAGATCACGTGCCGCTTTGTCCATATCGAACTTATCAGCATCACCTTTTACAAAGTCACCTGTCTCAAGCTTCACCAAGCGAGCTTCAACTCGAGCACCGTAAAGTTTTTTTACTTCTTTCTTAGTTAAGCTGCTATTACCTGCATCATATAAACCTGCTGCAGCTAAAATATACTTTTGCTTATCGTAAGCCTTGTTGTCATCTTGTACTGGTTTAAGCATTACTGCCGCTGCAGACACTAAGATCGAACAAACCAAACACAGGCCAACAACGGTGAATAGCGTTCTTCCAAATGAATCTTTATTTGCTGCGTTAGCCACGAGCGATCCTCCGTTTGATATTCGACTGAACCACAAAGTGGTCGAACAATGGAGCAAACAGGTTAGAGAATAAAATCGCTAACATCATGCCCTCAGGGAATGCTGGGTTGATCACACGGATGAATACCACCATCGCACCGATTAATATACCGTAGCACCACTTACCTTTATTGGTGAATGAAGCTGAAACCGGATCCGTAGCCATGAACATCATACCGAATGCAAAACCACCCAATACTAAGTGCCAATACCACGGCATCGCAAACATTGGGTTTGTGCTGCTACCAATAAGATTGAGTAATGTTGATACAGCAATCATACCGACCATCAAGCCACCAACAATTCGCCATGAAGCAATCTTAGCGTAGATGATTACTAAACCACCGATAAGGATAGCTAACGTCGATACTTCACCCATTGAACCAGGAATGAAACCTAAGAACGCATCCCACCATCTTTGGTCAAACGCATAACTAAAGTGACCCGCTGCCGCTTGGCTTAATGCAGTAGCTCCAGAGAAACCATCAGCTACAACCCAAGACGTATCACCAGACATATTTAATGGGTAAGCGAAGAATAGGAACGCACGACCCGCAAGTGCAGGGTTAAGGAAGTTACGACCTGTACCACCGAATACTTCTTTTGCAACCACAACACCGAAGGTAATACCCAATGCAACCATATATAAAGGAATGGTTGGTGGCAGTGTTAGTGCAAAAAGAATCGATGTTACGAAGAAACCTTCGTTAATCTCGTGACCACGAACAGATGCGAACAGAACTTCCCAGAAACCACCCACGATAAATGCTGTTGCATAAACCGGAAGGAAGAAACAAGCACCGTACCACATCAAGGTTGCCCAGTGAGCGTCTTTGGTAAGTTGAGCACCAAACATACCGAATAGGTCAACCTGCCAAACATCAGGCGTACCAAAACCAGCAATTAACGCATCTTGTGCTTGCAGGCCAACGTTATACATCCCCATAAACATCGCAGGGAAAGCACATGCCCATACAGTGATCATGATGCGTTTCAAGTCGATATTATCACGAACGTGAGTACGACCTTTATTCACATGACCTGGTGTATAAAATACTGTGTATACCGCTTCAAATAGCGCATACCACTTTTCGTATTTACCGCCTTTTTCAAAGTTCGGTTCGATACGTTCGAAAAAACTCTTTAAGCCCATTAGCCTTCCCTCTCGATCGTATCTAAACAGTCGCGAAGATATGATCCATGATCATACTTGCCTGGACATACGAAAGTACATAACGCTAAATCTTCTTCATCCAGCTCTAACGCACCTAATGCTTGTGCGCCATCTACATCACCTGATAATAAGTCACGTAGTAGCATAGTAGGAAGAATATCTAACGGCATAACACGCTCATAAGCACCGATTGGTACCATTGAACGATCTGAACCACCTGTAGAGGTCGTTAGATTGAATAAACGTGATGGCGATAAGTGAGACAAAAACGCACGAGTTGCAGAGTACTTCTTAGCACCAGGCATTGCCCAACCAAGAAACTCTTTTTCAGTACCTTCTTCTAAAACACTTACTTGAGCGTGATAGCGACCTAAGAATGCGTGTGGACCTGTCGCGGTACGACCGTTCAACACAGAACCTGAGATAACGCGAACACTTCCTTCTTGAGTTTCTTTTGCCATCAACTCAGCCGTACTTGCACCTGCTACAGTACGAAGTAATCTTGGCTTAAGGGCTCTAGGGCCACCGACAGCAACAACTCGCTCAACGTTTAATTCGCCAGTAATAAATAGCTGACCAATAGTAATCACATCTTGGTAGCCAATATGCCAAACTGTGCGATTAGCTGAAGCAGGAAGCAAGTGATGGATATGAGTCCCTACTAAGCCTGCTGGGTGAACACCACCAAACTCTTCTACTTGAGCATTGGCTGAAGGGATGTCAGCACCTTGTGCTTTACACAAGAACACTTTCCCTTGAGTCAACTTCGCTAACACTTTTAAACCGTTAGCAAAATCATCTTTATGTTCGTTAATAATAACAACTGGGTCAGCCGCCAATGGCTGCGTATCAATTGCCGTCACGAAAATCCCTGCTGCATCTGAATCGACGGCTGGCACTTTACTGAACGGACGAGTACGCAATGAAGTCCACAGACCTGATTGAATCAGATTCTCACGAACTTTATCGGCTTCTAAGCTGTCGATCTGCTCTGCCTCATACTTTGCAAAAGACACTTGCTCATTGCCTTCCACATCAATAACGACAGATTGCAGGACACGCTTTGCGCCCCTGTTAATAGCGGTAACTGTACCACTAGCTAAAGCCGTATATACAACGCCAGGATTCTTTTTGTCTTCAAAAATCACCTGACCTTTTTGCACCTTGTCGCCGACACGAACTTTCATCGTCGGACGCAGGCCAATATACTCTTCACCTAGTGTAGCTACCTGTTTAATGGCTGGGCCATTATGGATAACTTGTTCTGGTCCACCAGCAATAGGTAGATCCAATCCTTTCTTAATTGTAATCATATCCACAAGCACTACGTTGAAGGAAATAAAATGCGTCCACGTCACAAAACCCTCAAAAATCAAATACATTCGAGTGTTGAGCTGACGCAGAAATATCGCAGATTTGCGATCGCAATCACGTTGGTCGCGCGCATTTTACCCCAATTAGCTGTGTATCGCCACGAAAAATATGGGTTAATTCTGTGGCAGAATTGTGAATTGTCAGCATCTGTTAAGCATTTAAACTGTTGATAACAATTTAAATGCTTTTGAAACTACATACATTTTTAACGGAAACATAAGAGGAATCTTCAATAAAGAGTTCTGTATAGCAAATTATCTCTCAACATCTAAGAAACTTAATCTTCACTTGCACTGGTAGCCAAGAGTCAGTATCTTTGCGCACTTCTGTTTTTGAGCTTAAAACTACCTTTATATGTCTGTACCTGACTTTGTTTATAACCCTCCAACTGTACCTTGGCTTGATATTCTCTATCAGGACAAAGATATTATTGTAGTAAACAAGCCATCAGGTCTACTGTCTGTTCCAGGCCGAGACCCTAAACATGCCGACAGTATTTGGTCACGAGTTAAAATGTTGCACCCTAATGCTCAAATTGTGCATCGTCTTGATATGGCGACATCTGGCATTATGGTTGTCGCTTTGAGAAAAAAAGCAGAAAGTGAGTTAAAGCGCCAATTCAGAGACAGAGAAACCCAAAAAATCTACTATGCTCGCGTTGTGGGTCATGTAAAGCAGCAAAGCGGAGAAGTAAACTTACCTCTTATTTGCGATTGGCCAAATCGCCCTAAGCAAAAAGTGGATCATCAAATAGGAAAACCATCGCTCACCTATTTTGATGTCATTAGCTATGACCCTCATTCTACATTGGTTAAATTAACCCCCATCACTGGTCGTTCTCACCAACTGCGCGTGCATATGATGGCTATTGGTCATCCAATTTTGGGTGATGGTTTTTATGCTGATACTGTAGGAAAAAGGTTAAGATCACGTTTAAACCTTCACGCACAATCTCTGTCAATTAAACAACCTTACAGTCAAGAAGAGCTTACTTTTTCGACACAGATTCCTTTTGCGGATTAAAATAAATATTGCGCAGTTACATTTCTTAACAATAAATGTATTCGCTCATTGCTCAACGTCAAAACCCTTCATCTAAAACTAAATAACTAATAATTAATAATTAATACTTAATTATTATTATTTAACTTAGTTATTTATGCTTTTTTTATAATCAATTGCGTTCTTGTATGAAAAAACGTTATTACAAGTGTTAACTTTTTGTGATAGAAATGCGTCTACGAAATATTTTTGAAACATACTTTATTTCTAAAATAACAAAACTATAACAAAAGACGTATATTTGATGTTTCCTATCACTATCGTCGTTCCAGTTGACAAGGAAAATAGTTGTGAAAACAAAATTAGCACTCGCAATATCAACAGCATTAATTGCTTCAACAGCAATAGCACAAACAGACATAAAGTTTAATACTACAGGCCAGTCACTAAATAACATTAAAGGTACACAGGCGACATTCAAACCAGAGAAAAAAACAGTTTCTGCCTGGATGGTACAACTTAACACACCTTCAATTTCGGAATTCAAAAAAGGCTCTAAGGTAAGTGCGGTAAGCGCTCTTTCAGATGTAGATAGTTCACAACGTGTATTAATTTCAAAACTTCAAACATTGAATTCAGAAGTAAAGGTTTTAGATCAAACTAAAATCTTGGCTAACTCAATCATCGTTGATGCTAATAGCTCAGCGCTTGATCAAATTTCCAAGCTATCTGAAGTAAAAGCAGTCCTGCCACTTTATGATTATGAATTAAACGTAGATGCTTCTGCTGAATATATTAATGCAAAAGAATTAGTAACTAACGGTATTGCTTCTGGTAAAGGTCAACGAGTCGCGGTATTAGATACAGGTGTTGATTATACGCATGCAGCAATCGGCGGTTCAGGTAACGTAGAAGATTATGAAGCAGCTGTAGCGGCAGCAGATCAACCAGTGAATTGGCCTCAAGGCAAAGTAATTGGTGGTTATGATTTCATTAACGATGACCCAAACCCAATTGATGCTGGTACAAATCACGGTACCCATGTAAGTCACTCAGTTTTAGGTATCGCTCCTGATGTTGAACTATACGTTTACAGTGTTTGTGGTGGCGGTTGCCCAGGTTTAGCTCAATTCAAAGCTCTAGAAGCTGCAATGGATCCAAACGGCGATGGTGATATTTCTGACCGAGTAGACACAGTAAATATGTCACTTGGTGGAAATTTTGGTGATGTTGATGGTGGAGCAGTTCAAGTTCTAATTGATCAAATGGTTGAATTAGGTGTTAACCTAGTTATCTCAGCGGGTAATGATGGCCCTACTCCATTTATTGTTGGTGGACCAAGTACATCAAATAATGCTCTTTCTGTTGGCGCAATGACTCACCCTGAAGGTAGAAATGCTGTTGTCACCTCAATGGTAGGTGGTGAAGAAGTAACAGCTTATGCCTCAAGCTTCAATCCTGAACTTGATTTCTCATTTAATAATGAAACTGCGCCGCTGGTTTATCCTGAAGCCAATCAAGATGGTTGTCTTGAGTTTGCTGAAGATGTGGATTTTTCAGGTAAGGCAGTAATCATTGATCGAGGCGGCTGTGCATTTACAGATAAAGTACTTAATGCTCAGGCACGTGGTGCATCATTCGTAATTATCGCGAATAATAGTGAGGGTGAATTTTTCGGTCCAGGTGGTTTTGCCGAAGGCATCACTATACCTTCAGTGGGTGTTAATCAAGACTTAGGTAACATTTTAAAAGCTCAAATCGAAGGTGGAGCAGGTCAAAGCTTCTCGTTTGTTTCTAAGTCTTTTGATGACTCAGGTGCTATCGCAACATTTACATCACGTGGTCCATCTATTGCAGGGACTCTGAAGCCTGAAATTACAGCACCTGGTACAGCCATTTTAACGGCACATCCTGGACTAGGCGACGGTCTAACACCTATCGACGGCACTTCGTTCTCAGCCCCTATTACTGCAGGTGCATTGAGTATCATTCGTGAAGCGCATGAAGAACGCGATGCATTTGAGATAAAAGCGATCGCAATGAACACTGCAAACCTAGCTGTTTATGCTGAGCCAGTCGGGCTAAATAGACAAGCAGAGCTTGCTCCTATCAGTTATGTCGGTGCTGGTTTAGTTGATGTTAAAAAGGCAGTAAATACACCTGTCGCAGCTTGGGATAAAGACACTAAGCAAGCGGCTTTAGCTTATGGATTAGTGAGCGTTAAAGAAGAAACGTCTGTAACTAAAACTATAATGGTTAAAAACTATTCAGACAGTGACCAAACATATACTCTAAATCCACGTCCTCGCTTCGCTGATGATGCTGATACAGGTGCATTGACATTTACTTTACCTGATAGTGTCACTATTCCGGCTGGCGAATCAATTGAAGTTGAAGTTACTGCCCATATTGACCCAAGCAAACTACCATCTTGGAACCTTCATTCAGCGATGATTGGTGATTTAACAAGTGGTCAAAACGGTCTTTCAGAGGGCGATGCTATTAATGCAGCATCAGCGGAGTTAACTCGTATCGAATTTGATGGTTCTATCGAGTTCCTAAATGGCAATACCAAAGCCATTCATGTGGTTTATCACATGCTACCAAAACCAACTGATAATGCAGAAGTAAGTTTTGTAAGTTCGCAAACTGGTAATTTATTCTTTATTACCAACAATGGCGGTACTGCTATTGATGCACCTTTCTCTGCATCACTGTTAGCAACAGACCCTATAGAAAATGATCGTCGTCATGATTTAACTGCAGGTTCAACAGAATTTATAGCTAATAGTTTCTGTGAAAGTGGATTTGCAATGAGCAACACAATTCAAGTTCGCGATCCTATCCTATACACACGTCCAGCAAGCTACTACGCTGATTTTGATATAGATAGTGATGGAGAATGGGACTTCGTTTCGCAAACAGGTCAAGAAGAATGGTTCACACCTGATGGCTCAGATTTATCTGGACTTCTGTCTTTCCACTACCCTTATGGCGGTGGTCCAGGTTGGACTGCACCTGCAATCCATAATGCTGGTAATAACTTCGTAACGACATTAACTTGTTCAGAAAACGTAGGTATTACGAAAGATATGTTCGATGAAGAGACAAGTATTAAGGTCAGATATCGAGTTGAAAATAGCACTTATCACCCAACAATATCTGATACTGCAGATTTTGCTGAAGCAGACTTAGTGATTGCACCTTCAACGAGCCAAGTAAGAATGGTGAGTGTAAGTGGAACTGACGGTGCAAACATAAGCTCTGCATCAACATCAGACGTGGGTGAAGAAATTACAGTACTTCAACCTGGTGAAAGTGCACTTCTAGAAGTTGTTCGCGATCCTAATACTCAAGGTGTTTTAGTCTTAACCGACACTGGTAACCTTGACGTTGAAGTAAATTATGACACGGTCTACACCAACATCATGATTAAAGAAGCAAGTTTCTCAGTTGATAAAGGCACTGATGCAGGTTCTGTTTTGGGTCAGTTAGAAGTTTATAGTGGCGACATTCAAAATGTTCCAGTAAGTGGCTTCAGTATTACAGAGAACAGTTCAGAACTTATTACTGTTAATGCTCAGGGACAGTTAATTGCTACTCAAGCTATTGATCAAGCAACTGCCGATGTAATGTTAAAAGTTAAAGCTATTGATGTGAACGGTGAAGTTTCTGACAATGAAACGACTATCACTGTAGCTGTAAACAATACAGCACCAGTGATATCTTTGGAGAGTATTTCAGTTCAAGAAAACTCTGAAGTGACTGTTGCTGCAACTGTAGAAGATGCGGAAGAAGATAAGTTAACTTTAACTTGGGCACAAACTGGTGGTGAAACTGTCGATTTCACAGAGAGTGAAGATCAGCTTAGTGTATCGTTTACTGCTCCAGCAGGCTCAGGTGAATTTACCTTTAGCTTAACAGCAAGTGATGGCCGTGAAGAAGTAACTGAATCTTCAACCGTAACAGTCACTGTTACACCAGCTCCAGAGCCAACGCCAGAACCTAAGAAGAAAAAATCTAGTGGTTCTTTAGGTTGGTTAGCACTTATTCTTGCTCCAGTCGCATTTATACGTCGTCGTAAGTAGAAGTAGTCAGTAAGCTCTACAAAAAAGCCTCACGACCATGTGAGGCTTTTTTATTTCTCATTAACCAAAGTACATTTCACAAGCCAAGGCTTAGCATTCAAATTTAATTTTTTTATTCAAAAAAAACCATTACAACTTTCAGCCTAAGTAATTAGCTTTAGCTTTTTTTTAAAATAAAAACACCTTACTACTAAATAATTGTTTATTTCCGCACCATATATGTTAAGTTTTTGTTGCCATAAATTTAATAATTTATATAAATGGCCATTTAAGGGAAAATAATTAAGTTTTAGGGAATCACAATGAAAACAAAACTCGCCATAGCAATAGCGTCATCGCTACTTACTGCTCCACTTTACGCTGGTGAATCAGCGAATATTTTAAAGCCAGTGACACAGCAAGCTAGCTTTAAAGGTATTGCAAGTTCACCTCAAACATTAAGTGGCATGAACCACCAGTATGATTCAACAACAAAAGAAATTACGTTCAAATGGGCTAGCGTTAATCAAGCTAGTCCTAACCTGACTCCAGTTACCTTGGATAAAAGAACGGAATTTGCTTCTGATTTTTACTTAAATCAGCTTGTCGGTGAATCTGTTAACAAGCCGAATTCTACACTGTACCTTGCTCATGTCCATGCACCAAAACATGGTTCAAAAATAGTTAAATACAAGCAGCAAGTCGGTGGGATCGAAGTGTTTAATAAAGAATTCAACATTCTTATGGACCAAGATCACAACTTAGTTGCTTCATCTGGAACAATAGTAAATAAAAATGCTTATTCAAAAGCGGCTGAAGCTAAGCATGTTGGTGATGTATTTGAACAACCTGAAACTGCCATTTTATCTGCAATAAAAAAACACGGCATTGATAGTCAATCAATAAGCTTTGAAAAAGTTAACGCTGATAGTGATACTTATCATAGCTTTAGAGTTACCCAGTCAGACACTAAGCATTTTTTAGTCGGAACCCCAAGAGCAAAGCCAGTATATTTTGAAGTAAATGGTAATCTTGAGCCGTCTTACTATATCGAGCTTCAATCGAGTGAAATAGATTCTGTTGACTCCAAATACATGAGCTATGTAATTGGTAAGAATGGAAAAGTACTATTCGAGAACAATTTAGTTAGCCATGCTGGTGAATATAACTATAGAGCTTATATTTCTGAAAATGGTACTCCTTGGGACAGCCCTCACGGAAACGTTATTCCAGCGGCTGCAGACAGTAAGTCAACAGATTATATTTCTGCTTCTTATCTTGAAGCCCCAATGGTTGCTCTTAAAAATGCAGGAATCTCAACGGACGACCCTTGGCTCGCAGAAGATGCAGAAGAAACAAATGGTAACAATGTTCATGCGTATGCTGACTTAGTAGCACCTGACGGTTTTACTACTGGGGACTTAAAAGCTGAAGTTAATGGTGATGCAACATTTGATTATCCGTACAACCCTGAAAGTGCCGAATATTCTGTTGAAAACCGTAAAGCCGCAATCGTTAACTTATTCTTAGTTAACAACTTCTTGCATGACGATTATTATGCTCATGGTTTTGATGAAGCTTCTGGAAACGCACAATTATCAAACTATGATAGAGGTGGTGTCGAAGGTGATCCTCTACGCGTTGAAGTTCAAGATAATTCAGGTTTTAACAATGCAAACATGTCAACTCCAGCTGACGGTGCATCACCTAGAATGCAAATGTACTTATGGGATAAGCCAACTCTTAACGGTACAGATTACGGTACGTCAATCGTAAATGGAGAAACCTCTACGTTTCTTGAGTCCACTGTATTATCTGCTTTAGGGCCTGTCCATTATGATGAGGTCAAAGGTAAAATTGTTCGATTAATGGATACTGTCGTCGATGAAAATACAAATAAAGACGGTTGTGATGTCGTAACAAATGCTGAAGCCCTTGAAGGAAATATTGCTCTTATCGATCGTGGAGCATGTTCTTTTATTGATAAAATCTTAAATGCTCAAAACGCAGGTGCAATAGGTGTAATTGTTGCAAATAACGCTGATGGTAGTGCAATTAGAATGGGAGGAGATGATCCTAAATTAGAAATTCAAATCCCAAATGTCATGATCTCAAAAGCAGAAGGTATGGAGCTTGATCAAGCTATTTCTGCAGGCGACGTAACAATTTCAATGTTCAGTAATAAAACGCCTCGCGGGTTTAAAGCAAGTTCATGGGATAACGGTATTGTTGCACATGAGTGGGGACATTATATAAGCAATCGTCTTGTTGGTAATGGTTCAGGTCTAGTCAATAACCAAGGTCGCTCAATGGGCGAAGGTTGGGGTGACTTCCATGCATTATTGTTACTTGCAGAAGAAGACGATGCGATGATGGCAGGTAATGATAAGTACCAAACTGCATACAGCGCTACTTCGTATGTCGCAAACTTCCAAACAGGTATTCGTCGCCTTCCATATTCAACAGATACTGAAGTTAACAACTTTACGTTCGCAGAAATATCTAATAATGCACAAGTTCATGCTTCGGGAACCGTTTGGGCTACTATGCTTTGGGATGCTTATGTTGGTCTGATTAATGATGAACGCCATACATTCGCTGAAGCACAAAGCCTAATGAAAACCTATATCGTATCAGGGTATAAAATGACCCCGATAGCTCCAACGTTTACAGAAGCTCGTGATGCAATTTTAGCAGCCGCTTATGCTAATGATCCTGAAGATTACACTGTAATTTTAAAAGCATTTGCAGCAAGAGGTTTAGGTCTGGGTGCAGTTTCACCTGAACGCTTCTCCAATGATCACGCAGGAGCTGTTGAGTCATATGAAACTGAAATAGCTGCATTTAATGTGAAATCACATGATCTAAATGCAAACTATGAAGGGTTAACGGTTGGTTACTGCTCAAACGATAGCATTATGGATAAAGGTGAAACTGGTACAGTTAGTTTTACTATCAAGAATACTGGTAACCTAGATATTGAAAATATCCAAGCTAAAGTAAAAGTCACTAGTGATCACGGTGTAACATTCGCAAACGCTGGTACAGTTACATTCAGCACTTTAAGTGGCGCTTTCTCTGAGCTTACAAGTGATCCTGTTGAGTTCTCGCTAGACGAATCTGGTGTGGGTGAAGTTCTAGAGCTTGAACTGAGCTTTATGGATGAAGAAGGAAGTGAAGTAGTGCTTCCAACTGACTATTCATTTAGTACTCTTGTGAACATGGACTTCGAAGAGCAAGCACCTGTTGACGGCGATGTTCACTCAAACATGGAAGATTGGTCTCTGTTTGTAGACTGGCAACAGCACGTAATGTATGGCGGTGAACAGGCATTAACGACTCAGCAGTATGACAACGGTCCAAATATTGATTTCTTCGAAACCTTCGGTGTTGATCTTGGTGATCAAGTCATGGTTCTAGATAATAATGCGTTCCAATCAGACGTAGCTGTTGAAACCAGAGAGTTTACTGTTGGTTTCGAGGGGGACTTTAAAGTTGATTTTTGGCACTTCTATGCGCTCGAGCAAGATTGGGATGGCGGTGTTGTTGAAATCAGTGTTAACGGTTCTGACTGGGTAGACGTAACAGAAGTCGGTGGTAATTTTGATGTTGGTTATGACGGACCAGTAACAACTCAAGATGTACAAGCACTTTCAGAAAGACCCGTTTTCCATGGCAGAAATAATACAAGTGGTACTGTGGGGAATAATGAAAGCATTAATTTTGGCACAGGCTTAAATGGCAGTACTGTTAAGCTCAGATTCCGTATCGCTTCTGATGCAGTGTTCAGTGACTTGGGTTGGTGGATTGACAATGTAAGTCTCACAAACGTAATGACACCTGCTTTCAGTAATATGATTGCTGGTGATGCTATGGCTTGTGATAATCGTTTACCGAATGTAACGATTGCTGCAAGTAGTACTGATGTAACTGAGGGTGAAGTTGTGACTCTCACTGCAACAGCAGTGGATGCAAATGCTGGCGATGAACTATCGTACTCGTGGAATCAAACTGTTGGAAATGCAGCTACACTTTCATCTACTGACAATGCAGAAGTCAGCTTTACCGCTCCAGAAGTAGACAGTAGCGTTCAACAACTTACATTTGAGCTCACTGTAAATGACGGAACAGGTGATGTTGTTCAAACTGTAGAAGTAAAAGTTAGAGACATTCCAGAAGCAGCACCAGAACAAGAAACCAAGAAGAAAAAGTCTAGTGGTTCTCTTGGTTGGTTAGCACTTGTGCTTACTCCGTTTGCAGTATTAAGACGCCGTAAAAAATAAGTCAAGCCTTTGTAATATGAGCTAATAAAAGCCGGTAATTTTACCGGCTTTTTTTTAACTCTTTATCACATTGTTACTTCTGGTTTTTCTATGGGTTCATATATAAGGGATATTTCAATCAAAGAAATTAACGGACTCTTTTCTAACTTTTTATATTCAGTGTATAAATCTTGACCTTTAACATAATTTAATCGCCAGGTATTCTTTGTGGTTTGCTCAATTTGCTGACCAAACATTTTTAACTCTTCAAGACTTGCGTCAGAAACAAATACAATATCGCCTTTCACTCTGCAATACTCTTTGGTCGAAAGGTCGAATAATCTTACTCCTTGTATTAATTTCTGTGATTCAGAAGTAAAGATTGAACGGTTCATACGGAAAGTAAAGCCGCTCTTATCTGGGGCTGACTTCTTTAAAGAGGCCAATGAATGCTCACTCTTTTTAAATTGAGCTTTGGGCTTCATTGCAGTTTCAGAGTTACATCCAAGTAACATCGCAAGCGATAAACTCAATATGCGTAAATTTAACTTCATATCAATCCTTAACGTTCAAAAAATGTAAATAAAACTTATGATGCTTTATTTAACAAAAAGGCTCCATGCTGATTTAAGTTAATCTATTGAACTCTATGTGATTTTACAAGTTATTAGGAATTGTTTCTGCCTTAAAATAAAAAAGGCAGCTATTTAGAACAATAGCTACCTAAGAAGTTACTTCATATCTGGTGACTAACTTCTCAACCCAATTCCTCTAGAAATCAGATAATACGCCAGCGTAAATAGGCCAATACAGAAGCCAACGGTCACCCCTATTGAGACAGTAACACTAATATCTGAATAGCCTAAAAAGCCATAACGAAAAGCATTAATCATATAAACAATAGGGTTGATTTGAGCGACGTCTTTCCAGAAAGAAGGGAGTAGTGATAATGAATAGAACACCCCCCCAAGATAAGTAAGCGGTGTTAATACAAAGGTTGGAATAATACTGATGTCATCATAACTTTTTGCAAAGACAGCATTAACTAAGCCACCTAATGAAAACAAAATTGATGTTAATAACACGGTCAACACAACAATTGGAATTGAATACAGTTTTATATCAACAAAAAACAGAGCAACAGCAGTGACAATACAGCCCACCATCAATCCACGTGCAACACCACCACCAACATAACCTGCAATCAAAACATAATGTGGTACTGGAGCTACCATGATTTCTTCAAGGTTTCTCTGAAATTTAGCACTATAGAAAGAACTCGCTACATTTGAAAATGAGCTAGTAATCACTGACATCATAATCAAACCTGGAGCAATAAACTCCATATAACTAAACCCTTCCATACTACCTATTCGGCTACCGACTAGACTACCAAATATAAGAAAATACAAGGTCATAGTGATCGCTGGAGGTACTATGGTTTGTACCCAAATACGAGTAAAACGGTTAATTTCTTTCGTTACAATGCTTTTGAAAGCAACCCAATATAACTCTCTCACTTGTTGCCCTCCACTAAACTCACAAACAACTCTTCTAAACGATTGGCTTTATTTCGCATTGAACTCACTTTGATCTTTTGTTCTGAAATTGCGACAAACAGCTCATTGATACTTTGGCTATTATCAACGTCAACTTCGAGTGTGTGTTCATCAACTAAACGACACGAGAAATCATTAAATGCAGGTGCTTCTGCTAACTCTCCATCAACATCTAGAATAAAGGTTTCCATGTGTAGCTTGCTTAGAAGCTTTTTCATACTGGTACATTCAACAAGCTCACCTTGATCGATAATACCGATGTTTTTACACAACATTTCCGCTTCTTCTAAATAGTGCGTTGTAAGGATAATCGTTACCCCTTCTTGCTCATTGATTCGAGTTAAAAACTCCCACATTGAACGACGAAGTTCGATATCAACACCTGCTGTTGGTTCATCTAATATAAGTAATTTTGGTTGATGAATCAGCGCTCTTGCTATCATTAAACGACGTTTCATACCGCCAGAAAGCTCTCGGGCTCGGCTGTTACGCTTTTCCCAAAGGTCTAACTGAGACAAGTAAGTTTCAGCACGCTCCAAAGCAACTTTGCGAGGTACGCCATAGTAACCGGCTTGATTTACTACAATTTGAAGTACAGTCTCAAATTGATTGAAGTTAAACTCTTGAGGCACTAAACCTAAAGATAACTTAGCTCGTTCCAACTGCTTATCAATATCAAAACCAAAAATACTGACTTGCCCTTCTGTCTTTTGGACCAATGAGCTGACAATACCAATAGTGGTGGATTTACCTGCGCCATTCGGCCCAAGTAATGCAAAAAAATCACCACTTTCTACAGTTAAATCTATGCCTTTTACAGCTTGAACGCCGCCCTTATAGGTCTTTTTAAGGCTTTTAATTTCCAATGCAATGGGTTGCTTCAAGCTATCATTCTCCGACAAAAAAGCCTCGGATAATCCAAGGCCTGATAGAAATCGTATATGTAAATTATTCTAAAGGTATTACTTTGGCAATATACGGCAAATTTCTGTATTGTTCTGCGTAATCGATCCCGTACCCAACAATAAACTCATCAGGAATACTCTGGCCAATAAAGTCAACTTTTACATCAACCTCTCTGCGCGATGGCTTATCGAGCAGCGTACAAATAGCGAGGCTTTTTGGTTCTCTTAGCAACAGTACATCTCGTACTTTATTCAGCGTATTACCCGAATCAATAAGATCTTCCACAATCAAAACATCACGGCCAGCAATGTCAGAGTGTAGATCTTTTAAGATTTTTACATCACGAGTGCTTTTCATGCCACTGCCATAGCTTGAAACTTCCATAAAGTCGATTTCAACATGACCTTTAATCTTACGGCACAAATCAGCCATAAATACGGCTGAACCTTTAAGTAACCCCACCATTAATAAACGCTTATGCTCTTTATAATGTTCGTTGATGTTATCCGCCAGCTCATTCAGCATTTGCTCAATTTCGGTTTCAGGAATCATCACTTCTATCGTGTGTTTCATAAAAATCTCTTGTAGTAAGTACAATCAGGTTGGGTCATAACCCCAGCGCTTAGTTAATGTGTGCTCAACACTCAAATGATCGAGAATTCGAGCGACGAGGAAGTCTACCAGATCTGAGATCGATTTGGGATCATGATAAAACCCAGGAGCGGCTGGCAAAATTGTGGCTCCGTTTTTACTCAGTGAAAGCATGTGTTCTAAATGAATCGTGCTGAAAG
The DNA here is from genome assembly GCF_056591695.1 of Parashewanella sp. 2304DJ23-3. Classification (NCBI taxonomy): domain Bacteria; kingdom Pseudomonadati; phylum Pseudomonadota; class Gammaproteobacteria; order Alteromonadales; family Shewanellaceae; genus Parashewanella; species Parashewanella sp. 2304DJ23-3. Next base: position 141,271 of record NZ_JBWQOH010000004.1, read on the forward strand.
GCGTCTCGCGAGGAACAAGCAACAACTGCCCTCTCTCTTTTAAGACCACATCTGCAGCACGCTCTAGCAAGCTGTTGCTCATTCCGGTAGCTACAGCGGCCAATGTTCCCGTTGAACAAGGACAAATCACCATTTGTTTTGGTGCGGCACTTCCCGATGCTGGCGGAGAAAACCAATCTTCTTTGCCTAACACAACGAGCTCACCTTTTTGACAATCAAAATACTGGTTAAGTTGTTGTTGTGATTTGTCAGGGCTTCCACTGAGTTTGATGTTCTCTTCCGTCGCTAATACCACTCTAGCCGCACTGCTGATCATCAAAAACACTCGAAAATCAGCTTGTAAAAGACAATGAACTAATTTCAGACCATATGGAGCACCAGAGGCTCCAGTCCAAGCAATACTTATACTCTTTCGATTATCTTGTTGTTTCATTTTGATTTCATTTCTAGCTGTGAAATTAGCTTTTGGTGCAAACCACCAAAACCGCCGTTACTCATAATCACTATATGTTCGTTGGCTTGAGTTTGGATCACTACCTCTTCAATCAATTCATCAATACTGTTTTTCACTTGTGCATCAATGTTTTGTTCAGTCATGGCACTTTCCAAGTCCCATTTAACTGCTTTATCTTGATATAAGAAAACCTTATCCGCTAACTTTAATGAAGTAGCCAATGTATCTTTATGTACACCCGATTTCATGGTATTTGAACGAGGCTCAAGAATAACAGTGACTTTGTCTGCCCCTACATTTGCTCTAACAGCTTGTAGAGTGGTACTAATTGCTGTTGGATGATGAGCAAAATCATCATAAACTTTTACACTGTTAACCTCTGCTAATAACTCCATTCTCCTTTTGGGAGGCGCAAACTTCACTAAAGCATCAATGGCATCTTGTGGACGCACTCCAACATGACGAGCTGCAGCAATAGCATTAATGGCATTTTCAACATTATGTTTACCTATTAAGTGCCAATCCAAGATCCCTTGTAATGCACCATCAAACCACACTTCAAATTTATGGCCATCGTCCGTTAGCAATTTAGAAGACCAACCATTCTCACTTTTGCTAGTATAGTGCGGCTCTTGCTCACTCCACAGTCCTTTGTCGAAAACTTGCTGTACGGCTTCAATTTCAGCAGGCCAAATCACTTTACCAGTTGATGGTACGGTACGAATGAGGTGATGGAATTGCTTTTGAATATCGTAGAGACTGTCAAAAATATCAGCATGATCAAATTCAAGATTATTAATCACTAATGTTCTTGGATGGTAGTGAACAAACTTAGAGCGCTTATCAAAAAAAGCACTGTCATATTCGTCGGCTTCCACAACAAAGAACTGACTCTCGCCTAGCCTTGCTGAAACACCAAAGTTTTGTGGTACACCACCAATGAGAAAACCAGGCTGATAGCCACAATCTTCTAAAACCCAAGCCAACATACTGGCTGTTGATGTTTTTCCATGAGTACCTGACACTGCGAGTACCCATCGGTTAAGTAAAATATGATCAGATAGGAATTGTGGACCTGAGGTGTAAGCTATCCCTTTATTGAGCACTTCTTCGACACATGGGTTGCCTCTAACCATGGCGTTCCCAATGACAACCAAGTCTGGATGCTGACCTTGCCCATTCGTGAGCTGATTTACATCAAATCCTTGGATTAATTCAATGCCCTGCTCTTCTAATTGCGTACTCATTGGTGGGTACACATTAGTATCACTACCAGTTACTTTATGGCCCATTGCTCTGGCTAAAAGAGCAAGTCCTCCCATAAAGGTGCCACAAATTCCTAAAATATGAACGTGCATTTGCTTCTCTTATTCTTTCAGCACAATTTAAGCCAGTATAAATGAATTTGTTTATTCCTATAAGGTCGGACATTACAAATTATCCAAGTAGTTAACATTAAAATAATCCGTTCAGAACTGAATATTAAAATCACCATGCTAAATCGCTTTTGAACTTTCCTCATCTATACTAAGTTTGATGAACCTATTGAAAACTTAGATAAAAGAAATATTAAGTCGTTGGAGAGGTCTATGACGGGCGTGTCAAAAGTCGCAAGTGGAAACTATCACAATACGCACAGCTCCGAAAACGTTGAGCAAAAAAAGCAAGATGAAATTCATAGCAGACACAAACACCATCATAATCACCTCGGTGCTCATCATCACGCCTCTGAAAAAGAAAGATTAAAAAAGCTCTTTAAAGAACTTGAAGCTATTTTAGGTTCTAAAAAAGACGATGATGACAAAAGTGATGAAGCAATTGAGAGTGAACTCCAAAAAATGATTAAAGGGCACGTTCAAGGGAATATTAAAAGCTTAAAAAATAAATATGGCTTGAATGATGACAAACTTAATCACATTCACAATTTAGTCGAAGCAGACAACGCAACAGCAGCACAAGGAGATATCGTACTGTCCGGCGGTATCGCAGTATTATATTTATTCATGAACCTCCTCTCTGATATTGCCCAATTCAAATATCTTGAAATGCAGCAAAAAGCCAAAGTATCGCGTGATGCTCAAAACATGGCGAATACTGTACAAGAACAGATTGCTGACCTAGCTAAAGGTAAAGATCCTGATACAACTAAAGTAGCTCTTGATCCTAATGTGATTAAGTACATGGAAGAAAATGATGTAAAAGTCGGTGATCAAACCATTGATCAATATCTACAAAAGAAAGGGGGCGGCGAAGGCAAACTTAATGCTATTACATTTGCTTCTAGTGATGGTCATAAACTCTATATATCGCAAGATCCCAGCAGTGGTCAATGGTCTGCTATGGATGGGGATGAAAGGCTTAAAGCTGCTGCACCAGGTGACGATCCTGCCGCTGCATTAAAAAGTATATCAACGCCGATTCCAAGGCCAGCTGTCGATGATAAAGGGAATGTTACCATTACTATCGATGATGCTAGCCAGCTTAATAGAAACCCTAAATTTCCATCGACTATAAAAAGTGGCACAGTATTTAGTGGGAAAGTAGATATGCCTAAAGCAACCTTTAATCAACTCGATAAAGGTCAACTTGATGCAGTTAAGTCAGCTCTAGAAAATACATCTAACCGTGCATCAGACTATGTCTCTCAATCACAGCTTCAACTTCAAAAAGTAATGCAAACTTATAACGTTACTGTCAGCCTAATTAATAGTATGCAAACAATGCTCGAAGAAATGAATAAATCTATTGCTCAAAATATACGTTAACTACCGATAGTGAGATATAAAATTAGTACAGTATTACTTTTTCTTTCAGAAAACTCTAAGTTAATTGCGTTCTAACAATAATTAACACCATCGTAACTGGTCAGACCATCATTTAATCTTCTTATTTTTTTTTCGATATCTACTCAATATGAAAGCCCTAAACTTAAACGGTAAAAAGTGATTTTTTAATAGTCCTTAGTATTAAGATTTTTAGGAGATATTTATGACAGGGGTAATAAAAGGGGCTGACAACCACGTACAAAATATGAATGCTCCCGATCATTTGGCTCATAAAGGCCAACAAGAAATCGATCGCAAGCACAGACATCATCACAATCATCATGGTGCTCACCAACAAGAGTCTGAAAGGCAACGCTTGAAAAAGTTATTTTTGCAGCTTGAGCGAATGTTTTCCAATCAACAAGATCCTAATGATGTTGAGGAACCTAAAAAAGGTAATAAAAACGGACATAGGTTAGATCAATTAGTCCATGACCACGTTAAAAATAGTGTCAGAAATCTAAAAGATCAATATGGTATCAATGATGAAAAGTTGAATCATATTCATAACCTCAAAGAAGCAGATAATGCCATGGCCGCTCAGGGCGACATAGTTTTATCTGGTGGCATTGCCGTGTTGTACTTATTCATGAACCTGCTCTCTGATATAGCTCAATTCAAATACCTTGAGATGCAGCAGAAAGCAAAAGTATCCCGTGATGCACAAAATATGGCGAATACGGTTCAAGAACAAATTGCTGATATAGCTAAAGGTAAAGATCCAGATACAACTAAAGTAGCCCTTGACCCTAATGTGGTTAAGTATATGGAACAAAACGATGTAAAAGTCGGTGACAAAACTATTGATCAATATTTGAAGTCTAACGCCGCTGATACAACTGAAGATACTAGAGTATTTAACAAGCTTTTTGATGTCACTTCTGCAGATGGCAAAAAATTAACGATTGATCATCATGATGGAGCTTATTTTACTTACGGGCAAGGTGGCTACACTCCAATGGATAAAGCCATTTCTAATGGAGATATTACAAGCTTTAGTGGAAGCGAAGTCGCAGGGTCAACCATTACCGTTGTAAAAGATGGAGTAACATATACTGGCAAAGTACCGGATTTCGCTAAATTGAGCTCCATAGATCCCAAGAAGTACCCTCTCGATAAAGGTCAACTTGATGCCGTTAAATCTGCTCTAGAAAATACATCCAACCGTGCATCGGACTATGTTTCTCAGTCACAGCTTCAACTTCAAAAAGTAATGCAAACTTATAACGTTACTGTCAGCCTGATTAATAGCATGCAAACGATGCTCGAAGAGATGAATAAATCTATTGCTCAGAATATACGCTAATCGCAGATATGAGTTATAAAGTGCAAGTACAATATTACTTTTTCTTTCAGATAAACTCTAAATTAAGTGCATTTTAACAATAGTTAACACCACCACAACTGGTTTGACCAGCAAGGAATCATCTTATTTTTTTTTCGATATCTATGAAAAATGAAAGTCCTAAACTAAAACTATGAAGAGTGACTTTTAAATAGTCCTTAATACTGAGATTTTCTAGGAGGCAATTATGGCTGGGGCAATTAAAGGTGCTGACAATCACGTACCAAATATGAACGCGCCCGATCAGTTGGCCCATAAAGGCCAACAAGAAATCGATCGCAAGCACAGACATCATCATAATCATCATGGTGCTCACCAACAAGAATCTGAAAGGCAGCGCTTGAAAAAGTTATTTTTGCAGCTTGAGCGAATGTTTTCCGATCAACAAGATCCTGATGATATAGAGGAACCTAAAAAAGGCAATAAAAACGGACACAGATTAGATCAATTAGTCCATGACCACGTTAAAAATAGTGTCAGAAATTTAAGAGATCAATACGGTATCAATGATGAAAAATTGAATCATATTCATAATCTCAAAGAAGCTGATAATGCCATGGCTGCTCAAGGCGACATAGTTCTATCAGGTGGCATTGCAGTATTGTATTTATTCATGAACCTGCTTTCTGATATAGCACAGTTCAAATATCTTGAGATGCAGCAAAAAGCGAAAGTATCCCGCGATGCTCAAGATATGGCAAATAGAGTTAATGAACAGATTGCCGATGTTTCTAAGGGTAAAGATCCCGATACAGCTAAAGTAAACCTTGATCCTGATGTGATTAAATATATGGAAGATAACGATATAAAAGTCGGTGATAAGACTATCGACCAGTATTTAAACGAAAAAGGAACCACCCCCACAGATGTAACACTTAAATCAGCAGACGGAAAACAGAACCTCCATGTATGGAAGAAAGGCGACCAATGGTATATGGAAGATAAAGATCTGTCAGATCGGATGGGAGGAGGTATTACAGGTATGGGGGGTGTGGGAATGCTGGGCCAGCAACCTAGCAAAATTTCAGCACCTACATTCGACATAAAAAACGGAAAGGTAACATTAACTATTGACGACAAACATGCCTTTAGTAAAAACCCAATGTTCGAAGAACCGATAAAAAAAGGAACTAAATTTAGCGGAACATTTCAGGTAAAAAGCTACCGACAAATCGATAAAGGTGAATTAGACGCTGTTAAATCAGCCTTAGAAAACGAATCAAATCGCGCTTCTGACTATGTATCGCAATCTCAACTACAATTACAAAAGGTAATGCAAACCTACAATGTAACTGTCAGCTTAATCAACAGTATGCAAACTATGTTAGAAGAAATGAATAAGTCTATTGCACAGAATATACGTTAAAAATAAGCAATGACTTTCAATACCTATTTAGTAGTGAGGATAAGAAAATGGTTGGCACTGTAAACGCAAATGCTCCCAGAGTAAATGCTCATCAAGAAGGACAAGAGCATGTCGAACGAGGCATTCAGCATCGAAGAAATCATCATCATAATCACCATGGTGCACATCAACATGCTGCAGAGAAAGAACGCTTAAAAAAGCTGGTCAATGAGCTTGAGAGGGCGCTAGGTTACAAGATTAACGATAATGAACACGATGAAGATGCCCAGAACGACGTCAGAAAAATGGTTCATCATCATGTAACCAGCAGCGTAAATACATTGAAAGATAAATATGGTTTGAATGATGACAAGCTGAAACATGTGCATAATCTTGTTGAAGCCGATAATGCCATGGCTGCTCAAGGTGACATTGTTCTTTCAGGTGGTATTGCTGTTTTGTATTTATTTATGAACCTACTTTCAGATATAGCGCAATTCAAATACGTTGAGATGCAGCAAAAAGCGAAAGTATCCCGTGACGCACAAGATATGGCGAACCGAGTACAAGAACAAATAGCTGATTTAGCAAAAGGCAAAGATCCTGACACAGCGAAAGTGAAATTAGATCCTGAAGTCATTAAATATATGGAACAAAATGACATAAAAGTCGGTGATAAGACGATTGATGAGTATCTAAAAGCATCAGATCCCTCAGCAACTACTCCGATTAAAGAGGTTCCCAAACAAACATACACCATTGGAAATTATCATTACAAAAAATCAATTACCATTTTTAAGGATTCTGATGGAAAATGGTATATCTGGGATAAGGATAAAGGGAAAAAGTCAGCTGTTAATGTAGGGGCATTCGATCAACGTAATAACAACGTCCCCATAACTTATAATGGAGAAGCGTATTACTTTGATAAGGGTAATGACTCTAAGACAGGAGCACATACACATAATTCACAAAGTATTTTTAACTCAGTTCCAAAAGGCATGAAACCAAACCCTGCGATTTCCGCTCCAGCAAGTGGAAAGCTGGATAAAGGTCAGCTTGATGCAGTTAAATCAGCGTTAGAAAACCAATCAAACCGTGCATCTGATTATGTTTCACAATCACAGCTTCAGCTCCAGAAAGTAATGCAGACTTATAACGTAACCGTCAGTTTAATCAATAGTATGCAAACTATGTTAGAAGAAATGAACAAATCAATCGCCCAAAACATTCGATAGATACTGACAAATTTTAAACTCGAATTAAATCCGTTTATAGGGGCATTTGACCTCTTAAAACGGAAAGGACATTTAGACGTCTAGATTGACACACGTCCAAACAAAACATACACTGAATCCCGCTTACTCAATAAAATAAGTACAATTGTAAAATCCATGTTAAATTCATGGATGAAATTTCGACGAAGAGAGATTCAGTGAATTTAAAACAACCACAATCCGCCATTGCTCTTATCCCGCTTTTGATCTTTATAGGTTTATTTGTTGGCACTGGCTTTTATTTTCAAAGTCAAAATGTAGATTATGCGTTTTATCAATTACCAAGTGTCGTTGCCATTTTACCTGCGATCATTTTCGCTATTTTGATTTCAAAGCAAAAACTTAATCAGACTATTGATACTTTTGTAAAAGGTGTTGGTCACAACAACATCATTACGATGTGTATGATTTACTTGTTAGCAGGGGCATTTGCTGCTGTTGCAAAAGCAACTGGTGGTGTAGATGCCACTGTAGCAATGGGGTTATCGTACATACCGGCCGAATTTTTGTTACCTGGATTCTTTTTAATTTCAGCTTTCATTGCAACTGCAATGGGTACATCAATGGGGACTATAGCAGCTGTAGCTCCTGTTGCCTTTGGTGTCGTCGAGCAGACCAACATTGAAGCAACATTAATGGTCGGCGCAGTGATATCCGGTGCATTATTTGGTGACAACTTATCCATTATTTCAGATACGACCATTGCAGCGACTCGCACTCAAGGCTGCGAAATGAAAGATAAGTTTAAAGAAAACCTTATTTTTGCTCTTCCTGCAGCATTAATCACACTGATTCTATTTTCGTTACAATCCCAAGGGCAAGTTGACCTTCAAGCAAAAGATTACGATGTCTTTAAAGTCATACCTTACTTAACCATCTTAATACTGGCCATTTCTGGTTTAAATGTTTTTGTCGTACTTACCATAGGAATTCTATTTGCGGGTATAACAGGATTTACTACGAGCGATTACACCGTACTCCAGTTCAGTAAAGATATTTATGCTGGCTTTGGTAATATGCAAGAGATCTTCTTCTTATCTATGCTAGTTGGTGGATTAGCGGCCTTAATTCAACAACAAGGTGGCATTGCGTTTATCAATCATAAGATTGAATCTTTAGTAAAAAGGTTATCAAATAAAAATACTGATAAGTCCCCCAAACTTGTTGAGTTATGTATTGCGTTAATGGTGGCACTAACGAATAGCTGTATTGCGAATAATACCGTTGCGATTGTCGTCACGGGCGACATTGCAAAAGATTTAGCTGAAAAGCATGATATTTGTCCTAAACGCTCGGCCAGTCTTCTTGATATTTTCGCTTGTATTGTTCAGGGGATACTGCCTTTCGGAGCACAAGCTCTACTGATTGGTTCCATCTTCAGCATCAGCCCATTATCTGCTGGATTACACGCTTGGTACTGTATGGTACTAGCTGTAGTTTCTGTCGTAATAATAGCGATCAGAAAATAAACAATTGAATTTATTATCAAAGTCGTTTTATAGTTGTTTTAATGCTCAGTTATGAGCCTTGCTTCCCTAAATTTTTTATAAGCAAGGTTCAATCACATGGAAAAAGTGATAGGAAATAACAATGTATAAAACAATAATGTGTGCGATAGAGTCATCTGACGAAGGTAAACAAGTGCTATCTAAAGCAATCGAAATTGCAGAGAGATTTAATAGCCGCTTGATAGTAATAAACGTGCTTCCTTACACTTTTTTGCCAAAAGATTATCAAAAAGCACTGAAGGATGAAGCAATTCCAAAGCTCGAAAAACTGACGTCCGAATTTAATATTTTGAAAAAAAATAAAATTCTTAAAGTGGGTAAGCCTTATAACGTCATCTGTACTGAAGCGATGAAAAAACAGGCTGACTTAATCATCATAGGTACACACTCCAAAACCGGACTTAGTGCATTACTTGGCTCTACTGCTTCTGGCGTTGCAAACTATGCTCCATGCGATGTGCATTTGATAAAAATCTAACAAATATTTTTATTGTATAAGTTTTTCAATCCAAATCTTCATTCTGAACGTATCCTCAAAAGCAATATTAATGAGGATAGTTCAATGAGATTTCGTAATCTGCTTTTATGTGCTTTACCATTTTTACTTTGTTCATGTTTAGGAATGCCAAAAGGGATCAAACCCGTAACTAATTTCGATGCAGGAAGTTACATGGGGCAATGGTATGAAATAGCTCGAATGGACAACAGTTTTGAAAAGGGACTAGACCATGTCACCGCAAACTACAGCCTTAATGATGACAAAACCGTTAAAGTGGTAAACCAAGGTTATCATCAGCAAAAAGGTGAAACAAAAACCGCTAACGGCACCGCAAAATTTGTTAAATCGCCAGATACTGGTTATTTAAAAGTCTCTTTCTTTAAGCCCTTCTACTCTTCATATGTGATCTTCAAGCTCGATCCTAACTACCAGTACGCTTATGTCTCAGGTTATAACAAGAAGTATTTATGGCTACTTTCAAGAACACCAACAATCAGCGATGCTGTCTTAAAAGACTTTTATAAAACAGCAAAAACTTACGGTTACGACACGTCGAAAATCATTCAAGTAGAGCAACAATAGAATAAAAAAGGTGGCAATTGCCACCTTTTTTATTTAAAGCTGAAACAGAAATTACTTAACAATTTCCATTTCATCAAGCAGGTTATCTGCATGATCGAGATACTTCATAACCCAAAGCATATAGCGGCTATCAACTTGGATTGAGCGGTTGGTTTGTGGGTCATATCCCCAATCACCAATGATACTTTCGTATACACCGTCAAATAACAAACCGACTAATTCAGCACGACCATTTAAGGTAGGAGATCCTGAATTACCACCCGTAGTATCAAGAGTCGATAAGAAGTTCACAGGTACTGAATCGATTTCTTTCATATAATAATCGCCGTACTGTTTGTTCTTAATCAGCTCAAGTTCTTTCTTAGGCGCATCAAACGGGTCTTTACCTGTATCCTTTTGTAAAATACCTTCTAAACGCGTAAATGGCACTGCGTATAGGCCGTCTTCAGGTGAATAACCTTTAACATGGCCAACACTCACACGTAGGCTAGAGTTTGCATCAGCATAAACTGGCTTACCTTGCTCTTTGTTATAGGCAATGATTGCAGCCATATACTGTGGACGAACTTTCATTAGCTCACCCGCACGCTCTTTAGCTTCATTTTCACGCTTAATACGAGCATCGTAAGTCGTTACAGCATATTGAATAAATGGGTCATTCGATGCTTTAAAATCTGCTGTAGATTTCTTCATCCAACCTAAACGAGTTTCTTTGTCAGTCAGCTTAGTTTTCGCATACATGCTGTCTAAACGCTTCACAAGCTGAGCTTTAGTCGTGTTGTTGGTAATTCCAAACACTGCATCTAAAGAAGGTAAACGTTCAGATTTAGCCAGTTTTGAATAACGTCCTAGCAGATCCAGCAAGAATGCTTTCTCAACTTTCGCAGAGAATCGGCGATCGATACGCTCAAGGCTTGCTACAAAACGCTTCATATCACGCTCTTGATAGCCTGGCTCACGCTTCATATCCGGCAACGTTTTTTCATGCGCATAGCGGTATAAACGATCTGCTGTTTTCAGCATCGCACTGTAGCCCATGTAGCCAGTTAGCAGTTTGCGTTCTTGATGCTTTTCACCTTGCTTAACTAACTCATCTAGACGAGCCAATGTTTTGCCATATTTCGTTTCACGACTTGAATCAGCTGCAATCCATTTTGCTAACGCAGCTTCACGATCTTTGCGCGCTTGTAGCATGTTTGACTTGCCGTAGGACTCAATCATCGAAGTGAAGTTTTTCGCATAGTTAGCTAACCCTGCTAACGTGCTTTCGTATTTAATACGATCTTCACTGCCTTCTGGCGATGCTTCTTTAATATCACTGATGATACTTTCACGTAGCATTTTGCTGTATGGATAGTTCTTCTCAAAGGTATTTTCTACTTCAGCAGCCGTGCGGTAACGGTTAGTACGACCTGGGTAGCCCGTAACCATTACAAAATCACCGTCTTGAACACCTTTAGCCGATACTTTTAAAAAGCTTTTTGGCTCATACGGCACATTGTCCTTGCTGAAATCAGCTGGTTTACCGTCTTTGTTTACGTAAGCGCGATAGAATGAAAAGTCACCCGTGTGACGTGGCCACATCCAGTTATCGATATCGCCACCATACTTACCAACACTTCCCGCTGGGTTATACACTAGGCGAACGTCACGAATTTCCATTTGTCTAATGAGATAGTACTCAAGACCACCGTGGAAGCTGTATACGTTACAACGATACCCGTCTTCTTTTTCACATTCAGCGACTAACTGCTTTTCTTTATTTTCTACACCTTTGTAGAAAGCCTCACCTTTGAGGTTTTCAATACCGCTTTTTACTTTGTCGGTTACGTTAGTGACTTTCTCTGTAACGTAAATTCGTGAACCCGGCGCCGCTGGCAATTCATCTTTAAACGTCTTAGCTAAGAAACCATCTTTGAGTAAATTGTTTTCAGCTGTTGAATTGTATTGAATTGAACCGTATGCACAGTGATGGTTTGTGACCACTAAGCCCTTAGGTGATACAAATGATGCAGTACAGCCACCAAGGCTAATAACGGCATTCATTGGGAATTCTGTTAGCTTTGAGATTGACTTCGCATCAATCTCTAATCCTTTTGCTTTTAGCTCAGCGGCCATTGATGGTAGCTGGTATGGTTGCCACATACCTTCATCAGCAACGCTGTTAAAGCTTGCAGCTACAGCTGCAGCGAGTAACCACTTTTTCATGGAAGATTCTCTCTTATTATGATTCAGACCTAGTCCCTGTTCTAGGCAGTTTCGGCTTTTGCCAAAGGTAGGCGTTATGCACTTAATAAAGCCGTTTACTTAATTAAATACATAACAAAAAAGCCAGGCGAAGGCCTGACTTTATCACAATTAATTTGCTATGGGTGTAGTAAGTTAGCTAAAACTTGTAACAATAATTTGTGATGCCACAATTGCCACACCGGCTAGTCCTAATCCAACTAATGCTGCATTACCACCAGCCACTTGATAGCCCTCTTGAGTTTGCTTGCGTTGCTTAATAGCCATCACTATTGGCAAGAAAATGATCATTACCGTTAAAGGCACACCTGCATACCCTAGTACTTTCACAAAGCCGTCTGGGTAAAACAAAGCACACAATAATGGTGGAATAAAAGTTAATAACCAAGTCTTCGCTCTACCAGCAACGCCGTTACGAGCACGAGTCAATTCAGCAAGAAAATCAAATAGACTCATCGTTACACCTAGGAAAGAAGTGATAAGCGCCAAGTCAGCAAAAAAGCTAATCGCCTGATCAATAAATGGCAGATGAGAAACATTCTGCAATGCAACCACAAGTTTAGGTAGAGAACCGTTAAATTGGTTTATCGTATCTCCACCAACGGTACCTATCGTAACCAGTAACCAGAAAATGTAACAAATTAAAGGAATACTTGAGCCAATCAATAATACTTTTTTAAGACTTTTAACTTCACCATCTAAATATCGGACAAGAGTGGCAATACAAACGTGAAAACCGAAAGAGGTAAACACCACTGGAATTGCAGCCAGCAAAATGTTGCTATAACCACCTTTTTCAATTGCAGCAGTAAGGTTATCAGCAACAATAGTCGAAATATGAACTTCTGGTGATAAAAAGAAAACCACGACAACAAACAATGCGATCATCAAAGGAAAGAGCAGACGAGACACCTTATCGACTAAGCTAACACCAACGGCAACAAAACCACCAAAAATGAGAGTAAATAAAATAATAGTCAGTTTTGAATCGACAGCCTGACCGAAAACTAACTCTAATTTGGATGCAAAAAGTGAAGAGCCACCAAGCAAATAAACCATCGTTAATGCATACAGTAAACTGAGAAACGAAGCACCTTGAATAAACTGCCCTACTTTACCTAGCGTTTTTCCTGTAATGGCATGAACATTATCACCCACGCCACTGCGCAAATTAATTTCGAGCATTAATAATGCGGTATAAGCAGTGATAACCCAAATCACCATAAGTAATGCGATTGCGGGAAGAGTTCCGAGCCCCGCCGTTGCGAGAGGGAGTGCCAGCATACCACCACCAATGGCTGTACCTGACACAATGGCTATTGAGCCTAAAATTTTCGAATTCACAAAGTTATCCTAATATTCTAATAATTATTTTCTCCCACCAGCAATTTACTGCATTGCAAAGGGCATAAAAAAACTTGCAAAATGCAAGCTTTTCCAAACTATTAGCTCGAACGTATCAAAACAATTTGTCTACGGCAACCCTTATTAAACTAAGCTTCATATAATCAAACATCTGTCTCATCGTGTGTGACGGTAATTAAACGTTGTTGTTGAGTTAGAGAACCATCTGAAGATTTAAAAGTCAGCTGTAGACGATATTTGCCGACACTTGGCTGATGAATCCTTAATGACATGTTTTGATTACCTGGCGATAACTCTTGTTCAAATGAGCCTGCAGCCATATCATTCGCATCAAAAATTTTAGCGGTTACTGTGCCTCTTACTTCTGAAGCCACATCGAAGGTGACATGAGTACCATCAGAATTAAATGGAATCTGATGCGTTAGATTAGCCACACTAAATGAGGAGTTATCGGGGTGTTTCTGAACTTGAGTTTCGATACGATGAACGATGCTGTTTCCTGAAGCATAAACATAGTTACTCGCTTGAGCAGGTGCAATTATGCCACTACCGTTTTGCTGACCAGCACGAATCCCTACAAGGTTATGATTGATTGCATTAGCCAGTTCATAAGACCAAGATTTCATACTTTCTTGCTCTGGCTGTTTGATTACAACTTTTACATTTTCAGGTAACTGACGCTCTTCGCGGTCAAACAATTTAAGAACAACCACATCACCAGGTTCTAGTTGGGTATTTTGAACGCTAATTTTCCCTACAAGCCTGCGCCCCTCTATTTGTTGAGGAGAGACACTAAACTTCAGTGGCTTGTTTTGGCTATATGACGTCATCATTTTAGGAGCAGCTAGTTGATTGCCGGCTTCAGCTGCATAGCTCATTACAACATTTCCCAAAGACATCACACCACACAAAACAGTGATTATTTTTAGTTGTGCTTTCCTAGATAATGATTCCATTTCAGGTAACTCCCAACGCCTAATCAAACTCAATATCTAAATTTTAGCTAACTATAGACAAACTGCTCTAAGGTGAAAACCTGAGAGCCCCTTAATTATTGTTCACATAAACAACATTAAAAATTGAAGAAAGAAAATAAAACACAGAAAATGCAGTGCTTTCTTTTTTCAGAGATTACATTTTGGACGCATTTTTTGTTTCAACCACGAGTGTTGCTATTGCCGAAATTGGTGACAAGACTCAACTTTTAGCACTTCTTTTGGCCGCAAGGTTCTCAAATAGAACGGCAATTATACTGGGAATTCTTATTGCAACGCTTTTAAACCATTTGTTAGCAGCACTCTTTGGTGAGTGGGTAATTTCTTACTTGTCACCAAATATTGCTCAGCTTCTGGTAGGGTTGAGTTTCATCATTATTGGATTATGGGTTTTAATTCCAGACAAGCCCGATAATGAAGATTCTCGCTTTTATCGTTATGGGCCGTTACTTGCGACAACTGTTCTATTTTTTGTCGCTGAAATTGGCGATAAGACCCAAGTTGCTACGATCTTTTTAGCCGCCAAATATCAACAGCTCATTCCTGTTCTGGCGGGTACCACGATAGGAATGTTACTTGCCAATGTGCCTATCGTTTTGATGGGAAATATAGGCTCCAAGAAGGTACCGTTAAAATGGGTAAGACTTGTTTGTGCCATATTATTTGGAATTATCGGCGTTATTACGCTGGTAAAGATTTAGGAATTTGATCTAAATGATAAATTAATTCAAGATTAATTAAATTTCACTTATGTATCAATCTAACTTCTCTCTGACTAATCTTGAAGTATTATTGTTTGATATATAAGTGACTATGTCTATAAATGGCCAATCAACTGTCCCACCTCTAAAAAGCATACTTAATCAGAAATCATCTGATCAGAGTTATAAAAGTAAGCGCAAAGTGCAGTTTACTTTATATAATGATCGTTTTGAGTCATTTGAACCAGAAGTAAAACATTTACAGTATCGAAAAACTCTTATTAATGATTTAGATTACCGAACTCTATTAAAGCTAAGAGGAACAGAACAAGTTACTCAATTCCATAAAACTTCTCTATTCCCGATTAAAACTGACTACTCTCATGCATTGCCTAGATGGCAAATTTTTTCTAAAAATACGGAGCTAAGAAGAATGGGAAGCTCCCTTTCGTCAAAATCTCGAACATCTTTATACGAACCGTCTCCTACCAAGCTTCCTCAATCTAAGCGAAATGTTAATAGCATGCCCTTCACTAATCACTCAACTAAAAGAAGTGCTTCTTTTAGCTCTCAACGAGTGTATTCCTACCTAAAGTAAAATGTTCTAAAAGGTTTAACGCTTAACCACCGCTGCCGTCATACGCGATACACATACTAACTCGCCACCACTATTGGTAATCTCAACATTCCAAACTGAACTCCGCTTTCCAATATGCACTGGCTTCGCAACAGCGGTTAGCACGCCCTTTCGAGAAGCTCGAATGTGATTGGCGTTAATTTCTTGCCCAACACAGTAATAGTTTTCAAAATCGACAACAAAATTCGCAGCATAACTGGCAACGGTTTCTGCCAATACAACATTCGTACCGCCATGAACTATCCCAACAGGATTATGAACAGAAGCATCAACAGGCATACTGGCAACTAGGTAGTCTTCCCCTATCTCTGTCACTTTGATCCCTAACGTTTGCATTAATGTTCCACGCTCATGAAGACCTTTATCCAAACGTGCGAAATCTTCTAAAGTCATTGGCTTAAACCAAATACTCATAATTATTGTTATTCCTTTTAATTTATATTGAGTAATAAAAAGGATGGTAACTTAACCATCCTTTAAGACAACTGCTTTTTTTGACTTATCGTTTACGTTTGAAGCCTAAGAGCGTTAACAGTAACAACCAATCTAAACTTAAAGCTCCACTACTGCGATGGTGTTTCGTAGTTTTAGGGAAGTTTAGCGCCACAATGATGGGATCATGATCCGAAGAAGAAAATGCATTTTCTGATTTAGCAAGATCACCAGTATATTTACTTGGATATTCAAATAAATTCGACTCTAATGAATTGGTATGCCAATCTTCAACACTCATCACTTTACTGGCTAAGCTGTCATTAGCCAACGCATAATCGAGTGTTCCTAATTCGCCTTCATAGCTATAACTGAATACACCTCTACCGTGTAACTTACTGTTCAAATCGGTGAAACCATAGTTTTTGGTTACTTTTGTTGGGGTATTATAAAGTGGCTTACCATTCAAGGTCGTGTTTCCTGCCGCCATAATGCTTCTAGCACCCTGCGCCGATGAGTCGTAATCGGTAAGCACTTTGATTGGGTCTTCTTGTCCATAGGCATTCAAGTCACCTAATAGCAATACATCGCCGGTCACATTTTCATTAATGTAGTTTCCAAGTGCTGTTGCTGCTGCCACTCTGAAATTGTTACAACTCCCTTGAAGATCGTCGATATAACCATCTTTACGGACGGCACTCTTGTCTATCTTTCCACTTGAAGTAAGAGGGATTGGCGAATTATATTCATCAAAATCTTCTTTACACTGTGAGCCTTTTGACTTGAAATGACTTACTGCAACACTAAATTCACTCCCCTCATTTAAATTACCATTGGCAACCACTTCAAACTTTTGCAAAAGTGAATCTCTTTGGCTTTTTCCAACAGTGATAGATTCTGGCTCTTGGCCCTTTTTCTGCCCCATATATGAAAACGCTTGCGCTGGCATTTTGATGTCTGTTACATCCCCTATAGGTTTAACTTTACTTGGCCGGTACAACATGCCGACACTAATTGCATCGTTTCCTATTGGGCCATTCCCCTTAGTGGCGATAAACTGATAATGATCGCTGGTATCTTTAAGGTTGTCATTTAACGCATCCAGTAAGTTTTTAATGGCAGAGTTTTCACCAAAACCATTATTCTCAATTTCCACTAAGCCTACGACATCAGCGTTCATACTGGTGAGTGCATTGACAATTTTCGTACGTTGAAGCTCAAACTCATCCTCTGTTGTCGCCCCACGATTTTGACCTGTTGGGTTTGGGTCTGCATCTGGTATGACATTATTAAAAAAGTTCAAGACATTGAAACTTGCGACTCTTATATCACCACTGTTTGCCAACTTAGGAGGATCAACGCGATCGTTATTTCGAATGAGATCACCCGCCAAAATAATATTCGTTGGCGCAATCCGATATTTTCCATAGGAATAACTAATCACACCTTCCATATTGGTTACCGTATCTCCAGTCCTGATATAAGCTGTTTCAGGACCAAAGCTAGGCATAAATGGATTTTCACCGTTAGCCGGTTTCTTATCAGTATCAACGTACAGCTGATTTTGTTCATTTTTTGCTTCTAATGACTTGGCTTCTGTACTTCCTGGTACATACAATTGAGTTGGTTTTTGTAATGGCGCTAAATGCGACAACACCATATTGTTACGATAAGAACTGTAGTCGAAACTGAAGTTACGCGTGACTCGCATGTCACTACTGGCGGTCAATTTAACTTTCATGCCTTCATAGCGTTCCATGGTTTGAGGCAGTGTTTCATCGGTACCAATATTTAAATCTACTGCGCTAGGTAAACCTACATTGTCACCAACTTTGTATTTCGTTGTATCTTGCGAGATGTCTATTTGCGTATTTCCAAAATTTTCATCGACCTCACCCTGTAAGCAAACGCTATAACCAGTCTGCAATTCGGACGCATCCGCAAGTGATATTTTATTCGCATAAACATAGATACCATCTGATGTTTGCTGATTATTATCTGGATTTTCTGACTCTACATAAAAGCCTTTAACGTAGTCACTCTTTGCGCTCTTGTCGTATTCTAAATCTAAAGCTGTAATCACTCCTTTGACATAAACGCTCTCACCAAGATGAGGGCTATTTCCTCCTGTGCTTTGAATGGCATTAATTGCGACTAGATTATCGTTATCACATATAAACGCTGCATTTGCCGAATAAGCTGTTCCCAAAGACAATGCAATAGCGATTTGCAGCCAAAGTTTTTTTTGTTTCATACATCAACCCCGTAATGATTCATTTATTATCGAGATATTCCAATTGAGGAGTAGTGAGATAGTGATTTAGAAATTCTGAAGGAATATCGAAGGATGATGATATGACAGTAAACCTGACTTTGACCTGACAGCATAGAAAACAAAAAGAGCAGCCTAAGCTGCTCTTTAAAGGGTTAACTCAAGGTTGAATTAACGACGACGTCTGATACCAAATAGTGATAACAAGGCTAGACCTAGGAAACCTAGAGAACCACTGTCTTTCTTCTTAGGCTCTTCTGGCTCTGGAGTCGGTGTAACTGGATCTGGCAAATCAATCGCAATGATTACTGGATCATGATCTGATGATGAGAATGCATTACCAGATTTAACTAAATCACCCGTAAATTTAGAGCCATATTCGAACATGTTAGATTCAACAGCATTGATGTGCCAATCTTCAATCGCAACAACTTTGTCCGCAAGACTTGAATTGGCTAACGCATGGTCTAAGTTACCTAGTTCGCCACTATAGCTGTAGCTATAAGTGTCAGCACCATGCAGCTTAGTGTTTAAATTCACATAGCCGTAGCTCTCTGTAATGACACGTTGCTTAGCATCAAACTCTTCACCACCAATAGAGGTGTAAGCCGCAGTCTTGATCACTTTGCCGTGTGTAGATGGATGGTAATCTGTTAATACTTGTAAAGGATCTTCTTTACCGTAAGCATTTAAATCACCTAGGATTAAAATGTCGCCATCAACATCTTTTAAAGCTGCACCAACTGCATCTGCCGCACTTACACGGAAGCTGTTACAGTGACCTTGTAGATCAGCAGGCTCAGGATCAGAACGCTCAGACTCATATGCAATCCAATCTTCTAAACACGCAGAACCTTTTGATTTAAAATGGTTAACAACAACAGTTAACTTTTCACCATCAACAGTAAAGCTTTGGGCTAAAGAGTGACGCTGATACTTGTCATACTTAGGACTAGACTCTTGCTCATCACCTTCGCCACGAGTAGCTGCACCTGCTGCTGCATGCTGTTCAGGTGTTTCGATTACTAATGCATCACCTTCAGGTGTTACCTTAGCTGCACGATAAAGTAAACCAACCATGATGGCATCGCTACCGAAGAACTTTTCGTTGTACAAGTCAGCATCAGCAACTTTAACGAAACTGTATGCTTCATCGTCACTCAATTCGTCATTGAGTGCATTCACTAAATCTTGAATTGCACTCGCTTCACCGAAACCATTGTTTTCGATTTCCATTAAGCCAACGATATCCGCATTCATGCTAGTAATCGCATTAACGATTTTGTCACGTTGTAAACGGAACTCAAACTGATCGTCAGTACCACGGTTTTGACCTGCTGCGCTTTCATCGCCTCCAACAGAGTCATTGAAGTAGTTCAATACGTTAAAGCTTGCAATGCGTAGGTCGCCTTCATTGGCAATCGCCGGCGTTTCAACACGGTCATCACCTCTAAGGATATCACCAGCTGTGATGTCTTCATCAGCACCTACGATTAAACGATAATCGCCATAGGTATAACCAACCATGCCTTCAAGGTTAGTAAGTTGGTCACCAATACGAATATAACCAGTTTCAGCATTGAAATCTGACATGTAAGGTAGAACACCCGCTGCCGCTTTGTAGTCAGATTCTAAGAAAAGCTCATTCTTACGGTTTGCAGCTTCGTGTGCTACCGCTTCTTCACTTTCAGCCATATAAAGCTGTGTAGCTTTAAATAATGGCGCTTTATGAGAAAGAGTCATATTGTTACGACGTGAATCAAAGTCAAAGCTGAACGAGCGAGTAACTTTCATTTCACTACCTGCATCAAGAACAATCTTCATGCCTTCGTAACGTTCTAATGCTTCTTGTAAGTTTTCTTCGTCACCCACAACGAATGGCACTGCTGCTGGTACTTCACCAACTTCACCTATTTCTACTTTATTTTTATCTTTAGATAAATCTAGCTGAGTTTGGTCGAAAAACTCTTTAACTTTTGCTTCTAAACAAACTTCAACGCCTGGTTGAATTTCTTTAGGCGCTGCAGAGCCCATAAATACAAAAATACCGTCAGATGTTGCCGGATCGCCATCTACAGTAAGGTCTTGGATATAAAAACCTTTTTGTAAGCTTTCACCGCGTGCAGTTACGACGCCTTTGACTGTAATGGTTTCTTCTGATTCAAACTTTCCTTCAGGAACTAAAGGACTTCTTGCGCCTTCACCCTGAATTTGATGTACCGGAACAAGTGTTGCTCCTTCACAGCTGAACGGGTCAGGAATAACAACTTCACCACCAAACTCGCCTAAACCAGATAGAGTATCTTTTGGTTGGCTTGTCCAATCACTTTCTTTAAAAGTACCTGTAAACTCAGAATCAGCAGAACGTTGCAAAGTAACATCTTTTCCCCAACTTGACGGAGTAGGGACAGCACCAACAAAATCGACAACACTTGTACCATCAGATAATCCAACAGCATCACCACCATTGAAGTTCAGGCCTAAATCAACTGATTTTACTGAATCATCGAGTGTGATTGATGAATGCTTAACAACTAACACTTCACCTGCAGCTAAAGTCACACCGCTAATGGTGCCCATTGACGACCCTTCAGTTGCACCATCTTTATAGCGAAGTAGTTGATAACCATCTAAAGTAACGCTACTTGTGCCAGAGTTATAAAGTTCAATTGCTTTATTGAATGAACCACCTTCAACATATTCAGTGATCATTACATTTGCGTTTGCAGCACAAGACAACGCACCCGCGACAGCTACTGAAACAGCCGTCAACTTATTTATCTTTTTCATTACATCAACCCCATTTTTTTATAATTGGTTATATTCGTGCTAATTAATTCACGTTAACTATGCCGAATATTTTAATTTTTTAACCATCGAGGGTGATTTTCTCAGAGACTTGACTAAAAAAGAAGTGAAACAGGTCACAAATCAGTTACTAATAATAAAATAATTCAACAACTTAAATTTAAAATCAACAAGTTACTATAATACAAATAACAAAAACGAAGAACTTACCCCCTTATTATTCAATAACTTAAAAAAGAACAGTTGCATTCGAATATAAAATATAACCAATTGAAATATATTTATTTAATTAAAATCAAATATAAACATCACAATTTTAAACTTTAATTACAACAAATATACTTCTTTAGTCACCATATTAAAATAAACAGTCAAATAATGATTTACAAAAAACATTTCATCATCATTTAATTTGTAAAGCGAGATTACTAAAATTATAAAAACAACCAACTTACTGTATTAAATAAACTATTTAATAAACACCAAGATAATTAAAAATATTCACTAGAGATTTTTGATTATCCGCTATAGGATGCTCAGTGATAACTAAGTAAAAAATGTTCTTCAGAGCATATTGAACGTTTAAACAGATAATTAAATAAACTAATTATTCACTTTCAATTTATAGCTCCAACCTCATTCCTGTTTATTTCGTTTATTGCTCTAATCTTATTTAACTAAAGGTAAGTTGTGATGAAGAAATCGACCCAAACAGCATTAACTGGTACAGCACTTGCGCTTGCAATGGCTGGCCTCAGTTCTTGTTCAACAATGAATAACAGACCTGATAATTCTGGCGGAGAGAGTAGTTCAGCCGTCGAGATGGTGCATTGCTATGGTGTGAACCAATGCAATGGACACAATGACTGCAAAACAGGTAGTAACGGCTGTAAAGGACAGGCTGGTTGTAATGGCACTGGATTCGTTAAAATGCCTGCAAAAGCTTGTAAAGATGTGGGCGGCGAAATTAAAGATGCCTGGCGAGGAAAACGAGATAAAGCAGCACTAAGTAAGTGTTATGGCGTTAATAAGTGTAATGGCCACAATGATTGTGGCGGCAAAGATCACAGCTGTAAAGGTCAAGCAAGCTGTAAAGGAACCGGTTTTGTGCTCATGCCAGCCAAAGCGTGTAAAGATATCGGTGGTAAAAGTTAACTGAGCACTGATATCAAAATGGGGCTTTATTCAAGCCCCATTTCTTATAAAACTGTCATGATTTCTTCAAGCGGTTTTTTGTTGATGGCATGATCCGGAATCGTCGCATCATCGGCAGGATAACCCACAACTAAAAGCATGTAGGGTCTTTCGTTGTCAGGATTACGCTCGCATACCTTACTCAGAAATGACATTGGCTTAGGGGTATGAGTTAACGTACCTAACCCCGCATTGTGTAATGCTTGAATTAAAAAACCTGTCGCAATCCCTACGGACTCATGAACATAATAATTGTTCTTATCACCCACCTCAGTTTCCATACGCTTCTGACTAAAAATAGCAATAAGCCATGGTGCTGTTTCAAGGTAAGGTTTGCTGGCATTGGTGCCTAAAGGCTTTAATGCGTCCAACCATTCTTCGCCCGCTCTGCCATCATAAAACCCACGTTCAATCGCCTCAGCTTGCTCTCGAATCTGTGCTTTTACATCGCTGCTATTGATTGCGACAAAATGCCAAGGCTGGTGATTTGCTCCATTTGGTGCTGTACCTGCGGCTAAAATACATTGTTCAATGATCTCTTGTGGCACAGGCTTATCAGAAAACTTTCTGATTGAATGGCGACGTTTAATATCTTGATAATGCGCTTGTGCACGTTCCAACATTTCTTGTTGTGGATACTCAACAAAGTCTGTCAGTGGATGATGTTGCTCAGACATAATTACCCCGTTATTTGTATGGTAATTTTAAGACCAGATAACTTTAATGTTTATTACGCTAAACAGAACATAAGCTCAATGCCATCTTCTGTTTCTATTTGTGCACAAGGCATAAAACCACACTTTTCAAGTACACGTTGTGATATTAAATTATCTTGATGAACATAGGCATGCAATGGTCTTTCGAAATGCTGTAAGAATTGCTTCAGCGCTTTTGTGGCATAACCTTTACCCCAATATTGGCTTCCTAGCCAATACCCGATCAGACGCTTATCGCCATCTAACCAACTCATCATGTTACCAACCACCTCACCATTAACCTCGATAGAAAGTATTACATTATCTGAATCTTGGGTTATGCGTTGCCAATGAGCTTTAAAATCGGACTCTGAACGAGCAGGAAAACGTGCCATTTGACAAGCTGTTACATCAGCCTGATTTTGATAAAAGATTTCAATATCTTCTGAGGATGGCCTTCTTAGTGCCACTTGCTGTTCCATTAAATTACCCACAACTTATTGTTAACTTTTTATAAACAACAAAGCTAACATAGATAATTGCACTGAATCAATGCTGTAAGCTCTCAGTCAAAACTAGCCATGACTACAGTGAATACTGAACACTATTTTATACTGTCTATAAGAGTCTGCTGAACAGAAGGTGTTACAACTTGGTGTACGGTACCTCGTTCGTCGGCAGTCAAAGTTTTGTACACTTTTTTTAAAGCATTGAATGCATCTATCTGCTCTGTGCGGTCAACATTAGGAATGTACCCACAAGCAAGTACCTTTTTGGGAGTACTGTCTGGAAATAACTCCCTAGTGGCTTCGGTTTTTACCTCATCACTGCATTTATGTAAAAAAGCGCTCGCCATTTCGGCAGGTAGTCTCGTTGCAAGTGCTTTTGTGGCATTATCACTTACATTACTCAGATCTGCTTTACCTAAGCTGGCTTTAAATCTCATTTCATCACTTCCTTGAAATTCATTGGCCTTTTCAATGAAAGTATCCAATAGATCTGGGTCACCTTCGGCAATTTTGAACAATGACGTTAACATTTCAGGATTACCAATTAAGGCAGCCATAACTTTAACTTGTACTTCTGTTGAACAATTTTCCATAATAGGCTCAAAGTTTAATTTGCATTGGTGACAGATCAGAAGTATTACTTCCGCACAATTAAACCCTTTACGTTCATAACTGAGTAAACTCGCAATTGAACTCATATCCATATGCTTAAGAGCTGCTAACAATGACCTTTTATCCAAGTACCTAAGGATATTTGCTCCATAGCCGTAATTTTTAATTAACAGGTTGAAAGTAGTCCCTGCTTTTTCAGGATCATTCCCAACATGCTTCATTAAAGCTTTCTCAAGAATTTCTTCTTCGGCACTTAAACCTACGTTATCTTGTAAGTGTTCAAATTGAAGCATTAAATCTGCAAGATACCTAGAGGCAACAATCGAGTTGCATTCAGAAAGCACTAATTTAGTTCTTTGCAACGACAGGGGCTTGATACTCTCTTGACTCCCTAGGTTTTCACTTAACAAATCAGATTCAGAAAAATAAGTTGAGACATCAGGTAGTTTGACAGAGCTTGTTTTAACAACCTTCCCCATAACAAATGAAAGTAATAAATTTTTTGCAGTTTGAGTATCTGGTTCGGTTACATCTGTTTCACAGAACACTAGTTTATTTTGAACAGCCTTTCCTTCATTTTGTGAATCAACGAACTTTAAAAATTGTATTCCTATGCTCCCATCCCTAGCAACCAATTCATATTCTTTTCCATCTTTTTTAAATACCACAGGCTCCTTCACTATTTGAGCCCAAGACATCGGACTCGATAAATCTGAATATGACGATTCAGATGTTAGGAGCAAGCTATGCATTGGTATTTCCATTTTCCCCTCGATGTTAGAGCATATATAAAAAACTCATAAACAAAACTTAACATAACCAAGATTAACTTGACCTTTCTTGCAAATGAAGATTTGCTTGGTCAGGATTTTTTAATCAAAAAAATTCACTTTCTCAATCTATACTTGATAAAAAACACACCTAGAATTTAGGCTTTATGAAAATAGTAATAGGGCTTATTGCTATGCTAACGATAAATCACTTACCAGAATCACCTGCTAATGTAGATGTTTACATTCAAGGTAAACTCGAACGTTTTTCCGAGCATGACTTCTTTAGGCACTATCAAGTAAAAGGGATTAATCGTATTCCAGTAGAAGAGTTCAATAGGTTACCACAAGTCAAACTTTTGAACTCTATGGGCACTAATAATCTGAACATTTCTGAAAAGAGATTTATCCGATTCAGCCTTGAAAAGAATAACGCAATCGTAGGACAGGAGTATTTGGCACTACCAATTGTCACTCTAGGGCAAGATACAAGCTCTGATGGATATGTTGCTCCTAAACTGTCACTCAACAATGCATTAATTTTTAAAGCTAAAAAAGTAAAAAGTCATTTAAGTTATGCCGATGTAGAAGCACTGCTCAAAGCTGAACAACTGAACTTCAGTTTCACCGTCGACACAATTCATTCTATGACATCATTACAATCTGAAATCCTAAGGCGATATCGTTACAGTCGTCCCAATTTATCTGAAGCTGAAATATTAGATTTAGGTGTTGCTATTGTGTGGTTTAAATGGATTGGGTACATAGATAAGAATAATCAAAGGGTAGACTTAGAAAATCGTCGTTAAATTTTTAAAAATCATCGATTAACAGTGGGGTTAATTTCCTCTTTTAGCGTCTTAAGCCTCTCAGTATTCGAAAGCGACTTTCCTCAAGTCACAATCATAGTAGAAAGATGTTGTAAGGGATATCATGTGCCTTACAACAATCTTCCTTCTATTTTTCAGCCGTTCAAACTCACTAAAATCACTTAAACGATTAGGTCAAAATTAGAATAACCGTTGAAAACATTAACTCGCTTTTTTACGCTCTATTTCCAAAATGGCATCAGAATATTTAGAGGCATCCAGATTTTCAAAATAATTATCCCAGCTAGGCATAGCCTGACGTATTCTTAAAAAGTCATCTTTGGGTATAACCATGACAATAGTGTCTTTTACGGCGGTTAACGTTCCGGTTGTCATACATTCATTTTGTATTGTTCGCTCTCCCCAATGATCATTGACATCAAAGGTTCTAGAAAACGCTGGAGTGTCATCACAAGACTCAACATCAAGCTTGAGCTCACCTTCCACGACAACATAGAAACCATCTACCCATTCACACGGATTAAATACGATATCGTCCTTTGCAAAGTGCATATAACGACACGCATGAGGTTTATCTTGTTCCATATGGACAATCGTACGAGGTAAGAAGTAATCAAACATCCAGTTTAGGGCGACTCGAACACGTGTGGTAAAACCTGGCAACATGGCAATATAAAATCCACGCCATAAAAACCATGCAAACAATCCATACAAATTCATCCCCATCATGCTGCCAACCGCTGAGTACCCGCCCAATGACGCTAATGCCCCTTTCGAACAATACTCGAAAGGCTTTAATGCCTTGCCTTGTAAAGATGCATAAAGATTATCAGCCAACAGTTTCGCTTCACGTACGGTTGCTTGCGCAGTCGGTGGTGCAATTTTTCCATCATCAAGTGGAATGGCAGCAATATCACCTAATGACCAGACATGCTCTACCCCTTCGACTTGTAACTCTCGAGTTGTAGGAATTTTACCTCGATTTAGCTCCAAACCAAGCGACTTAACAAAAGGTGATGGTCCGTTACCGATAGTGGTGATCACGGTTGTTGTTGGGATCACTTCGCCGTGATTAGTCGTAACACTCGTCGATGTTGCAGAATTAACGCCAGTACCGAGCTTTATTTCTACCCCTCTTTTTTCAAGCACTTTATGAGCATACTGACTTTGCTTTTCTGGTAGTTCCATCAAAATCCTATCGCCAAACTGCACTAACACTAAACGAATTTCTTCCTTGGATATTTGAGGATAATATTGAAGTGTGCGATGAATCATTTCCTGTAATTCACCCATAGTTTCAACACCAGAAAAACCACCACCAGCGACAACAAACGTCAGTAGTCTCTCTTTTAATGCTTGATTGTCAGTGACATCGGCAAGTTCAAAGTTTTGAATCACTTTATTTCTAAGAACGTAAGCGTCTGATAAGTTCTTCATGGTTAAGCTGTGTTGCTGAAACCCTTTAAACATAGAAAGGTCGGTGACCTGCCCAGAAGCAATAATCACTTCGTCGTAAGGTAAGTCATGAAGGATGCGCTGGCGACCTTGTACGAGCTGTACTGTCTTGGCTTCGATATCAATACCACGAACTTCAGCCAATCTGACCTTTACTTTGGGTAACAATAAGCGTAGCGGTGTTACGGCGTCCTGAGAGTTAATCACTCCTGACGCTACTTCAGGCAATAGCGGTTGAAAAACAAAATAGTTTCTTTCACTGATCAGCTCTATTTCTAAATCATCATTCGCTATTTCTGATAAATGTTTTGCCGCAAACACACCTGCAAACCCACCGCCAATAATTACTACTTTGGTCGCCATTGTTGAATCCTTTCAATACTTCGTTGAATTCATTTAAATATAGTGCAAATATGGCATTTTGTTTCCCCCTCTAAAACGGAATTAAATATGAAAATGTTACTTGCTGTGGTTGTCATCGCCATGGTTGTTTTTTACTTCTTCACTCAGTCGCAAAACAGTGAGCAAGCCAAACAAAACTTAGCGCAAGGCAAAGCCTTTCTCGCTGAAAACAAGACTAAAGAAGGCGTAATAACCACTCAATCCGGATTACAATATAAAGTTCTGCATAAGGGTGATGGCACAGTTCACCCAAAAGCGAAAGACACCGTTAAAGTGCATTATCACGGTACACTTATCGATGGTACGGTTTTCGATAGTTCTGTCGACCGTGGTGAGCCAATTTCTTTCCCACTAAATCGCGTTATTAAAGGTTGGACTGAAGGATTACAACTAATGACGGTTGGTGATAAGTTTCGCTTTTTTATTCCTGCAAACTTAGCCTATGGTAACCGTGCCACTGGTAAGATTGGTGGGAATTCAGTACTCATTTTTGATGTTGAACTACTTGATATCAATAAATAAAAAGTTAATTATTAACTATATATTTACGCAATAGTTTTGCGATTTTCCTGTCACAAATGATGTTTAGGGTATTGGGCTCATCATTTCAAACCAAGTGACAGGAAAATGAAAACCAATAAAACAATACTCTTAACACTTATTCTTTAAGTCCTACATGCTGCTTGTGGCAGTGATAAGGAAGACTCTAGTGGCGGTATGACTAAGATGGTATGCAATCAAACAGCCCAACAACATCTATAAACACCGCAGCAACCAGTTGTTACAGTAATATCAGTGGCCGCTTAACCAGTACCAATAATCCCGATTGAAAACCCTTTCATTTTGACAATCCAACTTCAAGTATGAAATATAGTAAACAAGTGCAATCAAATTTAATTATTGGACATTGATTTCAAACTACAAAAATAGAGACACACTAATTTAATTAATTTCCCGCCAATAAATAATCCGATCATGTCCTTTGGTTTGGCTTTCATAATTAGCTGACGCTTCAGGAAACAATAAGTTACTGTCATTTTCCCAGTGCCACTTGAGGTAATCTGGTACAGTAAGCTTATCGATCACAATGCCTTTGTAGCTTCCGATATTTTGCCAGTTTAACGTGGCAATGCCTTGAACAAGCGGTGCAGTTATTCCAGACGCAAAGGTACGATTGACTTGTTGACCTTGATCCAATGGTGGATTGTAAGGTTGAGACTCAGTAAAACCAGCGTGGTCTAACACAGTGCAGCTATCGGCACTAAAATTAGTGAAGTCATTACCATTCCATACTTGCGAATATATCTTCGCTGACAGGATTTCATTACTTGAAGCTGAGCCGGTTACCATACTTGGCTGAACAATTATCCGACCAAGTTTCAGAGATACATTAGCACTATCAATACGAGTGGCATCACAGGCGGCTGTATTGAGTAAACAAGTACTCTGGCCCACCGTCATATTAAGTGGTGCTTGCTGAGCAAATCCACCGTCATTATCAGTTAACGTAAGACCAAGCCTTAACTCATCAATATTTACCGGTGTAGCTAAAGTCTGAGGGTATGGATTTCGAGTTAACAGTGGTGATAATTCAACACTTGCCACACCATTATCAAAAACTAATTCGGTACTTGGGATCGCATTGTTAGTTGCACTGTCATCTGCCACAAGGCGGTGCGTTAAAATATGCGAATTGTTATCATCGGCATTAATGATGCCTGTCGCTTTAGCAAATGCACCTTGATAATTTTGAGTGACATTTCCCTGAAGGTTTTTAGCAAGAATATTAAAAGTATTTGAAAATGGCTGCCCGAGATACGTGAAACTGCCCGCACTACACGCATTAAATGTCGACACATTTTCGACATCGAATGTAGCAGGAACAAAACGACCTAAATTACCTACAAAACCGGATTGAATGGGAAGATTTGTTACGCCCAAGTAACTGTTTGCACTCGCCATCATTCCAAAAATTCCACTTTCAGAAAGCCTACGGTTTATGACGTTGTTGGTACCTTGCTGGTACACATATTCGGAAGGGTTACTACCCGAAACATCAGCCGGTTGCCCCATATCTAAAGAGCCTTTCTTACCACCACTTGGTGCAACAATGTCATGCGTCAACTGAACAGGTAAGTCACCGGCTTCAGTTTGATAATTAACTACGTTAGGGTTGTTGCACATAATTGCACTATTTAGCTGCCATGCTTTTGCCTGAATTGACAAAGCAAAATTATCCCCAGCCTTTTTATAAACTGAACAATTAGCATCATTTGTTGAACATTTTGCAGCATCTTGGGCCATTAGACACAGACCATAAGGCACAAAAGTAACATCATTACTTGATGTAAGCCCCCTGTTAAACCATAAAAAACTGTCTAAGCTTAACTTACCTGCTTCAGGGTATAGAAACTCGACTTCAGCTTCTGCGTTCGAATTAAACCTTATGCTTTTATAGCTGAGTCCTTCTTCAGCAGAGCCGCCTACGTAACTGAAAAGTGCTCTATTTTGGGGTGCTGATGGTTCACTGTAACTGACTCTACTAACAATCCAATCTGAAGTATTACGAAAACGATTGTCAGCTCGACAATTCCTAATCACTCTAATGGTTCCAGTTTGCGGCTTATTAGAATAAGTATTTGGAAAGTCCAACTGTAAGCCTGAACGAGCAAAGCGTATTCGACATTGATCTGCTGTTGCTGTAGCGGAGCTTGTCCCACAAACGGTTTGACTGAGTACCGGTGTTGAAGCAGTTGTTGCATCTAAACGGATACTTCGACCTCGAAAGTACTTAATATCAAAGTTTGTTTCGCCACCTGTTAACTGAAAATTATTCGGAGAGATTCGAACATTATTGTGATACCAACCTTCCTCTTGACCACGATTAATATTGTCCGGCTGTAAATTAATGGCTAGTGGTAACGAATACTTTTTACTGCAACTTTCGTTTGCACACGCTCGAAATTGAATATCATTCGCTTCACACGTGTTTTCTACATCTGAATACAAAAACTCAAAATGATGCAGTATTTCAGTATCGTTGGTTACTTTTTGGAAAGCGATATAATCAAAAGTCTCTGCTAAGTGACGTCGATCATTGGTGGGACGATCATATTGGTCTTCATCAATAACCATGCTTACATGACTTTGGCTCAGCTCACATTGACGAAACCAACCACCATCGACACCTTGACGACGACTTTTACTTCCAACTAGCGCAGGAATAGCAGTGAACCCATCCAATGCATTTACATGCCGACACTGTTCCGTCAAGCTTTGGCCTCTTGGCACCTCAGGGCGATTTAATCCTTGCCCAAATTGAAATCGGGTAATGACACCATTCAGTATTGTACTTTCACTGCCAGAAGTAGCGTCAAAAACTAAATAAGCAACATCTTCATTATTCAAGACCGTTTGACTTGTGCCTGGACAAGCTCTCTGCCCTTGACTATTGCGGTCATAAACCAATGATGGATCCAAACTTAAATTCAATTGCGACTGTCCATTTACGGTCTCCACCGTCGAAACACTGGATAGCCAACAACGAGAATTTCGGTCCGTTTGAATTTGTGACATGGCTAAACTAAATGAACCCGATACTGGTGGTGAAAACCACGGCGATGAAGGCATTCCCGTATTGTTATTAAAGTCAAAAGCGTTATTAAAATTCGCTATTCCTGCGATTAGCTTTTTGGAACCCAGATTATGTTCGCCAGAAGTTAAAGCTATCCAGTTAACATTCTTCATTGGCTGTGGGGTTAATGCTGAGTTCCCATTTTTCATTGGTGCCGCGATCTGTTTCCAACTAAATCCCGTGTTCGTTACCGAAATTAACTTGATACTGCTTGGTCCATCGGTCTCTGGTGTTTGAGGGTTTATGGTAGGTGTAATAAACACAAGTGGTTTCGTTCCTGCAGGAAATGCAGTGTCAAATGTCGTTTGTTGCACTGAACCAACGGTGTCAGTATCGGTTACACCAAAGCGAATACCAGAAATTTCAGGTTCGGGCTCAGGTTCAGGGTTTTGGCTGTTAAAGCACATACCATTAAAGTTTGCATTGTTCACGGCATTTTCAATACGAGTGACTCTCGCCTGCCCGGTCACCCTCAAGTCGCCTGCTGCAGCTAAGCCTCCACTTATTTGAGCCTGCCCAGAAATATGGGCTGCGCCAGCAACATAAACCAGAGCGTTTATCTGACTTTGCCCTGCCAGATTAAAGCTACCACGTACGTAGATGATTAAGTTTTCAGGGTTACCATTTTCATTGATTTGAGCATTATTTAACGTCAAATTATTGAAATATAATCGCGTTGTACGCTCACTTGGGCTTACGAAACTATCATCAGAAAATGAACCATTTAAGTAATTAAAGTCATCATCAACATAATCATCATTAGGCGAACAGAAAGGGATAAAACCGAAAAAGCTGAAGCAATCTAAATCTTCTGTCGCTGGAACTAAATCAGTGGGTGCAGGGAAATCATTATGTCCCCCTGTGGCTGGCGAGGTAAAAACCGAATCACACTGCTCAATCGCTTGCGACAAATTTGCCACAAACAACAGACTCACGATTAAGTATCTAAAAATATGATTGATGCGCATTATTTTCATTATTAGTATCTCGCAATCACTTCCACTTGACGGCTTGTTCTATGATTCGTTCCTTCACCACAAACGGCTTTACTGGTAATTCGATATTGGGTCAAAGTTTGGCCACCTGAATTATCACTGAATGACTCGCATCCTAAACTGACAGTACAAGTTTGAAGAGTTTTAGCCTTAGTAGGAATCGCCCACGTTGCAGGTAACGTGACAGCACTGCAATTTGAACTGCCATTGACCGTTAATGGAAATAACCTCGCCAATGCAGCATCAGCACCACTATTAGCAGCAAGTAAAGCTCTCTCCCCCATCACCTCTTGAAGTACAGATTCATCTTCATTTTGCGAAATATGGATAAGCGCAGCGGCTAATAAGAACATTACCGTCAGAATGAAAATAGCCAGAACGAGCATACTGCCTTGTTGTTGTTTTAGTATTTTGATCGTTGCTCTCTTATTATGGAACATTAACCACCTGCACTTGATGATGGTATTCTATCGTTTGGTCAAGCACCTGAAACTTAAGATTTAACTGCACAATATCGTGATTATCATCCGACAATATAAAGTTGAATGGCAAATCAGCAGAGTCAGCCAAATTATTTACTATATCTCGGGCAACAACACTGTTCGATCCACTATTGAAGGCGATAGGCTGAATAATTTTAAAGCCATATCCGTCATAACGCTTAAGCTCACCACCAGATACACAATAACTGACCGGCATCTGAGTTAAAAATATTCGCTTTCTTGCGGAGTTTGCAGCAAATATCACCGAGTTATCAAATCTTAGGGTCAGTGCGTCTCCAGTAGGAGTTACTTCAGCTAAAGTCACAAAATAAGCATTGTTGGCATCTTGCGGCCCATAAATGTCAGCCTCACCTGTAGTCAACCCAAGTAAATACATTCGTTGATTAACGTCAATAGCAACACTCGGTTGATCTTTGAAAATTGAGCCCGTATTACGTGAAGGTGTTCCTACAGTTGGTAAAGAGATATAGCTGCTTGAGGTAATAACGGGTACAAACTCGATACACTGGGTCACTCCAGAATGAGTAATACGAACGCTATTAGGTAAGGCATTGGTTAACTCTCTGTTCATACGTTGTAAAACATATCGGCTTTGATTTAATGCTTGATCTGTACTGCTCGAATCAACAAAAATTCGAGTACCAAAGGTCACAAAACTGCTTACTCCAACCGCCACAATTCCTAAAATTAGGATGACAGTAATCAGCTCAACAAGTGTAAAACCTCTGTTTTTATGCCGACTCATTAATAATTACTCCTTACAGCATCAAACCGGATCTGTTCACCTGAAGGAGTCGTAATGTTAAGCGTAATCACTTTATTGAGTAGGCGACCACCCGCTTCATCGCCTTTTTCAATCACAACGTTAAATTGGTAGTTAGGGTAGACTTGAGCGTATGTTGTTGTGCTACCTAACATCATGGAGTCTTGTGTTAAGCCGTTAAAGTCATTCAAATTATTAAATGCCGCTCTTGCTTTGGTAACAGTATCAATGACACCATCACATGGATTACTCAGTGGCTGGACGCTATCACAGGCAGGCACACCAGCGTCTCCCGTATTAGGATCAAAACGCTGGCTCCACACTTCAGTCATAATTGTACTTGCGAGTTCAGCAGCTCTGACTCGATGTAATGTTTCGGCAGCACGATCGGCTTGAGGCAATAACATGCTGGTCATCATCACTAAGCCGATGCTAAGCACTAACATTCCTACAACAAGCTCAATAAGAGTAAATCCTGACTTTACAGACCTAAAGCTAGCTTGCACTAATATACCCCGCAGTCGTCAATTGAATTTCAACAGCGTCATCAGCAGTGACTTTTATGCAAGGTCCCACACAACGATTACTTAATTTTATTCCACCCAAAGCATCGAAGTTAACATCAAACACTTGGTTTGACTCAGAAGTCACTGAAACCCCATTTTCCCATGGTGTAAGCTGGCCAACGTCATTGAAAGCATTACAATCAGAAGCATTACGATCTGCGCTCATCATCACATAACCATTGGGTTTGAACGCCACTCGATAGCATTGATCACTATTATTTAACGCTCTTTGTTGAACGGTTCTGAGTTCTGAAATAATTTCATTACGCACACTGTATGCACTGAAGCTGGAGACATTAATAAGACGAGGTAAAACGACTACGGCCAATATACCGATAAGGATTATGGTGGTGACGAGTTCTACGAGTGTAAACCCTTTATTTTTATTATAGTTAAATACCATCGTTGTTGCCGTAGCCCTCAAACAGCTTGATATTAACGAACAAATCAATCGAAGTGTTACTTTTATCTTTATTTTGTCAAAGATAACGCAAACAATGGTATTACAAATACAGTGGATTTTAAACTTAATCTCACTTGATTTATTTCCTACAAATTAAGCCTAATTAATCACAGTCAATCAAAGTAAAAGCTAAACTAATGATATAGATAAAAGAGGTGAGGAGGTAATGATGCCAAACATGCTTGAGTCAGCAATAGCGTGTGCATCAATGCATTCACACCATCACTTTACTGAGAAACCTCAAAGTGAACCGTCTCGTCCATGTGAATTGAATGCCCACAACTATCAAGTAAAGTCTAAAGTAAGCTATTCATGGAAGAGTCTCCCTCTAGTCAGAACTTTAATTGCGTTTTTTTCATCTAAACTCTCACCATCTAAGTTCTCGCCAACAAAGTTAACCCAAAAAGAACCTGATACTGATGTTTTTAATAACTTCTCTTTGCGTGCAACCTCCCGTGAAGAACTTTTTCATTCTGTTCCAGTCGCTCCAAATCATAACCACAAACGGGCACGTGAATTAGATTTAACCACAACAATTAATTTAAGTAACACGCAAACGGAGCAACAACGCACTACTCGCTTTACTTCATCTAACACACAACTTCCAGTTAGCTCAAATGAGTCTAGTGACACTGCAGAGCCGCAAAGAAAACGAACAATTCAATTTAATAACAATGTACAAGTTGCTGAAATATCAGATACGCCCGCAACCGCAACAACAAAAGATCTCTGTCCACTGAGTGAACCTCAACCATTAAAATCTACAGATCAACCCGTTGCTAATCTTAATAACCCTGAATACAGCAACACCTTTAGGAAGTCAGCCAATAGCGCTCTCAAACTGCCACCACCCGATATAACGTTTTCCCCATGTAAGGGTAAAGGCTACACCCAACAACAAATGGAAACCATACAGCAGCGTTGGCAGCAATACAGCAAAGCCGATGCAGAAGAAGTCCTTGCAGCAATCGTTACTCCATCACTACCCGAGGCTTCAGAACAAAGCCCTTCCATCGATTACTCAAGTAACAGGGCCGCTAGAAAAAGATCCAACGAACAACAGAATGCAATTATGGGAACACTCTTTGATATGGGCTTTGAAGCGAATGAAGATAAAGAAACTCAAAAAATTACAGTAGGCAAAAGGCTCACTTTTAAACCTACAGAATATAAAGTTAACGGTAAAAGCCTTTGGGTACTTGACCTCCCCAGGAGTAGACGTTCATAAAGGCCTTCAATGTCGCTTATCGAGGCCTTTATTCATCATTTAAAATTATTAACAACCATTATCGGTAATAACAACACTTGGTAATGCCCCATCACTTGCTGCTGGGGTATACACGATCTTGCAAGCAGTACTACCACCACTGGTATCCGCCGGAGCACCACGTTGCCAAAACGTTATTGACGTTCCGCTTGAGTCGACGTTGGCTACCCAATCACTGTTACCTGAGTCTGATGGGCTTGTGCCGGCTTCAAAATTAGCATCCATACCATTATTAAATGCCGTAAGGTTAGCATCCATATAACCATATTTAATTGCAACATCGTCTTCAACGCCCGAGGAGCCATTAATACTTAGCGTATCTGATTCCGCTTTTTGTTTTGATTCAAGTGCGGCTTTAGAAAATATCAGTGCATTAGAACCATCAATCGCCCCTTTTAAACCTTGAAGCGCTGATTTTCGAGCATCTGACTGTAAATTGATGAACTTTGGTGCTGCTGTAACGGCAAGAATCCCAAGAATAATGATCACAACTACAAGTTCAATTAACGTAAAACCTTGTTGTTTCTGCATGGCAATACCTCTTTAAATTGCGTGCATACGTAACGGGTAATTTAATGTCCCTATCAGTAATCACCTTGATAAAAATAATAAAAGTACGCGCTTACTTTACTTTGAGAATAAAGAAATGGAAAGAGGGTTATTGAGTACGGCAGACTGATCATTTATCAATACTTCAGAGCTTTTAACAACTGTTCCAAAAAGGTATTACATATAAAAATGACGACAGCACTATATTTAAAGCTAATAAAATCAATATAATTAACGTCGACAGTGAACGTCAGATAAATAATATTTAATTACATCTTCTAAACGTTAAAAGTAAAGTTATCTCATGGCCACAGGAAAATGAGAGCTGCGGTGAACTTTGTTTTGGACACTCCTCTTTCAATAAATCCTACGCATACGTCTTCGAATGCGAAAGCTACCTCGTCTTCAGCTTCACCTCTTTGTACTTTTAATCACCTGACTTACACTGTAGCTAACCCAACCGACACTCAAACAACATGGGTACAATCCATAAAAACAAAATTTACAGCCTTATTACCTTCGAAATCACTCAGTACCTCATCTCAGCCTAAAGACAGTGGTAGCTCAAGTAGTGCATGTGTACTCGAAAGTTATACTGTAAAGCCAATAGATCGGAACTTAGATTTTAATACCATTCCTGTTAAATCAACCCGTTTTCAAAGCTCTGAATTACGAGAAAAAGAACTCTTGACTGGTGTTAATTATGGCAGCCCGATTATTCCCGAACCAGAGCTTGAGCCTACGTCACTAAACAACAGTTTAACAAGATATGATGTTCCAGAAGGTCCTCCCATATCTCGGGGTGATTTTTTTGATAAATTACCCCCTGGACAGAAAAAAACCAGATTTTCTGAAGTCGTTAAATGCAGATGGATTCCAACATCTCCGTTGCATGAGGAAACCGAAGCCATTGATGAGTATGTAAGCTTAAACGAAAATGAATCTAATGCCACTTCAGCAAATGCTGGTAAGCTTTCATTAAAGGACTGGGTTTTGTTACCCGAACCTGAGCTTACTCCAGAAGAGCCCTCAACACCCGAAGTCACGTATCGTGCTTGGTATAACCAAACACAAGTGGAGGCAATACAAAAATCTTGGCAAGGTTTCACCCTTGAGCAAGCTAAAAAGACGTTAGTAGAGTTTGCGAACTCGATTGCTTCAATCAATAACGCTGCTCTACCACTTCCAGAGCCTAATACTGATGAAGAAGAGTACATCTTGCCAGCCAGATATAAAGCTCCCGCAGACAGAAAGATAAGCAGCAAAAGTATTAATAAGGTTTTGGCTTCATTAATGGAAATGGGGTATTACGCAAAGTACAACAGTTCTACGGGAGAGTTTGCAGAGATACAAAAGTTAGAGTTTGAGCCAAAATCCCAGGAAGTTAGAGGAGAAAAGATGTGGGAGTTGGTTAAGGTTATGTAGGCGTTTGAAATAATGCCTCATCAAGATAATGATGAGGCATTATTTGATACTTGAATAAAGAGTTATTCAATACCTACAAACAGAATAAAACTTAACAAGCGGTGTTTGCTGGTAGAGCCCCAAACTTCGCAGATGTTGTTGCTGTTGCTTCTGTGTAAGTGATAAAGCACGTACTTTTTGAGCCAGCTTGCCAGAATTTGCCAGTGCCAGCATCAGTATCTGAGCCAGCTTCATAGATCCAATCTGTATCAATATCCTCGGCTTGAGGATTAGATCCCTCAGATATACTTAAATCTAATGCTTTTTCGAAATTAGCAAACTCACTACTCAACTGGCCGTACTTTGTTGTGACTGAAACGTCAGTGTCTGTGGCCGCCCCTTTAACGATAACAACAGAACCGGTTGCTTTCTTCTGCTCACCTTGTAGTGATGCCTTAGATAAAACCAAAGCATTGGCACTGTTTATCGAGCCTTGAAGACCTTTTAAAGTTGAAACTCTTGCATCACCTTGAAAATTGATGAATTTAGGCGCTGCAACAACTGCTAAAATACCAAGGATGATAATAACAACTACAAGTTCAATTAAAGTAAAACCATTATTATTTTTTTTCATTTTATATCCCTTTAGCAACCTGTAGTAGTCGACTTAATGCTCACGCTACCAATTGCATCAAGATCATTAGTGTATTGTACAAAACAAGTTCCAGCGTCAGAATCCGCTATAGGACTTGCTTCACCTTGTGGGTAAAAATAGATAGAACTATCGTCCGTATCTTCAACATATAACCAGTCAGAAGAAGTTCCTGTACTATCAGCAGAAATATCTAGCGCATTTTCTAAAGAGTTAGACCATACAGCAACTGGGTGACCGAAATTCAGATTAATGGAATCCACTGTAGGAGTTGTAGTCGCATCTTTATCTGTTGTCTCTAAGCCTTTAATTACAGCTTTAGAGTAAACTAATGAATCCGCACTCTTTAAAGTACCTTCCAACCCTTTAATAGTCGCTTCTTTCGCATCTTTTTCAAAATCTAGAAACTTAGGTGCAGCTGTCACCGCTAAAATACCTAAGATAATAATCACAACAACCAATTCAATTAGGGTGAAACCCTGTTGTTTCATTTTCATAATGTTTCTCAAGTTCAATGCTATTCACACTGCCTATTCTGAAATTCCAAACAATAAACAAGACCAACAAAAAACCACACAGACTAAATCAATGACGTAATGTTGATGCAAAAATATTTAGGTATTTCAGAGGTAAGGGGTACGAATGATACAAGTTACGGTTGCACAATTAACTATATAAATAATCGCAAAACCGCCGTCCCAGAAAATCATATCGATCAGCTCACGCTACTCGGCTATGACACCCTCAATCTTCCGTGACGTGCAGCAATCAACCCATCGTGTAAACGTCAGTTGTTGCTGTTACTACTCCAATTTTCACTACATGAGAGAGTTCCTGATAAAACTCCATCCTGTTGTTATTTTATTATCCTTTTCACCCGAGAAATTATAAAAACCTACTAGGAAAAAATGATTAGTCAAAAGTTATTCTATCGAAGTTTTAATTACTTACCTAGCCCTAAACTCATCCAACCACAAATTTTTGACGCTATTCGCAAGTTACTGCAAATTTTTATTCTGTATCTAAAAATAAATAAGCAACTTTTCCTATCTTCCATTGGTACTCAATGCTTGATAACTTACCGCTGTTTCGAGTGTCACCTTGTTGGTGATACCGACATAAACGACTTTTTTCATGGTATTGAGCAAAAAGTTTTAAGTGCTTAGAGTCTGCAGCCATCAAGTCATTCCATAGTGCCATACAACCTTGATTATCAAGCGAGTTCGGCATCGGGTACCCACTGTTGGTAAACTTAATCATGCTATGCTCGCCTTTTAAAACGAGTTTCTCCGTTTTAGCTTCAGCATCAAGTTGATGCCATTGAGCCTTTAACACATCGGGCTTACCTTTAATCAACCATTGATTGTGCAGTACTGAAATGACTTGCTTTAGCCTTAATGACTCTTGCTTAAAGGTCTCATTATGAAAAACCTGCAATGGCGCTAACATTTTGTGAATGGCAACGGCAATCAAACCTAAAATCATCGCTACTGAGATAATCCGCACAAGCGAATGCATCAAATTTGCTTCTGTGTTTTGCTGGCGATCCATTCTTGCCATTATCCACCTTTCACAAGGTTGAGCATGTCCCACATCGGTAAGTAAATCCCTAATGCTAAAATCAGAACCATGCCAGCGACAATTGCAATAAGGATAGGCTCAAGCTTAGCGGTGAGATTTTTTAAATCGTAATCCACTTCACCTTCATAAAAATCAGCAGCGTCAGTAAGCAGGCTGTCTATTTGCCCTGTTTCTTCACCCACGGCAACCATTTGCAACACCAAAGGGGTAAACAAACCACTTTGCGCTGAAGTTCGTAACATCGACTCACCAGATTCAATACCACGGCGCATACCGACAATTCGGTCATGCATATACTGATTATCTACCGCATCCGCCACTAAGCTCAGTGCCTGAGTCATTGGAACACCAGCGCCTAACATCATAGAAAAACTGCGGCAATAACGTGACAAGGTGGAGCGCTCAATGATCGAGCCTACAACGGGGATTTTTAGCTTCCATTTGTCCCATTGTTTTTCACCTTTTTCACTGGCATGCCAAAAACGTATACCAACGATTGCGCTAACCAACGCAATTAGCATTAATACCCAGTGATGAACAAATGCGTTAGAAGTCGCAATCAATACTTTGGTGGCCCAAGGTAAATCAGCACCAAAACGACTGAACATATCGGCAAACTTGGGGATCACCAGAATATTTAGCACCGTGATTGCGATAGCAATTGCAGCTAGTACAAAAGTTGGGTATCGCATGGCCGCTTTTATTCGACGACGTGTCTCTTGCTCACGCTCAATATAACCAGAGAGTTGAATCAAAGCCTCTTCCAACTTACCTGAGTTTTCTCCGACATGAACCATCGAAACAAACAGTGCATCAAACACATCAGGATGTTGATTCATTGCAGAAGATAATGGGCGACCCGCCGTCAGTTGTTCTAAAATCGACGCTAATGCATTCTTCATTCTTATCGAATGCGTACTTTCTGCAAGCCCTGCTATCGAGCGAAGAATTGGAATGCCCGCTTTAGTAAGCGAGTACAGTTGCCGAGTAAAGATTTGTAACTCTTCGAGGCTGACTTTACGCTGAAACAGCGTTGCAACATCAAATTTAGCCGCCTCTTTATGCAGCTTAACTTCAAGTGGAATTGTCCCACGAGCCATCAATAAATCGGCGGCTGCATTTTCAGACTGTGCTTCAAGCTTTCCTTTTACTTCTTGGCCACTGCTATCCCGACCTCGAAACTCAAACCATGCCATCGATAAACTATTCCTCTAACATCGTGTTGATTGCTGAAACCGGTTGTTTTATTTCATTAACGGTTTCAACCAACTTAGCGACTTCCTCGATGGTCGTCATCCCTTGATATAAGTAATCCATTGCAGCTTGTGCTAATGGTATAAAGTCAGGTTTGTTTTTCGCAGCGCGAGCAAAATCTTGCGGATTGCCACTGCGCATTACATCAACGAGCTCATCGTCAAGCTCAAGCATTTCAAACACACCAATTCGTCCACGGTAGCCACTGTGGTTACAGTTTTGGCAACCCGTGCCTACTTTCAACTTAGCTTGAGTAAAGTCTTTGGTGGTTGCATTCATCAACCAAATCAAATCTTGATGGCTTAGTTGATAATCTACGGCGCAATTTTGACAAACGCGGCGTACCAAACGTTGTGCAATGATAACTCGAAGTGCACTGGCAACAAGGTAGCTTGCCGCCCCCATATCAAGCAGTCTCAAAGCACTGGTCACTGCGTCATTAGTATGAAGTGTAGATAATACAAAGTGACCGGTTAATGCGCCTCGTAGACCAATTTCAACGGTTTCTTTGTCACGCATCTCACCGACCATGATGATATCAGGATCCTGACGAAGTGTTGTTCTCAGTACATTCGAGAAATCCAAACCAATTTTATGATTGACTTGAACTTGGTTGATTCGTGGCAATTGATATTCAACAGGATCTTCTACTGTGATAATTTTACGATCTGGCGTGTTTAACTCACTCAACACACCATACAAACTGGTCGTTTTACCGCTACCCGTAGGACCTGTAACCAATAACATACCGTGAGGGCGCTTGATCTGCTTTCGCACTTTTTCAAGCATCTCTGCCGGCATACCGGTTTCATCAAGTGTTAAAAGACCTGCAGACTGGTCAAGTAAACGCATTACTACCGATTCACCATGATAAATGGGCATGGTTGACATACGTACATCAATCCTATGACCACGAATTTCAATATGAAAACGACCATCTTGTGGCAAGCGTTTTTCAGAAATATCTAAACCAGCCATTAATTTCAAACGCAGCACGAGCGCCGAGGAGATATTCGCTTCATTCAGAATATTCTCTTGCAACTGACCATCAATACGCTGGCGAATAAACAGTTTTCCATCACCGGGTTCAATGTGAATATCTGAAGCACGCATTTGCACGGCATCTTCAAAAATCGATTGCAGGAGTTTGACAACTGTTGTTTCATTATCTGAGTCACCTGCGGTCAATCCGCCTAAATCAAACAAATCATCGGCAGCATATTCTTGTTCAAGCTCTTCAGCTATTTGAGCGATTTCTTGAGTTCGGCGGTAAAGCGTATCAAACGCATTTAAAAGCTGCTGTTCAGGCACCACGGCAAGACTGATGTTTCTTGGTGCGAGCAATGACTCAATATTATCGAGCGCTTGCAGATCTGCCGGATCACTCATCGCAACTTTAGCGGAACTGTCATCCGCTTCAATCACCAAAGCTCGATAACGGCGAGCCTGAACTTCAGGTAACAGTGCTACAACCTCGGCAGAAATAGGGCGGCGACTGATATCAAGAAACGGTAAGTTCAACTGCTGGGATAAGAATGTCAGTAATTGCTCTTCAGAGATATGACGTAAATCGGTC
Source organism: Parashewanella sp. 2304DJ23-3 (assembly GCF_056591695.1). NCBI lineage: Bacteria > Pseudomonadati > Pseudomonadota > Gammaproteobacteria > Alteromonadales > Shewanellaceae > Parashewanella > Parashewanella sp. 2304DJ23-3. The sequence goes on from NZ_JBWQOH010000004.1 coordinate 184,237, forward strand.
AGCGTTTTACCCAGTTTTCTTCCTGAACTTCGCTGCTCGGCCAACGCCTCCATTAGTTGTTCTTCACTAATGATCCCGTTTTCTACTAACAAATCACCAAGACGTTTTTTTAACTTAGGTTTCATATAAAACTCTGCTTCCTATTTATAGTGGGTGATTTGCGAAAGACGAGACACTATGTATTCTCTGCTCGCACGAGATAAATTCGCTTGCTGGAGCGCACGTTGGTATGCCTTGACGGCTAAAGAGTACTGTCCAGACGCATCTAGGTTGTAACCCAAACCAAGCCACCATCGAGCTTGAGAGGGCTCATAACTGGTCAGTTTTTGAAACGCTTTAATGGCCAGTGAATACTGTTTCTGTTGCTGAGCAATAGTGCTTTGTTGTACCCATTTTTCTGCCGCTAGATTATCCGTATCAGCAATAGTGTCTAAGGTTTTTAACGATTGAAGCGGTTTGTTCTCCTTAGCTTGTATCTTCGCAAGGAGTAATTTGAATTCAGACTGGTTAGGAAATCGTTTTATACCATCCTCAAGTAATTGCATTGCTTGACGATTGTCATGCTCGCCATAATAAAGTGCGGCTAACTTTGTACGAACTGAATGCTTTGCTTTATCCAGGGTTAACGCTTTGGCATAATTTTCTCTTGCAAGCGACAACTCACCAGACAGTTCTGCAGACAGTGCTTGCTTTGCAAATTTATTTGCTAATTCTTGAGGCGATAACTTCACTTCTTTTATTTCTAACACGCTATCGACAGGCTTTGTTTGTGATTGGCTTTGCGCCGCCATTTGGCTACTTTTTTCAGGCTGCTCAGGCACAACTTCTGCCTCATGAGTGCTCGCATCAAAACCGTTTTTTTGATCCTCTGCTTGAATGGCTCGTTGCTGTTTACGCTGCTCAATTTTTTTTGTATTCGGAAAACGATCGCCCACGCTCGCATTTATCGCTTTAGATGTCTTATCCTCAGTACTTGATTCACTCAAAGATTTTTCAACTTTCGTGATCACTTTTTGCTTTGGTTCTGCAGCGACTTGAGCCTCAGATTTGTCCTTGAATGGCTTCTTCGCTAAAACTTGGCTATTCGTTGATTTAGGCGTCGTTTCTGTCGAGGAGTTTTGCTGAAAGAAGTAATAACTCATACCAGCAACAAGAATGAATGCAATTAAAATCCATGGCAATCGATTTGGCTTAACCTGCTGCGATGACTTTTGCGCTGCTGAAATATTTTCAATTCCGTGGGGTTGTTGGCGGTTGTCTAAATCCTTCAACATTTTGTTGATAACACTCATAGAAAACCTCTACTTGAAAAAAAGTAAACCACAGTGCCAAGTAAGCCTGCAGCAATACCATAGGCCCAAACAGTTTTTTGGGAACGCATACCTACTTTTGTTGCATCTTCAGTGTCTAATACGGCGGTTAAAATGTGCTGACGAGAGAGTTGATGTGCACCTTCTCCAAAAGCAAGTAATAAGGCTTTGTGAGTTAAAATATTGATTAATCTCGGTGTACCACGTGCAGCACTGGCGATAGTTTCACTTACACTCGGGGTAAGTAAACTTGCACCTTTTAAGCCCGCAACCCTTAAACGTTGCTCAATGTAGTTATGCACTTCATCGTTAGTGAGTAAACGCAAACCGTAACTGAAGCTGATCCGCTGACGTAACTGTCTGAATTCGTTTGTCGCTAAACGCTGATCTAATTCTGGCTGGCCAAACATCACTAAATGTAGGAGCTTACGCTTTTCTGTTTCTAAGTTGGTATAAAGTCTGAGTGCTTCTAATGTTTCACTGGGTATTGCCTGTGCTTCATCTAGCACTAACACCACAATTTTTTTAGCTGCGGCTAACTGAATCAATTTCTGTTGGATTAAATTACTCAGCTGAATCTGATTCACGTTCTGTTTAAACTTGATATCCAATTCACTGGCTAAAGCCCAGTTCAACTCCTCCGGAGTTAAATATGGGTTAGGTATATAAGCGCACTGAAACTGTTTAGGTAGTTCATTAAGCAGCTTTCTACACAATAATGTTTTACCACTACCGACTTCACCAGTCACTTTGATGAAACCTTCTCCCATTTGTAATGCTGCCTGCAACACCTGAATGGCTTCGACATGAGGAGCAAGCCCAACAAAATAACTCGTGTCGGGCGTAAGCGTAAATGGAAGCTCCGTTAAACCAAAATGCTGCTCATACATAGGTATATTCCAGATTAATTTTCTGGATACCAGCGATTCAGCAGATCTCGAGAACGCTCAAGTTCTGTTTTCCAGGTGCCTTCACCCACAACTGTTGGCTTGAGTAAAATAATTAACTCCGTCTTATGGTTTACTTTCTTACGGTTAGTAAATGCTTCACCAATAATAGGAATATCACCTAAAAATGGTACCTTAGAAACTTGATCAACCTTCTCAGTTTTCATTAATCCGCCGATTACAACCACATCACCTGTCTTCGCTTTTATCACTGTATCTGACTCACGGATCTGGCTGCGTGCCAATGGCAATACTAAAGGTTCATCACCTATTTCGATGCTTTTCGTCTGCTCATTAATGTCTATCACTGACGGATGAACATGCAAAAGTACACCACCATCATCATCAATTTGTGGTGTAACATCGAGTGCAATACCAGAGAAGAATGGCGTGAGTTCAACTTCTGGCTGAGTTATTGGTGCCGAACCATTTGAAGATTGCACAACATTGGAAGAAACCTCTGTCACAAAATATTCGTCTGAGCCAACTTTAATCACTGCTTTTTGGTTATTCGAGGCTGTCACTCTTGGACTGGAAAGCACATCAACATCACCCTGCGTTTTAAGCAGGTTGATCATCGCTTCAAAGTTAGAGCCTTTGACTGTTAGCCCTGCGACACCGCCAATCGCTCGAGTAATTTGATTACCAATCGCTTCAGTCGGTGATGACGTCCCAAAGTCAATACTGGTATTTCCACCACTGCCAGCTGTTGCACTAAGCTGCTTCCATTGAATCCCTTGTTGGTATCCATCTGACAAAGTAACTTCAATGATCTTAGCTTGTAAGATCACTTGTCTTTGCAAGTGAGACTCGGCTTTAGAGAGAAACTCGCGAACTTGACGAAGCTCGTCTGGGTAAGCTCTTACTGTAACTAACCCAGCTTGAGGCGTCACTACGACTTGGCGGCCCTGTCCTTCGCTACCCACAATTGAACTTAACGTATTTTGTAAGTCCTTCCAAAAATCAGTCTCATTCGTGGTACGAATAAAGGTACCATTCGTTACCGAATTATTACTTCTATTAGCGCCATTCTGGTTATTACTCGAGTTATTATTGTTACCAATACCGCCGTTATTACTGTTGTTATTGTTACTACTATTATTCTGATTATTGTCAGAAATACGCCCTGAGTTCACAGATGTGAGCGATGTCCCTTGGCGTTGCATGTAAAGGTAATTAACAGGGAATGTTTCTGTTCTCAATCCAGCTGGATAGACACGCAAAATACGCCCTTGGCGGCGCACCTCATAACCATAGATATCTTGAACAACCTGAAGAACTTCCGACAAGGTAACTGCTTTTAGCGACAGGGAAATGGTTCCTGTCACTTGAGGGTGAACCACAATACTGAAAGGTGAGCTATGTACTAAACTTGCGAAAAACACCTTGGCATCGACGTCTTTGGCATTAACATCAAAACGCTTTTCTTGAATTCTTCGGCCTGTATCACCCAGTAACGCATTTGCTGATAACTCTTGCTGAACGGCCTGTGGTAAGGGTGGCGGTGGTGTCAGTGAATTCGTTTTTGGTTTAGTTTTAACAGAGGAGATCGCCTGTTCCAATTCATGCTTAGCCGCTTTAGGCTCTGGCCGATAAGCACTTTGGCATCCTATTAATGACAGAGCGATACATGAAATCAGAATTTTATTTAAAGTCATCTTATTATTATCCTTTGTGCTCTATTACTGACTCAAAAAGCGCCAATTCACGCCCATCGGAAAGTGTTACTGAATCTGACGTTATAGACGTAATGTTTACGCCATGAATCTTGTCACCAATTTGTTTAATCTGATCATCTATAATGGCAAACGGTTTATCGCCCATTACAATACTCGTTAGCTTCCATGCCGACGCTTGTTCTTTGGTTGACTTTGAATGTGTCACAACAACACCAGGCCGAGTAGGATCAATAGATATTTCAGATTTAGCTTGTAATTGAGGTAAAAAAAGCAAGCCAGAAAACAGCATGACTAAGTTAGTTTTGCGCAACACGAATAAACTCCTTAGATAAGCTTAACGAATACAATTCCAGCTCAACTTCTGCTTTTGGGTAGTCTTTAACTTGGTAATCTAACCGATGCCAATAAAGCTTCTTAGGCATTGAATCAACCGCTTTTACAAAATCAAGAAAATCAAAGTAACTTGAACTTAATTTGATTTTTATACCGTGACGGTACAAATTAGGCGCATTGTTAACATCTGGATCTAATAAGGGTGTCGGTGCGATAGACTCAAGAGAAAGCAATGTATTCCCTCTGGTTTTATCCAGAAATTGTTCTAACAGAACAGGCATTTGTTCTGCAGGAACCATATCAACAACTTGCGCTTTTAACTTGTCTTCTAATAGATTTTGCTGTTGATTTAAACTCTGCAACTGCTGTTGAAACTCTTCGTTGGGGTCTTTAAGTAATGCTTGATGATAACTGTCATTCAACTGTTGAGCGACACCATTATCCATCTCAAGTTGTTTTAACTGCTGCGTTTTAGCAGAAACGTCTTTTAAGATACCCTCTATCGGCAACCATGAGAGCCAACCGATTACGATCAGTGCTGATAACCCAATCAACGATCTTTCACGTTTGGTCAACGACTCAAAAGCTTGTTGCCACGTCAGGAAAAGTGCTTTCATTTTACTTCTCCTTGCGGCGCAGACTGCGAATTAATCTGAAATTGCAACACATTATCTTGGTTTCGGTTAACAAGAAGCTGATTAAAACTGACGCCTGCTAATGCTGATGTTTTTCCTAACCGCTTAATCCATGCTGGCACTGCTGCAGCTTGCTGCGTTTCACCAGTGAGATTGACCTTTTTACCTTCGACAATAATGTGAGTTAACCAAGTCGTGCCATCGGCTGTTGCGGCGAGATCTTCTAATAGTACTTGGAAGCTTTTGCTCTGATATTGGTCGGAGCTTCCTACTTTAGAAATCAACTTTTGTGTAAGCTCAAGACGTTGCCGGCCATTTGCCACTTCATCTAAAAGCTTCTTCGTGGGTTTATGTAATTCAAGCTGCTTTTTTAATGTGTCTTGCTCTTGGGTTAACTGTTGCTTTAGTTGGTTTGCATGAGCAATTTGTGATTGAACGTCTAGTTTCTCTATATAACTCACTGCGAAGTAAAAACCGCTAATTAAGGGAAGCAAAATTAAGGCCGCCATCAACCGAGCAAATGACAACTTGAGTTGTTTTGGTAACAGCTCAGAAGAATAAAGATTAATGCTTAGCTTTAAAGCTGTTTGACTCATTGACTCACCTCAGCGCTTTCTTGCTCAATCTCAACGAGCGTTAATCCGGATAAATAAGCGCTCACATTATCGGTTTTTATCGCTTCGACAGTTTGTGCAAAATTCACCTTTAATAAGTCGGCTAAATCCTCGGCAACATTATCAATCACCACAGTAATTTTCTTGATTGGGGCTTGTCTCAACTGCCCTTCATAAAAATCCATCGAGCGTTGAATTTCAATACTGAGATTATCTGTTGCGCCATAACTTAAGTCTTCACGGCTCATTTTATCTAAAGCATGAAATCCACGAATTCTTCGTTGCAAATAAATAGCGTCATTTTTTACGATGGATAAAAGCAACTCCCCTCCCTCGTAGTGACAAAGTACAAGCTGAGCTTGGTCTACGTCATTAGAAATTTTTGGCAGAAGTAATTCTTCAATACTGATTTGTTTGATGTGTACATTATGTTTTTGAGCTGCAAGCGCAATGTCTTGTATCGCATCTTTGGCTGCCACCACGACATTTACTTTTCCATTTGCGGCTATAGGCGTATCAAAATAATCCAGATGTATGTTCGCCGGAGGCACATTTACAAGATCTTTTACGGCCCAAATAAGTGCAGCTTTAAGCTCTGATTCATCAACATTAGGTTTATCGGCCTGAACCAATTGATAAAATTCTGAGCTTAGAACGATTGAAAGACTGGCACTTGGAAAACGTTGCTGAATCTGTGAAAACGCTTGATGCCAATTTCCATCAAAATCTATAGATGAATATTGCGGACGGTCATGCTCATTAAGCATCGTTAACCATAGAGTGTTTTTTGTTAAAAACACACCAATGTTGACCCGCTCCTTGGATTGCTTCCAAAAAGCCAGCTTTTGATACAACCCAGCACTCATACAAACGCCTTTATGATTATTATAAGTATACTTCGCGCACAACTCTAAGTCGGGCAATTAATTGACAATTCTCTATTAATTGACAGTAAAAGGTCAAGCTTGATTGAGTTTATTTAGAAATAAGCAACATATCTCTATTGTTTATCATTAACCTTCAGAAAAAAGTCATTAATCTACTCATACTATTCAAAACAAGATTAATCTAGAAAGCCATTGTTTTTATTGTCAAAAAACAACAGCGACATCGATAAGACTTCGACAAACTACCCGGTATCATAATCATCGAAATATCAGAGAGGTGAATAGTTTTCTATTGTTACAGCTAAGGGAAATAGAAAATAATCACAGAACTTTCACTTAGGCAGATGAAAGTATTTTGCGCAGCGATTTACTAGCGGTCGCTCCCAATAAGTAAGCTAAGATAACGGCTATCAAATGGCTCAGACTTTTGTGATTCAAACGAGTCAAATACTACCAAAAATACTACCTTATAAATTGACCTAATTTGATCAAGTTGTTTACCGGTTTTAAAGTTCTTTCAACTCTTGAAAATAAGGTCCTTGACCACCAGTAACACCAAGGACTTTCAAAATTTGCCACTCTTCAAAACTAACGACACCTTCCGCTTGAATTTGTATTTCTGTTTTGAACAACGCACCAATTAAACTACGCACAAACAGTTGGTTTTCTGGGCGCAAATGAATTTGTCTAATAATAGATGGATGCAACTTAATGAAGTCAACTTGTAACTCTTTCAAATACTGACTCCCGACAACTTGCTGACCGACAAAATCAACGCTGATTTTTGCCCCCATTTTTCTGATGATGTTAAACACGGGTTTCAATTGTTCACTATGCTTAAAAGCCGCAGACTCATGCACTTCAAAAATGAGGTTTGAAACGTGGTTTCGGTGCTCTAACAAGGTTGTCTTTAACCAGCTAACAAATTGTTCGCTCATCACTGAATCAAGACTTAAATTAATACAATAATGTTGACCCTGATACTTTTTTTGCTTCAGGTATTTATTAAATAACTCGTTGATGAGCATTCGATCAATTTGCGGCATTAGACCACACTTCACAGCCATCGGAGCATATTGAGTCGCACGTATATAACTGTCTTTTTTCTCTCTCAAGCGAGCGAAAATTTCTTGATGCAGTATTTCACCATCAAAATCGAGCGTTGGAGTCGCAAAGTGAACGAACCTTTTCTTCTCCAATGCCATTGCCAACAATGTTCTCCATCGAACAGAACCTTTAGCAAACTCTTGATCAACACTCCCTTTGTCGTACATAAACCAGCTGCTATTACCTTGATACTGAGCTGCCCTAAGTGCCATTTCAGCTTCTTCGATCAACTGTGAAGGTTTGTCTTGTACGCTAAAGTACGCCCCACCAATGTGATAAAAATTATCAAGTTTAAAACCTTCTGGCATAGGAATACGTTGGCATATGCTTAGCACCTTCGCAGCAATACTGTCTGCTTCAAGTAGAGATATTTGCGGGATAACGATTGCAAATTGATTGAATTCTCGTCGTGCGACAAAACTGTTGGCTTGATTTTTTAACGCACTATCAATTGCAGTGACACAGGTTGTTAAATATTCAATGATGGCCGCCTCACCTGCATCTTGTTGAAGCACGTCAAGCTCTTCCATTTCAAGCAAATAAATAACACCATGAGATAGCATGCCATAATCATTAGAAAGAGCTGCAATTCGGTTTTTTAGGTATAACCGATTCCCTATCCCTGTATCCGGGTCAAGAAAAGTATTTGAACGGATAAACTTGTCAAACCTTGATCGCTCTTTATGTGCATCTTGAAGCTCCTCAAGTAATTGAGTAAGCGCACGGTTAATGATTCTCGGCTGACCATTGCCCTTATTTTCAAGTGCTCGATGATGCTCACCATTAAGAACCATTTGGCCGCGAGCAACGAGTTCTTCTACACCAAATAATTGCTTATAGAGCCAATTAAAACCATAGCGGACATATAAACCTATCAGGCTTAATGCAATGAGAATAATGGCCACCTCTACACCATCGACACGGTGTAAAACATATGGTGACTCAAGGGTGACATGCATAACAATGTTATGCTCAGGATCGAAAGCTTTATGGTATTCAGTTACAAACGGCGTATGACTGTTTCCTTGATACTGAAATAAGGAGCGTCCACCTTGGGTTAGCTCAAATTTTACTGTTTTATAACTCATTAATACGGGCGGCAACCACTCATCCAAATCCCAAGTGAGATGCTGGTGGTGATGCTGCAAAAGCATTTCTTGTAATTCAGTAACTTGCTGCTGTTGCATCCGGTTGGCCAGATGAAAAAAGCTGAGCAGTGCAGCAATAAGAAAAACGGCGGCCACAGCGATTAATGAACCTAACCAAAAACTGGCTAATTTTTTTGTGAGCATCCGTGTAAGTTTCATTAATGCTTTCCGTCTTAAACCTTTGCTACTGCTTATATCGGATTATTAGTGACTCAATTCTAAAACGCAACCTTAATCACATTTCTCTGAATATGACTTCCAGTATTAAAGACTTGAACTTTAGTTAATAAACATGCTTTAAACTGAGGATTAAGAAACTTTCACAAACAAACTCTACAAAATTAAAGGGTTATAATTAAGCGTAAACGACATACCAAATTTATGTGTATTTTAAACTTGATGGATTATTTATGACGTCAGCTGTAGATGGTTCGAATCCTGCCACCAGCCTCACAACTTCAATTGTGAAAGATTCTCCATGCCCGGAAGAAGTACACAGAACGCTTAATCAAAATGGTCGTGAGTATGAAGTTACGCTTAATGATGAAGCAAGCGCTGCCTCAACTCCTACCTCTGAGTGGCAAACTTCATCAACACCATTATCTAAAGACCAACCTTATACTCCACCTAAAAATGAGATAAGTGATAATAGTTCATTACAAAACTCTATGAGTTCAGGACACTCTGAAACTCAAAGCGCAACACCCCAAATCGAGAGCCGAGAATTACCTCCAGCCTCAGTTCTACCAGATGAAAAAGATTCTCAAACGGGCTCATCATATGACCGTACTGCCCGACCCGAGGTCGTTGAATCACTGGATTTAACTATTGAGGTCATTGGTTCAGAAGGTCCTGATATGGAAAGCTCAATAGCAAAGAAACACGCAAAGACGATAGAGAGCTCTCAAAGTGATAAAGAGCTAAGTGACTTTAGTGAACAAGTAGATACACAAAAAGTAACCTCGTACATAGTTAAAAAAATAAATAGTGAAAAATTACCTGTAAAAATCCAAAACCAACACTCTATTAATGGTACACCTTTAACCGATATTTCTTCAGATATTAATAGTGAACTTGGCATAGCCAATGAAGAAAATGAAGAAAAGAAAGTTGTTGTGTGTCCTTTTGGAATATCAGAACGAGGCTACAGAGGTGGAATTTTTAAGTTGTTACGCATGTTTCCTTTTTGGAAACATGTTGGAAAAAGAGCGGATCATGCAACTTGTTTAATTATTACTCGCCAAAAAGTATTCATGATCGAACCCAAGGCATATAAATATGAGTGCGGTGCAAACGTCACTCAATACCGTACTAAATGGCAAAGCTATTTCGATTCCAAAAATTGCGCTCGCTACTCAGGTTATTTCGCCTTCGCATTCGCTCAAAATTTAAACAGGGAGATTGCTAATGGGGCAACGAAATTAGAAATAACAGACGAACTCATTCAAAGGGTTATCACACAAACCATCCAGAATAGTAGACCGAACAAAAGCACTCTTAGAGAGTTTTATACACCAGCTGATGTTCAAGCTCATTAAACAAAAAAAAGCAATGCTATTGCATTGCTTTTTCAAGCTTGACTGTGCAGTTAATTAACGCTGTCTTTTAGTGCCTTACCAGCTTTAAATTTTGGAACTGTCGCTGCAGGGATTTGAATCTCTTTACCCGTTTGTGGATTACGACCAGTTCTTGCTGAGCGAGTTGAGGTTTCAAACGAACCAAACCCTAAAATAGATACTTTATCACCTGATTTCAGTGCACCAGTAACAGCACCTTCAAAAGCACTTAATGCGCGTCCTGCTTCTGCTTTTGTGATTTCAGCTTTCTCGGCCATGATGGCAACAAGTTCACTTTTATTCATATTGTTGTCTCTTCTTTCCATAGATAATTCAAGTAAGACTCTACGTTTTTAACGTATGTATTACCACTTTCATAAACTGAGCGAATAACTCATTCACGTAATATTTTAAGGCTTAGCCTAAAGTCAGTGCTTTATATTGAATTCAAACAACGAAGAAGTGTTTCTTAGAATTACTGCCAATAACTGCAAGCAAGAGGTCATTTTTCGACCTTCATTTCCTAGTATAGACACATAACTCAGGAGTTACACCAGAAAAATTTACTGCTGCTTAAAATATTTAATATTTTTAGCGCTGAACGCTACCCACCATTGAAAGCCCAAAAGACCAATAATAGCCACGACTAAAGGTAACATCGGAATATTATACCCTTCAAAAACGACCTTCACATCTTCGGGCGTAATTTGATAAGCAATCACCGCCGTAGCACCAAGGGCAACAACGCCTAATGTTTGACAAGCAAGGTAAACCCTTAAAACAATGAGCGTCCACGGTTCGATTCTCCATACCCCATATAAAACAGGTAAAACGCCTACAGTAAACACTTCTAATGAATTCGCATCAACAAAACGCCAAACAGCGGCAACGATGATAAGCACGTATAAAACACTAAGAATACGCAGAGAGAAAGGCATGAGTGATATCTATTATGCAAAGAATGTTGAGAATACTAACGGTTTGATGCAGCGATGAGAAGTCTTTAATACTTATCGTTATTTAATAGGCAACGTCGTGCTGGATCACAAATTAACAAATGAATGAAGACTAAACTAAAATTAATAGAACTTCAGTAGCACAAACCTGTCAAATACAATAAGTTACTATTGATAACGCTCAAATTAGGAGGAGCCATGAATAAACTAGTATTAGGGCTGGCTGCATTAATATTTGCTGGCGCAGCATCAGCTCATGACGCAAAAAAAGATGAAACTGTAAACATTGAAAACGGAAATGTATCGGTGACTTGGCAGTCCCCAGATCATTATCGTGATATAAAGTCGTCGGGTGAATTACAATCTCGATTTCAAGCTCGATTATTTAAAGATTTAACAAAAAACTTGAGTAAAGAAGCTAAAAAGGTACTTAAATCTAATCAGAAGCTCCAAATGACCGTCACTGATGTTGATTTAGCCGGCGATGTTCGTCCAAGTTTTGGTGCGGGCGCATCCGACATTAGAGTGGTAAAAGATGTTTATCCACCAAGATTTAAGTTTACTTATAAAGTGACTCAAGATGGTAAAGTCCTTGCGGAAGGAAAAGAGAATATTTCTGATTTGGGCTTCTTAGATCGTATCCAACCAGCCTTTGATCGTCCGTTTAAATACGAAACTCACCTATTAAATAGCTGGATGGATAAAATGGCAAAAACTAAATTAAAGTAATTATTTAGACTTCTTTTTTAGTAATTGTAATGTTTGTAATATCACACCCAAGCGGGCGACCACATCAGCAATAGCTTGATTATCGGGTTGCTCCTGCTTTTTTAACCCTTCAAACTCCTCGACAAGCTCTGCAACATAAGGCTTGAAACGGTTGCTCTCTACAACAAACCCCTCATCTTTAGTAAAAATACTTTTATACTTCCCGTGACCAGCTTGCTTCAATGAGTCCAATTGTTGGTCAGCATCAATAGCCTGACGATACACCAGTTGAATATTTTGCTGAATTTGTTCAAAAATCTTGCTATACGACATACACTGTTCTCGATATCTTAATTGACAGGGATTATAAAAGATTATGAAGCAAAGCAGCAAAAAGCTTAATGCATTAATTTTCGTTTTTTTCTATTTTGCATTATCAACGGCATCAGCCAAAGAGTCTGATACGCCACCTTTCTTTAAAATCAGTTTTGAAGGGCACACAGCCTACTTACTTGGTTCTGTCCATGTCGGAAAACCGGATTTCTACCCCTTACCTAGTTTAATTAAAAAACAACTTAACCTTAGTAATGCTATTGTTCTCGAAGCGGTACCATCCGCTGAAGACCAGCATCTTATTACGAAATACTCCCTTCGAGCTGAAACTGATAAAAATCAAAATAAAGCCTATGATAATTACTGTAAAACACATCACCGCCTGTGCGCAGCACTAGAGCGTTTTTCACCTTGGGTTAAAGCTACTCAAATTACCCTCTTTCGTTTAAATCAATTAGGCTACCACGCCAACTTCGGCATTGAATCTCACCTCATTGAAAATAAAGGTTCAAAGCTGCTATTACAATTAGAGAGTACAGAGTTTCAATTGAAGCTAATGAGTGAAATGAGTAGAAGTATTCAAGAGTCAATGCTTACTCAATCCATCACCGCTTCCGACAGCCAAGTAACAACCATGTTTGCAGCGTGGCGACAAGGTAATTTAAATGCGATTGATGCCCTTTCTCAGGAGGAATTAAAACGACAAGGAGATCAAGAGTTCATTGATAAGTTACTCTGGCAGCGAAACAAAAGTATGGCTTCGTCCATCATTGAAAAATTACAAGAACGTTCTAAGTATCAGCTTTTTATTGCAGTTGGTGCAGCGCATTTAGCTGGAGAAAAAAGTATTAATCAATACCTTAAAAAAGCAGGTGCAAAAATAGAGAGCTGCTGGAGCTCTCCTGCAATTTGTCAGTGACGAAAACCACTGGCTTCGCTCTGTTCTAAGGGTTTAACTCTTGGGTGCGAAGTTAAATGCTCAATAGCTTGCTTATAATCCCGCATTAACAAGCAAGCTAAGTCTTTACTGAACCCTCGTTTCACTAATATTCTTTGAACTACAGTATCTTGCTGATTCACAGGGAGTGCGTAGGCTGGAACTTGCCAACCTTTATTTCTTAGCCTATCTGCTAAATCATAGAGATTGAAATCCGTTATATTCTCTTTTAACTGCCAACTAATGACAGGTAGCCCACCATTACCGTTATAGATAATGTCAAAATATCCTAGCTTGTTAATTTCATCGGCAAGATAAATGGCGATATCTCGGCAGGTTGACTGTATGGCCTGGTAACCTTCAAAACCCAAATGTAAAAAGTTGTAATACTGTGCAATGACTTGCCCGCTGGGTCGAGAAAAATTAAGGGCGATATCAGGCATATTGCCACCAAGATAATTAACGTGAAACACAAGATCATCTGACAAGTCAGACTCTGTGTGCCACAATATCCAACCGACGCCCAATGGTGTTAATCCAAACTTATGACCGGAGGCATTAATTGAGCGTACTCGATTCAATCGAAAATCCCATTTAAGGTCTGATTGAATAAACGGGGCAACAAACCCACCACTAGCTGCATCAACATGCATAGGGACGTCAATATTTGTTTTCAATTGAAATTCATCGAGCGCTTTTGCTATCTGCTCTATGGGGTCATACTGACCCGTAAATGTCAGCCCTAACGTGGCAACTACCGCAATGGTGTTTTCATCACAATGTTTAATTGTGGCTTCAGGCGTTAATTGGTAACAATCCTGCTCCATTGGTACTTCACGCAGCTCCACCCCCCAATATCTTGCAAACTTGTGCCAGCACACTTGTACAGGCCCAGTAACAAGGTTTGGCTTATCAAAATCGAGACCTTGTGACTTTCTTTTTATTTGCCATTTCCGAAGTAACGCTAATCCTCCCAGCATTGCAGCTTCACTTGAGCCTGTAGTTGAAGTACCAAGTGCTGACTCTCCACCGCTTTCTCCATGCCAAAGATCAGAGATGATATGAATACAGCGTTTTTCAATTTCAGCCGTTTGAGGGTACTCATCTTTATCGACAATATTTTTGTCGACAGCAATAGCCATCAGCTTTTCAACTTCTGGCTCAATCCAAGTTTGACAAAAAGTGGCTAAATTTTGCCTAGAGTTTCCATCTAAGATGAGTTCATCTTTGATCAACTGATAAATTGTATTTGAGGAATGGCTTGTTTGTGGAAGTTTATCTTTAGGAAGCTCGTGTCTAGATTCAGGTGTACTGAATACACCTCCTTGATGCGAGTCTTGTTTTCGATGCAGCATTTAACCCTCTCGAAATCGACTGATTTGCATACCAGGCGACCTCGAAAGAACATAGTTTTATGCAAATTTGCCGATAAAATGAACATAACGCCCAATTGAAATATAGGGCTGCTTTCGAGAGTAGGTCAACTCCATTTGCATTAATTTATCAAAGTTAATTTCTTGATCTGGATATGGTTTCATATAATCGTTAATCACACGAACACCTGACGTACAAACCAAATTCAATTTCCAGGCTTCAAACCACGATGTCACTTGTTCAATATAAAGTGGGTATTCAGGGGTTAAGCCAACGGTCTTTTTGGCTTTCAAGCCTGCTTCAACATACTCAAAATTACCCGAAACAAGGCTATGAAATCGCTGTGCTTCTTTATTATAAAACATCAGTGAAAAAGCCCCGTTCGGCTTTAATAGTTTCAGCAAATTTTGCAGTGTATTTTCAGCATCTGCGAGCCACTCAGCAACAGCATGACAGAGAATAACGTCAAACTGACCAAACTCTGTCTCTGTCAATTCTTGGATAGATGAGTGCACTAGCTCAATATCTACAGGTTCACTTAGCAACTCAATCTGCTGTTGAGCAAGCTCTAGCATTTGTGAAGAAATATCACATAGCACTACTTTATGGCCTAACTTTGCAAGTTTCTGGCTGAGATATCCAAAGCCACCTCCTGCATCAAGAATCCGAAGTTTGGTGCCTGACTGTAAATCAATATGTTCAAAGAGGTCTCTTAATAAAACCTGACTTCGAATCTCTCCTTTTAGAGAGCCATATATATTTTTTGCAAACTTATTTGCGAGTTTATCGAAGTTTTTATCCATATTTACTGCTTCTCATGAACAAAAAAGGGAGCCATAGCTCCCTGTTATACCACCTATACTTTAGGCTAAATAATTCTCAGGTAATTCGTTTATGCCTGCAACACCAGATTTAATTGCGGCTTCAGCCACGGCTGTCGCAATTCTAGGCAATAAACGTGAGTCCATTGGCTTAGGCAGCACATAATCAGCGCCAAAGCTTAATTCAGCCACATCAGGGTAAGCTTCTAATACTTTTTGAGGGACAGACTCTTTTGCCAGTTCAGCAAGTGCAAATACAGCAGCGACTTTCATTTCATCATTAATTTCACGTGCACGAACGTCTAGTGCACCACGGAACAAAAATGGGAAACACAGTACGTTGTTAACCTGGTTAGGATAATCGCTACGACCTGTCCCCATTATGACGTCAGGACGAACTGATTTGGCAAGCTCAGGCTTAATCTCAGGATCCGGGTTTGAACATGCAAAAATAACTGGGTTATCAGCCATCAACTTAATGTCATCTTCACCCAATAAGTTTGGACCAGATAAACCTAAGAATGCATCTGCGCCTTTAATTGCATCTTGAAGAGTACGTTTATCCGTATTATTTGCAAACAGGGCTTTGTACTCATTTAAATCGTCACGTTGAGTATTAATTACACCTTTACGATCTAACATGTAAATGTGCTCACGTTGAGCACCGCACTTCACCAGCATTGTCATACAAGCAATTGCAGCCGCACCTGCACCTAAACATACAAACACTGCATCTTCAATTTTCTTACCTTGAATCTCTAATGCATTGATCATCCCTGCAGCGGTAACAATGGCTGTACCGTGCTGATCATCGTGAAAAATCGGTACATTACATTTTTCAATCAAGGCTTTTTCAATTTCAAAACACTCAGGTGCTTTGATATCTTCAAGATTAATGCCACCGAATGTATCTGCTATCGCAGAAACTGTATTAATAAACTCTGCAGTCGTGTTGTGCTTAACTTCAATGTCTGTTGCATCAATATCAGCGAAAGTTTTAAATAATAGTGCTTTGCCTTCCATTACAGGCTTTGATGCCATTGGGCCTAGATTTCCTAAGCCTAAAATAGCAGTGCCATTAGAAATAACAGCGACGGTATTACCTTTAGCTGTATATCGATATGCATTTTCAGGATCCGCAGCAATTTCTCGAACGGGCTCTGCTACACCAGGGCTGTATGCTAAAGAAAGATCATGGCTAGTCTTAGCAGGTTTAGTTAAAGTTACAGCCATTTTTCCTGGTATTGGAAATTCATGATAATCGAGGGCTTGTTGGCGAAAATCTGACATGTTCACGTCCTGAAGTGTGCGATTTTTATTGTTCCATTTTGTTGTTGTAATGAAACGCAATTAACAAAAAAATAACTTATATATTAACTGCTTGGGGCTTAAGCAGATAATTCGGCAATTTTAGTCATTAACACCAAATGGAACAAGCTCTTTGTCATTTTAACTTTAGTGAACAATTTGTCTTTTTGATGAGTTTTCTTTATCTATAACTGAAGCAAAACAGATACTTTCCCTCAAGATATGTAATTTAAATACAGTTTAACTGGCGATTAAATTGTATTAGCGCAATTCGAAAGTGGTTTGAGCACGAATTGTATACAATTTTGTATTTAAACTAACAAATGTGATAAAAAATGATTTTTTAAAATTGAAGAAGTTTGTTAGAAAAACTCAAAAATTCACCCAAGTCATCAGACCTGTTTTTTTGTTAACGTTAGGTACATTCCCGCAAAAATACACAAAACACCCAAAATTTGATTTGAAGAAAGCGCTGAATCTAACAACCACATATCAATCATCAGGCTCGCTAACATCTGACCGCTCAACACACATAATATAGAAGTTACTGCACCAACTTTGTGTAATACAAAACTGTTTACAGCAACATATAGTGCTCCAATAACCCCTCCTAAATAAGCATGTGTAGGAATAGACTTATCAAAATGAGGTGTTTCGAATACAAGCCAAAGCAAAATCGTGAGAAAAACAAAACCAACAAAGTGGTTCACAAAAGAAGCGGAAAATGCACCTCGACTGCTCCCCAAGCGTCCATTCAAGGTTCTAGCAAGTCCGATTAAAATTCCGTTGAGTAAAGCCAGTAATACCATGGTCATTAGACAGCTCCTCTTGAAAAGATAATCATCAAGCTACCACCGCATATCAAACATAGGCTCACAAGATCTCTCAACGTCATTTTTTTTTGTTCTAAACCAAATAAACCGAAATAATCACAAAGATAACTGAATGAGATTTGCCCAACTAACCCCAACGCTAAAGATCCTGTGAGTCCTAAATGGCTGTTTACAGTTATCCCAGCAAGTAAAACGGTAAATGCTCCTGGCAGACCACCTAAATATGCCCACCAAGGCGTTTTGCTTGTTTTTGCAAATAATTGCTGCCTACCTCGGTTAAGGCTAAAAATAAGTATAAGAGCAGTAACACCACCAATCCCATGTGCAAACCAAGATGACTCAGCTGGAGAGTAAAAAACAGCAAGCTGACTGTTAAAAAATATCATTGCAGCCAAAAAACCACCGGACACTAATGACAAAGTTAGATAGAAATATTGATACTTACTCATCACATTTATATTTGAAGATTCTGAATTTAATCTGAACACAAATGAGTATTAATTGAAACCAGGATTTGTTGATCTTTCAGGATTAAATTTTGTGCTATTTTAGCGTTTACCTGTTCAAGGCGTGAGCAGTGAAGCTTAGTCATCTAAGTGAGCTGGTCACAACACAGAACAATGAACGCTAAAAAGCATCGAAAAAAGAGAAAGCGAAAATTGGTCGTTCTTTCAAAATAAAAAGTACTGCGTTATCGCTTGTTTATTTGGAAACGAAGTAACGACAGTTTTATATGTCGGTAATAACCAAACCGTACCAGCTCTGCCTTGCATAAAATAACCAATTTATCGCTGCAAAAACAATCACGAAAGATCAACAAACCCTAATATTCAAAAATCTATCAGATAAAAAATTGATATTTTCTTATTGCACAGAGTCATGGCTAAGCTACGTCCTCAACAACTACTTTTCGAAGTGAGTCCAACATTCATACCTTTTTAATCACCCCGAATTTATAGAGGCGTACAAGTGAAAAAAAGTAAACTAACCTTTTGGCAGATCTGGAACATGACTTTTGGTTCATTTGGTCTGCAATTTGGTTTTGCTTTGCAATATGCAAATATGAGCCGAATTCTACAAACACATGGTGCGAGTCTTGAGTCTATTCCTATTTTATGGATTGCAGGCCCGATTACTGGTTTAATCATTCAGCCTATAATTGGTGTATTTAGCGACAAAACTTGGACCAGGTTCGGACGACGAAAGCCCTATTTTATAGTCGGGGCATTCATTAGTAGTATTGCTCTTATACTCATGCCCAATACAAAATATTTATGGCAAGCCGCTAGCCTTTTATGGCTGCTTGATTCAGCTATGAATTTGACTCTTGAACCCCTTAAAGCACTCGTTGCAGACAATACACCAAGCTCACAGAGAGCTTTGGGTTTCACAATGCAAAGTTTTTTTGTTGGCATAGGATCCATTGTAGCTTCATGCATGCCCTGGCTATTTAACTTTTTCGGCGTTGCTAATCACTCATCCCTTCATAATGTATCTGACACGGTAAAACTGTCATATCTATTAGGTGCGATAACCTTATTTATATGCACTAGCTGGACTTTTTTTAAAACAAATGAAGTAAAACCACAACAATTAGATTACCCCTTAAAACAAAGGAACATTTTAAGAGAATCAGAGCTAGATCATTTAATGCAAACAAAGCTTTTTAAAAATGGTCTATTTTATTTAGTCACAGGGCTATTAATTTCACTATTGCTCTTTATACAAAAGGCCGGTTTTCAACCTTATATTTTAACCGGTGTATTTACTTATTTTGGCCTTCTGCAATTAACCATGTTTTGGCGGCGTTCTAAAGGTCTAAAACACAAGACCTTCGAAAAAGTTATTCAGAATATTTATAATATGCCTAAAGCAATGAAACAACTTGCTTGTGCCCAACTCTGCACTTGGTTCGCATTCTTTACTGTCTGGATTTATGCTACACCGGTGGTGACTTCTGCATTCTTTCATACCACAGATATATTGTCTGATGCTTATAATAAAGGAGCTAATTGGGTTGGAGTATTGTTTGCCACATACAGTGGCACAGCAGCAGTAGTTTCCATTATGCTCCCTAAATTACTAAAAGTTACAGGCTTAAGAAAAGCTTATTCACTGTGCCTTTTCGTTGGTTCTGTTGGATTTGCTTCATTTTTATTTTTACAAAACCCAAACTATTTATTGATATCTATGCTAGGTATAGGTATTGCTTGGGCATCGATTGTATCACTTCCTTATGTAATGCTTTCGAGTGTTATACCTCAACATAAAGTTGGAAGCTTTTTTGGTATTTTTAATTTCTTTATAGTTATTCCACAGCTTATTGTTTCAAGTACTATGAGTATTGTTATGAAAAAGATTTTTGATAATCACACCATTTATGCTCTAGCCTTGGCTGCGGTTTTAATGATGATAGCGAGCATTATTGCTTATAATATTCACCACTCTGTAGAAGATTATGATTTCAAACAAAACAATAATGGTTGAAGTTAGCTTTTCAGATGAAAAATTAGAATACAAAAAAGGCGCTCATTGAGCGCCTTTCTATAGTTCAATTCAAAGCAGAATTTACTTCTTGCTTGAAAGTGCGCCAAAACGCTTGTTGAACTTGTCGATACGACCACCAGTATCAACAACTTTCTGTGTACCTGTGTAGAATGGGTGACATGCACCACAAACGTCTAAGTGAAGGTTTTTACCTACAGTAGACTTAACTTTAATGTTGTTACCACAAGTACAAGTTGCAGTGATTTCTTCGTATTCTGGGTGGATACCTTGCTTCATTTGGGTTACCTCAAAAATAAGGCCATGTCGCCTTCCCAACCCGAAGTTGGGCACCACATGCGTTAAAATTTAAAATTCGTTACTTCGCCATTGCTGCTTAACAGCAGTATTCGAAGGCGCAAGATTTTAACTTATCCTAGCACTTCAAACAAGTAGAAGTTATATTTCGAGCAGTTAAACTCAAAGTTAGCTTAACTTAAGTAAAATATTGAATTATCTCTAGCTCGATACCGTTAACATGAATAAACTTAGCCTATACCTTCATACTTAAATTCTATATGCCAAATTTCGTTGATGTTGCTTTGCCTGTTCCATTAAGACAAAGATTTAGTTACCTATTACCCGATGAACTTGTTGATCAAGCAAAAATTGGTTCTCGCGTCAGTGTGCCTTTTGGTAACCAACATCGTGTTGGCATTATTCTTAATATCAAACCTTTCTGTGAGCTGGATGAATCCAAGATAAAGCCCATTTCAGAACTGCTTGATCAACGCCCCCTCTTACCCGAATCACTGGCAAAACTGTGTGATTGGGCAGCAAAATACTATTTTACCAGTCACGGCCAAATGCTCAGCCAGGCCATCCCTGTTGCCTTACGAAAAGGGGGCAAAAGTGAATTTGAAGGACAAAGTGAATACTGCATTACAACCTTAGGCAGTGAGATTGAATTGTCGACTCTTAAACGCTCACCTGCACAAAAGAAACTACTAGAAGCGTTAAAAGTCGGTACCCTGTCACCAGCAGAATTTAATGAACTCTCCTTCAGCAAATCTGCATTAAAGGCCATCAAAGAAAAAGGTTGGGTTGAAGATAAACAAAGAGCAACTGAGTTTGACCTCAGCTGGCGAAAATCACTGGTTTTAGGTGAAACGCCTCACAAGCTCAACGCTGAACAAGCCGTTGCGGTATCAACACTCACACAGCAATCTGGCTTTAAAACAAGCTTAATTGAAGGTGTAACAGGTTCGGGGAAAACTGAAGTCTACCTTTCTGTTATTGAACATATTCTTAAACAAGGTAAACAAGCGCTGGTATTGGTGCCAGAAATTGGCTTGACGCCTCAAACCATTGGTCGTTTCCGCAGGCGCTTTGATGTGCAAGTGTGTGTGATTCATTCAGGATTAACAGATAAACAACGCCTGATAGCTTGGCAACAAGCCAGAGAAGGCGAGGCTGCTATTATCATCGGTACTCGCTCGGCATTATTCACGCCTATGCAATATCCCGGCATCATCATTCTGGATGAAGAACACGATAGCAGCTTTAAACAGCAAGAAGGTGTTGGTTATCATGCACGAGATCTTGCAGTAATGCGCGGAAACCTTGAAGATATTCCAGTCATTTTAGGTTCTGCCACTCCTTCTTTAGAAAGCTTAAACAATGCGCTTTCCAACCGTTATCAACACCTCGAATTAACCAATCGCGCTGGTGCTGCAAAAAAAGTACGTCAAGGCATTATTGATATACGTGATCAACCATTAAAAGCAGGGTTATCAACAGCGCTCATCAATGAAGTTCGTATTCACCTTGACGCTGGCAATCAAGTGTTACTATTTTTAAATCGCCGTGGTTATGCACCTGCCCTGCTCTGTCATGAATGTGGTCATTTACATGAGTGTGATCGCTGTGATGCTTTTTTTACCCTTCACCAAGGTCTAGGTGAAATTCGCTGTCACCACTGTGGTAATCAGTATGCTATTCCTCGCCAGTGTCATCAATGTGGTAGCACCATGCTTGCAGGACAAGGCATTGGAACTGAGCAACTTGAACAAACACTTCAACAGTTATTCCCTAAATACCCTGTTGTTCGAATTGATCGTGACAGTACTCGACGCAAAGGTTCATTAGAATCTCATCTTAATGCCATTCACAAAGGTGAATATAAGATTTTAGTGGGAACACAGATGTTGGCTAAAGGACATCACTTCCCAGACGTAACCTTGGTTGGAATGCTTGATGTAGATGGTGCACTTTTCTCTGCAGATTTTCGTGCTCCAGAGCGTTTTGGGCAACTTTATACACAAGTTTCAGGTCGAGCAGGACGAGCAACTAAAGCTGGCACAGTACTTTTACAGACACATCAAGCTGATAATCCCATATTAAGAGAAATCTTACACAAGGGCTATGCAGAATTTTCCCGTAATCAACTCGAAGAGCGTAAACAAGCACTGTTACCACCAGCATGGAATATGGTGCTAGTAAAAGCTGAAGCTCACAATCCCATTGATGCTGATACCTTACTCAATGAGTTTGCAAAGCGCCTACCACAAAACGAACATTGTGAAGTGATAGGTCCCATGCCAGCTCCAATGGACAAAAAAGCAGGCAAATTTCGTCGTCATTTAATGTTCCAAACGCAATCAAGACCTCTTATGCAAAAAGTTTTTGAACAAACTTTGGCTGAAGTTGAGCAACTGCCTATTGCGAAAAAGTGTCGATGGCACGTTGATAGAGATCCTCAAGATCTCCTCTAGGGTCAAACTAGCTCACTGGTTTCCAAAAATTAATCATTTGATCAACCTTAATTTCATCTTCACCGCCTATAATTATTAGTGTAAATACTTTAGTCAGTTTTGGCAGCTACACGCACTGTTTTGAGGAAACACTAAACGATAGCCCCAAGCTGATGAGTTTCTAAGGTGGTAAACATGAGTTTGGATATGATGCGTTTTGCTCGACCTGAGTTTAAGACATATAACCCTGCTCGGACTGGTTCAATTCAAATTAAATCACAAAATCCCAGATTTGGTAAAAATCAATATGACTGCAAACCTTCTGAAGCACCTTCAGTGCCTAGCTTTCACAAAAGCCAATTATCGAACCCTTTCCGACTTTTAAAGGGATTAGCCAAGTGGATACTGGCAACGTTGAAGCAAGAATGTAATGCAGGAATACCTGATGAGGTCGCTGATGATATTGCCACTACACTCCTAAACAAGTGTTCAAAAAACGGAGAAGCCTTATTTTTGAATTTTCAAGGTGGGGCTCACGCTGCCATGATCGTCAAAACGAGTAGTGGCTACGCTTTTTTATCATTCAATAATGGTTCTGAAAGATGTTCTGACGTAAAAGCAGAACATGAAACCTTTTCAAAAGAAGATAAACAAGAAAATGAAACAAGCATAAGAAAAAGACTTAAAGCAGAAATACGTAAGTACCGAGACAGAACCATTCAACAAGAAAATCACATAAAAATACCAAAAGCTCAAACGAGTCGCATGATCAGTAAGTTCAATGAAATCAAGTCGAAAGGATATAAAGTAATAGGTCAGAATTGCGCTCATACCGCCATACAAGTGCTCGAAGCAGGTCAACACTCTCAATTAAAACTGAAACAATGTAAAATAACTGCAAGCATGTGCTTCCCCGCTGATGCCATGGATTATGCTCAACAGGTGAGTACAGAGACTGAAAAGTTACTGCCGAGACTAGAACAAGAAGAAGCAGAACTTGAACTTCAATGCCAACAAAAACAAGAACAAGAAACGAAAGATGCAGAAGAGCTTAAAATGAAACAGCGGCAAGACTTTTTAGCAAAATTAAAACCGGGTTCAAGAATGAATTGGCAACTCGCACAGCAATTAAGAAGCCGCACAAAAAATAGAAGCTATGCCCATTCAAAGAATGCTTCCTCTAATACGTCTCCACAACCAGACAACACTCGACCTCTGCTTCCTAACCCTGTGCAAAATTAACATCAACCAAATCGACATTCTGTTAGATAGTCCATTCGTTTGCATAGCATATAGCACTACATTGGGTTAAAATGTCTGGTTCACTTTTCACATTCATTT
The DNA here is from genome assembly GCF_056591695.1 of Parashewanella sp. 2304DJ23-3. NCBI lineage: Bacteria > Pseudomonadati > Pseudomonadota > Gammaproteobacteria > Alteromonadales > Shewanellaceae > Parashewanella > Parashewanella sp. 2304DJ23-3. The sequence continues at coordinate 208,301 of NZ_JBWQOH010000004.1, forward strand.
TAGACGTTGAAGATCGCCAATGAAATCACATATTCAGTCTTTGCTTGAACAAACCTTAGCCACATTAATCCAGTTAGAGATCGTTCCTTCTGACATTCAGGCTCGAATTCAGGTTGACCGAACCAAAGATAAAAGTCATGGCGATTTTGCAACAAATTTAGCAATGATGTTGACGAAAGCTGCACGCAAAAACCCACGTGAACTCGCTCAGTTAATTATCGACAACTTACCAGCGTCATCGCATGTAGCGAAAGTCGAAATTGCTGGCCCTGGCTTCATTAATTTCTTTATTGATGAAAATGCGTTAGCCAACCAATTGCAGGATGCGTTAGAAGATGAAAAATTGGGTGTTAACTTACCTGAATCACAAACCATTGTGGTTGACTACTCTTCACCAAACCTAGCAAAAGAAATGCATGTTGGTCACTTACGTTCAACGATCATCGGTGACAGTGTTGTTCGTACTCTTGAATTTTTAGGCCATAACGTTATTCGCCAAAACCATGTCGGTGACTGGGGTACTCAATTCGGTATGCTTCTAGCGTACATGGAAGAATTACAGGCTAAAGACGGAAGTAAAGCCAGTCTTGAACTTTCAGATTTAGAAACCTTTTATCGTGCTGCAAAAGTTCGCTTTGATGAATCCGAAGAGTTTGCGACTCGCGCTCGTAATTTGGTGGTCGAATTGCAATCAGGTGATGAATATTGCAACAAGTTATGGCGCAAATTTAACGACATATCACTCAGTCATTGTCATGAAGTTTATAACAAACTTGGTGTGAGCCTAACACGCGATGACGTACATGGCGAAAGTGCTTATAACGAAGATTTAGCTCAAGTCGTTAGTGATCTAGAAAATCAAGGACTGCTCAAAGAAAGTGCAGGGGCGAAAGTTGTTTTCCAAGAAGAGTTTAAGAATAAAGACGGTGAACCCTTACCAGTAATCATTCAAAAAGCCGATGGCGGTTATTTGTACGCAACTACTGACTTAGCGGCAATGCGCTACCGTGCTAATGTTCTTAAAGCAGATCGTGCTCTTTATTTTGTTGATTTACGCCAAGGATTGCATTTCCAGCAGGTATTCAGTTTAGCGAAGCTAGCTAAATTTGTGCCTGATTCAATGTCTTTAGAGCACTTAGGCTTTGGAACGATGAACGGCGAAGATGGTCGTCCATTTAAAACTCGTAGCGGTGGCGTAGTTAAGCTAGCAGACTTATTAGATGAAGCCATTGTTCGTGCTAATGAGTTGGTACGTAGTAAGAATCCAGACATGGACGATGCAACGGTTGATAAAATTGCTAAAGTCGTGGGGATCAGTTCAGTTAAATATGCTGATCTATCTAAAAACCGTACTAGTGACTACATCTTCAGCTTTGATCAGATGCTGAGCTTTGAAGGCAATACCGCACCATATCTTCTGTATGCTTATACTCGGGTTGCGGGTATCTTTAAACGTGCTGAAGACATTGATTTGTCAGATGCTAAGATCAACCTTGAGCATGAGAAAGAAAAAGATCTTGGTAACAAGCTAGGTCAATTTAATGAAATTCTGGTTCGCGTTAGTGCTAAAGGCCAGCCTCATGTACTATGTGGTTACTTGTTTGAACTTGCTGGTGCATTCTCTAGCTTTTATGAAGCTTGTCCTGTACTTAATGCCGATTCAGAAGCACAAAAGCAAAGCCGCTTATTATTAGCTAAACTAACTGCACGCACCTTAAAGCAAGGTCTTGCACTTCTAGGGATTGAAACGTTAGAGCAAATGTAACATGAGCCGCGATTACGCTAATAAACCTAAGCCACGACGCAATAGCAGTCGTGGCAATAAGTCCACTAAGCAAAAACCAAAATCATTCCCGATTTTGGCTTTGCTTTTTGTGATCATGTGTATTGGTGCTTTTGGGTACTTTTTATGGAGTATTAAGGACAGTGCTGGACCTGAGCCTAAAACTGCAAAAGTTGAACAACCAAAACCCAAACCACGTAAGCAAGATGCTTTGCCTCCAAAACCAAAAGAAAAGTGGGAATATCAAGACCTGCTTGAAAAGAAAGAAGTCGAAGTTGATGTACCTAAACCGAGTACAAAACCTTCTCGACCTTATCAAATGCAATGTGGTTCTTTTCGTAAACAATCACAAGCTGATGCGCTCAAAGCTAAAATTGCTTTTCAGGGTCTAGAAGCCATTGTTAGCAAAGTCGATATTAAGAGTGGCACCTGGTATAAAGTTGTAATAGGCCCTTATCCTCGTAAGCGTAAAGCAGAACACGATCGGCATAAACTTCAACGAGCCAACATTAATGGTTGCCAAATTTGGTTTTGGGAAGGTAAGTAACTCATAGTTTTGTCTATTTCATCCAAAAAGCACAGTTAACTGTGCTTTTTTTATATTCAACGATTTACATTCTACACCTCAATTCTGAAATATAACGCTATAAAAGCGAATAACTATATTACGTTTACGTAAACTCAAGCCCACAAAAACCGTTGACAATCCACTTTAATAAACTTTTTTCACTATAATAAAAACAAAATAAAACACTGTAAAATAAAGAAAAAACATCATCAATCAATCCAAAAAACCACAATTAACAAAAAATAAACACTAGACAAACTATCCAGCAACATTATATGTTCCGATTCAGAATAACTATAAAAAACAACAATAGAGGGGTTAACGGTTTTCCTGCTTAACTCAACCAGTATAATTATAAGAATTGGAAAAACGTTACATGAACAAGACATTTACCTGCCATGCACTAGCATTAGCCATATCTGCTGCCTTTTCGGCACCTTTAGCCTATGCAAATTCTACGGATAGTCAGGCTAACGCTGCTGTAGAAAGAGTTTCTGTTTTAGGCTCTAGAGTCTCTAGCCGTACCGAAACCGACTCAGCTGTCCCTGTTGATATTATTGATAGTGAAACTCTGACCAAGAGTGGCTTTACTGAGCTGGGTCAAAGTTTACAATCCTCTGTGCCTTCTTTTAACTTCACTCGTACTCAAGTTTCTGATGGTTCTGATCTATTTAGACCTGCAACATTACGTGGTTTGCAACCGGATCAAACACTGGTATTGATCAATGGTAAACGTCGTCATAATCAAGCGCTTCTCGGTTTAAATGGTACTGTTGGTGCAGGTTCTGCTGGCACAGATATGAATGCGATTCCGCTGATTGCACTTAAAAATGTACAAGTGTTGCGTGACGGTGCCGCAGCACAATATGGCTCAGATGCCATTGCCGGAGTCATCAACCTCTCTTTGAAAGATTCAACAGATGTAACAACGGGCTACATTCAGACTGGCGCTACAACTGAAGGTGATGGGGACGGCTACTCATTAGGGCTAAATACTGGTTTTTCCCTACTCGAAGACGGGTTCATTAATTTATCTCTCGAATATCGAGATTATAAGGGCACTAACCGAGCACAAAAAGATACTACAGGCTCGTCGACTACTGAACCTGGAACCCTATCGGACACAGTAAGATATAAACAAGGTAATGCTGACTCAGAGTTTTTATCCGTATTTTATAATGCAGCACTGCCAGTCGGTGATGCTGAGCTTTACTCATTTGGTGGTTACTCGAAACGAACAGCTTTGGGTAATGGTTTTTACCGCGCTTTTAACGCCACCGCACAGAATGTGGCGCAAGTCTATCCCGATGGTTTTTTACCACTGATTGATAATGAAGCTAAAGACAGTTCTGCGGCAATAGGCTTACGCGGTGATTTGAATGACGACTGGCATTACGATGTATCAGTAGTTTACGGACGTAACGCCTATGATTTTGGCTCTATGAATACGTTAAATGCGTCATATGCTGCTGAATATAAATACAATAATCCTGATGCATCAAATGCTGACATTGCGGCTAATGCAGGACCAACTTCGGGTTACAGTGGTGGTTTTCGATTTGATCAGCTGACCTTTAATGCCGACGTCTCTGGTGCGATAGATATCGGTCGAGATGATGATCTGTATGTGGCTTTTGGAGCCGAATATCGTGATGAGAGTTATGAAATTGTTCCTGGAGAATTAGCTTCATACTCATGTGGTGCCTCAGGCAGTACGACGGCTTTTCCATCCGTTATGGATGCCAGTGTATTCGCTGCTTGTGGCTTTCAAGCTTATCCAGGGCTTCAACCCAATGCATCAGGCAAAACGAGTCGAGACAGTTACGCTCTTTACTTGGATGTCGAGACTCAAGTCACCAGTAACTGGTTAATCGGAACAGCATTACGTTTTGAAGACTTTTCTGATGCAGGTAGCAAGCTGGTAGGTAAAATATCCTCTCGCTATGACATTTCAGACGACTTTGCTTTTCGTGGTGCCTTAGCAACAGGGTTTAGAGCACCGTCATTACAACAAAGTGGATATACCGCTTTTACGACAAATATCGGACCTGGAGGCGCCTTATCTCAATCATTTACAGCAACGGCTGGTTCACCGTTCCCATCAGCGTTGGGCGTAGATAACCTTAAACTAGAATCCTCAAAAAGCTTAAGTCTAGGCCTTGTCGCCAACTTATCTGACTCAGTTTCTCTGACTATCGATGCTTATCGTGTACAAATTGAAGATCGTATTTCCCTTGGCAGTTTGCTGTCAGCAGAACAAGTAGCATTTAGCTCCGAAGCAGTCACTGCACTTGAGGCAACAGGTGCAGTACAAGGAAATTACTTCTCTAACTCAGTAAACTCAACCACACAAGGTGTGGACTTGATTACAACCTATGAAACTGAATTAGCGGAAGGCGATGTTAAAGTTACATTCGCAGGCAATGTCAACTCTACGGATATTGATAGTGTAAATGCTGCGCCGGGTATCCCAGACAATATCGCCCTTGATGACTTGCAACGTGGTTTCTTAACGGGTGGGCAACCTAAACAACGTGCGACATTGAGCTTTGAGTATCAAAAAGATAAATGGGATGCCTCCCTACGTGCGAACTATTACGGTAAAACCGAAGTTGATTATTTTGGTAACAACCATATCGGCTTACCAGACGAGTTATCTCCGACAGGTTCATTCTTGCCAACCAGTAAAGTGGCTGCAGCTGTATTAATTGATTTAGCTTATAGCTACCAACTTACCGAAGCATTGCGCCTCGACTTAGCAGTAAATAACGTGTTTGATCACAGACCGGATGAGCTTGGAGAAAACACAGCGCTAAACTTCATCACTAATGGAGCATTTAGATATCCTGTACGAGCTGTGCCTTACGGATTTGATGGGGCAAGTTATTCTGCGAAGCTAAACTTCAAATTTTAATGAATTCATCACGACCAAAGAGCTTTTAAAACGGCTCTTTGTTTTTTTAAGAACTTCGTTTGCAACTTTAGCTTTGTAACTTAGCTGCAATCGATAGGTTTGCGTTCAACCCGTCGAGCAGTGCTTGTTTCGATGTTATTATATTCTGCAGTTCTTCTAATTTTTTTGAACCAGTAATACAATGTGCCTGAAGCTCTGAAACTGCTATTTTTTCTTTGTGAAGCTTTTCACTATTGAAGGCTATATCGTTCTCTAGTTCTATCACCTCTGTAGCCAATGTGGAGCAATGTATACTGTATCCTCTCAATTTTTCTGTTAACTGTTCTTCACAACTGTTCTGTTGTCGAAGCTTACTATTTTGCTCTACAAACTGACCATCCAGTCCTCTCTTTTGAAGATATAGTTCTGATAAGCGCCCTTCTAAATCTGTTACCCTTGTCTTAGCTTTATTCAAATCAGTTGCAAGTCGTTGATTTTTAGTGCCATTTCTCTGGCTATAAAACGCCATTTCATCTTGCGCAAAATAATGAGAAGTGACAGCCGGTGAACGCTCACCCCATATACTACCCTGAGTTATATAACGGCCGTCTGCATTAGCTTGCATTGTCAAACTTGGAAATTGAGAAAAAAGATTCTTACCAACACCATTTTCTCTAAGCTGAGATACTCTCAGTTGCGCAGCTTCCCCTAAAGAAGAAAAGCTGGTTCTAAGTTTTGCTAAATTTTCTCTAGCTTGCTCTAAGTTTTTAGTTTTAGTTTCAATTTTTAAGTCAACTGCCAAGCAATCACTTCTAATTTTCTCAAAGTCCTGTTCCATTTGAGTCTGTCGTGATTTACAAGCTATCAGCTGATGAGCAATTTTTTGGTATTCTACTTTGTAGAGCTCGAGATCTCTTTTTTTCGTTTGTAAATCCTCTTGTGCTTTTACTAAACGCTCATTGAGGCCTTCTTTCCATTGCTTCAACTTATCGCAATTACTCACTTCAACTTTTAGTGAACTCTTGACTTCAGAATACCTTTGCTGAGCAGAAGTTAACTCCATTTGAGTTACAACTAAATCGTTTTGTAGTTTCGCAACCTCTTTCGACTCCCCAGTTAAAACACTAGGACCGTCAATTCCATAACGGACTCCAACACTTTGGTGATTAGTGATCTTAGAAACAGATCCTGCTTCCTTTTCAGGCTCTGAAGTCGCTTCTTGATGTTGAGTAGAACACCAAAATTCTCTTGTTGCTGCAGGAACGGGAACTTGTTCGGAGAGATATGACTGTTTATTTGCAGGAGCAACCCAAAAGGGCGGTCGCACAGTAGTAACATAAATCGGAGCAGCAACAAACATTGGAGCTCCAGCCTGGATTTGATTGACTTGCCAATTCATATGAGAATACACATAGCTATTAGTAAATAGTAATACTTGTGGATAAAGTCTACAATTTAATTAATAGCTTAGATCTAAACCAGTTAATTATAGTTTATGTAGTAGAAGATTTGATTCACATGAATTATTAGCATTAATTAAAGAAAAGAAATATAAAGCAGTACCTTTAATGTATTTTTCAAGATCCATTTGAAAAATACATTTTTTTGGATTTTAAGTGTTCACATCTAACGTAGTGCTTGGCCCTGTTTTATGTTTAACCGTAACTTTATAATCACCAGATTGAGTGTATGAATGTTGCAACGATGTTCCACCATTCATTCCATCAATTTTCTGGGTTTGACCATCCCCCCAATCAACCACGTAATTCTGATAAGAACTTGGAATTTGTCCTACACAAGAACGCAGCCCTACAGATAAATCTACATTTTGACCGTTAACACTTGATCGAACAATAGGCGAAAGTGCTGAACTTGGGTGCGCAATATCTTTAAATAAGACGTTCTTATTTACGAGTGGCCACGATTTATCTAAGAAGTTCTTATGAAACGCATGCCCTTCTGCTGCAGCATTGACATGAAGATCGACCTTAACAAAACCTGCATAAACAGTATCGTCCGCACCAAGTCCATTCCCATTACCACAGTCATTACCAACATACCCATTTACATTTACTGGCATATTGGCATCAATTCCAGCTTGAGCATGGATATAGCCATTAAATACGTCAGCTAAAATCATCAAATTGATGTGTGGTGTAAGCGAAATTGAACCAAGTGCCTGATATCGAATATCATCAAGCGTCACCAAACCATTATCATTATAAGTCGACTCGGTTTTTTTACACTCATGCTTGGTACATTCGTATTGATATTCACCTTCGATATCCAATTGCTTTTTAAGGCCAATATCGCCATTAGCTTGATAATGGATGTCACCAACACCTGCACTTATTGGTAACCTAACATCGTAAACAAATGGAATACTCGCAATTTTAAAACCACCACTGCCTATAACTGGGTCTTTGATATCCCAATCCCAAGTTTTAATGTCGCCAGCCACACTGCCATGAATATCAAAATTACCCGTGATAGTGTAATTGGCGGTACCAACCACTTTATCGACTTCTACACGATGGGGAATGCATAGCTTTGAATAGACGCTGTAATAAATTTGAGCTTTAGTCTTAATAGCAAATTCAGCATCAATTTCTCCATTCAGGTTTGCATTACCGCTTGCTGCAGTTTTTGATTCTCTATAAGGCTGGTCGAAATCTTTTTTGAGAGTGAAATCTTCTTGACTGCGACTATTACAGCTATAAAAGCTGCTCATTGGGGCAATGCCTTGAGCATTGACGTTTTTACCCAAGCTCATTAGTCTTTGCTGAACATAAGGTTGAAGGTTAGTCGACTGAATGTAAGCGTTGAATTGCTCAGGAGAGTCATTTAAATGATCAGCAACCCCTTTATCTACCACAATAAGAGAGATTTCTCGGTTAAGGCACTGTTTATCATTTTTTTCACAGTTTTTGTGGGAGTAATCATCAATGATCCCTTGTTCCTCTTCTTTTGAAAGCCCTGCTTCCCTCGCAGCATTCATTGCCCCTTGCACCGAGTGGATATAAAACAGTGTACTGTTCTGCTGTTGAGAAGAATCGTCAGAATAGTAGGTCACTTGTTTGAGCTCATAACCTGTTCCTGTTTGTAAAACAGTCGTCTGAATATCGTTAATTTTAGGGTAAGAGTTTGAGTTTACATCATTTACTTGTGTCTGCGCTTGCGCTTGAATCGCCATTGCAGAAAGTAAAAGCGGAGTAACGGTTAAAGCCCGTTTCAACGTTTTTAGGTACATTTATACACCTCTTCATCATTCTCGTATTTGAAGACTTGGAATTAAGCTTGTTGAAAAACTCTATGTCGATGGGTAGCTTCATAGCCTCACTTGCGACAATGTCACACCATAGGTGTTTTCTACGAAACAACTGCTTAGAAGCAAATTTTGGAAGATGTGGCATGCTCACATTAATCGAATTTAATGCTGGCTGAAATAACCTAACTAGGCTAATTGTTTATTTTATATACAAATTCGTTATACCTCATTTCGAGCTGCAGCTTGAGTAATTGCTCTTCACACTTTCAACATGTAGTGTGATCATTTGAACAACTCTTTCACTTGTATTCGCTAAATCTTCGGCTGTGCGGCAAAGTTTCCGCTTTAAAACTCATAACATATACCATTTCAATTGAAATTTACGCTTATTACCAACGGTCAACCTTTTTGTAGACTAATCTGATTGCATTTTAATCGAGTCTACCATATCGTCATATTTAGCTTATTTTTCATACGCCCACTGTTTTACAAAGGGAACCATAATGCAAATTGGAATACCCAAAGAATCACTCGAAAATGAACCAAGAGTTGCTGCAACTCCAATCAGTGTTGCTCAGCTCATTAAACTTGGTTTTGATGTACAGATTGAACCTGATGCTGGAGCTGCGGCAAGCTTCACTAATCAGACCTATATGGATGCTGGTGCAAACCTTTCTGAGGATATCTGGCAAGCAGATATCATTTTCAAAATGAATGCACCGACTGATGATGAAATCGAAAAGTTAACAGCCGGAACCATTCTTGTCAGCTTTATTTGGCCAGCTCAGCATCCTGAACTTGTGCAAAAGTTGTCTGAAAAGAAAGTAACGGTTTTAGCCATGGATATGGTGCCACGTATATCACGTGCTCAATCATTGGATGCCCTTTCTTCAATGGCGAACATCAGTGGTTACCGTGCTGTTGTTGAAGCAGCTCATGAATTTGGGCGTTTCTTTACAGGTCAAATTACCGCAGCGGGTAAAGTACCACCAGCTAAGGTATTAGTCATTGGTGCAGGGGTTGCAGGTTTAGCCGCAATTGGTGCAGCAGGATCATTAGGCGCCATTGTTCGTGCCTTTGATACTCGACTAGAAGTTGCTGAGCAAATTGAATCCATGGGAGGTGAATTTCTCAAGCTTGAATTCAGTGATGAGGACGGTGGCTCGACTGATGGTTACGCCAAAGTCATGTCTGAAGCGTTTATTGAAGCTGAAATGGCCTTGTTTGCAGAACAAGCCAAAGATGTGGACATCATCATCACTACGGCACAAATTCCAGGTAAGACAGCGCCGAAATTGATCACACAAGAGATGGTTGATTCGATGAAAGCTGGATCGGTCATTGTCGATCTGGCTGCGGGTTCGGGTGGTAATGTTGAACCAAGTGTTGCAGGTGAAAAAGTTACCACTGAAAATGGGGTTACCGTGATTGGTTACACCGATTTGGCTGGTCGACTACCGACTCAGTCTTCCCAACTGTATTCAACCAATTTAGTCAATCTAATGAAACTGCTTTGCAAGCAGAAAGATGGCCAAGTTGAATTGGACTTTGAGGATGTTGTGACTCGAAACATGGCAGTGACTCACGAAGGTGAAATCATGTTCCCGCCGCCACCGATTTCAGTATCTGCGGCACCGCAAAAACCGAAAGAAGAAACAAAACCTCAACTAAAAGAGCCTGAAAAACCATCCAATAAAAAATATTGGATTGGTGCACTGGGCGCATTAGCTTTCACAGCCATAGCAGCGACTGCGCCTGCGGCTTTCTTATCACACTTTACAGTTTTCATACTTTCTTGCGTAGTGGGTTATTACGTCGTGTGGAATGTATCGCATTCATTACATACACCTCTGATGTCAGTCACTAATGCCATCTCGGGGATTATCGTTGTTGGAGCGCTACTCCAAATTGGGCATGACTCATTGTTAATTAAAGGTCTAGCCTTTTTTGCTGTATTGATTGCCAGTATCAATATCTTTGGGGGCTTTACCGTCACCCAACGTATGTTGAAAATGTTCCGTAAAGATTAAGAGGCTTAATTATGTCACAAGGGATTATTACAGCCGCTTACTTAATTGCTGCGGTACTATTCATTTTCAGCCTTGCAGGTCTGTCAAAACAAGAGACTGCGAAGCAAGGTAACATTTGCGGTGTGGTCGGTATGACCATTGCCTTAATAGCAACCATCTTAAAACCTGAAACCTTGGGTATAGAATGGATAGTTGTCGCAATGGTGCTTGGTGGTGCAATTGGTGTTTATCTAGCCCGTCGTGTTGAAATGACGGAAATGCCAGAACTGGTTGCGGTTTTGCACAGCTTTGTTGGTTTGGCTGCGGTGTTAGTTGGCTTTAATAGCTTTATTGATCTACACCCCGAAACAGTGGGCTCAGTTTCTGACGCTATAAAACAAATAAGCCACAGCGGTGCTGAATACAACATCCATTTAGTTGAAGTGTATTTAGGTATCTTTATTGGTGCGGTCACGTTTACTGGCTCTGTTGTAGCATTTGGTAAATTAAGAGGCGTTATTAACTCTAAAGCGCTGATGCTACCTCATCGCCACAAACTCAACCTGCTTGCTCTAGTTGTGAGCACTGCCATTCTTATCCACTTTGTTGGCTCTCATGCAAGTATCACTTCGCTGATCATTATGGCCGTAATTGCAGGTATTTTTGGCTGGCATTTGGTTGCATCAATTGGTGGCGCAGATATGCCAGTGGTTGTTTCAATGCTGAATTCATATTCAGGTTGGGCTGCTGCCGCAGCAGGCTTTATGCTTTCTAATGACTTATTGATCATTGTTGGTGCGTTAGTGGGATCGTCAGGGGCGATTCTCTCTTACATTATGTGTAAAGCAATGAACCGTTCATTTATTTCGGTTATTGCAGGCGGTTTTGGTACCAAGGTGCAGCAGTCTTCTTCTGATGAAGAGCAAGGCGAGCACCGTGAAACTCAAGCTGAAGATGTTGCAGATATGCTGAAAAACTCTCGCAATGTGATCATTACTCCTGGATACGGAATGGCAGTAGCGCAAGCACAGTACCCTGTAGCTGAAATCACACAGAAACTGCGTGATAAAGGGATTAATGTTCGTTTTGGTATACACCCTGTTGCTGGACGCCTACCGGGACACATGAATGTATTGTTAGCAGAAGCTAAAGTGCCTTACGATATCGTATTAGAAATGGACGAGATCAACGATGATTTCTCTGATACAGATACTGTTCTGGTGATTGGTGCTAACGATACTGTTAACCCTGCAGCACTAGACGATCCAAACTCACCAATTGCAGGTATGCCTGTACTTGAAGTATGGAATGCAGAAAACGTCGTTGTGTTTAAACGTTCGATGAATACGGGTTACGCTGGTGTTCAAAACCCGTTATTCTTCAAAGAAAATACGCAAATGCTCTTTGGCGATGCTAAAGCAAGTGTGGCCAATATTCTTAAAGCACTGTAGTACTCATATTAACTTCTAGGGGGCTAAGCATTAGCCCCCTTTTTTATACCTAATTCTTTTTCCTAATATAAACTGCAGACAAACCGCAATATAATCAATTGTTCTACAAAGGATATTATCCGCTCGGACGCCAAACTTTAACGGCATTTGAGGATTAAATATGACTGCAAAGCACCTTCATGTTGCAGGTAGTTTACTTTTATCACTATTCACAGCAAACAGTTATGCTAACCAATTTACTATCTCTATAACCAACAGCTTCACCAATCCAATTTCAATTACCTCGATTAAGCAGAATCAATCTGAACTGCTTGATGAGCCGACAAGCATCAATGCACTCAGTAATGGGAACTTCACATTGACAGGTGATGGTAACTTACAAAATCAATTTGAAGTTCAACTAGAAAATATGAGCCGACAATTAACATTTGATGTCGTTGAAACTAACGGAACATTCAATGCTACCTTAACTGGAGATTGTGAATCAAACGGCATACACAAAACCTGCAACTTAGCTTTGAAAGCCGATGAGAAGGTAAAACGGTTCAACCCTGAAATGGCTTCATTTCATTCGGAAGTTGCAGCAAAATTATCCTCTGCAAATTTATCTGTAATGTTAAATCCAACGCATTTGGGCCCAGAAATCAATAACGACGCAAGTAAAATATCCATTCTGAGTTACAACGTATGGGGAACTAAAATCTACGGTTCAAAAAAAGAAGATGAACGATTCTCTGCTATTCCTGAGCAAGTGCACGGTTATGATGTTCTAGCCCTTTCAGAAGTCGTTGACCAAAAGCCAGCAACTAAAACTCTGCTCCCCCTTCTTTCAAAAGAATACCCCTATGTTACCCAAGATTACCACCCGATATTTCATGACAAAATCATTCGATTTGTAGGCACTGGACTTAGAGTAGTATCGAAGTACCCAATCCTTGCTGCAGATGTTCACTATTTCGATCGTTGTGATGGTTTGCAGTGTTTTGCTTCAAAAGGAGTTGTGTACGCTGAAATAAACAAGCTCGGTCAGAAATATCATCTCTTTATCTCACATACTCAATCAGGGACATCTTTTGATGCCAAAAATGATCGCTTAGCACAAATCCAAGAGATAAAAGACTTTATCGACTCGAAAAACATCCCAAAAGATGAACCTGTGATTGTGGCTGGCGATCTAAACATCGATAAAATCAACATGCCTGATGAATATGACACTATGCAAACCACATTAGATACAACCGTGCCTGATTTATCTGGATGGAAGTATACGTTTGATCCGCAGCATAACCATTGGGCCGAAGGCATCGAAGAATACCTCGATTACGTATTGCCAATTAATGATCATTTAGTTCCATTGAAAGCAACTAACGAAGTGATCCCAATGAGAAGTTCATCAAGTGACTTGTGGGGCATTTGGGACTTATCAGATCATTACCCTGTTGCGGCAACGTTCGAATATGCTTTAGATCCACACCCACAGAATTAAGCTATTATTTTTCTTACAAAAAAGCCCTGATAAATCAGGGCTTTTCTCTGCGATAAAACAGGAATTAAGCTTGAGGACGCATGAACTATGCTTGGGGACGCATTGCTGGGAACAAAATTACGTCACGAATCGTATGCGTGTTGGTAAACAGCATCACTAAACGATCGATACCAATACCCTGACCCGCTGTTGGCGGTAAGCCGTGCTCTAGTGCAGTAATGTAGTCTGCATCATAGAACATCGCCTCATCATCACCGGCATCTTTCGCTTCAACCTGTGCTTTAAAGCGGTTGTCTTGATCTTCCGCATCATTAAGCTCAGAGAAACCATTTGCGACTTCACGGCCACCGATGAAGAACTCAAAACGGTCGGTAATAAATTCGTTTTCATCATTACGACGAGCAAGTGGAGAAATATCCGCAGGATAACCCGTAATGAACGTTGGTTGCATTAACTGAGGTTCAGCCGTTTCACCAAAGATCTCTTCAAGCAATTGACCACAAGTCCAAAATGACTCCACTTCAATATGAAGGCTCTTCGCCAGCTTACGCATAAATTCAACGTCTTTAACTTCTTCATAAGTCATTGACTGAACCGTTGCGTTATCTGGGTTGTAGTGCTTAATTGCATCAAGCATGCTCATACGAGCGTATGGCGCACCAAAATCAACGGTATGCTCACCATAAGGAAGTTTAGTATCACCACAAAGCTCTTTTGCGATTGAACTCAGCATCTCTTCCGTTAGATCCATTAGATCTTGGTAATCAGCGTACGCCATATAGAATTCCATCATAGTGAATTCTGGGTTATGACGTGGTGATAAGCCTTCGTTACGGAAGTTGCGGTTAACTTCAAATACACGCTCGAAACCACCAACAACTAGACGCTTTAAATATAACTCTGGTGCAATACGTAGGTACATCGCCATATCAAGTGCATTATGATGAGTCTCAAATGGACGCGCTGTTGCACCACCTGGGATGGTATGCATCATTGGGGTTTCAACTTCCATGAACTCTTTTTTGATCATGAAGTTACGGATTGAGGAAACCACTTTAGAACGCATGATGAAGGCTTCACGAGAATCTTCATTCACGATCAAATCAACATAACGCTGACGGTAACGCATTTCTTGGTCAGTTAAGCCGTGGAACTTTTCAGGAAGTGGACGCAATGCTTTGGTCAGCAATTGGTAATCTTCCATGTTCACGTAAAGATCGCCTTTACCTGAAAGATGTAGCTGGCCAGTAACACCAATGATGTCACCGATGTCTAAACCTTGATATTTCGCTTTTAGCTCTTTTTGAACGGGCTTACCAGCATAGGCTTGAATGCGACCAGAAACATCTTGGATCACTAAGAAAGGACCACGTTTCGCCATTACACGACCAGCGATTGAACGTTGAATGCCCATTTCTTCTAACTGCTCTTTGGTATACTCGCCATACTCAGCTTGAATATCTGCGGCCTTGTGTTTTCGATCGAAGTTGTTTGGGTGACCATTAGCAGGACAAGCTTCGCGAATATGGGCGAGCTTTGCACGACGCTCAGCAATGAGCTTATTTTCATCTTGGACGTGTTCAGTCATTTTCTTCTCTCGTTAACAATTACAGACCTGATTTCAGGCTGGCTTCAATAAATCTATCTAGATCACCGTCAAGGACGGACTGTGTACTACGATTTTCTACGCCTGTGCGTAAATCTTTAATACGGGAATCATCCAAAACGTATGAACGAATTTGACTTCCCCAACCGATATCAGACTTAGCGTCTTCAGCAGCTTGCTTGTCTGCATTTTGCTTTAGCATTTCAAGCTCATAAAGCTTTGCTTTTAGCTGCTTCATGGCCGCATCACGGTTTTTATGTTGCGAGCGATCGTTTTGGCACTGCACAACCGTATTAGTTGGCAAGTGAGTAATACGAATCGCAGATTCCGTTTTATTCACGTGCTGACCACCCGCCCCAGAGGCACGGTAGGTATCAACACGTAAATCAGAGGGATTGATATCAATTTCAATAGAATCATCCACTTCTGGATAAACAAATACAGAGCAAAATGAAGTATGACGTTTACCTGATGAATCAAACGGCGATTTCCGCACAAGACGGTGAACACCTGTTTCAGTACGTAACCAGCCAAACGCATATTCACCGGTAAATTTAATGGTTGCGCCTTTAATGCCGGCAACATCACCATCAGTCACTTCAATTAATTCAGGTTTAAAATCGTGAGCTTCACCCCAGCGCAGGAACATACGCAGAACCATGTTCGCCCAATCTTGCGCTTCAGTACCGCCTGAGCCTGATTGAATATCAAGGTAGCAATCAGATTCATCACTTTGACCAGAGAACATACGGCGGAACTCAAGCTCTTCAAGACGAGATTCAAGATCGGTTAATTCAGCACTCGCATCATTAAACGTTTCTTCGTCATCTTCTTCAATCGCTAGCTCTAAAAGACCTTCAACGTCCTCTAAGCCACTGTCCATATCATCAATGGTCTTTACGACTTTTTCTAACGATACACGCTCTTTACCAAGCGCTTGGGCATGTTCAGGATTGTCCCACACTTCTGAGCTTTCAAGCTCACGGGTAACTTCTTCTAGACGCTCTTTCTTAGCATCATAGTCAAAGGTACCCCCTAAGAAGATCTGTCCGCTCAGACAACTCCTTAATTTTGGTTTTCACCGGATTTACTTCAAACATGAATTTCTATTCGCTTATCCGCATTGAAAGCGGCCATGGACCACTTTCAAGTAAATTAAAAAATCAGCCGATTATTTTAACCTAAGCGAGTTGTACAAGGAATAGCGGTTATAAAGTTTGTAGTACAAATTTTGCGATTTGAAAGAGTAAGATAAGCAGGCTGAGCTTAAGAATTGAAAATTCCTTCCATCTCAGCAAATAAAATCCGATTAAAACAATCACCCCATCAACAAATGAATTAATAGATGAAGTGACAACGGGCGATACCCACGCCGCAGCAAGAATGCCAACTACCGCAGCACTTAACATTTTAATGGCTGCATTAAACCTCGGTCGTTGACACAAAGATTCCCACGCTGGCATTGCTGCCAGCAACAATAAAAATCCGGGCGTGAAAATCGCTAATGTTGCCAGCAATGCACCAATGAAAGCATTCCCTTGCCATGCCGTTGTCCCTAAAAAGCTACTGAGCGTAAACATCGGGCCCGGTATCAATTGCGCAAAACCGTATCCAGCAAGAAAGCTTTGTGAATCAATAATTTCAGATAACCCATTTTGTAACAGAGGTAACACGACATGGCCGCCACCAAAGACTAATGAACCTGCTAGATAAAACTCTTTTAACACTTGAATATTTTGTGGATAGTGATTTGACCACATCAATGCAAATAGTAGTGATGAAAACAGCGCTAACCAGCGCTTTTTAAACTTCAATGATGAAGTTTCAGTTACTGATTTTGTCTCTGCAAGAAGCGTACTACCCATGATTGCTGCTATCAGCAATACCGCAATTTGTATAATAGCGTTCGGGAAATACAACAGCACGGCAAACGAAAACAGTGCCATGATTCGAGTGGCAATATCATCACAGAAATTTTTACTCATACCGACGACGGCATCGGCCACCACTATCACTGCTAATAGTTTCAAACCATGAATCAATAACAGCAGCCAAGACGTTTCAAGCCAAGTTGAACTGACCACCGCTAATGCAAACATCAATAAAAATGAAGGTAATGTAAAACCAATAAAAGCGGCTAGCGCTCCGACTAAACCACCTCGATGGTATCCAACAGCAAAACCAAGCTGACTAGAAGCTGGGCCTGGTAAACACTGACATAAAGCGAACAATCGTTGAAACTGCGCTTCACTGAGCCACTGCAATTCACCAACAAATCGTTTATTGAAGTAACCGATATGGGCAACAGGTCCCCCAAAACAAATACAACCTAAAATAAGAAACTGCCCAAAAATATGTATAGGCATTGCCTTTTCCCTAAGTATTTTTTTGAGCCAGATTATGACACTTTAATGTCAGTAATATTACATTGTTCGATTGCATTTAATTTATGTCATTAGTTATTAGTTATTGATATCAACCATGAACTTAAACGATCAATTAGCCTTTGGCTTGCTTAAAGCGATCTTATCGAAATCGGCCACTTGGGTTCGTTTACCCAGTCGTTTTTCAAGCCAGGCCAGTGTTTGCCTTGCCGTCACTCGATAAGTCGTTAATTTTCCTCCTAAGATGGTGACCACATTTTGATGCTCTGGGTATACTTTCATCATGGTTTCACGTGACCGCTTAAAAGGATTGGACGAACTTTTAGGCAAGACTCTAGCGCCACAAAAGGTTTTTAGAATCAAATGTTGTAATTCGTCATATGAGTACCGCTCAAAATAATGAGCGTAGATCTCACAAAGATACTGGATTTCGTTTTCTGAGGCTTTAAACGTATCAGGTGCTTCTTTTACCGCACTCTCAGTTGTCCCAACCAATGTCTTTCCATACCAAGGCATCACAAAAACCACTCTTGAGTCCTGATGTGATTCAAGATACAAAATATGGTCACTCGCTGAAATATCCAGTAAAACATGAGAACCAGCCACAAGTTCTACTTCCATATCAGGTACTCGTGGAACCAATTTTTTGGCTATTTCCGTCCCCCAAGGCCCGGCAGCATTTACGACACACTTAGCATTAATCTGTACAATTTCACCTTCTGCTTCAGTCTCAACGACATAAGATTCACCTTTTTTCTCAATTTTGGTGCAATCGTAATTCTCATAAATTTCGGCGCCCATTTCTTTTGCACTTTCAGCCACCGCCGATGTTAAAAGGTGATCATCAGTTTGAGCATCCCAATATTGAAATAAGGCGATCATTCCTTCTTGTTTAATGCTTGTAATAGTTGGCCATTCCCTTTTATTAACACGACGAAACCGACCATAACGGCTAAAACCACTCAATAAATAATACAAACTTAAACCTGTAAAAAGCTGCCACGGCTTACGTTGGCTAGATTGGTATACTGGAATATAAAACTTGACTGGCCTAACTAGATCTTTTGCATTAGCAAGTAGAAACGAACGCTCTGACAATGATTCGTATACCAACTTTAATTGTGCCGTTTCAAGATATCTTAGCCCACCATGAATCAATTTACTCGAATTCGAGGATGTGGCTTTAGCAATTTTATTCTTATCGACTAAGATAACTCTGTAACCTGCTGCTGACGCACATTGCGCTACGCCAGAACCTAAAATTCCACCTCCAATTATCACTACATCTGCATCTTTCATTTAAATGCCTCAAACATTAGTAATGCGATAAACAACCACTTAGTGGTTTGACCAGTTACAAAAATACTTATTCTATTTTTCGATATCGCCAGAAACTTAACCATCTATTATTAATATCAGAAGAAGTCTAAAAACGCTGTTAAAAATGACCTGTTCATCAGCCAAACTCAGCGATATGACTATACTAAAAACTATAGCAGCTACACGTTAAGTGCAAAAAAGGCAGAAGCCACAGCTCTTCAACGACTCGAGAGAGTAAGCATAAGACTTCTAGCAAAACAATTTTTATTCATCTGTGTAGTACCTATTGAAGGAGTTGTAAGATGAAACATGAAGATTTCGATACGCTACAAAAGTTCGTCCAAATGGGCGGCTCTTTGAAAATGCTAACGGATATTGACGATAAAGATTTAAATAACCTTTATCAATATGCGTTACAACTTGTAGCTTTCAAAGATTACCACGGTGCAAGAAATATCTTCTATATGCTTTGGCGCATCGATAGTTGGAACTTTGATTACAACTTCTCTTTAGGTTTGATGTGTCAACAATTAGATCAACATCACGAAGCCATTTATTGCCTATGCAGAGCTGGAACCCTTCAAATCGATAATCCATTGCCTTCTTACCATGCAGGGCTAAGTTATAGTGCGCTTGGAAATTTAGAATTTGCAACAAAGAGCTTTACTGCTTCCTTAAATTGGACAAACGGACGGACTGAATTTTCAGAAGTAGAGGCTTCAGCTAAAGAGCAACTTGCTCTGTTAGCAGCTCAAACTGAGGAGGTTCAAAATGCCTAGTGGTAGCGGAATTACAGGTAAACCTGGTGTACATATCCCCCAAGTGGAAACACCAGAATACAACACAGATCTTAACCCAGATTTAATTGATGCAAGCAATCATGCGATCAAAAAAGCAACATCGTTGCCGCATTTTAATCAGTCTGCCGGTGCATTGCTGAGTCACGTTGATGAGCAAGAGAAAAAGGAAAGAAAAGAACAAGTAAGCTTCAAAGATTACGATCAATCTACACAGAATATCTTAAATGCGATCACTCATAATGCGAAGCCTAATTCACCAGAGGTGAGAGCGGCGGTCAAATCACTCAGCACTATTTCAGGTAGGGATCTACCAAAAATAAATATGCGATCGCTCTCAGGAATGATGGGTAACCTTTGCTTATCTGTCTTCTCAGCTACAGCTGATGCGAAGTCTAAAGCCAGTCAAATTATGACGGACTCACAATGTAAAATCCGAGACAACAAAGTTAAAGAGTATCAAGATCAGTTAAAGAAACAAGTAGATGCCGCAAAGAAAGCCAAAAAGCTAGGTATTTTTGCTTGCGTCGTAGACTGGGTGGTCAGTATTGCTGAGCAAATCTATGGCTTATTTAAACTCGTCGAAGGCGTTGTTGAAGCCGTTGCAAGTTTAGGTTGTGACCCAAATGCCTACGCCAGTATTGTTGCAGGTGCGGCTTACTATGCAGCAGGTGTGGCAGGCATGGTTAAAGCTGCGGCTGAAACGGCGAAACTTTGTGGTGCTAACCCCAAAATCTGTGACAAGGTAGCTCAAATAGCAGGTTACATTCAACTGGGTATTGAGATGGTTGGTCTTGCAACGGATATTTTGGGTGCAGGTATGGCTTTTAAAGCTGCGAATAGTGCAGTAAAAGGCGCAGCTGAAACTGCGACACAAGCTGCAGGTAAACAAGTCATGGCCGCCGTTTCCAAAGCAGGTACTGAAGGCACTAAAGAGGGAGTTATGGAAGTGACTGATCAAGGTGTTAATGCAGCAGTTAAATCCATCGAAGAAGTGTCTGAAAAAATAGCTGAAGAAGTGTCTGAAAAACTTGGAGACTCTGTTGTTACACGAATTCTTAACCAAGGTGTCAAAGAAATCGTCGAGGAAGCGGGTAAAGAAGGCTACAAAATAGGTAAAGAAGCCCTTAAAGATACGGTTAAAAATGTATTCAAACGCGTTACAAAAGCCTTTGGTAAAGATGCAATTAAAAAGATGGTTAAAGACAGCCTAAAAGAGTCAATGGATGAAGCGGCAAAACAATCCGCTAAAGGCATCAACCGAAACCTGACAAGAGTTATTAGCGACATGAGAGTAAAAATCTTTAAGCGCTGTTTAATGGCTGCAATCAAAGTCACCATAAAATCCACTTTTTTAACTGCTGTTTTCGGCTTGGGTCAATCGATCAGTCAAGGTGGTAAAGGGGCGAATACTATCGTTCAAGGTAATTTTACAAAAGCAATCCAAATACTGATAACGCAACAAGGATTTTTAGGGCTTCTAGACCAAGATATGGACTCAAGCAGGAAAGAAGAAGAGAAACAAATTAAAGACGTGCTTAGTAAAAGTGCAACAGTCTTACAAAACGTTAAGGATATGCAAGAGCAAATGATGCAAGTAAGCGTTCAGGTTGCTGTGAATATTAGCCGTTAACATACAGATTTAGACATGAGGAATTTATTATGACTAGCATTACACCACTCCATGCGGCGCATATTGCTGCACAAAACGTCGACATGCTTTACTCAGACGATGATGACATCAAAGGTGGTAAAAAAGGAAAAGGTGGAAAGCGAGCGTCAAGAAAAGGCGGACACCTACAATCAGCAACGGGTCACCACCGAAATAACAAAGCCCAAAAAGGAAAGCATCAACAAAATGAGTTGAATCGAGCCTTGAATAGTGAAGTACATCGTCAATTAGATGATTTAGACGATGAAGTACAAAACATGGGTAAACATACTCAAGATTACAAACAAAGGCATGCTGCTTTCGCTAAGCTGAGTAACCATGACAAACTCACAAGTACGCTAAAATCAGACGATAAGCTTATTAATGATATTGGCGACTTGAATAAAGATTGTAATGACTTTTATTCGGCACTAAAAAAAGATTATGGCAATCTAGGTTCAGGTGACCTTGATGGTGCTCAAGCCATCGCTGAAATTAACGATTTAATGTTTAAATTAGCCAAAATGTTCCAAGCACTGCGTAATATTGTTCAGGATGCTAAAACACTGTTCGATAAGCTCAATTGGGATATCAAAATGAACGCCTTAAATCAGAAAATGGATGCAATAGGGCAAACTCGTAATGCAGCCATGCTCGCCGGTGGACTAAGTGTTGCTGGTGCTACAATTGGCTCTGTTGCGAGTGTCTGCGGTGTCATTGGTGGTGGATTGGGTAAAATTGGTATAGGTGAAAGTTTATCAATTGGCGGCCAAATGTTCAGTAAGCTCACCGATGGAGCTGGTAGTATGGGTAGCGCTCAAATTACTTATGGTGCAGATATCAAAAGAACGATTGCAGGTTTAGTTGACCAAATTTCTGAACAGTTTTCTAAAGATGTAAGCGATGCTTACTCAAGAGCAAATAAAACCTCTGTCGATATGATTTCTCTACTGACTGAGCTTGTAAACTTACATAGAGCTATCGAAGCTGCTATCAGCAAATAATAGGTGAACCATGGATCCAGTTTCTGAATATTTTATCAGTAAGGGAATTACGCCTGAAACGGCCTACTTCGGAGAAAGTAACTACGAAGTAGGAAAAACCGTTAATACAGATGAGTGGACAATGACTTATCGAGTTGAAGAAAATGAAGTGATTATTGGTGACTTTGAAACTCACGAAAAATCACCTAAAGGAATCAAGAGTTCAGTTTCAGCATTTGTCGAGTTACTAAAAAGCTTTAAGCAACTCCCCGGAATTGAAAGAGTAAAAGGCATGGTGCTATCAAAGCAATGCTTCCCTTGGGAAGAAGAGGAGAGAAAAAAGTTAGAACTGCTCAAAAAAATATACTTACAAAACGGAGCAGTAGAAGAACTTGATGCAGAAGGCGATGTTTGGGTTGTCTATTAATCGATATGATCAAATTTAGTTAGCGTGTTATTTCCAAGGAGTGGAATTATGATGTATTCACGACTCAATATTATCCCATACGATAATGGTTTAAAATCAGAACCATTAAACGAGCTTTGTCTTCTTTCAAACAAATCAGCAGAAGAGCTATTGAACTCATTTACCCAGCAATCTGCAAGAAATCATAATTCCCATGACTTCCCTCTAATTCTTAAAGGTTCAGACCACAGTCGTTTTTATTACCCAATTCATTTTGAAACTCAAGCAGACACAAAAAAGCCCTAGTGTTTAAACTAGGGCTTAATGTTTGGTCGGTGATAGAGGATTCGAACCTCTGACCCTCTGCTCCCAAAGCAGATGCGCTACCGGGCTGCGCTAATCACCGTATCTGGGAAAACTGAAAAATCAGTTTTTAAAATGTGGTCGGTGATAGAGGATTCGAACCTCTGACCCTCTGCTCCCAAAGCAGATGCGCTACCGGGCTGCGCTAATCACCGAGAAGTGGGGTGACTGATGGGGCTCGAACCCACGACAACCGGAATCACAATCCGGGGCTCTACCAACTGAGCTACAATCACCACAAATATTTGCTAACAACTTAATGAATAGTGCATTCATTCCAGAAATGGTGCGCCCAGAAGGATTCGAACCCTCGGCCTCACCCTCCGGAGGGGTGCGCTCTATCCAACTGAGCTATGGGCGCTCATCATCGGTTAGCGCGGCGTATAATAGGGATAAATGAATGCCGCGTCTAGTACTGATTTCACTTTTTATTTTATTTGCTCAAGAATTAGCACATTAAGTCGAGAATTATACATTATTCGATTAAAATTTGACTTGGCAGATAAAAAAATACATGTTAATTCTAGTTGCGATAATAAAAAAAGTGAATAATTCTGAGCTGGAGCGAATACGAACAAATGGATTTTGGCGTAAAGAAACCAGAAACACATCAAAAGAGCAGTACCGTAGGTCGATTAAAGAAACGGATTGTTCGATTGAAAGACATTGCTTTGCAATATAAGCAAGCTAAATGTGCTCGAGACACTCTCATTTCTATTTCAAACATTGCTTCTAAAGCAGAGACTCTCAATTGTTTTTATCAAGGCGTTCATCAACAGTTGCAACAAATAATGCCTGCTGATAACTTTTTCATTGCGGCTTTGTGCACTCAAACGAATCGACTCGACATTCCTTTTTTTGTGGATGAAAAAGACGATTGTCCATTTGTTAATACTGCAGAGCAAATATCAAAAAAGCTTTGGCAAGGTTTGACAGGCCATGTAATCAAAACCGGAGAACCATTTTTATTTTGTGGTAAAGATATTGATGAGCAAATATCAGCGCAAGGTATTACTCCTCAAGGTCCCAGTTGTAAATCATGGCTTGGTACCCCAATATTGCAAGGCGGCACCCCAGTTGGTGTCATTGTTGTTCAAAGCTACAGCTCTTACGATTGCTATGGGCAACCAGAGATAGAACTACTCAGTTTTATCTGTCAGCACATTGAGGGCGTTAGCGAGCGCTTGAAACAGCACGCACAATTAGAACAGGCTATTTCAGTAAGAACGCGTGAACTGATTACGGCTTACAATGATTTAAAACTTGAAGTCACAGAACGAATTAAAGCCGAAAGACTTCAAAGTTCACTTTATAAAATTGCCAATCTCAGCCAGTCCTATATTGACGACAATGATTTTTATCACGAACTGCACAATATTCTTTGCGAATTACTTGAAGCCAACGATTGCTACATTGCCATGCATGATAAAAAGAAAAATTGGCTTAACTTTCCATTTTACAGTTCAGAGGATTCAACCCATATTCATGAAGGCCGCGGATACAAAGATGGTTTGACTGAATACGTAATGAAAGTAGAAAGGCCCATTTTACTTTCTAAAGATGACATTCTTTTAATGACTAAGCAGAAATTGATTTTTCAAGAAACGCCTTTCTGCTTAAATGTGCCTTTAATAACCCAGTGGATGGGCACGCCACTTATCATCCAACAAAAAATTCGTGGTAGCCTCGTCGTCCATCACAATGAACCAGATGTTCGATTTCAAGAAAAAGATTTAGAGCTGCTCAATTTTGTTGGACAACATATTGCGGCTGCTATCGAAAGAAAAGAATCAAGAGAAGCAATGCAGCGTAGTTACAAACTACTGGAGAAGCAGGTAGACAAGCGTACAAAAGAGTTAGAAAAGTCGAATAAAGAACTTGAAAAGGAAATCAGTCGACGCAAAAAAGTTGAACAACAGCTCATTTATGATGCCAAACACGACCCTCTAACAGGCTTACCGAATAGAGCAATGTTTATGGAGCGTCTACAGCATGCCATTAATCATATTCAGCGTCACCCGGATGACACCTTTGCGCTGATGTTTATTGATTTAGACAAGTTTAAATTGATCAACGATACGCTTGGCCATATTGAGGGCGATCGCTTTCTTGTAGAAACCGCAGATAGGCTAAAACTTTGTATTAGACAAAATGACACGTTAGGACGTTTAGGCGGAGATGAATTTGTCATTTTGTTAGATAGCATTCAGCACACTACCGATGCGATTGAAATTGCCGACCGAGTACTACAACTCTTATCTCAACCCTACTCTCTCAATGAGCACAAGTTTTATTCTAGTGCCAGTATTGGGATAACCATTAGTACACAAACCACATCTTGCACTGAAAATATGTTAAAAAATGCAGATATGGCTATGTACCAAGCTAAGGCTAAAGGACGCGGACGTTATGTTCTCCACCAGCCTTCCCAAACAATGAGCCCAACGCCTAAAGTCGCCAGTTAGTCTTTGTTCAACATCGCTCTTAAATTTGAGATATTTGACTTACCAGCACTCACTCTTTCTTGTTCTGACTGAGCGGGCTTTTTGTTTTCCCAAATAACATCGTCCTGAGGCAACTCCATTAAGAATCGACTTGGCTCGGTTCTAATAACCTCACCATACTGCCTACGCTCTCGACAAATAATAAACCACAACTCTCGTTGTGCGCGAGTGATCCCCACGTATGCTAAACGACGCTCTTCTTCAACATTATCTTCATCTATTGACGTTTGATGAGGTAACAAACCTTCTTCCATTCCAACCATAAACACATAAGGAAACTCTAGACCTTTCGATGCATGCAATGTCATCAATTGCACTTGATCACCCGCCTCATCTTCACTGTTTCGCTCCATCATATCTCGAAGCGTTAAGCGAGTAACCACTTCTGGCAACGTCATAGGCTCGTCCAAATCATCACCTTGCAGCATTTCTGTGACCCATCGATATAACTCAGAGATGTTTTTCATCCTCATCTCAGCAGCTTTAGCACTGGTACTGGTTTCATACAGGTAATCTTCGTAATTAATATTACGAATGAGCTGTTTAATGGCATCGATTCCTTCGCCACGAGTTGCAATTTCCCCCGTATCGACAATGAACTTACCGAATTTATATAACTCACCACACGCTTTAGGGCTGAGATGGTGGTTCAACTCGGCTTCAAAAATCGCACTAAACATAGAGATATGCTTACTGTTAGCAAAGTTACCGAGTATTTCTAATGTCGCAGGGCCAATGCCTCGCTTTGGTAGATTGACGACTCTTAGAAAGGCATTGTCATCATCTGGATTAACAACTAAACGCAGGTAAGCCATGATGTCTTTAATTTCCGCTCTCGCAAAAAACGAAGTACCACCACTGAGCTTATAGGGAATGCGATTGGTCATCAGCGCACGTTCAAGCAATCTGGATTGATGATTACCACGATATAGAATGGCATAATCACCGTAACGAGTTTTTCCAACAAACTTATGCCTGATGATCTCAGCTACCACCCTCTCTGCTTCTTGTTCTTCGGTTGCCGCAAGTAAAACCCTTAATGGTTCACCATAGGCAAGCTCGCTGAATAATGATTTATCATAAACATGAGGATTGTTGGCAATCAGGATATTGGCTGACTTTAGAATTCGCTGACTCGAGCGATAGTTTTGTTCAAGTTTAATCAACTTTAAATGTGGGAAGTCTTTCCCTAGGAGTACAAGATTTTGTGGTTTAGCACCGCGCCATGAGTAAATTGACTGATCATCGTCGCCCACTACGGTAAATCTGGCTCTTTCACCTACCAATAATTTCACTAACTCATACTGACTCGAGTTCGTATCTTGATACTCATCCACAAGCAAATACTGAAAACGAGTTTGCCAGCGATCCCTCACTTGAGCGTTATGCTTGAGTAATAGTGTTGGCAGTAAAATTAAATCGTCAAAATCAAGCGCATTATAGGCTTTCATGTGTTGAGCATAACGTTTGTATAATAGAGCAAAGAGTTGCTGCTGCTCTCCTTTAGCTATCTTCAATGCATGCTCTGGAATGACAAGGTTACCTTTCCAATTGGAAATTTCAGTCATTAGCGCACGCAGTAGATCTTTATCTTCTTGTAATTCATTTTCGGTAAGCTCTTTTAGCAGAGCTAATGAATCTTGATCATCAAACAAAGAAAAACCTGCTTTTAAACCAACAACTTTATATTCTTTTTTGATGATTTCTAAACCTAGTGTATGAAACGTAGAAATCCATAAACCACGTGATAACTGTTTACCGATAGACTGTGCAACACGCTCTTTCATTTCACGTGCTGCTTTGTTAGTGAAGGTTACAGCAGCAATATTTCTCGCCCGATAACCACACTTTTCAAGCAAGTAAGCCATCTTATTAATGATCACCCGAGTCTTACCACTACCAGCTCCAGCGAGTACGAGACAGGGGCCTGAGACATAGTGCACAGCTTCGTTTTGACCAGGATTAAGTTTCATTAAAAGCAATTTCCAAAATATGAGTGACGATGGAACTAAAAGAGTTATATAACGCAAACGCACCCAAGACTACTGAATAGTATAAAAGACGTTTGAGACACCACTCCCTTTTTGGCAAGCAGTTTACTATCGTATATAGCGAGTTTTGGGCTCAATGATATCAAAGCCTTCTATACTGATAAATATTTGTGAGCGTGATCTAATTATCTGTATCAGGGCTGAACCAACATAACTTAAAACTCATCAGACTGTATACGACGTATAAAAACACGATCAGAATCACATTTTTATGCGCACCTTTTGCTCGTTATAAATACAAATCTTACAATAATAAATGAACATTCATTCATTTTTATATTTTGGACCTATGGCAAATAAACGAAACGTAATTTTGAGAGCAGCAGAGCAGCTCATTGCTGAAGAGGGCCTTCATAACCTCTCAATGCAGAAGTTAGCCACAACGGCTCAAGTGGCTGCGGGTACCATTTATCGGTATTTCACTGATAAAGAAGAACTTATCTCTGAGTTAAGAAAAGACGTACTTAAAAACGTTGCAGAATTTATTTTCAATGGTTTCACACAGGAGGGTGTAGAAGCGCAATTCACTCACCTTTGGTTTAATTTTTTAAAACTTGGCAGCAATCAGAGTTCAAACCAGCTCAACTATCAGCAATACAGCCAGCTTCCTGGCACTGAAACTGATGAACACCGAGCATTTGAACAAGATACGTTTGAGCCTTTGCTTACGATGTTTAAGCAAGGTCAGCAACAAGGTTTAATCACTCATCTTGAAGATGAGTATTTGTTTTCGATTGGTTTTGAGCCAGCGATTGCATTAGGACACAGGATTTCAGAAGGACATTTGGAATATAACGATTCAGATCTGCTTGTTGTTTGCAAGCGATGCTGGTCAGCAATATCTACTTCTTTTTCAAACAGCTAGGAGTCATAACAGATTATGAAAAAGTGGATTCTAATAATGCTTTTGGTTGCCGTTGCGGCCTTTGGCTCAGTTATTGGCTTCAATCTATTTGTGCAGGGAAAAATCTCTGACGCTTTATCCAATTTATCTGAACAAGAGTTTCCTGTTACCACTCAGATTCTGAAAAAACAATCATGGCAACCACAAGTTAATGCTATTGGTTTTGTTGAACCATTACAGGGTATAACTGTCTCTAACCAGTTAGCTGGCGTGATCAGCTCTATTGACTTTAAAAATGGCGCTGAAGTCAAAAAAGGGCAAGTTCTTGTTCGTTTAGATGATGAAGTAGAAAAAGCGAATTTAACCAGTAAACGGGTTCAGCTTCCAGCCGCAAAAGCTGATTATCAACGTTTGATTAAACTGTATCGACAAAAGTCCGTATCTAAACAAGATCTCGATAACGCTGAAGCGAAGTACCTCGCTTTAGAAGCCGATATAAAGTCATTACAAGCAACGATTGACCGCAAAGTCATTAAAGCCCCTTTCTCTGGCTTAATTGGTATTCGAAGTGTGCACTTGGGTGAGTTTCTTCAAGCAGGCAGTGAAATCGTCCGCTTAGAAGATATAAAAACACTAAAAATTCGCTTTACTATTCCTCAAACTCAGTTATCAAAAGTAAAGGTTGGCCAAGCAGTAAATGTCAATGTTGATGCTTATCCTAGCCAGCATTTCGTCGGTCATATCTCAGCAATTGAACCTGCAGTATTCTACCAAAGTGGCCTTATACAAATACAAGCAGAAATACCAAACCCTGATGAAAAGCTTCGTAGTGGTATGTTTGCACAGGTAAACGTCCAACTTCCTAAATTAGAAAATCAAATTATCATTCCGCAAACGGCAATTAATTATGCTTTATATGGCAATACCGTTTACGTTGTTAACACCATTTCAGAAGATGGTAAATCAATAAAACGGGTCTCTCAAATGGACGTCAGTATTGTCGAACGCAATGGAAATCTTGCCTTGGTAAAAGGTAACTTACAATCTGGCGATCAAATCGTGGTTACTGGGCAAATTCGTTTAAGCAATAACAGTAAAGTTAAAATTGTGAACGGCAAAACAATCACAACGCCTAAAGCTATGCCACAACTTTAAGGAGGCAGCGATGAAGTTTACTGATATATTTATTAAACGACCTGTTCTTGCTGTCTCAATAAGCTTACTCATCTTAATGTTGGGCTTAAATGCACTGAGTAATATGCAAGTCCGTCAGTACCCGAAAATCACAAATACTGTTATTACGGTTTCGACTAGTTATTACGGTGCGGATGCGAGTCTGGTCCAAGGATTTATTACTCAGCCCATTGAGCAAGCCATTGCTCAGGCTGATAATATCGACTTCATGACGTCTGAAAGTACCTTAGGTACCTCGACGGTTACAGTTAATATGAAGTTGAACACTGATCCAAATGGTGCACTGGCTGATGTGTTAGCGAAAGTTAATTCTGTTCGTTCTCAACTGCCTAAAGAAGCACAAGATCCAACTGTGACCTCATCAACAGGCTCGCAGACTGCTGTATTGTATATTGCCTTTTCAAGTGACAAATTAAATTCCAGCCAAATCACTGACTATTTAGAGCGTGTTGTTAAGCCGCAAATGTTTACCGTAAATGGCGTAGCAAAAGCAGACCTGTACGGCGGGATTCAATATGCCATGCGAATATGGCTTGACCCTGCACGTATGGGGGCTTTCAACCTTACAGCATCAGAAGTCAGCCAAGTATTACAAGCTAATAACTTTCAATCCGCCGTCGGACAACTCAACAGCTACTTCACTCTGATGAATGGAACGGCAGATACACAAGTATCAACGGTTGATGAACTTAAAAAACTGGTCATTCGCAGTAAAAAAGGCGGTGTGGTTCGATTGGGAGATATTGCAACTGTCAGCCTAGAGAAAAGTCGTGACGTCTATCGTGCTCTTGCAGATGGAAAAGAAGCCGTCGTTATTGGCGTTGATGTAACACCGACCGCTAACCCATTAACTGTGGCGGCAGGAGTGAGAGATCTATTACCTCAAATAGAACGAAACTTGCCTCCTTCAATGAATGCAAGAGTGTTATATGATTCATCTCAAGCAATCAATGAGTCAATAAATGAGGTCATAAAAACGATTGCCGAAGCAGCACTAATTGTCGTCATCGTAATCACTTTGTTTATGGGATCGTTAAGAGCCGTACTGATCCCAATTGTCACCATACCTCTATCTCTGATTGGTGTAGCACTCGTCATGCAGATGTTTGGCTTCACTATCAATTTGATGACCTTGCTGGCAATGGTACTGGCTATTGGCCTTGTTGTGGATGATGCTATTGTAGTCGTTGAAAATGTCGATCGGCATATAAAGCAAGGTGAGTCCCCCTTCAGAGCGGCCATTATAGGTACCCGAGAAATCACAGTCCCTGTGATCTCGATGACCATTACGCTAGCTGCTGTTTACGCTCCTATCGCTTTAATGGGTGGGGTCACAGGCTCACTCTTTAAAGAGTTTGCCTTAACGCTGGCTGGTAGTGTATTTATCTCAGGTATCATTGCATTAACTCTATCGCCAATGATGTGCGGTAAAATTTTAAAAGCACACATAGAGCCCAATGCGTTTGAAAAAGGAGTAGAACGTTTTCTTTCAGGTTTAACATCACGCTACGACCGAATGCTAAGTGCGACCTTAAACAAACGCTCTGTCATTCTTGTCTTCTCTGCAATTGTATTGATTTCAATACCCGTCATGTTCAAGCAAATTCCTACGGAGCTTGCTCCCAAAGAAGATAACGGTGTTGTAATGATGTCAGGCACTGCACCATCTTCAGCAAATTTAGATTTTATCCAAGCGAACATGGAGCAAGTCACAAATATCCTTAAAAAAGCTCCTGAGACTGCGGCAACATTAGCATTCGTGGGTATTCCAAGCTCTAACCAAGCATTCGGTATTGCTCCTTTAGTACCATGGAGTGAACGAACTAAGAGTCAAAAAGAAATGCAGAAGGAGTTTTCTGCTGAACTTAAGGATATTCCGGGAGTGGCGTTAACCACATTCCAAATGCCAGAACTTCCTGGGGCTTCGAGTGGTTTACCGATCCAATTTGTTATTACTTCTTCTGAGCCCTTTGTTAACTTATTCCAGTTAGGTTCTGAGGTGCTTGCCAAAGTGCAAGCCAGCCCGCTTTTTGTGTATAGCGACATCAACTTAAAATACGATTCCGCCACAATGAAAATCCATATTAAGCGAGATTTAGCGGGTGCCTACGGCATTACAATGCAAGATATTGGATCGACATTGTCAACGATGATCAGTGATGGATATACCAATCGAGTCAACCTTGATGGACGTTCATATGAAGTGATCCCACAAGTAACTCGTAACCTTCGAAGTGGACCAGAATCATTATCACATTACTATGTTAAAGCGGCGGATGGGCGAGAAATCCCACTATCGAGCTTAGTAGATGTAGAAATGACGACTCAACCTCGTTCATTACCACATTTTAACCAAATGAACTCCGTTTCCATCAGTGCCGTAAACTCTCCAGGCGTTGCATTAGGTGATGCCATTAAGTTTATGCAAAACATCGGTAACAATGATTTACCTAAAGGTTATAGCTATAACTTTTTGGGTGAAGCTCGCCAGTACGTAACTGAAGGCAGCTCGCTGTATACAACCTTCATTTTAGCGATTGCAATTATCTTCTTAGTACTTGCAAGCCAATTTGAAAGCGTGAGAGATCCCTTGGTCATTTTGATCACAGTGCCACTCGCCATCAGTGGAGCATTAATTGCGTTAGATTGGACTCATATCTTTGGCCTTTCGTCGATGAATATCTACAGTCAGGTAGGGATGATCACTCTGATTGGCTTGATCACAAAACACGGAATTTTGATGTGTGAAGTCGCTAAAGAAGAGCAACTGCATAATGGGCTCAATCGCCTTGAAGCGATAAAATATGCAGCGTCTATTCGTCTAAGACCCATTCTGATGACAACGGTGTCAATGATTGCGGGGTTAATCCCTCTCATCTTTGCTTCTGGCGCTGGTGCTGTCGCAAGGTTTAATATTGGATTAGTTATTTTATCTGGTTTGGGTATCGGTACGATTTTCACCTTATTCGTACTTCCTGTGTTCTATACCTTCCTCGCAGAAAAGCACCAACCGCTAAAAGAATTTAGTGAAAATAAATCTTAACCCATTAGGGGATAGCGACAAGTTATCCCCTTTTCGATATGATTAACATATTGCCTTCAAAAGTAAGATTAATGATGAACCCAAAGAAAATTGAAGAGATTGCTAAGCAATTATCTGACAACATGCCTGACAGCTTAAAGCAGTTTGCTGGTGAATTTGAAAGTAAAAGTAAGCAAGTCTTGCAAAACCAATTAATGAAGCTGGATTTTGTAAGCCGTGAAGAATTTGAAGTACAGCAACATGTTTTATTAAAAACGCGTGAAAAACTAGAGCAACTTCAACAGAAAGTCACTGAATTAGAAAAGCTGATAGCCGATAAGTAATACCAATTACAGTAATTGGTATAACATCCATTAGATTGAATTAACGCTGTCAAATTGAAAAACTAAACACTGGCATATATTGACGTAACATCAACCGCACACTTTAATTACTAAACCATGATCTAGAAGGGAAGGTTTATATGTGCGGTTTTTTATGTGCTTTTGCTCCAACTAATGCGATTGATAAGCAAAGTATTTTAAATGGAATACACGCTATTCAGCATCGCGGACCTGATGAGATTGGTCATTGGGGGAGCTTTGATAACCGCATACACTTAGGGCACGCCCGCCTTTCAATTATTGACCTTAATCAAGGGCACCAGCCTCTTACCAATCAAGATCAAAGTATTGTCGCCGTTGTTAATGGTGAGTTTTATGATTATAAACGTATTGCTCGAGAGCTCACTCTCGAAGGTTATAAATTCAAAACACATTCCGACAGCGAAATTCTAATCCACCTTTACCAAAAATATGGCGCAGAATGCTTCGAGCATCTTCGGGGCGAATTTGCTTTCGTATTATGGGATAAGAACAATAACCAAATCTTTGCGGGGCGAGATCGTTTTGGTATCAAACCTCTTTTTTATTACCAAGATAAAGAGAACATTTACTTCGCTTCAGAAATGAAAGCATTTAAGCCCTTGGGCTTATCATTGAAGTGGAACAAAGCTAATTTCCTACAAGAAAAATCATTGTTTCATATTGCTGATCACTCGCTCATTGAAAACATTAAGGAATTGCCCGCCTCTCACTATCTCATAAAAGCTTTCGAATCAGACAAGCTCACCATTAAGCAATATTGGGATATCAAGTACCTTTCAGCAAAAGCCCAACAACAGTATGACATTTCAGAAGCTGAAGCCGTGCAAGGGTTCAGAGAAAAGTTTAACGAAGCTGTTAAGCTTAGACTTAATGCTGATGTCCCTGTTGCTTGTTATTTAAGTGGTGGGATTGATTCAAGCGCTATTTTAGGGGCTGCACAACAACAATATCATCGACCAATAACGGCTTTTACTTTGTCTTTTGATGATCAATCTTACGACGAATCCGTTTATGCAAAAGAAACCGCGAAGTTCACTGGAAGTCATTATATAGAAGTACCTGTCACCGCTAAGGATATTGTCGATAACTTTGAAGACAGCGTATACAAAGGTGAAAAGCTTATCTTCAATTGCAATGCTGTTTCAAAATATTTACTCAGTAAAAATGTTCAGCAACATGGTTTTAAAGTTGTACTCACGGGTGAAGGCTCTGATGAGTTTTTAGCTGGATATGCCAGTTTCCGCCAAGATTATCTCGCTCATTACATGAACGAAATGTCCTCGGCTCAAAAACAAGAAGTTGAAGCCGAATTTAAAAACGCAAATAAAGTCAGCCAAGGACTCCTTATTGGAAAGCAAAATGATCCCGCGATGAATGCTGCACAACGCATTCTTGGATATCAACCTAACTGGATGAGTGCATTTACATACATCAGTGCTACAAGCAAGCAGATATTTAATGACGATTATTTGAACATCGTAAAAGACTCTGATCCTATAACAAACTTATTAAACTCAATGCCAGTAAAAGAAAAACTGCTTGGTAAAGGGGTATTGCATCAAAGCCTATATCTTTGGACACGCTCAGTCTTGCCTCACTATTTACTCACATTACTAGGAGACAGGATGGAAATGGCTCACTCGATTGAAGGTCGAGTTCCCTTTTTAGATCATAAACTCACCGAGTATGTTGCTCGGTTACCTGAACATTTAAAAATTAGAGGAATGAAAGAGAAGTACTTACTCAGAGAGGCTGCAAAACCTGTGTTAACTGACACTATGTACAAAAGGATGAAACACCCTTTTCTCAGTCCGCCGTCTAAAAGTAATCAAAGTCTGTTACTCAATGAGTTCTTACTTGATAAAGTCCACAGTCAATCGATGAAAAACTTACCTTTTTATGATCAGCAAAAATTAATTCAGTTTGCTGAAAATTCGGATGACAACATTAATCCAACTCAAAGAGATGTCATCCTTATGCAAGCCGTCAGTGCTTGTATCTTAGGAGAAAAGCTTGGCTTAAATTCAGTTTAACTTTAGAAAATTATTTTTTATCATCATCGTTGAGTCGATTTTCAGGCTTCACTTCTTCCGGCTTTCTTTCAAAGTCGCCTTCAAAGGTATTTCCGTGTTGATCATTTGAGTGCTGATCAAACGGTGAAGACCCAAATGGGTTGTTTGGTTGCCCAAAGCTCTGATTAGAAACAATGTTTACCTTCATTCGCGAGAAAATAAATTTGGCAATCGGTTTGCGAGTAAACGGCGTGATAAACAACAAACCAATAAAGTCAGTGATAAACCCAGGTAACACCAAAAATACACCCGCAATCGCCAGCATCATGCTTTCCACGATTTCAATACCAGGTAATTCACCTTTTGCCATTTTCTCACGAACAAGGATCAACTTAGCGACACCTTGACTTCTGACAAGTGAAGCGCCAATAACCGCGGATAAGATAATGAGTGCAACAGTATTCCATGTTCCTAGCACTTGCCCTACGTGGATCATCAATGAGATCTCAAGAACAGGCAAAGCAATAAAGATGACTAATAGAGCAAGTAACATGAATACACCAAAAAAAATTAATTCCGTTGAATAATTAGTGGGGGTAATTCGGTCTATTTTCAAGTCTTAGATAGAGATAATTACGAATTGATTACAATATAAGCAAAAGTTAATCTGCAATTAATGTTATTTCAGTATAATAACCATTAAAGTAGTAACTTTTAGGAATAATTGTAAATAATGCAACATCTTGCTTCTACGATGCGCTAAAGATTTAACCTAGCAATTATTAGAGCAGAAAGTATTACCGATAATACAAGTAATACAACATGTAACATCTTACTATCATTAACAAGATGAAGTGTGCGAAGATCAAGAGACTGCATTGCATATAGATGCATGAAGCAAAATGTTGAAGCAATTTAAAAACTGCTCAATTTGCACCATCCATACGATGTACCTGAACGTATTGCATACCAATACACAAAGTTCAGGAGCTTATTTAAACTGGATTAAACCACGACTCAGCTATGAAAAAATTATTAAGTATATTGCTTACCAGCTTAGTTTTACTAGCGCCGCTTGCTCATAGCAATGGCATTTTTAACAACTCAAGTGGTGGACTCTTTAGTTCTGAACCTGAAATTCTACCCGTTGAAAAAGCGTTTGATTTCGAAGCTAATCAACAAGGAAACAAACTGAAATTAAGTTGGGTAATTGCCGATGGATACTACATGTATAAAGGCAAACTCAAGTTTAAGGCTGATGGCGCAACCTTGGGTGAAATAGCTTTACCAAAAGGCAAAATTCATCATGATGAATATTTTGGTGAGCAAGAAGTCTATACCAGTTTTATCGAATTCCCGATAAGTCTAAAAGAAGCGAAAGCAGGCAGTACTTTCACAGTCACCTTTATGGGCTGCGCTGAAGGAAAGCTTTGCTACCCACCAACCAAGCGAGTCGTTAAATTAACTCAGGTAGATGCGAGTACCGCAACGGCTGATGACTCAATGGCTAGTGACAAAGCATCAACTGCGGAGCAAACACAAGCACCAATTACGCAGCAAGATAAGCTGTCGCAAATGCTTTCAAATAACAGCTTGCTAATCACGCTATTAATCTTCTTCGGCTTAGGTATTGGTCTCGCACTCACGCCATGTGTATTTCCAATGTACCCTATCTTGTCTGGTATCATTGTTGGACAAGGTGAAAAGCTTTCTGTAGGCAAAGGCTTTGCATTAGCGATGACCTATGTTCAAGGTATGGCTATCACCTACTCTGTTTTAGGGTTAATTGTTGCTTCTGCAGGTTTAAAGTACCAGGCTGCACTACAAAGCCCTGTGATATTGTTGATTCTTGCCGCATTGTTTGTGGTATTAAGCTTATCAATGTTCGGCTTGTATGATTTAAAGCTACCGGCCAAATGGCAAGACAAAATGAACAATGCCTCCAATACCCAAAAAGGTGGTAATTTCATTGGTGTATTTGTAATGGGCGCCATTTCAGGTTTAGTGGCTTCTCCTTGTACCTCAGCGCCACTTTCAGGCGTATTAATCTACATTGCCCAGTCTGGCGATTTAGTATTGGGTTTCTTAGCATTGTACATTCTAAGTATGGGTATGGGTGTTCCATTGCTTATCATGGGCGCTTCTGGTGGTAAATTACTGCCAAGGGCAGGCGGTTGGATGGAAATTGTTAAGACTGTATTTGGCTTCCTTCTCATTGCAGTATCAATCATGATGATAGGCCGTATTTGGACAGGTGTAGTGTCTGATGTGCTATGGGCTATTTGGGGCGTAGCACTTACGGGTTACTTAATTCATCAAAATAAGAAAACTGAGTTTAACTGGAAGCAAACCGTTCGCTCGGTTCTACTGACAGGTGCTCTACTTGGTAGTTTTTCTTACGGCTTTATGTCAATGATGGAGACACTAGGTTTTCAAGCACCAAAAGCAGAACGAGCACACGTTGCTGATGGCGGTGAGCCGCAACAGCAGCAAGGCTTTAAACGTGTTAAAACACTGGCCGAATTGAACACTGAAGTAGCTAAAGCAAGTGCTCAAGGTAAAGTTGTGATGTTCGATCTTTATGCTGACTGGTGTGTAGCTTGTAAAGAGTTTGAACACATTACTTTTGCTGATAAAGATGTTGCTGCACGCATGAATAACATGGTGCTATTACAAGCCGATGTCACCAAAAATGATGACGATGATATCGAGCTGTTAGAGCATTATGATGTATTAGGTTTGCCAACGATTATGTTCTTTAACAAGCAAGGCAAAGCAGCAGATCAGTATCGTATAACTGGATTTATGGGGCCAAAAGATTTTGGGGCTCACTTGGATTTGTTACTGAAGTAAACTCTAATTATCTAGCTAGGCCAATCACTTTGGTCTAGCTGGGTTAGAATTACCAATATTAAGTTTATTTAAAAAACGCTGTCTAATTTTAAATTCTGCTTTACTATCTTGTGTATAATGCAGATATTCTCTACTTATAAGCTGAGCTTGCTCTGAGTGCCTAGCTTCTCTTTCTTTCTGCTCTTCACTTTCACTAAGTTGTTCAAGGCTCCGATGAGTTAACACTTCTTCATTATTCGCAGTTGGTACTGTATCTCCTTCCCCGCCATCAGAATCAACTTCATCAAGCTCTTCTGTAGCGTTAGCTAACGATGCCGATGCATCTCGAACGTGTGTAAAAATATAACGTGCAATATCGCCTGCTGCAGACGTAAGTTTTGATGCTCTTCCAATCAGATGAAACCTAGAAGCTCTTTGATGGTTTTCTGGATTTCCATCACTTACTGTGAGTTTAGATGCATTTTTACCACTGGTATCAGTTTTAGTTAGCGTTGATAAACATTTAAGTTGTATATCTTTTTTGGAATTATTACTTAAATCTTCAGGAAGTGGTTGTTTTCCATAGGGAGAATGTAAATCAGAAAAATGAGCAGATAACGCCATAAATTTAACCTGTTAATAACAATAAGAACATTATAAACATGGAATTATTAAGGTTTTAC
Organism: Parashewanella sp. 2304DJ23-3; assembly: GCF_056591695.1. Lineage (NCBI taxonomy): Bacteria > Pseudomonadati > Pseudomonadota > Gammaproteobacteria > Alteromonadales > Shewanellaceae > Parashewanella > Parashewanella sp. 2304DJ23-3. The sequence goes on from NZ_JBWQOH010000004.1 coordinate 246,797, forward strand.
AAAGATAAACGTTATTTAATTTAGAGGTAATCTACATTTTAATTTCTATGCAGATTACCTTCGAATAAGACTAGAGGCCATTCCCAATTAACGATTTCGATTTGCTGTTGTAGATTTTTTGTTTATTCAAGGCGACGAATGTGAGGTGTAGTTGTTCTACATAAGCATTCGGCAAAACAGAAGAAACGAAAAATATACACAGCCCTTCGGGTTACGCCTAAAACTGGCAAACTCTTTGTTACTCATCTTTCATTTAGCTCACTAAACTTCTATCTTCGTGCCTCGAGTTTGCCAATTTTAGGCAGTAACAAATCGAAATGACTAATTGGGAACGGCCTCTAGATTAATCAACTAAACGATAATTTTTTAATACTGAAATAAGCTCTAGTCTTGGGTTTTCTGAAATCTCAATTTCTTTACCCGTCGCTTTTTCTGAAATACCTAAATAAGTTTTAGAAACATTCATCATGGTTTCAAGTGGTAAAGCATTGTCTCTGGCTAACGCTTCTCGTTCGGGCATACGGTTCTTATTGAGTAGAATATCTGGATCAGGGAAGTGATTCAGAAGCATCTGACGAAAACCTTCTTTCGAATTCTCAATTACCTGACCATCGCGATAAGCTGCACCATCCCAAATTCTTGACGAGTCAGGTGTACCAACTTCATCCATATAAATCAATTTTGAATTGCCTTGCTTGTCCGTAACATAGCCAAATTCAAATTTGGTATCGACAAAGATTTGATCGTGAGCTGCTAGTTTTTCAGAAATCAGGTTAAACCCCTCTTTCAGCAATGTCTCATACAGATCGATATCAGATTTTAATTCAAAACCAAAGGCTTCAAAGTTGTCTTCAATATTCTTTCGAGAAACATTTACATCATCTTGTGCCGGCACATCTGGGATACCATTTAAAATCCCTTTCGTAGATGGCGTGATCAGTAACTCAGGTAATTTTTGGTTCTTTTTCAGTCCTTCAGGTAAACGAATACCACAAAACTCTCGTTCACCTTTTTCATAGGCTCTCCACATCGAACCTGTGATGTATTGACGACAAATAGCTTCAACCATTACTGGTCGAGCTTTTTGTACAATCCATACCAGTGGATGGGGTACATCTAAAATATGGCTATCAGCAAGCCCTTGCTCTTTAAAACAATCAAACCAGTAATTTGAAATGGTGTTTAATGCTGCTCCTTTACCTGGAATACCATTTAATCCTTGCTCACCATGAAAAATACAATCAAAAGCTGAAATACGATCGCTGATTACCATTACCGCAAGCGGTGTATCATCCGGTACCGGATAGCCTTTCTCTTTTATCAAACGGCGGCTATCAGTATCCGTTAACCAATAAACGCTTCGCACTTTACCACTATGTACTGGTTTATCTGTGCGAATAGGAAGATCATCATTTACAGCAAGAACAGAATCAGCAAGACTCATCTCAGAGTTTTCCTTCAGGTAGGGTAATTTATTTTTTATTTGTTTTCATAAGGTTAGATTTAATCATTTTTAAAACACTACTGTAAAAGTGCTTTAAATTATCGTTATTAGTCAAATATCTAACCTAAAAAATTGAGCAATATTTTACGTCTAATTGAAGCAGTAATCTAGTGGTTTACACATACGATTTTTAATATATACTATTTTTAAGATATTTATTGGGAGATCATTTTTATGGATTCATTGAGCTTATTTAAAGCACTTTCTGACCATACTCGCTTAACGAGTGTTGTACTCATCCATTCTCAGCAAGAGCTCTGTGTTTGTGAGCTTATGGCTGCATTGGATGAAATCCAACCTAAGGTTTCACGTCACCTTGCATTATTAAAAAAACAAGGGGTGTTGTGTGGCCGAAAACAAGGGCAATGGGTCTTTTATTTCCTTAACCCTGAACTTCCAACTTGGTTTACTCAAATGCTCGATCAATTGGTTTTAGAACCCAAGAATTATCAAACAGCATTAGACAGATTGAATAAAATGGGTGACCGTCCTCAACGTCAAACCCAGTGTTGTTAATTTATTTTTTATTAGGTAATTATCATGACAATTAAAGTTGGTATTAATGGTTTTGGCCGCATGGGTCGCTTAGTTCTACGCTCAGCATGGCATTGGGAAAATATTGAGTTTGTGCAAATCAATGACCCACAAGGAAACGCTGAAACCTTTGCGCATTTAATGCAATTCGATTCTGTTCATGGCACTTGGCAAGAGACTGTAACTGCAAGTGATAATGAAATCGTTATCAATGACAAAGCTATCCAATTTACTCAAAATAGCGCTATTGCGGATACAAACTGGTCGAACTGTGATGTAGTTATTGAAGCATCGGGTGTAATGAAAGATAAGCAAAAACTTCAAGCTTATCTAGATCAAGGCGTTAAACGTGTATTAGTTACAGCACCAGTGAAACAAGAAGGCGTGCTTAATGTTGTTATGGGTGTAAATCATCACCTTTATAACCCGGACGAGCACAGAATTGTCACTGCAGCGTCATGCACAACAAACTGTTTAGCACCAGTAGTTAAAGTGCTTCATGAAAAAATAGGCATTGAACATGGATCAATGACCACAATTCATGACATTACCAATACTCAAACTATCCTTGATGCCCCACACAAAGATCTTCGTCGTGCACGTGCTTGTGGAATAAGTTTAATCCCAACAACTACGGGTAGTGCAACAGCCATTACACATATCTTCCCGGAATTAAAAGGCAAGCTAAACGGTCATGCGATTCGTGTACCGTTAGCCAATGCGTCAATTACTGATTGTGTATTTGAGATGAAACGCCCTGTTACAGCTGAAGAAATCAATCAACTGCTCACTGAAGCTGCTAATGGTGAACTTGCAGGCGTGCTAGGTATTGAAACTCGCCCGCTGGTTTCTATCGATTATAAAACAGATCCCCGTTCAGCAATTGTTGATGCCATGTCGACCATGATCATCAATGACACTCAAGCTAAACTGTATGTTTGGTATGACAATGAGTGGGGTTACGCAAACCGCACTGCAGAACTTGCCCGCATGATTGGTGAGATGGACAAGTAATAAAGTCAAAACTTATCTTTATTCACCTGTAAAGCAGTAGTGCCTCATCCGAAGTACTGCTGCTAAATTTAGAGCAAATGACTTATGTTAGCTTCTATCAAAGCGCTTCCTGACTCTGTAAAACAATATCTGATCATCACAGGCAATTACTGGTGTTTTACTCTGACAGATGGTGCATTGCGAATGTTAGTGGTACTGCACTTCCACCAGCTTGGTTACTCACCGCTTGAAATCGCCATGCTGTTTTTGTTTTACGAATTTTTCGGTGTTGTCACCAATTTAGTTGGCGGCTATCTGGGTGCAAAGCTTGGTTTGAATCGCACTATGAATATTGGTTTGGCTCTACAAGTGTTCGCCTTACTCATGCTCACTGTTCCTGCTGAACTATTGCCAAGTGTTATTGCTGGTATTCCGTGGGTGATGGCCGCACAAGCTTTTTCAGGTATTGCGAAAGATCTGAATAAAATGAGCGCTAAGAGTGCAATTAAAACCTTGATTCCGGCCAATGCACAAGGAAAACTCTATCAATGGGTCGCCTTATTAACAGGATCTAAAAATGCGCTCAAAGGCATTGGCTTTTTCTTAGGTGGATTGTTACTGACTGTGCTTGGTTATCAAGGTGCTTTGTTTGCAATGGCCATAGTGTTAGCCGTCGTGTGGGTATTCAGTACTGCAATGCTCAAGCAAGAACTCGGTAAATCTAAAGCCAAGCCTAAATTTAAGGATCTGTTTTCTAAGAGTCGTGAAATCAATTTATTGTCTGCTGCTCGTCTATGTTTATTTGCTTCTCGTGATGTTTGGTTTGTGGTGGCCCTACCCGTTTATTTAGCAGTAACGTTAAAATGGACGGACTGGGAAGTCGGTTCCTTTATGGCCTTGTGGGTCATAGGTTACGGCTTTGTGCAAGCATTGGCACCTAAAGTTACCGGCAGAGAACAAGGTCAAGCACCTACAGCAAAAGCGGCCACTCTCTGGTTGATCCCTCTATCGGTTATCCCTGCATTAATCGCATTAGGGATTGGTAACTCGACTCAGCTTACTTTGATTATTGTTGCAGGATTACTGATCTTCGGTGCTTTATTCGCGGTAAATTCATCGCTTCATAGTTATCTGATTGTTAGTTATGCCAAAGCAGATGGCGTATCGTTAGACGTCGGTTTTTACTATATGGCGAATGCAATGGGAAGGCTGATCGGCACTGTGCTCTCAGGGTGGATTTATCAAGTTTATGGATTAGAAGCTTGTTTGTGGTTTTCGACGTTTTTAATTATTGTTAGTTTATTGATTTCAATGAAGCTGAAGTAAAAATTGTAGCGAGAGCCTTTCTCGCTACATAATCACACAATTTGTTTTCTTCTTTAGAAAAACAATATTATCTTTCTGACTTTTTAGGTACAGCTCCAGATCCGTCGCTTGTCCTTCATCCAAGCCAAAATTTCTCGCTGAACGTAAATGAATAGATGCTGAGTTTATTAATTCAAGTTTCCTTGGTGACTCAGCTTTTTCTACCGTTGCTAACATGACTTCTGTCTGCACCATCATTGCAAGCAGGTAAACGAGCATTTGTTTATATTTGTCACTTTCTATTGACTCAATTTTTGTTTCACTTTTTTCTTTTTTTGCCTTTTCTTTAACTTCCAGCTCAGTGTCCGCTGAACTTACGGAGGATTCTTCACTAGTGTTACTTTCAGTCACTTTTAACAAAATAAGCTGTTCGACAGCAATGTAAGAAGTATCTTCACCTTCAGCTTTTAATTTCTCAGAAATATCACCTTCAAACTCACTCTCTTTCGCATACACTATTGGAGTAGCTTGCTCATTAAAAAGGTCACATAACAGCTTTAAAGCTTCTTCGTAATTATCAATTTTTTGTCGACCTGTTTGTAATAAACACAATTGTGCATCTTGAAATAAACCTTGCACTTTGGCATGAACAGCGCTTAATCTGGCTAATCTGATAAATACCTCAAGCACTGGAAGTTCATCGTCTTCACATATGCCTCTACAGAGTTCCAAGTTATCCTCTACAGCCTTTAATCTATCTGCAGAGCGTTTTATAAAATCACAATAGGCCGTCTTTTCCTTAATAATAGCTTCCCCATTTGCTGTAGCTTCGCTTTGAATAGCTCTTGTCAACCTTTCATTCTCACTGACCCGATTTTGTCCTAACCGTTCAGTCATTGCCTTCTTCTGTAAACGGTCAAAATTCTGCCCAACTTCAGTAAGTTTTAACAAACGCGTTTTTCCATCTTCATTTATTTCCACCGGGAGACGTAACGCTTTTAACTGCTCAAAACGAATTCTCTCTCTCTTTGCATGAACATCTCCTGGGCGTTCTTTTAGCAAAAAGCATACTCTTGTTAATTCAGAGTCAATTTGCTCTACGCTTTGCTCTTGAACTTCTTCACTCATTAAATTTACACAATGAACACTTCGCAATTGGTCTAAAGCAGCTATAGCACCATCACAGGCTTTCATACCAGCCTGCATTCCAGAAGCCCTTGCAATTTTGAGATATGCAATACATTTTTTTCTTTCGATGCATCTTTGCGATGCTGAACAATATACTGCAAATTTGAGTTCTGCCAGTTGTTTCTTTAATGGAGAATCAAGCAATGATGGAAATTCTTGAAGTAATTCTTCTGCCTCAGAAATCAGTGATATTTGAGGTTGTTCGGCAACCAAAACCTCACAACTTGGATTTGTTGCTCGCTCTTGCGATTCCACTTTTAAATCATCGTCTTGTACTGGTGGTTGAAACTGTTGAGAGTTAATATGTTCAATAAAATATTTTTTAATATCTGCAACTGAATGTCCTAAAAGGCATTGTTTATAATTCAGAGTTTGAACTTGTTCTATACAATCCTTTAGTTTTTCTTCAGCTAGTTTCGTTTTATACAAATTTGCGTCATCATCACCCAAGCTGGAAAAAAAAATTTCAGCTTGATGATACATTCGACTTTTTTCAGAAGTAGGAGCCAAGCGAAAGTCTTCAATAGCTTTTTCTGCTTCAACCTTTTGTACATAATTTTCAGTTTGATTCTCGACTTCAATTGTTTCTAAATCAAAATCTTGTGCTGACGTTCCTAAAAATTCTGGAGTAGTTTGTCCAAATAGTTGGGAGTTTGAACCTAATGACATTCTAAAAACCATTTTTAATGGTGTAATGTATAGAGTATGAAAAAACTATGCTGTAGATAAGCTGAATATCTTTTTACTTTCTTAAATTAAAGTAACTGATCAATAAGCAATCCAAAATCGCTAAAACCCAGCACCCAATTAAAACTTTCAAGCCCATAGATGCTGAAAGCAAGATATCTTGATACACACTTTGATGAATCATTTGCATGATTTGAGCAGGGTCTAAAGGGATTGTGCCAGCCACTATTTCATTGGCGATCTTATTGGCGATCTCCATGATTTTTTGCATCAGTAAAGCAAATGCTGCCATTGTTACAATAATAAATATCCATCCTCGCAGTCGCTTTTTAAGAATAAAGTGCCCAGAGCCTGGAAATACAAAGACTGAAAATAAGAGTGCTTTTGTTGATGGTTTCATAAATAGGGTAGATGTAAATTATTTAGTTAATTGTGGCACTAGAGTATTTAAGCGACAAGTATTTGCTCATTTAAGTTTTCAAAGAAGCAAAATATGTGAGCCTCTAATTAAAGTAATTTAGTTTAAAAAAGATTAAAAAGTATAAATATATCGCAAAAATCTTCGCATCATTAAGCTTACATTAAACCTTGAGCGAATAGAGTTCAATATTATAGTTTATGGATTTATTAACTATGCAGCTCCCTGAAGTATTTACTCATCCAGCCCAAATAACTTACCTTGTTCTTATCGCTTATATTCCTTGTATGGTAATAGAGTATATTCATTACTCATTTTTACAAAAAAACAAAGTAAAAGTTCGGAAAAATGCCCAATATAATTTTAGAGAAATATCCTGTAATTTTGCTCTATACGCTTGGCGTTATTTCTTTAATGTTTATTTTGCTTTCTTCACAGGGAAAATTTTTGCTGATACCATGAACTTTCAACTATTCCATATCAACATGAACTGGTTAACCCTCACCCTTTTAATCGTACTGCAAGATTTTCTATATTATTGCTACCACTACACCAGTCACAAACTTCGCTTCATATGGATTTCTCATTCAGTACATCACAGCTCCGAATACTTTAATTACACAACCGCATTGAGACTGAGCCCGTTACGAATTTTTTCATTCACTACGTTTTTCTGGTTGCCTCTAATTATCATAGGGTACTCCCCTGAATGGATTACTGTTGCTGTTATCACCAATCTGGTCTATCAATTCTTTATTCATACTCAAGCAATTAAATCATTGGGGGTCTTAGAATTACTTTTCAATACACCAGCGCATCACAGAGTACATCACGGAAAAAACAAACAATACTTGGACAAAAACTTTGGTGGTATTTTAATAATATGGGATCGAATATTTGGCACATTTGAGCAGGAGGTTCAACCCGTTGAGTTTGGTATAACTAAATCAGTAAATTCAGCAAACCCAATAAAAGTAGCTTTATTTGAGTTTATGAACATTTTTAATGACTTTTTCTTCAATAAAAAAACGGTTAAACAAAAAATAAAAAGCTTATATTCAATGAAACACTGAAAATAAGCCTGTGCAATTAATAAAAAAGGAGCCGAAGCTCCTTTATATTTATCAGCAAAAATTAACTTTCTTGCTTTGGACGACGTGGTCGACGTTGCTCACCACCAGAACGGTTTGAGCGATTTCTGTCATTGCCACGACGTTCACCGCCACCATTGCTACGGCGATCATTACCACCACCGTTACGGCGACGAGGAGGACGACTGTTGTTATCAGCAATCGCTTGATCACCCGCTTCGCGAATGTTCAATTGACGTCCACATACACGCACTTTTTTAAGGTGCTGTAATACTTCTTTTGGCATGCTATCAGGCAAGTCAACCGTAGTAACGGCATCATATAAATGAATTTGACCAATGTAGCGACTGTCAATGTTTGCTTCATTTGCAATAGCACCAACAATATTACCAACGCCAACTTTGTTATCGCGACCGACTTCAATCAAATAACGACACATTTTAACGTCTGGGTTATCTTTAAGCGATTCCGCTGTGCCCATGTTTTGTGGCATGCGGCGACCGCCATCACGGCCTTCACGTCCATCACGGCGCTTATCACGACCATCACGAACTCGCTCTTGCATTGCTGGTAATTGAAGAGGACGCTCTTCTTGTACTTTATGCAATAATGCTGCAGCCAATAAATCGGTATCAACTTCAAGTTGATTACACAGTTCTGCAACTGCTTCTTTCATGAAATCTAAGTCGCCAGATAGCGTTTTAGCCACTTGTTCACCTAAACGTGACAGGCGCTTTTCGGCTACAATTTCAGGACTAGGAACTGACATTGGCGCAATTCGACTATTCGTAGCACGCTCAATGGTGCGTAACATACGCATCTCACGATGTGTTACGAATAAGATTGCCATACCATGACGACCAGCACGACCTGTACGACCAATACGGTGTACATAGGCTTCTGTATCGTAAGGAATATCATAGTTGATAACGTGACCAATACGCTCAACATCAAGACCACGCGCTGCTACGTCAGTCGCAATGATGATGTCTAACTTACCTTTTTTAAGCTGATCAACAGCACGTTCACGCGCTTGTTGATTCATATCACCATGTAAAGGTGAAGAAGCATAGCCACGAGCTTCTAGCTTTTCAGCAAGTTCAACACAAGAGTTACGAGTACGAACGAAGATGATAATCCCTTCGGTATTCTCCACTTCAAGTACACGTACTAAAGCTTCTAACTTGTTATGTTGTGAAACTTGAACAAAGCATTGCTCGATAGACTCAACCGTTGTATGGCTTGCTGCAATACTAATATAAGTCGGATCGTTTAAATGTTTACTAGCAACACGTTTAATTTGCTCAGGCATGGTTGCCGAGAATAATGCAAGCTGGCTGCCAGCAGGCTTATGATCCAATACCCATTCGATATCGTCAATGAAGCCCATTTTTAGCATTTCATCAGCTTCATCTAATACGAGTGCTTTTAAGCTATCAAGTTTAAGCGTACCACGACGCATGTGATCCATCACACGGCCTGGTGTTCCAACAATAACTTGTGGCCCACGCTTTAGATGTTGTAGCTGTTGTCCCATACTTTGACCACCATAAATTGGTAGTACATGGAAACCTTTCATATGTTTTGCATAGCTATTAAAAGCTTCTGCAACCTGAACAGCAAGTTCGCGCGTTGGCGCTAAAACCAAAATTTGAGGTGCATTCAGCTTTGGATTACAGCTGTTTAAAAGAGGGAGTGCGAAAGCACCGGTTTTGCCGGTCCCCGTTTGCGCTTGACCAAGAATATCCTTGCCAGCCATTAATGGCTCAATACTAGCAGATTGGATTGGAGTTGGTTTCTCGTAACCTAAATCGTCAAGAGAACGCAATAATGACTCAGATAAACCGAGATCACGGAAAGTTTTTTCACTGGATGACATTGAGTTGTAGCCTTGTGGATGCACAGAAAAGTGCAAAGTAATTCACAGACAGAAAATCAACCCCGTGTCGATTTCCCGCACCGATAAGCGGCGTAGTATAACTGAAATAGAAGTTAAATACTATCGAATGCTTAAATCAAATTACCTGAGCTTTTAAAAGTTGGTTTAAACCTTTTTAAATCCTGTATGTGCTGCGAATCGATTATGCTCATGCCCTTTCAAAACTAATCCATCACGCTCTGCCATTCGACATCGGTTTAGATGCTTATTCTTACGAGTTTTAACTTGAAGCTCATCAAACTCTTCTTCAAAAGTTTTATAATTCTCAAGCATATCTTTTGTTACAGCCCTTCTTTCTCCAAGCCTGAAAGAGCCAAGCCTGACATCAACCGTTGTTCCACTTTCTGTCTTAATTACCGCCATAACCACAACTTTTTGAAGGTCATATTGACTAGCTGAAAGACATTTGAGTTTTATATTTTCCCCTAACTTCGTATTAAGCTCATTTATTTGACTCTTAGCATCATTCACAGTGTTTACACTTCGGAAAACTCCATTCAATGTGGTGTACACGCTATTGCGATCGTTTTTCCCTTGAAGCTTTTGACTAATTTCTTGTAAAGCAAATTCTTTCTTGTGCTCTTCATTCAGCTTTCCTTGACAACGTCTTAAATCTAATTTTTCACTCTTGTCTGTGCCAACATCCTTGACCACTAACTTATAGTTGATTGTCCAATCATCTTCATCAGCATGTTTTGGTGGAATAAATTCTCTTTCTATATTCGCATTATCCGTCGTAGAAAGCCCATCTTGTAACTCTCTATATGCCATGTCACATGCTCCGATGTCTTTTGCTGTATGCAACTCTACGATATTCCTCTCGATTTTAGCAGGGTTTAGTCCATTCCAAATGCCTTTCAACATCCCTAGCACCTTATTGATAAAACCAGTAGTATCTTGTTTGCTTGGTTTATTTGATGAATTCGTGCTAGCGAAATTTTCTAATTCAAATTGAGTACTAGATGATACCCAACCACTGTGTTGAAGTGTCACACTTGGTGCGGCCATAAAGCATTCCACCTTGAAAAATGATCATATCTAAAGCTTAGCACCCAGAGATTAAGCGATACCCAACCATTAAATTAACCTTGGTTCATTTCTGCTTTTATTTTTCATTCTAGAATCGTTATATATGAACTCTTGAAGGTGCTTAATTAAAATAATCGATGTTCAAAAGACTGCTTTAATTTATCTGTAGGAACAGAAACGAGTAAGTGTTCAGAGTTATCAATTTTTTGTTGTTCAGAGTCATCTTTTAATAGGTTAGTGACAATGTAAATATAGTAACTTACACCTAGTTCACTCTTCCTTTTTCTACAGCGGATACCTTTTTCCCAACCTGCGTTTTGAATTTGGGATGCAAGCTCATCAAGTTCATCCTCTGACAATGAAGTTGATGTCATGCCAGTTATTTGATTGAACGGTTCATAAAAAGATTCTTTCATATGAATTAAATCTTCCCATTGACCTTTCAAGTGAACCTTCATGGATCTGTTAAGCTCACTATATTGGCACTTTACATATTTGCCCGTAGGCCGCTCTTCAAGTTTTAAAACCCTCTCAGCCTTAATAGCATCTTGTACAGAAAGCACTTCAGTATCAAGAAGGAAGAATGGTAAGGAAATCGATTTTAACTGAATTGAACGATGTGCTGGTAACTCCAAACTCACAGAAAATGATTGAGGCTCTTTCGCATGAATCTTGTATGACAAATCGCATTCGACACCTACCTGATTTAAGCACTCTGTCAATTCACAAGCCGCAACATATAGTTGTTCAACAGTCGCAAAGTCTTTAGATATCAATCGGTTAAATTCATTTACGGAATTTTGATCTGTTATTTCTTTTTCTGATAATAAGTTTAACTGCTCAAGCTTAGATAAATCATTAAAAGCTATACTCCCGGCCACAGGTTTTTTGGTTAATAAAATTGGTTCTCTGCCTGGAGTGACTAAATAGTAATAAGCGTGATATTGACCATCCGTGTCAACCATGGCTTTCTTTTGGCATTCCATTTCACAATTCTGCAGAGCATGATTAAGTTCAGTCATTTGCTCATCACAAAACGCTTCACCTACACTACTTCCACTGATTAATTTAAGTCCATCATAGAAACCGGAATTCAATTCAAGGAGTTCTCGATATTTGCGTCCACATTTACCAATGGAAATTTTTAAGTCTTCTAAATGCCTTTTATCGACTGTATTTCTACTTCCGACCCTCGGTGTTTTTTGATGCTCGTACATTTGTGCTACTTTTAGCCTTGATTCACTACTCAATCGCTTAGATAAAGCCACCTCTTCTTCTCTTTGAGCAGGATCTACGAGCCGAAGCTCCCTTAATTCAATGCATGAGTGATCAGGTAACCTTAAATGAACTCGAACTACATTTCGACATTGCTTAACTTCAAGGCCGCCCCATTCAGCAGGTACAATGAGTCTCTCTAAATATTGAGCGGTATGTATTAACTTTTCTGGCTCCGAGTATTTACCAGCAATTAATAAAACTAATTGAGGTCTTATGAGATGGTAATTAGGGTGTTGTTTAAAGTGTTCACTCAATTGTTGAAACTTTTGTTTACGCTGAAAATGACTTGCATGTTCAAGCTGATTATCCGTTTCAACACTCTTCAAATTAATACGCGTTTGATCTGGCATTGTGAGAAAATAGGTGGTTTTTAATGTGTGAGAATCTGGATTCTGCTCAACTTCACACTTAACACTGACACCTTTTGCTGAGCGAAGTGAATAGTTTAGGTCTTCCATTACTCTTAGACAACTGACATCGTTTTTAGCTTTGCCTAATGCCAAAAAATTGGTTTCAACTTTAGACTTATCTAACTTCGTAAACCATCTGCATAGTAATCGAGCAACTTCAATAAAAAAACCATTACCAGAATCAAAGCTCGATACATCTTCAAGTGCGATTTCATTACTATCAGAAACACTGAACTTCAAGCTATGAGAGTTCCAGTGACCAGCAGAGATTATATGGGAGGAAGCACATGGCATTGGCATATCCTCCATTAATTTAAAACTTAATATATTATATTTTAACAAGATAAGATGAAGCCAACCCCGACCAAGTGGTTAAGCTTTCTTCACAAAAAAGCCCGAAAAATCGGGCTTTTTTGTGAGTTGTATATTAGATGTCACTACACACCTATAAGTTTAACCAACTAGATCCACTTCAAGAAAATCACTATCTTCATCTTTTGCTGACTCTTTCACTGTCACTTTCGCAAGGAGTTCCTTTCTAGAATGCTCCAACGTTTCATTATATAGCTTACGTATTTGTTCACTGTTTCTATATCCGCTTGATGACTTAATGCTAGCAAACACATCTCTGTCTTCAGCAATACTCAATATATCAAAAGGGTGCACCTGCAAGAGCAATTCCACTGCTTGATAGTCCCCACAGAGCAATGCCTTAACCAAAGGCAACTCTTTAGTCGGTAAGCCCGTATTTTTGACACTACTATCCAAACTTTTTTCTAAAGCACTACATGTATAACGATGTTTATCACTCACTCGAGGAGCAGAGCTATCAAGCTCAATTGCTATGTATATTTTATTTTGGTTATAAACTTGGATAGCAGCAAAGCAAGCACCACGTTGCATAGCTTGATGAATAAACTCAGATAGGGGCACTGCCAACTCAGTTTTACATTGTTCTGCAAGCGGACAAACTTCAAAAGCACTTACCTGACGGTCGTTAAGAATATTTGGATCGGCTCCTAAATCTAACAACATCTTTATAAGGTCAGTATTCTGTGACAACATGGCATAATGAAGAGCGGTATTACCCTGCTCATCTTGCAAATTAACGTTTGCGCCATTTTGAATTAATAATTTTATATACCGCCCTGAGCTTTTGTGTGCTGGGAGGCAACATGTCATTAAGGGAGTTTTACCTCTTTGGGCCTCCGTAACGTTACCATCAGGATCAGCGCTATGCTGCAACAATAGCTCGATATGTTTCAGCGTATTCTCCTTTGTAACAGCATAACAAAGTGTGTGTAAATGATTTTGAGCAACTCGATTGGTGTCTGTTTTGGATGAAAGTAGGACTTCCAAAAGTTTGTGTGAACTCTGATTGCAAGCATACTCAAACGCTGTGATGCCATTACATTCAACAAGAGGGTCGGCACCATATTCAATAAAATGCCGAGCTTGCTTAAGGTTATTAGCAGTACACGCAATCATCAATAACGTTTTACCATCCGTACCTTTAGCTAAAAGCGATGCCGTTGTGATATTATGCTTTTCTCCCTCAATGATGAGCCTCCCTTTATCGACAAATCCAAAGTTCTCTTTTCCTTTCCGCCCTAAATGCAAAAATGAATTAACAGTAGCAACAAAATTAAACATGCCCAATACACCTTCTTTACTACTTGTACAAACATAGTGATAGAAAATTTTTTGCTCTTTGGTTTTTTTTGATGATGTATCTGTACTGGGCTCTAGAACACCTGTCTTTAAGCGCTCTAAGTCCTCTTTAAAATATAATCCTTCAGGGACCTCTTCTACAAATATTGGATTAATCCAGAGCTGTTTATCTTCATTTTCTGGGGAAATTGCTTCAAAAAATGCACTCCTGGATAAATGTTCGCATTCAATCATGCTCATAGTTTTAGCCGAATGGCTGTAATCAAGAGCTAACCTTGGTCTGACGGCATAGCTAAAACATTCAGAATCGGATTTCTTCATGGTAACGACCAACAATCGCTGCTCTTGAACAGCTTTAGTTAACTCAGAGTGCTGTTGAGATGATGGTGTACCGTCATGCTCAATCGTAAAGTGAGTATACCCTCTATGAAAACTAATTCCGGTTTGAGCTTCAGCCATAGTGATTAAACGTTTAAATAAGAATAATTCACTGAATAATAAACTAAAAAACTTAACTACAGCTTACGGTAAAGGTAAATTCAGACAACATTAAACTCATTCAGGTTTTAGCTGACTTCACAAAAAAGCCCGATAAAATCGGGCTTATGGCTTAAGCTAAACTTAACGCTTATTTCAACATAGGCTTTAAAAACCTTGCCGTATGCGACACTGGATGCTCAGCGACTTGCTCAGGTGTTCCACAAGTTAAAATTGTGCCGCCACCCGAGCCACCTTCCGGGCCTAAATCCACAATCCAATCCGCAGTTTTCACTACATCTAAATTATGTTCAATCACTACCACCGTATTACCGTGAGACTTCAATCGATGCAATACGTCTAACAACATTTGAATGTCAGCAAAATGCAGGCCTGTTGTTGGTTCATCCAGAATATAGAGCGTTTTGCCTGTGTCACGTTTTGATAACTCTTTTGCTAGCTTCACTCGCTGTGCTTCACCACCGGATAACGTCGTTGCACTTTGTCCTAAACGAATATAAGACAGCCCGACATCCATTAATGTCTGTAACTTACGAGACACTGCAGGAATAGCATCGAAGAATTCACGAGCATCTTCAACGGTCATTTGCAGTACTTCATGAATGTTCTTGCCTTTATAACGTACTTCTAAGGTTTCACGGTTATAGCGTTGACCATTACAAGAGTCACAAGGGACGTAAACATCAGGTAAAAAGTGCATTTCAACTTTAATTAAGCCATCACCTTGGCAAGCTTCACAACGACCACCTTTGACGTTAAACGAAAAACGCCCAACTTGATAACCACGGCTGCGAGCTTCTTGTGTGCCTGCAAAAATTTCACGAATTGGGGTAAATATCCCGGTATACGTTGCAGGGTTTGAGCGAGGTGTACGTCCAATCGGGCTTTGATCAATATCGACCACTTTGTCGCAATGATCCATACCAATAACTTCGTCATACGGTGCAGGTTCAGTAACTGTAGCCTTGTTTAACACCTTATGAGCAATTCGATAAAAGGTATCGTTGATCAGTGTTGACTTACCTGAACCAGAAACACCGGTAATACAAGTCATCAAGCCTACAGGAATCGCTAAATCGACGTTTTTAAGGTTATTACCTCGTGCACCTTTTAGCTCAATGAGTTTTTCAGCATCATAAGGAACTCGCTCACCTTTCACGTGGATCTTTAACTCACCAGAGAGGTATTTACCTGTAACTGAGTCCTTGCACGATGTGATGTCATCAAATGTACCATCAGCAATCACTTGGCCACCGTGAACCCCTGCACCAGGGCCAATATCGATAACATGATCTGCCATACGGATGGCATCTTCATCATGCTCAACCACAATCACGGTATTCCCTAGATCACGAAGGTGCTTCAAGGTTTTCAATAAGCGTTCATTATCGCGTTGATGCAAACCAATTGAAGGTTCATCAAGCACATACATCACGCCAACAAGGCCTGCACCAATTTGGCTGGCTAATCGAATACGCTGTGCTTCACCACCAGAAAGAGTGTCAGCTGAGCGAGATAAGTTAAGGTAATTCAACCCCACATTCACAAGGAAGCCTAAACGCTCTTGAATTTCTTTTAAGATTTTTTCAGCGATTTTTGCTTTTTGACCTTCAAACATCAGCTCATCAAAATACGCTTTGGCTTCACCAATAGACCACGTAGTCAAAACTGGTAAGTTGATATCACCAATAAACACATTACGCGCTTCTTCTTTCAGGCGCGAGCCATTACAGCTTTGGCAATGTTGAGTATTGATAAATTTGGCCAATTCTTCGCGTACGGCATTACTTTCAGTTTCTCGATAACGGCGATCCATATTATTGAGGATACCCTCAAATGGGTGATTACGATTAACCACATCGCCTTTATCGTTGACATATTTAAACGCTATTTTCTGACGCCCAGAGCCATAAAATACGATTTTTTTGATATTGTCATCCAGCTGATTAAACGGGGTTTCAACATCAAAATCATAATGCTCAGCCAGCGATGTTAACATCTGGAAATAGTAGAAGTTACGTCTATCCCAGCCACGAATTGCACCACCAGCCAGCGACAAGTCATCATTAATAACCACTCTCGTTGGATCGAAAAACTGCTGAACACCTAAACCATCACAAGTTCCACAAGCACCAGCGGGGTTATTGAATGAGAAAATTCGCGGCTCGAGCTCAGTAATCGAATAACCACAATGTGGACATGCAAAGTTGGCCGAAAAAATAAGAGGCTCATGACTCGCATCGTCATCCATCGACACAACATGAGCAATACCACCGGATAACTCAAGTGCAGTCTCAAACGATTCGGCTAAACGCTGTTTTAAATCTTCACGCACTTTAAAGCGGTCAACAACCACTTCGATAGTGTGCTTAACATGTAAATCCAAAGCTGGTGGGTCGGATAAGTCACACACGTCGCCGTCAATTCGAGCTCGAATATAGCCTTGTGCAGCAAGGCTTTCGAGCAGCTTAACGTGCTCACCTTTACGGGCGTTAACGACAGGTGCTAATAGCATTTGGCGGCTGCTTTCAGGCAACTCAAGGACTTTATCCACCATCTGGCTAACCGTCTGCGCCGTCAATGCTTGATGATGAGTCGGACATCGAGGCTCACCAACTCTTGCGAACAAGAGACGTAAGTAATCGTAGATTTCGGTGATAGTACCAACGGTCGAACGAGGATTATGCGAGGTCGACTTTTGTTCAATGGAAATGGCTGGACTTAAGCCTTCAATATGGTCGACATCGGGTTTTTCCATCAAGCTTAAAAATTGACGAGCATACGCTGACAGTGATTCAACGTATCGACGTTGACCTTCTGCATAAAGCGTATCAAACGCTAAAGAGGACTTACCTGAGCCAGATAAACCAGTGATAACAATTAGCTTATCTCTGGGAATGGTTAAATTGATATTTTTTAAGTTGTGGGTTCTGGCACCGCGTACTTCAATTTTATCCATCTGACTCTACATGCCCTTAGCGTAAAAAATTCAGTCAGCTAGTATGACAGATTCTGTTTATTGAAGTAATGCTATTTGCGAGTAAAAGCTATATTTCTAATTCTCAAAGAATAAAGGCAAGATAGAGTTTAGTTTTACTTTGCAATTTTAAGCCGATAATTGACTTTGCTCGTCATTAAACCATTGAGCGATCTTGTCTTGTTGACATTCGCTTGCGTATTTAGCCCAGTCAGGTTCATCTTCAAGAGATTGCAGAGGCTCAGGAATTTCAATCTTTTTCAGTAGTTTTATCGATTCTAATTTTCCAAGGTGTATCATCCAATGCGTAAATGTCATCAAATTCATAACTTCATCAATATAAAAAAGTATCTCTCTAGTAATATCTTCTTCATTCTCTAAAATAGCCTTTTCAAGCGCATTTGCAGCTTTCGACGAAAAGCCTGCCAACTGTTGCTGCCCCCAGTCTTTTATCTCTATAGAAGCCTTTGTCGAATCTTTTTGTTCATGATCAATCCCCCTTAATTTGAACCAAGTCTTCAATTTTAAACTACCTATTGCCATCTCAGAGAGAGTCTCGCCTTGTAAATTAGCAGGTGTACGAAAATCAAAGTTATGCTCAATGAGATAATCGATCATCTCAGTAGAATCAGACATGACGGCTTGAACATGTAAAGAATGCTTCGAATGACTTTGAGTGAGAACATCAGAGGTAAGAAGATTAAGTCGTTCCAACTCCTTCAATAGCTCTACTTGCC
The DNA here is from genome assembly GCF_056591695.1 of Parashewanella sp. 2304DJ23-3. NCBI lineage: Bacteria > Pseudomonadati > Pseudomonadota > Gammaproteobacteria > Alteromonadales > Shewanellaceae > Parashewanella > Parashewanella sp. 2304DJ23-3. The sequence continues at coordinate 265,056 of NZ_JBWQOH010000004.1, forward strand.
CCCATGATGTTGCATAAGCCACGACATCAAACCCCAGCCCATCAAGAGCGTTCCATTGTTCTCCCATTTGTTCAATAAGCTCTTTCGCAGCTGAAATATTACCGTGTAGTATTGCATAATGAATCGGCAACTTTCCTGTTTTATCCGATTGAAGTATATACGATTTAGGCACCAAGCTCATTAAAGGCGCCAATGAATGGCTTTGAGAGTTCATCACTGCACAGTGTAAGAGGTTTTGGCCTCGCTCATTGGGAATAGTAAGTAACTTATTAAATTCAGACTTAAAGTTGTGGAACACCCAATGAACAATATCAAATCGTCCCAATATTAATGCTCTAGAGAGTATATGTTCTCCTCCCACTAATTGACCTTCCGACTTAACACAACATGCCTTGCAGCTCTTAAGCATAGGAGCGATTTCCATAAAATCATCAGGCCTATTTTGCAAAATGAACTCCAACCAGAATTTGTCTAATCTTTTGCTTAAACGGTTTGGGTCTTTAATGGCGTGTTCTAACATAATTTTGACGAAGGATAATGGTGCATTGTTGATAGCGCGTCCGATAGAATCAACTGCTTTATCAGATGGTTTACGAAAAACATCTGCTCCCATTTTTTCTGCAAGCTCTTTAACTGCCGTAATGTTTCCATGGTTTATAGCATAGTGAATAGGATGAAAATTATCTTTATCAGCATCGAGCAGACAACTTTTCGGCATAAGATCTAAAAGCGGCCTTATTGAATGGTTCCCACGAATTGTTGTTGCAAGATGTAATAGGTTTTGTCCATTATCATTTTTTACAAGCAGCCCTCGATGAACACGAGACCTATAGTTTTTTATTAGCCAATTGGCGTTCTCTATATGTCCCGATAGCAATGCTTGAGCAAGTATTTTCCCCTCATCTTTATCAGTGCTTACTCTATCTAAAAAGCACATACCATGTTTCTTTAATAACCCTGCGATTTTAATAAACTCTTCAGGTCTGTGCGCTAAAATATACCCAAGTCGAGACTCCTTGCCTCTGTACTCTCTCAAGCAATATTTTTTGGCTGTTTCTTCTATCATGGCCGTTATAATATCAAGTGGTGCTGATACAATTGCATAAGCTAGTGGAGAGTGTTTATTTTCGCTTAATTTAAAATAAATATCTGCTCCATTTTCTAATAAAGAACTTTGTTCTGCTGGGCATTTATCTTCTAAGGGCCTATCAAGATCAATACCATGATGTAATAAATATCGAATCGCCAGCTTATTTTTTGCATCAATAGCATAGTGAAGCGGCAATCGTTCACTCTTATCTCCAAGGTTACTTTTAATTTGTGATAATAAATAACATTGGTACTCCGAGGAACCCTTACTATATTCTGACAAAATACTAAACTTATCCTGAAATTCAAACATCAGTTTGACGAACACGGCCCCCTCACTTTCTACAGCATAATGCAGAGCAGTTTTACCATCTAAATCCTGAATGTTTATATTAAGTCCTTCAACCAACATCTCCTTGAATAATTCTGGCTCTCCTGAATTCACAGCAAGAATTAATGGCGGTGTCATTCCCTTGTTATGTTGATTAGGTCCAGCTCCACTCTCGAGGAGTAATTTGACCATTTCTGTATGTTTAGCCTCAATCGCCAACATCAGTGGGGTTTTGCCTGTTTTAGAAGATGAAGCATTGATAAGTTTTGCAGTTTCAGTGTCCTTTAACATAATACTCACTAGCGATTTATCACCTCTTAGAACTGCTAGATCAAACGCTGTTAAACCCTCTTTGTTTTCCTTGTTACTCCATTTCGTTTTCTGACTCATAAAAGGTGTTAATAACACCTCATATTTACCCATATGTTGAAGCAAATCATGAATAGGTTCGTTTCCAGTAGTTGGATTAACTCTGAGCCATTTCTGTGTATCCTGAGTTAAAGATCTTTCTCCAAATGGAGACCAGTCCTCTGGCACCCTCAACAATGGATCAGCACCGCTTTGTATTAAAAATTCTGCAGCTTCAAACTGACCATGCTGAATAGCCCATACCACAGTGTTAAAACCGTAATTACTTTCACAATTAACATCTGCCCCAAATTCAACTAACAGCTTTAGGATTTCGACATGTCCATAAGATGCAGCAAAATTAATGGCTTTTTCCCCAAAAAAAGCATCGCCTTTTGCTGAAAAGCCACTTTCGAGTAAAAGCCTTACAAGTTCATAATTATTTGTCTCTATTGCCAAACCAAGCGGGAACATGTCATGGACTTCAACTCTATTTGGCTTAATATTTTTAGAGGAAATTAAAATTTTGACTATTTCAGCATTACCACTTTTTATAGCCATTCCAAGTTCTGAAATATTAGGCTGAGCCACTTTTTCTGAGACTTTTTCAGCTGGAGATGCCCAATAATTTACTGGCACTCCTTGTGCTACTATATGCTTTACAATATGTGGACATCCATATTTAACCGCCTCATGAAAAACTGTTTCCCCAGTCTCAATATTTCTGAAAGGCCTTTTCGATCCTTGAGCCAAACTTTCGGTCCATGAGCCAAGTGGCGTTCTATCATCGGCATTTTTTAGTTCAGTAGATGCACCAAGTTCAAGTAAATATTCAATTGCTTTGAAGTTAAATTTGTGTGCAACTAAATGTAATACTGTATTCCTTGCCGCATCTATAGGTTCATTAATATTAATTTGAGAAGTCTCAAGAATAATCTTAATTGCATTTAAATCACCTAATTCAGATGCTCTCTTAAGCAGCAACTTTATTTGATCTCTCGTAAGGTCATCGTTTATTTTTTGTTTAAAGCATTGATAGTTTTTTGCAATCAGAAAATGGCTTGCTAATAACATTTGTGGTGTATCGAGTTCACTCCAATTTTCAGGTACTCTTGCGAGATCTAGTGCATCAATATTAAGGGGCAAAGTGGATTTCGATATTTTAGGTTCACCGGCTAGATCTAAAGCGTCAAGGCTGCCAAGATCAATAGGTGACGCCTCTTGAGGAACATGACGATGTTTAGGCTCTCTTGCTAAATCTAATGCGTCAAAACTCCGAGGAAAAGTGAGCTTCGGCGTAACTGACTCAGTCCAATGCTTTGGTACACTTGCTAAATCTAATGCGTCTGAATGCGTTGATAAAGTAGGCTTCCCATTATGACTGGGACTATGCATCGATTTAAGAAGCAATTCTATGTCTTCTGAGTTCCCCTCTTCCTTTAACTTAATTAAAAACGGTATTTGTTCCCGTTTACTATATTTATTGAATACTCTACTTATTTCTGACCTATCTTTACTTTTCAAGGCTTTTCTTACTTCAACTTCACAGTACCATACTAGTTCAAAAGACTCTTGCGCCAAATTAGAAGATAAATGTTTGCAGTCTGCTGCTTCATATTGTGCACTGCTAGGCTCAATACTTCTTTCAACTGTTACTGGTTCAGCAGTTGAGGGGTCTTCTATATATTGCTCTAACGAGAATTTAAATGTCTCTTTAGGAGTAACGTCAAACTCTGAAAAACAGAGGGGAGTTGACTCTACACTCACAAATTCAGCTTTTTTCGTTACACTTCCATTATGATGCCAACTTGAACAAGTTGAATTTTCGGTTTCTTCAATACTCCCAGACTTAACTTGCCACTTTTGCTCACCTTTAGTAGCTGTGCCAATAACAAGCTGATTAGGGAATAAGCGCATTTCTTGCTTATCAGTTTTATTTTCCAATAAGGGTAAAGCTGAGTGCGTATTGGGAAGCCATGCTGCCATAAGAAGAAAGTATTAAAGAAAAGTAACTCTAGACTATGCTGCTTATTTCTATATGCAATATTTATGAAAAAAAATTTAAAATGAGAATAACTAAAATTAACAGAAGAACATTATTGCCAAGTTTTCTGATGTATTTCTAGTATTTAGCTTTAGTTAGTCTCACAGACACTGAATTCTAGTTACAAATAACATAAACTAACCTTATGTTATTTGTTCTTAGCTACTTTTTCTTACAGATTTCTCAATAACTTACCTGACCTTAAACTGTACGGCGTCTTGATTTTTTTTGAGTAGAGCATTTTCACTATGTTATTATGCGTCCCCTTCTGTTTTTTTGATGTTTAAGGCTCCCATATGGTCAACAATGGCTTATCTAAAATAGAGAAAAAAGTCGCATTTTCTCTGGCAAGTGTGTTCGGCCTCCGAATGATGGGGCTTTTCATGATCATGCCGGTATTTGCCTTGTATGGTCAGCACTTAACGGGGTTCTCTCCATTGTGGGTGGGTATTGCTATTGGTGCCTACGGTTTAACCCAGGCCTTATTACAAATTCCAATGGGCATTCTTTCTGATAAGTTTGGACGAAAACCTATTATTCTCATTGGTCTCGTCTTGTTCGCTATTGGTAGCTTAATCGCAGCCTCCGCAGACAGTATTTATATGGTTGTCTTTGGTCGAGCGGTTCAAGGTATGGGAGCAATTGCCGCCGCCGTTTTAGCACTGGCTTCAGATTTAACTCGTGATGAGCAGCGAACCAAAGTCATGGCGATCATTGGCATGTGCATTGGGTTTTCGTTTGCATTAGCCTTATTAGCGGGGCCTATTGTTGCGGAGCATCTAGGCTTACATGGTCTGTTCCTGATGACTGCTGCCTTTGCCGTATTGGGAATGCTGATTGTTCAGTTCTTCGTGCCAAACCCAGTAACTCATGCTCCTAAAGGTGATACAACTGCGGCACCAGCACGTTTAAAAGCCATGCTAAAAAATCCTCAGCTCGTACGTTTAGATGCAGGGATCTTCATCCTTCATTTAACATTAACGGCTGTGTTCGTTGCATTGCCTTTTGTATTAGTAAATGCAGGTTTTCCTAAAGAAGAGCATTGGAAGCTGTATTTCCCAACATTTATCGGCGCATTCTTTTTGATGGTTCCGTTGATCATTATTGGTGTTAAGAAGAAAAATACCAAAGCCACGTTCCAAATTTCACTGTTAATAATGCTCGCAGCATTAGCAATCTTAGCCATTTCGGGGCAATTCTGGGCAATTGCCGTTGCCATTCTATTGTTCTTCACCGCTTTCAACTATTTAGAAGCCTCATTACCAAGCTTAATTGCTAAATTCTGCCCTGTTGGCGATAAAGGCTCCGCTATGGGCATCTACTCCACTAGCCAATTTTTAGGTGCATTCTGCGGCGGTATGATGGGAGGGAGCATGTATCAATTTGTTGGTAGTACAGGCGTCTTTATCTTCGCCTTTGTACTCGTCACAATTTGGTTATTTTTATCACTTGGAATGAAAAACCCTGTACTACTGAAAAGTTATACATTAACGGCTAATATTAAGAATAAGCAACATGCTAAAACCATGGCTGAAGAGCTGGCAAACCTAAAAGGTGTTGCTGAAGCAACCTTGATTGCAGAAGAGCAAGCAGCCTACCTCAAGGTAAATGATCAATTTGATTTATCCGAGGCTCGAGCTGTGTTAGGCTCTACTGAATAATCTATTCATGCCTTTGAATAAGCATAATTCAGAGGCATATCAAAAAACCGCGTACCTTTGCCGTAACGCAAGTAAGCAATAAAATATATAAAGACTCTCAGGAGATATTAATGGCCAGTCGTGGTGTTAATAAAGTAATTTTAGTTGGCAACTTAGGACGTGATCCTGAACTACGCTACATGCCAAACGGCAACGCTGTAGCGAACTTCACGATTGCTACAAGTGAAACATGGAAAGACCAACAAGGTCAGCAACAAGAACGAACTGAATGGCATAACATTGTAATGTATCGTCGTTTAGCTGAAGTTGCAGGCGAGTACCTTAAGAAAGGTGCAAAAGTTTATGTTGAAGGCCGTCTACAAACAAGTAAGTGGCAAGATCAGCAAACTGGACAAGATAAGTACCGCACAGAAATCGTTGCTAATGAAATGCAAATGTTAGACAGCCGTGGTGGTAACGGTGGTCAAGGCGGCGGTTATGGACAAGCTCCACAGCAGCAATCTTACGGTTCTTCTGCACCACAGCAACAGCAGTCAGCTCCGGCTTACCAATCACAGCCACAGCAGCAACAATCTGCGCCTGCGTACCAGCCTGTTCAACAACAGCAACAATCTGCACCGGCACAACAATCGGCTCCTGCAAAGCCTGCTCAATCACAACCGCAGCAGCCTCAGCAACAACAAAATTACACGCCAAATCTAGATGATGGTTGGGACGACGATATTCCGTTCTAACCTGAAACAAAAATGAAAATGTTGAAAAACATCCTCAAAAGCCGCTATTTAGCGGCTTTTTTGTAAGAGGAAAATAATGCTATTTAAATGAAAGTTCAAACTGATCACAATTGTTCAATTCCTGATTTTTTTCACACCTAACTATATGATCACTTTTTGGATTATGTACCGTTGCAAAAACATAATCGTGAGAGCTCTCAATTCCTCCTAGATAAGTTGAACTCGAAACTTTGATTACACCTTTATAACTGCAAGATATCTTATCACTGCTTTCTAACTTACATTCACTCAGCTGCCCTTCCTCACCTAAAACCCAAAATTCGTCGTTATCATCATTTGCTGCTATTCCACCATCCTCCTTGATAAAAGCCGCTCCATTTAAATAATGGCAATCTGTGATACCATCCTCAGTATTAAAATTACACAAACTCAGAAATTTTGGCGATATATCATCATTATATAAGTAAACTTTCTTTCCACTATTATTAAACTTTAACACTGTCGGACCGTGAAGCTGAATTTTTGAATCACTACCTTCTTTAACTGAACAACCCTCACTATTATCTGGATGTGATGTACATGTAACTACGGGCATTAAAGCACTTAACTCTTTGAGTGCACAATTCATATCATTACCAGAGAGTAATTTACAAGTAATCATTACATCATAAAGAGAACGAGTATTAGGTTTAAGCTTCTGTGCTAAAACAGTCAAAACCTGTCCTGACGGATCTATTACTAACGAGCCTATATTTTCAAGGTTAAACTTATCAAGTGCTTTGATGAAACTGCAATTATTATTCGTCGGCCCATCTACTATGCATTTTTTGAGAAATGCTCCATCTTTATTCAAAGAAACAAATAAAGATTTATCTGTAGGGTTGACGGCCATATCTGAAAAGTAGCTATAACTCCAATGGTGTTTTACACACGCATAGAAAGGTTTATCGGCTCCAGGTTGAACATCACAACTTATTATCTGTTGGCCATTATTATCTTCTGCCTCAATATACACTTCCGATTTATCTTTAGAAAAAATCATCCTATGTAGATTAAAGGCTTCAGGGCTATCACTGACTGCTTGTTCAACTTGAGAAAATGGAGTTACCGTTTGCGCATATGCAACATGGAAACAACTGAGCATTAAAGAGAAAGTAATAAACGTTATACGACTAGCCATAGAGCTTTTCCTGTTTAATAAGAAGAAATAAGTAAATACCCTTCAATAAGTTCTCTGAAATTATTGCAAGTAAAGCAATTGTAGCCTCATGGGGAATAACAGCTTCATTACTGCAACGATATTTCACCGCTGAGGAAAAACATCACGCGATAAAATATAGTTTAACTAACAACATTTACCTCAAAGTATTCCACTTAAAATACATCATACGTATCATAAACTTAACGAAGGCTGAATAGAACAAACGCTATCACGGTCTAAAATATTTATACCTACTGGTAACATGGGTCGGCTAAACAATTAACTGGTTCTTTTATAATTAACTTGCTAGCATATTTTTTATGCAAAATGATTTTGCTGTTTTCAAATCTAAGGAATGGATTGATGAAGAAAAGGATTTTTGGACTATCTCTTATCACTGCTCTACTCCCTGTAGCAGTAAATGCGAATATCACACCTAAAGATAAACTGATTCAACAAGCTGCGTTAATCATTGAAGAGGGTTTATCATCGACACCACTCAGTTGCCTAGGTATTTCAAGAGTAGATTTTAATGACGTGTTCAAAGATGCGAAAAACACTTGCGGTGAACGGCTCCCTGAAAGCATTGAACGTGCAGAAAAAGAACACTACGCAACAGAATTTGGTAACTGTGTTACCAATGGATTAAGATCACATTTTGACCTGTCTCAAGCAACGATAGATCGCTGTGAAACCGCTGCGTATTCACCACCAAGTTCTTTAAAGGAAGCGGCAAAAAGGTTAAACCAAGGGCTCAAACTGCATGCAAACCAATCCGATATTGGGCAAGTTACTCTTCCACTGTATATGAACCACCGAGTTGTGAGTCACTTCCCTGATGGAATGGGTGATGTATTAGGTACGAGCTCCCTTCCTGTGGCGGTTTTTGCAACGGATGACGACATCAATAACGTTATTAACTTTTATCAAACTCAGTTACCTGACTTTAAAAAGTTCACCGTAGAAAATGGCGTGGTTTTTATCGAAGATGCGCCTTCAGATTTTGACTTACTGACACACATTGGACTTTATACATCCACACCACACGTATTAATTGAGGATATGCGTTTCAATGAGATTACAGCACAAGAAGGTAACGTAAAAATTGAAGTGAGTTATCGTAAATAATGTTAACTATCCCCTACATCAGACCTGATATAGGGGACTTAGAATTACTTTTCGCCGAAATAAAATTCGTACTCACTTTGTAATTCTTTCACTTTTTTATCTTCTTCAATCAACTTTAGCGCCTGTGGAATCGTACTTTTAACCCACTCATAAGGCTTACCATCAAGCTTAAAGCTGTTTTGTACACTGTACATATTTATCGCTTCTGTAAAATTCTCAGAAAACTCATGACTTGAAATTGGATGGCCTTTCACAAACACTTCGTAGCGAATAACTAAATCACGATTGGTTACAACAGGTAAGATACCTAACGACATTCCAGCCCACATTGCAGAGGCTAATCCAGCGGCATTTCCACCTGCGGTGGCCTTAAAGGTATGGCTGATTTCAAGTCGAATTGGTGCACCAATTAGCTCGGAGTCCATATTTTTAAACAATGGCTTGTCTTTTAAAATATCGTAAAGTTCTTCGTGGTTGAATGAACTACCAAAACTCATTGGAGGCAAGGCCTCAGCTTGCCCCAAAAAGCTAACAATACTTAGCAATAATCCTAATGCTAATCTCATAATTATTTTCCTTTATTATTGGTAGCAGTTTAGCTGTACAACTGAAGTCAAAGCGGCATCATTACTGATTCTGATATTGCCTTCCAAGTTCGGCTCTACTTCAGTAAATGTTATTTCGTGCTTATTTAAAAACTTAACAATATATTGAGCATCTAAAGCAAAATTAACATTTTGTGGTAAAGAACCATTTTCAACTAACGCTTTATAGTTCAAAGTGCTTACCGCTAAGCCCAACAATTCGCCACCATCGGATACAACAGGGCCACCGCTAGAACCAGGTTGAATCGGTGCAGAGAATTGGAAATTTGCCACATCACCTTTTAAGCCTTTACGAGAACTCACATTGCCTCTAGTTAAGTTAGGAGACTGAGCTAAAACACCTTGAAGTGGAAAGCCAACGTTCGTCACTTGCTCACCTAGGAAAATCTCTTGCTTTGTTCTAAAAGGTAAAAAGCGTTCAACTTTACCTTTGCCTTCAATAACAGCAAGATCAAGCAGTGTTGAATCTGCGATCGTATGAGCAACATGCGACTCACCATCTTTATTCACTTCGGTATAAAGACACTTACGCAGTACGTGAGCAGCCGTTAGTACTTGCCCTGAATCATTGATATAAAAACCGGTACCGCTTGAATATGGTTTTTCTGTATTGGCCAGTTTCACTACATCAACGTTTGACATGGCGAATTCTGCTGGAAACGTTGCTGCTGATGGTTTAAATTTATTAATAACATCAACAACGACAAGCTGTGCAGCGCGTAACGATACGTTGTAAAACGCTGCATCATTTCCGATATGACCAAAATTAACTTTGAATTCTTTTTCACCTGAATGAATGTTATTCATCGCAGAGTCAAACACATTGTATTTCATAGTCATCTTGACATTCGGGTATTCGAATGACCACTTAGGCTCTAAATCTAACAGTAAGCCAAACTTTTCTTGTGACTTGCGATCAAACGCTTTTCTACTCTTGAAATAAACCGATAATGCATCTTCAACACCCGACTTTAACGCTGGGCCGGTATTAACGCGTGTTTTATATTTATTTAAGTAAAAGCTTTCATCAGATAATGATTTAGGAATGTAATAGGCAAGTTCAATATCTCTCGGTAGCTCAACGCCCTTAGCGATCTTTACCCCTTTAGGTAATTTTTTAGCATTCATCTTTGAAGTGCTAGCACATGCCGAAAGTAGCAATATCGACATAGCAACAGAAAGAAGTTTAAATAACTTCATAATTGTCCCTTAACTGTTTTTTTAATATTTTTATTGTGTGATTTTCTTTATTTATAAAAAAGAACTAAAAACATCGTGATAATACCATACAGATGTTATTTTTCTGATAAAGAAAATCTTTAATTTAACAAATGAGAGACAAGTCAAAATTTGTAAAAGAGTATAATTAACTTACGTACCTCAACGTTACGTAAGTTAATTATTTAACACGATCATTCCTGAGTTGGAACTTTTGAGAATATATATCCAGCGACATAACTCCCTATCGCAAAGCTAAATACCACATCAGAAAAATAATGGTCCGTCGTTAAAATACGACTGAATGCCAAGAAGAGCCCACAAAAAATAAATATGATGCTCAACAATTTATTTTTACACCATAAGAACATTCCAGGAATAAGTAATAAGGTAAATGCCGTTATTCCATGACCTGAAGGCATTGAAGTAAAAGCATGCTTCGCACTAAAAAAGTGGAAGCCATACAGGTCATCAGAGAAGAACAGCTCAGGTCGATAACGAGCGATGACACCTTTTATGACGAAAACAATGGCTATCGATAAAGCGTAGATGGCTGAAATTCGAACAAGTGGATGCGTAAGGTTTATTTTGTTTTTAAGTAATTGAATGAATGTTATTGCACATATAAACAACCCTAAAAAACAAATCTTTTTAGACGATGTCCATGAAGCAAGTTTATGTGAAAATTGGGTAGTCTCAGCATCTGAAAAATTATGCAGGAAATAAAGCGCAATCGATTTATCGAGAAAGAAATACCCGATGATAGTAAAAAAAAGAAATACGCTTGCTAAAATATTAAAATATTTGATTTCCATGCTCTCTTTCCTCTCCTTCAATTTTCCCTTGCACAAAGCAAGTATCAATTGAAAAAAGTATAGTACAGACATGAATGACTGCGGTTATGAAAGCGGTAATATTCGAGATAATAAAAAAGAAAAGGTCTGAGTTGGCCGCATAAGCCGGGTTCTGTTCTCTCTTACGAGAGCGACAATCATTCGTCTAGGCCTGCAATCGCTCACAGGCTCAAGCAATCTACCCGGTTCCAACGCGAGCCACGCCATATGGAACCCTATTTGATCTTGCTCCGGGTGGAGTTTACCTTGCGACCAACTGTTACCAGTGGCCCGGTGCGCTCTTACCGCACCCTTTCACCCTTACCAAATACAAGTATCTGGCGGTATCCTCTCTGCTGCACTTGTCGTCGGCTCACGCCGCCCAGACGTTATCTGGCACCCTGCTCTTCGGAGCCCGGACTTTCCTCCCCGTTACTCATAAAAGCAACGCGGCGATTGTCTCGGCCAACTCAGGGCGGCGATTATACCCAACTCAGTATGAGTACACCACCGCTTATTTCCTTTTATTTACGATTTCTGCGATAGAGCCAATTTTCTGAAAAGTCGTGGCTTTATCACTTGCCACCAATCAGAAATATTTGCACCTAACACCAACAAGCATGGTGTCAGAAATAATGTCAGCACAGTAGCAAAACCTAAACCACCAGCAATGGCACTAGAAAGTTGCGTCCACCACTGTGTTGATGGTGCACCAAACGCCACTTCACGATTTACAAAATCAATGTTCATCGACATCACCATAGGTATCAGCCCTAATACAGTTGTGCCCGCTGTCAGCAGTACAGGACGGAAACGTAATTGCCCCGTAATCAACGCTGCATCAAAAGCTCGATGCCCTGATTTACGTAATGAATTGTAGGTGTCAATCAATACAATATTGTTGTTCACCACAATCCCCGCCAAGGCGACAATACCTAACCCGACCATCACTACACCAAATGGTTGTTGAGCAATCAATAATCCCAGCAATACACCAGACGTTGAGAACACAATGGCACTCAGTACCAAGAAGCTTTGGTAAAAACTGTTAAATTGAACCAATAAAATCATCAGCATCGCAAAAATGGCGATTAAGAATGCCGTCATCAGGAACATGCCCGTTTCTTGCTGCTCTTTTGAGTCACCTTTAGCGGCAACACGCACATCTAACGGAAAGGTTTTAGTCGCCATTTCTGCTTGCAATGCTTCTAAACGTTCACTGACTAAGTACCCTTCCGCCGCATCTGCTTGAACCGTAATCACCCGCTTGGCATCCACACGATTAATGGTGCCCGTTTTCGCTACAGGTGTAAGCGTAACAAAGTTCGATAGCGGTACAGGCCCATTCGGAGTTTGCAGGTTAAAGTTTACAAACTCATCTAAATGCCGCTGTTGCTGTGGAAATCGAATCACAATGTCGACTTCTTCAATTGCATCATCTGGGCGATATTCTGTGACTTTATAACCACGTGTCATCATTTGAATCGCACTGCCAATCAGCGTCACGTCGGCACCATACTGAGCGGCGGCTTCTCGGTTAATTTTCACTTGCCAATCAATACCCGGTAACGGACGGTTGTCCTCGGCATCTTTAAACCCACCAAGCGAATCCATAGTTCTGCGAATTTCAGACACCACTTGGTAAATATTATCTTGGCTAATACCACTCACTTGCAGTTGAATCGGCTTACCTTGTGTTGGGCCATTTTCTTGACCACGGAACTCAAGTTTCACCCCAGCTATGTCAGCCGTCATTTGTTCCATTTGCGCCAAAATACTCGATGCCTTTCGGCGTTGTTTCCAATCGACAAATTCAAATTGAATGGCACCAACTACATCGGTGGCAAACTTATTGTCTGGTTTGTTGAATGAACGAGCGTATAGAGATTTAAGCTCACTCATCCCCTGTAAACGGTCTTCCACTTTTTTAAGCAAAGCGTCTTTTTCATAAACGGATAGATCGCCACGGGCATGCACCAACACTTGTGCTGTTTCAGGTTCCACTTCGGGGAAGAACTCCGTACCTAAGCCGAAAGAAAAATAACTGATGTAGCTCAAAATGATGGTCATCATTGCAAGCCCCAGTACTTTTGCAGGGTGAGATAAACCAAGCTTGAGCGTTCTTGAATACCACGTATTTTGCTTAATCGTGGTTGCTTCAATGTCTGACTGATTAATGTCTTGTTCTTGTTTATTACCTTTACTTCCGCCTAGTACGGCGCCCAATACTGGCAAAAACACCAAAGCCACCAGCAATGACGCCAGCAAACAAATCATCACCGTTATCGGTAAGAACTTCATGAACTCACCGACCGTTCCCGGCCACCCCACTAACGGCACGAATACCGCTAATGTTGTTGCTGTTGATGCGATAATTGGCCAGCTCATACGCTTAGCCGCCAGACCAAAGGCTTGTTTAGAACTTAAGCCCTCAGTGGCGTATCGGTTGGCAAGCTCCGTCACCACAATGGCGCCATCCACCAACATACCAACCACTAAAATGAGGCTGAATAACACTACAATGTTGAGTGTAAAACCGATCCAATAAATCACTAAAATCCCAGCTAAAAATGAAGCTGGGATCGCAAGACCAACGAGCAATGATGAACGAATACCTAATGCGGCTACGATTACGATCATCACCATGATAATCGCACTGACCACGTTGTTCTGTAAATCCGCCAGCATGGTTTCAATTTGACCAGATTGATCAAGAATGTAATCCAGTTGCACGCTTTGCGGCCAAATTGTTTGGCGTTGTGCCACAATGGCTTTCACTTGCTCGATGGTACTGATGATGTTTGAACCAACACGCTTAGAGACTTCAAGTGAAATCGCACTTTGACCATTCACTCGGGCAAAACTGGGTGCATCTTTAAAGGTTCTGCGAACACTGGCGACATCACCAAACGTCACCACGGTACGACCCACAGTTTTTATCGGCAATGACAACATGTCATCGATATTTTCGATAACACCCGGCACTTTAACGACCATGCGCCCGTCACCATTATCCAGTGCGCCTGCAGCCACCAATTGGTTATTACGACTGATGCTATTCACAACCGTTTGAAAATCGATTTGGTACGTTTCTAAGATCAGAGGGTCAACAATAACTTCTAAGACTTCTTCTCTATCACCGCCAATATCGACTTCAAGCACTTCTGGCAGGGCTTCAATTTCGTCTTTTAAATCACGAGCCATTCTCAACAGCTGACGCTCAGGAATGGGGCCAGAAAGACTCAACGACAGGATCGGGAACAGCGCAACGTTCACCTCATGCACCTCTGGCTCTTCACCACCTTGAGGCAGTTTCGCTTTAGCACGGTCAACTTTTTCACGCACATCTAACAGCGCTTTATCACCATCAAAACCCGCATCAAATTCAAGTTGCACAGAGGCATGACCTTCCGAAGCCACGGCGGTCATTTCTTTTACGCCCTCAATGGTACGCAGCTCTTTTTCCATCGGCCGAATGAGTAAGCGCTCTGCATCTGAGGACGAGATCCCTTCGTGCGACATCGACACATAAATAATAGGGATGGCAATATCAGGCTGTGATTCACGAGGAATGGAGTTATACGCCACCAGCCCGCTCAATAAAATGAAGGCAAGGAACACCATCACAGCTCGGGCGTGGTTCATCGCCCAATTAATAATTGTATTCATTGCGATTATTCCCCGCTTGCTGCTTCAAGCTCTGGGATCACCACTTGTCCCGCTTTAACGAAACCTTGACCAACCGTGATTAACCGAACGGATTTTGGTAACCCATTCACAAACGTGCCTGCGTTTTGCGAACGGATGATTTCGACAGGCATATTGATCACCATGTCATTGTCATCCACCGCCTTAACTTGCAGCGTACCTTCGGTTGAAAGATCCAATAATGAATTCGGCAATTGATGAGCGAGTTCAGGATCAACATCCAGCGTAATCGATGCACTTTGACCAAACGCAGGCATGTTTTTTAGGTTGTTAATACGAGACTCAACTCTGAAAGTTCGAGTTTGTGGGTCGGCATCGTTAGAGATAAAGGTCAGCTCGCCTTTTAACACTCGACCACCAATCAATTCCGCTTTTATTGGCAACCCTAAATGTAATTTATGAACTAAGGCTTGCGGTACGTTGGCAGTGATAATCAAACTGGTGTTATCCACCAATGTTGCAATCGGATCGCCTGCCGATAAATAGTCACCTTTATCGACTTGAATGTCATTAAGCACACCGTCAAAAGCGGCAGTGATTTTAGTATGTTGAATATCAATATTAAGCTGCTTTACCCGTGCTTTGGCTTGTGCGAGTTCCGCTTGAGTTTGTTTATGTTGATTCGACGACACCATTTTTGATTTCATCAAACGCTGGCTGGCTTCAAGATCGGCTTCTCTTGCCAATAACTGAGCTTTGGCATAATCAAGTTCAAGCAATTTATGATTCAACTGAATTTGCAGCAATTGCTCGCCCTTTTTGAGTACGTCGCCTTTCTTTGCCAGTTTTTCTTCCACCAGCCCGCTGGTTTCTGATTTAATTTGAATGCGGCGGTATGCTTCGATTTGCCCTTGTAAATGAATGCTGTTCACTAATGGCGCTGCGATAAACTCAGCCACTTGAACTTTAAATAAATCAGGGATTTTAGTGTTGGTATTCTCAGCTTTCGCCGACACCGATGACTGACTACCAGCAATGTTGCCTGTGGCGAGCCAAGTTAAGGCACCCACAGCGAGAATTGAAGCTATGATCAATGAGCTTTTTTTCGATTTAAACATCTGAGTCCCAGTTATAATTTGTTAATTCCGTTATTTTTTAAACGTGAAGCGACTACCTATTTTTGATACCCCAACGCACCTGCAATCATGAATCGAGTAGTAATGCGTATAAAATCGTCTTGTTTTACGTTGTTAAACTCTTTGATGTGACCATCCCACACCATGGCTAATACACCGTGAAAACAGGTATGCATGGCAATGACGAGTTCTTCAATAGGTTGCTTAGGCAGCTCACCCTTGTCTATACCTGCTTGCAACAGCTTGACGATCATTTGATCGCACTCTTGATCAAACTCTTCAAACGCTGTGGCGTATTTATTTGTCAGTCGATTTTTAAAATCAGAACTGTGGCAATAGTGAGTGATCTTGGCTGATACGGGGTTATTCACTGCGTTAAACAATGATGCTTCAATGATTTTTTGCAAGCCCGACAAAATGCCACTCTCATAATTTACTTGTCTCATGAGGGCTAATGGGACTTTACAATGATCCAAAGTGATCTGTGCATAGATCTCTTCTTTTGATGCAAAATGCTTATAAACAGTGCCTTTTCCAATTTCAGCCTTTTTAGCAATTTGCTCGACTGTAGTGGACTGCCAATCATCACCACTAAGCAGAATAAGGGCAGCATCAATGATGTCTTGCTCTCGTTGAGCAAATGCTTTTTGTTTACGAGTTAATTCAATTTCTGTCATTTTGTGACTCAAAGTCATTTTGTGACTATTAGTCACACAATTAAAAACAGATTATATTCTATAGAGAAGAAATTCAAATCTTGTGGGATCTAAATTGTAAAGTTGACTTCTTTTATAAAAAAATCACCTGCTTTAAGACTTGAATCGCTTAAGCAAGCAATAAGTTCATTGATGAGTTTTCAAAAGAGAATAAGGATGGATAAAGTTATAAGAATACTTTAGATCGTGCCGTTGCACATCATGCTGATATACTCTTACTATGAGTTGTTCCCATGTCGCACACACCATTGCCTGTACTTATACATATGAGTCTTGACTTGACTGGCTCTATTATCTCCCTTTTGAAAAGGCTGCATAGTCTCTTTTAAAGGCCATCCGCTTTTGTTTGATTGCTAATTTTTTTTGTATTTCCTCTAAAGCCTTATGAAGGTTATAACAAAACAGAGCATGTTCATCTTCATCAAACAACTGAGAATTTGAATCATACCCATCTCTTAATACTTTTGTTTTATCGTCTGTTGCGCCCAAAAATAAAAAATGCTGCACACGCTTTCCGTTAAATCCATTTGCAACTTTTTGATGATTTTCAATACTGTCATCAATAAACACCACATAACTATTTTGCAATCTTTGTTCTCGCATATACTGTTTTATGACCTTGCTTTTATCAAACTTTACTCCAGGCTCTGAACTTGCATTTTCCGGCGTGTATATGGCATTAAAAATATCTTTGATATTCGCAAAATTCAGCTTTTCCTTAGCTCCTTTTCCGTGTGAGACGGCAATAATATGAGCATTAGGAAATCTTTTTTTTAAATTAGCTAAATGAGTATTAATATTTTTCTCAACCGCTTCAGAACTCTTAATACCATTCGAGTGTTTTGTTTTTTGCACCAATGTTTCATCAATATCAAATACAAAAATGGGTTTTGAAACATTAACGGCTCCCCCAATATCAGCCACACTCATCACAGCTTCCATTCTTAATCGTCTACATTCAGGCTTTCTGATTGCAATAGGAACCTGGATTGAGGTGTGAATATCACTCACTCGACATTTCGCTAACAAATCTGGATTGCACTGAGTATCAAAATCAAGGGTAGTAACTTTATCTGTTTTATTACCTTTAACGGTTCTAAATTCTGTATCGCGTCGAGCCGCTCCAATATCAGCACATTCTGTATCGATGCCTTTATTCCATTTCGCTTCTGGAATGCAACAGGTTAGCGCTTTTACCTTATCTACTGTTTCATTATGAGTTTGAGCTACTGGTTGGCTTTCGCAGTCAACATCAAAATCATTATCAAGTGCAATTCTATATTTAGATTTAAATAGGAAGTCTGGTAACAGACGTTTGACTCGGCTCGATTCACGGATAAGGAAGCTTTGACGACCATCTGGCATTTTTACTTTTTTAACTTCAAAACATCGTTCGTAAGATCTTTTTGATGGAGCGCATTTCTCATCAGAGAAACTAAACACCACTTTTTGCCAATTACCACCTAGAACAATGTCGTCTTTAATTT
Source organism: Parashewanella sp. 2304DJ23-3 (assembly GCF_056591695.1). Lineage (NCBI taxonomy): Bacteria > Pseudomonadati > Pseudomonadota > Gammaproteobacteria > Alteromonadales > Shewanellaceae > Parashewanella > Parashewanella sp. 2304DJ23-3. The sequence goes on from NZ_JBWQOH010000004.1 coordinate 283,235, forward strand.
TTTGTTGTTTCCACAATTGTATCTCACGCCTCCCACTATCCCATTGAATATCATAGCGTCCCACAGGGAGCATTGATGAAGGTGGCGTAGAAGCAGGCATCGTAGAGGCAGCAATTAGTAAATTGACACTCGTGTATTATAAAGTAGGTCACATTGACTAGAGTTAGCTTTATTATTAATTTAACTTAATCAAAGTAAATCTGGTTGAGTAATTATAAAGGCATTCTCCCTCCAGTTCTTTTCTTAAGGAACTATCCCAAAATCATAGACTGGTTCTTAAAATCATTAAACGATGTTTAAAAGCTTGATAGAAAAGGCTTATCAGAAAGTTTCTTAAGCCAAAAATAAAGCATATTTAGAAATAGCAGTAGTTGGATATAAATCTCTATCACCCGACGACACTAAAAACTATGAAGGACAGTAACTCAACTACCCTTTAGTTACCACAACACAAGAGGAAGATTATGAGCACCGTCCTTCAAGTAAAAGAGAAAGCGAAAATTGGTCGCTATTTCAAAATAAAAAGTGCTACGTTATCGCTTGTTTATTTGGAAACGAAGTAACGACAGATTTATATGTCGGTAATCACCAAACCGCACAAGCGCTGCCTTGCATAAAATAACCAGTTTTTCGCTGCAAAAACAATCACGAAAGATCAAAAAACCTAAGATGCAAAAAGTTAATCTTAAACAAACCGACTCACCCAAAACTCGCTGCTTTTTTATAAGCTTCTCGACTCTGTACTAGCTCAAGATAAGCCAGAGTATTCGGGCGGTTTTCCAGTAAACCTAATCGATGTGCGACTTCTAATGTAAACGTCATCATGATGTCTGCTGCGGTGAAGCTTTCGCCTGCAAAGAAAGGGTTGTTCTCTAACGTGGCTTCGATATAACCGAAGTCTAGCGCGACTTCTTTGCCAATATAGTGATCCATGGCTTGGCTGCCGTCCCGTGTTTCCATTTGCATAAACAAAGTGGAAATGACGGGTAAACTAAGAGAACCTTCTGCAAAGTGCAGCCATTCTAAATACGCATAATATTCAGCTGAGTTCGCTTGAGGACGAAGTGACCCACGTTCATTTTGATTTAAAATGTACTCCATAATGGCACCTGATTCACACAAGGTAATATCACCGTCAACAATGACTGGCGCTTTCGCCAACGGATGAATGGCTTTTAAGCTGTCTGGTGCTAATTGAGTAATTGGATCACGTTGATGGTTCACTAATTGATAAGGAAGATTCAACTCTTCCAGTAACCATAAAACACGTTTAGAGCGAGACTGATTTAAATGATGGACTGTTATCATGAAGATCTCGATTTAGATATTGAGAAAACAAGAATCGCAAAGCACTCCAATTCAGAATACTTTGCGCAATTTAATGTCGTCTAAGGTTATAGAGCTTGCTCTAAAATCTGCTTGCTGACGGCTAAAGTAATGTCGCTGTGTTCACCCAGTGCGACCATTCCGTGCTGCTCTAGCATACTCACTAAATCATCAATGTCTTTTTCACTGATGTTCACGTCTGAAAGTCGTGTCGGTACGTCCATTTGTTTAAAGAATGCTTCTGTTTTTGCGATGGCTTTATCAATTTTTACGGTTTCATCTTCATCGGTAAGTTGCCATACACGCTCAGCATACTGAACCAGTTTTTCACGCTTTTCTTGGCGCTTCACTTTCATAACCGCTGGTAACACGATAGACAAGGTTCGTGCGTGATCAATGCCAAAGCCACCCGTTAACTCGTGCCCAATCATGTGCGTTGACCAATCCTGTGGCACACCAGCCCCGATAAGTCCGTTCAAGGCCATGGTGGCTGACCACATGATGTTAGCACGAACGTCTAAGTCTTCTTTGCTTTCTGCAACAAGCGCTTTAGGCCCTTCTTCGATTAAGGTTTGTAGTAACCCTTCTGCAAATCGGTCTTGTACTTTCGCATTAACACTGTAAGTCAGGTATTGCTCAATGGTGTGAACAAATGCGTCGATAACACCGTTACTGATTTGGCGATCAGACAGCGATAACGTCACCTTTGGATCCAATACTGCGAATTGAGGGCGCACAATCGGGCTTGAGAATGGCAGTTTGTGACCGTCACGAGTCACAACTGAGTTACCATTACTTTCAGAACCTGTTGCAGGAAGTGTGAGTACTGCACCCATTGGCAATGCATCAGTGATAGGCGTTTGTTTTGCTAGAATATCCCACGGATCGTCACCGTTAAATAATGCTGCAGCGGCAATGAACTTACAGCCATCAACCACGGAACCACCACCCACAGCTAATAGGTAATCCACATCATGTTGCTTAATCAACTGCTGCGCTTTCATTAGCGTGTCGTATTTTGGGTTTGGCTCAATACCAGAGAATTCAAACCACGTGTGTTCAGACAGTGCTTTTACTACTTGATCGTACACACCATTTTGTTTTATTGAGCCACCACCATACACAAGCAGTACTTTTGCATTTGCAGGGATCTCAGTTGCGATCATCTTGATTTGATCTTCACCGAAATGGATTTTAGTTGGATTTTGAAATGTGAAATTTAACAAAGTGATATCCTCAATTGAGTACCTGACGATAAGTTCTTTGAAAATTATCGTGTTCAGATTTAGCGAAATACAAGGCGCAATGACGAGTCATAGCCGTAACTATGGCAAGGAGTTGCAACGCTGTAGAGTGCTGAATATGGGCACGATAAAATCTTAAGAAATTTATCTTCAGGTACTTACCTAATAATTTGTTGAACTAATTTTTTCGCCACTAACTCTGAGCTCGCTGGGTTTTGACCTGAAATGATCAGCCCATCTTGTACTGCTAACGCACTCCAATCCTCTACCTTTTGATAATCAGCGCCTCGTTTTACCAGTTCATCTTCCAGCAAAAATGGCACGATATCAGTAAGCTGAACCGCTGCTTCTTCAGTGTTTGTGAAACCAGAAACCGCTTTACCTTTAATGGCGAACTCACCGCTTGCGTCTTTCACGTTTAATAACGCTGCGGTTGCATGACAAACCGCGGCTACTGGTTTTTGTGCTGCTAAAAACTGCTCGATTAATTCAATGGACGTTTGATTCTCAGTCAGATCCCATAATGGCCCATGACCACCCGGATAAAAAACAGCATCGAATTGTTGTTGATCGATCGTCGATAGCACATGGGTATTCATCACCGCTTGTTGTGCTGTTTTGTCTTCATCAAATCGATGCGTTGACACTGTTTGAAAATCTTCTAATTCACTTTTAGGGTCAATAGGCGCTTGACCACCAGCCGGAGAAGCAAGTGTTACTTGAAAGCCTGCATCAATGAATGTGTAATAAGGAGAGGCAAACTCTTCAATCCAAAATCCTGTTTTTTCTCCGCTATTACCTAAAGTATCGTGTGACGTTAATACCATTAATACTTTCTTTGCACTCATATTGACCTCTAATCATTTGAAGTAATTATTTGTCAGACAGTCTACAGCAGTATATTAATAAGGATAATGCAGATAAAATCGATATCTTTGTATCAAAATTTAATACAATGAAGCGATGAGAACGTTGGAGATGATCGGTGAATATTTCTTTTGAGCAACTGAAAAGTATGGTGGTGTTTTCACACGTCATTGAACAAGGCACGCTAAGTGGTGCAGCCAAACACATCGGGTTATCGAGGGCGGTGGTCAGTTACCACATTAAAAAGCTTGAGACCCAGTTAGGCATCAAGTTACTGAATCGCTCCACTCGCACTTTATCGCTCACCGAAGCCGGAAACGATTATTATCAATACTGCCGAACGATTGCCGAGCAAGCGTCTGCTGCGAATCAACAAATCGAAAACCTGAAACACGAACCTGTTGGCTTGATTAAGATCACCTGCCCAGTGAACATCGGATTACAAACCATTGTTCCTGCGCTTAATGATTTTAGAAGTCTTTACCCTAAAATTGAACTCGACGTCATGTTGACCGATGAAGTCGTCAATATCATGAAAGAAGGCATTGATCTGGCAATACGTGGCGCACCACTGGCAGATTCAGGTTTACAAGCCACTCAGCTGTCGACGCTTAAAACCTGCTTATGTGGTTCACCCTCTTACTTTAAAAAGTTTGGTTTCCCTAAACACCCAACGGACTTAAATCAGCATCAATGGGTAGTCTATAAGCTAACGTCATCAGCGCTTGAGTTAACCAAAGGCAGTCGTTCATTTAGCATTGAAATGAACGGCACAATTCAAACCAATAATGCTTCGGCAAGAACCGCATTTGTTGAGGGTGGGCATGGGCTTGCTCGTATTCCCGTTTATGATGCCAAACCTAAAATTGAAAACGGTACACTGGTATCAGTATTAGACGATTACACCATGAGAGACATTAAGGTCTTTGGTGTGTTTCCCCCCGGAAATGCGGATTCTAAAAAAATACGTCTACTGATCGATTATTTGAAAGCGCACTTTTCAAGGCCTGAAACGGCTGTGCGTTAAATTGAAACGTATGCAGCAAATGGGTGCATACGTTTCAAATGTAGAATGAAAAATAAAGAATTATAAGCCGAGTTCTAAACCATGCTTATAGAGCGCATTTTTCTTCAAACCATGAATTTGTGCGGTTAAAGCTGATGCTTTCTTTAATGGCAATTCAGTGCAAAGAATTTTCAGGGTTTCGATAGATTCAGCAGGTAAAGCATCTTGAACCGCAGTTTCTGCACCATGAATCATCAGTACCATTTCACCGCGTTGCTGATTTGAGTCAGACTCAACTTTGTTCAGTACTTCTTCTACCGTTCCAGATAAAAAAGTCTCAAACGTTTTGGTAAGTTCACGTGCCATGACCATTTGACGGTCAGCACCAAAGCTAGTCAACATCGACTGTAAGCTTTGGATAATACGATGTGGTGATTCGTAAAAAATTAGCGTACGAGGGTCATTGACTAATGCCTTAAGCTTATCTGTTCTGCCCTTCTCTTTCGCAGGTAAAAAACCTTCGAACGAAAAGCGATCCGATGGTAACCCCGAGCCACTCAATGCAGTAATTGCAGCACAGGCGCCCGGCAAAGGAATGACATCAAATCCCGCTTCACGCACATAGTTAACCAAATGATAGCCAGGGTCTGAAATTAACGGTGTACCAGCATCTGAGATTAACGCAATTGAACCGCCATTCTTTAGTTTTTCGACAACACCTGCAGCACGATCTCGCTCATTATGATCATGAATGGCGATAGTTTTAGTGCTCACACCAAAGTGCTTCAATAATTTACCGCTATGACGAGTATCCTCACATGCGATTAAGCTCACTTGATTGAGAACCTCAAGCGCCCTTGGGGTTAGATCTTCAAGGTTGCCGATAGGTGTCGGCACGATATAAAGCGCTACTGCGTGTTCCATGGAGTCCTCAATAATACGAATAACAGACTTTCGCCAAAGATAAGAGCAGGTTAAACTATCTGCAATTGAGACAGTGTAAAAGCTGCAAAAACTGAATTCTAATACCATTCACACCGATTAACTAGTTTATTAGGGAACATTTTCGAAGTCAGTGCAAGGCGCAATTGCGAATCATGGCCGTAGCCATGGTGAGTAATTGCAACGCAGAAGTGACAATGAAAATGTTGAATTTATAAGATAGGTAATTGGTACGAATGGTATGAAATAACAGAGAGTGAATCTGTGTTGAAAAGCAAAACGTTGAAAAAGTTTACCCCAATCTTGTTAAGCAGCTTCCTATTATTTGCTTGTAACTCGACGCCAAATAGACCGAGCTCGAACCAACCGGTTTCAATGGAAGCTGCAACGCTTTCCGCACAAAGCTATTTGAAGCAGGCCAACGACACCAACTCTAAACAACAAAAAGACAAGCTGTTGTTGCTCTCCGTTAAAGCACACTTGAATGATAATCAGACGGAAGCCGCTGAAGAAATTTTACAGCGTTTGTCTCAAAACTTAAGTGCATCGCCGACAATCCAAGCCCAGTATCGTTACTTGTCCGCTAAGGTACTTTTAAAACGCAAGCAATACGGCGAAGCATTAAGTCAGCTTAAATACACTTCTCAATGGCAGCTACCAACTTGGCAGTGGCACAACTATTACCAAACCCGTGCGTGGTTATATGAACAGCTACAACAGCCACTCAAGCAAATTGCAGAATTGAGCTTATTGAGCAAATTTGTTGATCCTCAAGAAGCCAATCAAGTAAACGATAATATTTGGCGTTTATTGAGGCCAATCCCACAAGACCAACTTGCTGAGTTGGCGCAAAATGCCATTGAACCATTAAATGCAGGTTGGTTACAGCTCGCTTATATCGCCAAACATTATGGCGCCGATCCGAATCAATTGATCAGCTACTTAGGACGTTGGCAACGCCAACACAAAAGTCATCCTGCAGCATTAAAACTGCCTTCTGACCTAGAAAAAGCGCTGAATACGCAACCCTATACGCCAAAGAAAATTGCTGTGTTGCTTCCACTGTCTGGTGATAAAGGTGAGATTGCCAACCCAGTAAGAGTCGGGATTTTAAGCCGTTATCTCAAAGAACCTGAAGGAAATGTGCAGCTTGAGTTTTATGATACGGCCACAGATCCAGTAGCAGCTTATCAAAAGGCGTTAACTGAAGGCGCTGAGTTTGTTATTGGCCCACTGCTGCCAGGCAACCTGAACAAGTTAAAACAATACCAAGCGCAAAATCCGAGCTCCGTTCCTCAACTTTATTTGAATCAAGTTGAGCAATTTACGCCGAATGAAAATCAGTATTACTTTTCATTATCGCCGCAGCAAGAAGCTGTAGATGCGGCGATGCACATGTTTCGTTCGAATATAAAAACACCACTGATCTTTGCCAGCAATAATAATATTGGTCACCGAATGGCATCTGCGTTCAACGAAGAATGGCAACGTTTAACAGAACAACCTGCCGAAGTTCATTTTTATGACAGTGGCGATAAAATGAAAGTCACCGTTCAACAAGCAATGGGTGTAGCAGACAGTAAAGCTCGCATTGCGAAAATGAAAGCGGTTGTCGGCCGCAAATTGAAAGCGGATTTTCGTTCTCGACGTGATATTGATGCGATTTACATGATTGCCAGTGCTCGTGATTTACCGCTATTAAAACCTTTTATTGATGTGAACTTCAGTGTATTTACTAAACCGGTTCCGCTGTATACCACCAGCCGAAGTCGTCCAAACGGTGATATTCGTCGTTCAAAAACAGAATATGATGGCGTAACCATCAGTGAAGCCCCATGGCTTATGCAAAACACACCAGATAATCGTACCGTCGATAAGCTTTGGCCAACATGGAATAACGGCCAACAACGCTTATATGCGATGGGCGTTGATGCATTAGAGTTAGTGGGTAAACTGGCTCAAATGCGCGCTTTCCCGGGGTTCCATTATAAAGGTGATAGCGGTTTACTTTCCGTCAATGAACAAGGTGTTATTGATCGTCAATTGCAGTGGGGTAAATACCGCAGAGGATATTTACTGCCACTATGAACAAAGGTCAGCAAGGAGAGCTGCAAGCCAAACAATATTTAGAGCAACAAGGGCTCACCTTTGTCGAGCAAAATGTTCGCTTTCCTTTTGGTGAGCTTGACCTTGTAATGCGCCAACAGAAATATTGGGTATTTGTTGAGGTAAAATACCGAAGTAACCCTAATTTTGGTGGCGCTGTAAGTGCCGTTTCAGCCAAACAGGTGCAACGAATACGTAAAGCGACTGCACATTATCTGCAACTGAAACGAATCCAAGCTCCGTGTCGATTTGATGTCGTTGCTATTGATGGCAGTCACATTCAATGGATTAAAGGCGCATTTTAAAGTTTCCTTTGATAATATAGCGTTAATTTAGTTTTTAAGGATGTATCCATGTTAGACCGTATTAAAGACAGTTTTACTGAATCAATTCAAACCAAAATCGATGCAGCGGAAGCGCTACCAGAATCAATCGAGCACGCTGCACAAATGATGGTGAACTGCTTATTAAACGGCAACAAGATCCTAGCGTGTGGTAACGGTGGCAGTGCTGGCGATGCGCAACATTTCTCAGCTGAATTATTAAATCGCTATGAAATCGAGCGTCCGCCGTTGCCTGCAATTGCATTAACGACAGATACTTCAACGCTTACTGCTATTGCGAACGACTACAGCTATGACGAAGTATTCTCAAAGCAAATTTTAGCGTTAGGTCAACCAGGCGATATTCTTTTAGCCATCTCCACCAGTGGTAACTCTGGCAACGTAATTAAAGCGATGGAAGCTGCATTAAGCCGTGATATGACCATTGTAGCTTTAACCGGTAAAGATGGCGGTGCAATGGCAGGTTTAATGGGACCAAATGACGTTGAAATCCGTGTTCCATCTGGTATTACTGCGCGTATTCAAGAAGTGCATTTATTGGCAATTCACTGCTTATGCGACAACATCGATAAGACGTTATTCCCACAGGACGAACAATGAGAAAACTTGCAACAATCACGCTTTTAACCAGTTTATTAATGCTTCAGGGATGTGCAGGCTTGATTGTTGCAGGTGCTGTAGGTGGCGCAGTCATGCTCAATGACGAGCGCAGCCTTAAAACTCAGCTTGATGATACTAATGCTGATTTTAAAATTGCAGCTGAGCTCGACAAACACAAAGACATCAAAGAGCACACTCATATTCGAGTTGTTACGGTTAACAAAAAAATTCTTGTAGTGGGTCAATCCCCAAATTCTCAACTCAGAGATAAAGCCATTCAGATCATTTCAGAGTTAAAGCTTGGCGATAAAATTTATAACCAAATACGAATTGGCAGCCCAACAGGTTTCACTACACGCAGCAATGACACCTGGATCACGACCAAAGTCAAAGGCCGTATGCTGAATCAAGATGGCCTTGATATCACTCGTATTAAAGTCGTAACTGAGAATGGTGAAGTATTTTTACTAGGCTTAATTGCAGAAAACCAAGCTGATATCGCTGTCGATGTAGCACGCCACACTTCTGGTGTAAGAAAAGTCATCAAAGTGTTTGAGCTAACAAAAGACTAACTTATTACCGCATAAACGATTTTTAACTCAGCTTTAATCTCACCAAGCGAAGCGCTAACTTATAATTTGTTTATTCCCATCAAGTTAACGCTTTGTTTATGGCTGAAAAAGTTACTGACCCAATCCAAGCACATGCTTACCTTAGTAATTCAACAGGTGCAACAAATTGCAGCTGGGTTACAAAGGTTGCTGATACATTGGACACAGCACTACAACCTCATTTAGCTGGTGGTCCTGCCCCTAAACTTACCGTCGAATTCATTCATCCAGACACGAAACAGTATAGGCTAGCTGAATACACCGTCTCAAAAAGTGAAACTGAGTTTTTTTTCGAATCTACCCAGTCCTTCTTTGATATATTTACTGGTTCTAATTCAAGTATATTTTCAAGGTTAGGAAGCTACGTGCGCCAAGAATATAAAGGTCCTGACGGCAAAAGTACCAGTATTCCATCTGATGATAATGATTTAGAAATAAAAGCAGTGATTAGAGAGGGTCAGTTGCAGGAACAAGATTCTTTTGACGAAGATGGAGGTTATTGTGATATTGCAGCCCCAAAAATATACGAAACTCAAGATAAAATACCACCTCATAAAAAACAATTAGAGCGTTTAAAAAATGCTCTAAATTGTAAAGTAAAACTCGAAGTAGCGATTGAATCTAAAGGTGACAAGAAATTAGATGAACTACTCGCAAACGGTATTAATCTTAATCATTGTTTAAAAAATAATATGTCCCCATTACAGTTAGCCGTTGCTTGTAATAATAAGATTGCTGTAGAAAAATTAATAGCGGCAGGTGCCACCCCTCTAAAAACCATTAATGATAAACATAAGTCACCACTTGAAATGGCGTGTGTCCATGGCAAGGCAGATATTCTTCATATGTTACTTGCTCAAGTCGTTAAAGATGGCGTCGATGCAAATCTGCAATATAAATTAAGTGATTTAATGAAACAGATCGTCACTGAGAGAATTACACCTGAGCTAAAGATAGATTGTTTAAAGGTTTTTACTGATTGTATTACAGATAAACACATCCCTGCTGAAGTTGCGACAGAGGCATTAAAACATGTAGCTAAGGGTGAATGGCAACTTATCCTTGGAGAGCTATTAGCTGGGTTACCACCAGAAGTCAGCGGAGGAGTCGAATCAGAACCACCGATATCTCAATCAATGAACATTCTACTTAAGCACGCTGATGGCATCAGGCTTACGGCTGCATGCAAAAAATTGCCACTAGAATTTGTTTTTCCTAATGATACGAATAATGACGGTGACTCAGTTGCATTCATTCTCGTCCGTAAAGGAGTAGATCCTAGTATTTTAAAATATCCAAATATTCACAGATGCATCGTAAGTGACTTGCAATCTTCAAGAACAAATATCCGTGGTGAAACTTTGGTCTCTCTTGCAACGAATTGTAAGTGCCAAAGAGTTAAAGACTATATTATCAAGCTTAACAACCCTACTGAGAGCTGTGAGTTTAATGAAAACATGAAACTCCAAGCTGAGGGAGCAACGGAACAATACGAACTAAAAGATATCCAAGTGATCACAGAAGAAGCGAAAAGTCGACCTCAATCACAAACGAGTGAAACATAAATTAAATGCAATAGATGTGATAAAACATATAAAGATTTTATTATCAGATTCAAGTTTAAATAGGGTAATCGGTTGGTTTCAGCAAGTGGAAACTCAAAGTGTGTAGTTGATGGCTATAGAGTTTACTCTAATTTTTTTACTTTTTAATGTGGCAGAAAAATCCAGTGAAGAAGCTATGCTGTTATTAATTAACTGTATACCTGAGGGCTTACTTCAGAGTTTTAGAAATTTTAAAAATGCAGATCAAAGTATTATTCATGTTGCAGCTAAAAGAGGTTATTTAAATGTGCTTAAAACACTCCCTACAGAAGTCGTTACAGCCTGTATAAATGTACCAGATAAAAATGGTAATACTCCATATCAACTTGCGCATTTAAATAAACAAAATGAAGTCTCAAAATGGCGCAGACATACCTCCCGTGCCCTCAAAAGATAAATAAAATCGAACTTCGCCGAACCCAACGGTCAATCTTTCAACCAAATCTACAAGCAAAGATGAAATGAAATGACCAGCTTGAGTTTAGGCGAAACTGATGGGAAATCGACTTTAGAAGATGAGCAAAAAATCCGACCTTTAAGTCGGATTTTTTATAGTGCCTGAAATCAAAAATTAAACTAATAAACCAATTTTTTCATACACTGATTTAATGGTTTGTTCTGCACGAGCTTTAGCTTTTTCAGCGCCCTCTTTCATCACTTTATCAAGATAAGCTTGGTCAGCACGTATTTCACGATAACGCTCTTGTAGAGGCTCTAACATTGCAACCACAGCTTCACCTGTTGCAACTTTTAGGTGGCCGTACATCTTACCTTCGAACTCTTTTTCAAGCTCTTCAATTGAACGCCCTGTAGCACCTGACATTAAACTTAATAAGTTAGAAACACCCGGCTTATTTTCAACATCAAATTTAATTCTTGGCGGCTCATCTGAATCGGTAACGGCCTTTTTGATCTTCTTAAGGATCTTTTTAGGATCTTCTAGTAAGGCAATGACATTGTTACGATTATCATCAGACTTAGACATCTTCTTAGTCGGGTCTTGCAGTGACATCACCTTAGCACCATGCGTAGGAATAAATGGCTCAGGTACGACAAAGGTTTCACCATATGCATTATTGAAACGAGTTGCAATATCACGTGTCAATTCAAGATGTTGCTTTTGATCTTGCCCTACTGGAATCTCATTCGCTTGATAAAGTAAGATATCTGCGGCCATCAATACTGGGTAACCGAACAATCCCACGTTGATGTTGTTCGCATGTTTTTGCGATTTATCTTTGAACTGAGTCATACGATTCAACTCACCCATTTGGGTGTAACAGTTCAATGCCCAACCAAGTTGAGTGTGCTGTGGCACATGAGACTGAATGAATACCGTACTCTTCTTTGGGTCAACACCACACGCAAGATATAACGCTAAGGTATCTAAGCAAGCAGTACGTAATGCTTCAGGATCCTGTCTAACCGTAATCGCATGGAGATCTACAACACAATAAAGGCAGTCATGACTGTCTTGCATTGCCACCCACTGGCGTAGTGCGCCCATATAATTACCTATGGTCAGTTCACCTGAAGGCTGTGCGCCGCTGAGTACGATGGGCTTAGTCATCTGCTTTATTGCTCCTTGAATCAAGATTGGGCATTTACCCAAGTTAAAATGTCACTAAACTGGTCAAAAACGGCGTCTGGGCCGCAAAGTCCAATATCTTCGCCGTAGTTATAGCCGTAGGTCAAGCCAATTGATGCAACTCCAGCCGATTTCGCTGCAAAAATGTCATTTTTAGAATCACCAACCATTAAAAGTTGTGATTTTTCTAAATTCCATTCAGAAATAATGTGATTTAACGGCAGAGGATCAGGTTTGCATTTTTCTAAACTGTCACCACCTAATACCAGTTCAAAACAGACATCAATGCCATAAGACTCAAGCATATCTGGCACAAAACGATAGGGCTTATTAGTGACAATGGCTAAACGATAGCCCTGTTTTTTCAACGACTCTAACGTGCTTTTTACGTTTTCATATAAAGCGCTGTGCTTGTTTAAATGAAGACCATAATGATGCATAAACCGTTCAAGGCTTGAACTGAGCTCTTCAACGGTTGGTTGTGTGTCATTAGCATTAACTAGGGCACGTTCAACCAACTTTTGCGCGCCATTCCCGACCCAACTGCGCACTATTTCTTGCGAAACTGCTGGCTGATGCAATTCAAGCAACATATCATTTACGCTGGCATGAATGTCAGGAACGCTGTCTACCAGCGTTCCATCAAGATCAAAAGCAATGGCTTTGAATCGGCTCATTATGCGTCAACCTTTGCAAGCTCACTGCGCATTTCATCAATCACGGCTTTATAATCTGGCTTACCGAAAATGGCAGAGCCAGCCACGAACATATCTGCTCCAGCTTCTGCGATTTCTGCAATGTTATCGACCTTAACACCACCATCGATCTCTAAGCGAATATCGTAGCCACTTTCGTCAATACGGCGACGTACTTCACGTAATTTATCTAATGTCGACGGAATAAATGATTGACCACCGAAGCCTGGGTTTACTGACATCAGTAGAATGACATCAAGCTTGTCCATCACATGATCGAGATAATGCAGTGATGTAGCTGGGTTAAATACTAATCCCGCTTTACAGCCCGCATTTTTTATCAATTGCAGACTGCGATCGATGTGCTCTGATGCTTCTGGATGAAAGGTTATAATAGATGCGCCTGCATCGACAAAATCAGGAATAATACGATCAACTGGCTTCACCATTAAATGCACATCAATATCTGCTTTTACACCATGATCACGTAACGCTTTACAAACCAATGGGCCAATCGTTAAATTCGGCACATAGTGGTTATCCATGACATCGAAATGAACCACGTCAGCGCCTGAGGCAATCACGTTGTCAACTTCTTCACCTAAGCGAGCAAAATCAGCAGATAAAATGGATGGAGCAATCAGAAATGGACGCATATCATTCTCACACAATTAGATTATTTTTGAGTAGTTTACTCCTCTGTTGGTTTTAGCTCTAGTTGTGATATCTCATTAATTTAAAAAAGTGTTTTATCGAATTGAAATTGAAACTAAAGATTCTGTTTAAAATCCAAACGAATTTGTTATAATTAAACGTCATTAGTACATTGGGAATCGAGGGTAAGACATGAAAAATTTATGGAAAAACTCGCAACAGCTACGGAATAGCGCCTCCCGTTTCACGTCTAAAACCACAATTTTGGCCAGCACATTAGCGGTAAGTGTTATTGCAACTTTAACCAGCAATACTTTATCGAATTCAGAAGCAACCCAAGCCTGTGCCTGCAGTGCAAACGTTACTTATGACTCAATGTTACCTGCGAGTCACCCTCAAAACCGCTGTGCGTCTCAAACAAAAGAACTCAATTGGGGTACTTGGCTAACAGGGAAAAGTGGCTCAAGTCAATTTCATTTTTTCGATTTATTTGAACTACTTCACGGTAAACGTAGTGGCAATTTTGATAAACCTAATGCCAATGACATTACACCGGAGTAATTTATGTTCACACAAGTTTGGCAATTATTTACCAGCACATTAGCCGCTTTTTTTGGTGTTCAATCAGACAAAAATCGACATCGTGATTTTAGTGAGAATGAATCTCCCATTCCCTTCATTGTCATGGGCATCGTAATGGCAATTTTATTGGTTTTAGGATTGGTTTTTATTGTGAGCCAAGTAACGAGCTAGGTTTCTACTCATCATCAAAATGGTAGTCTTTATCGTAAAGAGCTATCAATTCATCGACTTTTTTTCTGCCATTGCCTTTCTGACTGATGTTGCGTTGTACCTGGATCTTTCCTAAACGTGCACCATGGTAAAGTTCACGCGTCAGTGGAATATCATGATTACTGATGACAACAGGAATATTTTTATCACGGGCAACATGCCGTGAAACTCTCGCAAGTAACGCCTGATCGTCAAGCGTAAAACCAGCACCTACGTAAGTAGTAAAACTCGCCGTAGTCGAAAGTGGCGCATATGGAGGGTCGCAGTAAATTACATCACCACTTTTTGCTTGCTCGAATGCTTTTTCGTAGCCAATACATTTAAACTCAGCGTCTTGGGCTTTTTCAGAAAAGGCATTAAGCTCAATTTCTGGAAAATATGGTTTTTTGTAAGAGCCAAAAGGAACATTAAATCCGCCCTTGCGGTTATAGCGACAAAGCCCATTAAAACCATGACGGTTCATATACAAAAAGTAAATGCTGCGCTCGAAGGGATCTTTTGTTGCATTAAACTGAGTGCGAATGTCGTAATAAGCTTCTTTTGCATTCATCTTTTCGCAAAATAACTTACGTGACTCTTTGATGTAAAGCTCGGGTTGCTTTTGAATGATTTTATACAGATTTATCAAATCTTGATTAATATCGCACAATAAGTATTTTGAATAATGCGTATTCAGAAAAACACTGCCTGCGCCAACAAATGGCTCAACTAACCTATCTCCATCAGGAAGATAAGTTTTCAATGTATCAACAAGTTTGAATTTACCACCAGCCCATTTTAAAAAGGCTCTATTTTTCTTATTCATGAACTGGATCAGTGTGAAGCAAGACAAAAAAGAATTGTACGTTGATACAAACTAATTTTCACTACTCTTATTCGGATTTTGCAATTCAAGTTTAATTAAGGCTTTCCACTTGCGTATCCATGGTTTTGGAAGATCAGTTTCTTTAGCTAATTTCGCTTCAAATGTTTGCGCTAATTGGTAATTCTCAAATTCACCAACTACGACAACCCAACGTTTTTTTTGTTTGGCTATTCTGACATCAGAGTACGGAGAAAGTTGTTTAAGTAGATTATTCAAAGATCTCTGTTTACTGACCGTGGCAATTTGAAGAGTGTAACTCTCTGGGTTTGGCGCTTTGACCTCCGGAGTGTCTAACTCAAGCGGCTCTGTTACAGGTTCCACTGTAGTAGCAATATCTTGATTAGGCTGAACTTTAGAAACTTCATCCTCAAATATTTGACTAGAAGGTTCGACATTGTTTTCTGCTTGCTGAACTTGAGCAAGTTCCGGCTGTTGATTATCGTTAGATTCAACGGGCTTTTGCTTTAAGAATTTATCTGACATTTCAGCAGTTACTTGATCGAGTCGTTCTGGTTGCTGCGAGGTTGCTTGAGCACTCGTAACTTGCCCCACTACATCCACTTGTACCAGCTGATCAGTCTTAATGCCTTCTTTGTCAGCGGTGATGCCATCCTCAAATTCGTTGAAGACTAGAGCAGCGTCTTTCACTGGTAAATCAATAAAAGTTTGAGGGAGTTTTGTTGTCTCTTCAGAGGTAGGAACTGCATCATCACTGTACCCAACTGCTTTCAAAAGCGGTTGTTGATATATCCAAGCCAGAGAGGCCATCGTAATCAATAAAACACCGACAGCAATCAAACGAATGTTAAGCGCTCTCTTGCTTACTTCTTCATTATGTTCATTCGCTGATTTTACAAATACCGCAACAATATCTTTTGGATACACCTTGCCTTGCTTAAAATCAGGTTTCGCTATTAAGTGATTTTCAAAACCGTCACTTTGGCTAAGCAACGAGTAATAAAGGGCATCTTGCTCTTGCTGGCTTAATGTTTCGATATAAAGCGAGCTCATTAAAGCCTGATAAGACTCTGGTAACGCCTCGTTTAGCTGAGCTTCAAACTCTGCTGTGACTGAAGCAATCACACTCACAAACTGCCCTGAAACCGATAATTGACTCAGGCCAATTAACTCCGCCCATAATGCATTTGATAATCGCTCAGCATCATCAATAACAATGACAATTGGCTTTTTCAGTGTCGATGCAAAGTCGGCTAACGAATCGGTGAGAGACGTTTCATCATCAAAAACCGGCTCAGCAAGTAATGGTAATAAGATTTTGCGCCTTATTTCAGCATCATCCGCATGTAATGGACAAGAGAGAAATACAGAAAGCTCTTCACTTATCGTTCGATTAAGAAATCTCAGTAAAAATGATTTACCTGAGCCTTCTGCACCACAAACGAGCTGCAATTGTTCTGCATAACTGATGTTATGAGTTAAGCGTTCAACAAGTGATTCTTGCGATGGTAGCAATAAAGGCTCTGTCATTTCCCTGAGTTCTCGATAAATGAGATATATCTAGCTTAGTACATCGATTAACTGTTGATGACTTACTTCCGATGTCACAACAGCTTCACCAATCTGAGTTGGTAAAACTAATCGAATTTTTTGATCGAGTACTTTTTTATCTCGCTGCATATGCTTTATAAACGCATCTGCGGACATAGCTTCTGGTTTCGAAAGTGGTAATTCGAATGCAGAAATCAATCGAGAGATTCGTTGAACGGTTTCAATACTGACCCAACCTAATTGTTGCGATGTTTCAGCAGCAAGCACCATTCCAGCAGCAACAGCCTCACCATGAAGCCAATTTCCATAACCCATTTCTGCTTCGATAGCATGACCGAAAGTATGCCCTAAATTTAATAGGGCTCGGCAACCACGTTCAGTTTCATCCTGAGCAACAACATCAGCTTTTATTTCACAGCATCGAGAAATGGCGTAAATTAAAGCTGCGGGCTCAAGCTGCTTTAATGGCTCGATATTTTGTTCAAGCCATTCAAAAAACTCGATGTCCCAAATAATGCCATATTTAATGACTTCCGCCATACCGGCATTAAATTCTCTTGTTGGTAATGATTTGAGAAATTCAGTATCAATAAACACAGCTTGAGGCTGATGAAATGCGCCAAGCATGTTCTTACCTAAAACGTGATTTACTGCAGTTTTGCCGCCAACAGACGAATCAACTTGCGCCAGTAACGTTGTGGGTACTTGAATAAAATCAACACCACGTTGATAACAGGACGCTGCGAAGCCCGTCATATCGCCAACAACACCGCCACCTAATGCGATGAGAACGCAATCTCGACCGTAGTTATCCTGCAAGAGTTTATCGAAGACATGGTTGAGATACTCAAGTGTTTTATATTGTTCACCGTCAGGCAGTATCACTGAATCAATCGATGACGCAGGCTTAAAGAAAGCCTTAACTTGCTCTATATAAAGCAGAGCAACCGTGTCATTGCTGACAATCAACAAGCGTTTTTTATGAAAATAGCGAGACCAAGTCTCGCTATTTAGAGTGGAGGGTTCAGTAAGGAAGCCTTGATGAATATAGATGCTATAACTGCGTTTACCTAAATTAACCTCAATGGTTTCCATACTTTAAAACGTCCCGAAATTAAAAACCTAATTTCTCAATAATTTGGTTTGCAACAACTTTAGCACTCTGATCGTCAGTCTTAACAACAACGTCAGCAATTTCTTCGTAAAGTGGATTACGAGATTCAGCTAAAGTCTCAAGAACGTGTCTTGGGTCATCAACTTGTAAAAGAGGACGGCGCTTATCACGTTGAGTACGCGCAACTTGCTTATCAATCGTGGTTTCAAGATATACAACAAAACCCCGAGCCGATAAATAGTTACGGATCTCTTTGCTTTGAATTGAACCACCACCGGTAGCCAATACAATGCCCTGCATTTCTGATAAATCAGAAATAACAGTTGTTTCACGCTTACGGAAGCCGTCTTCGCCTTCTACATCAAATACCCAAGCAATGTCAGCACCTGTGCGCTTTTCAATCTCTTGGTCGGAGTCGTGGAATTCTAAATGAAGCATCTGCGCCAAATGGCGACCTATTGTGCTCTTACCTGCGCCCATTGGGCCAATCAGAAAAATATTACGTTTTTCAGCCATTTTTTATACGTCTGAATCTTATGAAGTGTTTGCCTATATCGATTTACAATTGGAAATCGACCTATATCTTACCTTGCTCTTCTAATGAGACTTGATTCGGGATTATCTCAGTTTCCTTGTGCAAATGGCAAGTCATCAAAGCGATTAAAATACGATTTGTCTCTGAGTTTTTCACTTTCAGGTGTCCCATAAACAAAAAGCCAGAGACTAATCTCTGGCTTAGCTCTATGTAAATTATAGACTTTTATAATTCTTCAGTAACAATTTTTGGTGTTACAAAAATTAATAATTCACGACGCTCATTTTTTTTCTGTGAATTTCTAAAAAAGTAGCCTAAATATGGAATATCACCTAATAACGGTACTTTATTGACATTATCGATAACTTGCTGCTGGAAAATACCACCTAATACGATAGTTTCGCCATTTTTTACTAACGCTTGAGTACCGATTCGCTGGGTATCAATCGAGACGGCTGTACCTGTTGGCGTTTGTACGTTTTCACCACGAGAGTCTTGAGTGATTTCCAAATCTAAGATGATGCGGTTATCAGGCGTAATCTGTGGCGTTACCTTTAAAGATAGAACCGCAGGTTTAAAGGTTACCGTTGTTGCACCACTTGATGCAGCCTGTACATACGGAATTTCAACACCTTGTGAAATATAACCAGCAGTTTGGTTTGAAGTTAACAAGCGTGGACTTGCTACAATCTCAGCTTTATCTTCTTTTTCTAAAGCACTCAATTCCAAGTCAAGTAAAGTGCCATCAGCAAAGTCAGCTACCCTGAATGCTATCGATGTTGGGCTAACGTCAGAAGGTGCAGGTAGATTGACATTCAGTCTGTCACCTATTGGCGGTACAACACCATTAGATACATTCGATAAGCCATCTAAGCGACCTGTAGTTCCACTGTCACCATCTCGATTAGTGAAGCCCCAACGAACACCAAGATCCTCAGCAATATTATCTCGAACTGTCACAACTCTAGCTTCAATTAAAACTTGTTTAATCGGAATATCAAGAATTTTGACTAAGCGAGCCACATTTTCGATTGTTTCAGCGGTATCTTTTACAAGTAGAGTGTTTGTTCTTGTATCAACAGCAACAGTGCCACGTTTAGATAGCAGGCTTGAATCATCACTTTTGAACAAATTAGCGAGATCTTCTGCTTTTGCATAGTTGATTTGAATATACTCAGAATAAAGAGGGGCAAGCTCCTCTACTTCTTTTTTATTCTTTAACTCATTACTTTCTCTAATTGCCATTTCTTCTGCAGGAGCAACCATCAAGACATTGCCTTCGAGACGCTTACCTAGCCCCTTTTGTCTCAGAATCAAGTCCAGTGCTTGATCCCAAGGTACGCTGTCTAAGCGGATGGTAATATCACCTTCAACAGTATCGCTAACCACTAAGTTAAAGTTGTTTTGATCAGCAATAATCTGAAGCACGGCTCTTACAGAAATGTTTTGGAAGTTTAAGGTAAATTTTTTCCCAGTGTAGACTTTTTCTTTTTTTTCTATTACTTCAGGTTCTTCTTCATCGACGAGTAACCTTATTTGATTACCATCTTGGTTATAGGTGTATTTATACGTTCCAGAAACATCAACTAAGATTCTGCTGGTAAGATCTTCTCTAAATGTCTCGAAGCTTTTGATTGGAGTATCAAAGTCATTAACATCGACAATGTACAATAAATCTTCACCAATCTCGGTGTTGTAGAACTTAAGTTCTAACTTTGCACCAACTTGCTCAACATTAAAGGCGATTGAACTGTTATTTAACTCAACAATCAGTTCACTGCCACCCGTCTGTGAACGCTTGAAATCAATATTTTTAATATTGTTAATGTATGAAGACGCCGAGTTAGATGACTCTTGTTTAATGGAGTCATTGATTGTTAATCGATAACGGTTACCAATTACTCTTGCTTGATAAGGCCTAATTTTGTCTAAACTGATGATTGTATTTAACGTAGTCTCTTTTTGATTTAGAGATAAATCAATTACACCAACTTTTTCAATGTTGAATTCTGACTTATTGACCGAAGATATACTGTCAGCAAAAGAAATCGTCAGTTGAGCAGGATTCGCACTTGCATCGACTAATGGTACAGTGATGTCATTTTCAAAAATAAATTCAACTTCAAGTTGATGATCAACAACAGCATGATATTTAATATCAAGTAGTTTATTAGCACTGTATGCAGACGGAGCAAATACAATAAATGATAAAAGTACAAGTGCAAAGTTCACTGCCCTTATCATTTTAAAACGAATATGTTTGATGATTGAAAATTCCATTATTCTTCTATCCATGCTCTTAATTTCCTGTTAATTCCATGCTACTCATTCTTTTAGTCCAGCAGCCTGAACCATCAGGAACCAATTCAATTATTTCTATTTTGTTCTCAGCAACACTTGTTACTTTGCCATGGTATAAACCTAAATACTGACCCTTGCCAACCCGATAAACACTGCCGTCAGTAGTTTCTACCAGTGCCCAAACTTTATTGTTTTGAGCAATTGTGCCGCGCATTTTTAAATTATCGAGTGCGTATGTTTCCAAGCGGCTTTTACGTCTTTTCAAATCGGGTTGTAAACAATTTTTCTTGGGCTCGATAACTTCTTCAGTTAGCTCTCTAGAAGGAGGAACAAAAGGACTACGTATCAATTCAGCTTGATAGGCATAATGCTCAAACTTCGGGGCCTCTTTTAAAGGGGGGATATGAGCCACATGTTGAGCTTTTGTTGTTGTGACAAAAAGTTCTAAGTCTGAACGATCATTACTGCATGCCGTGAGCCCAAATAATAGGAAAATAGCTATTAATACTCGCATTAGCCTTTCCCCTTCTTTTTATTTGAAACACTGTCTCCAACTTCTTTAAAACGGTATGTTTTTGCGAAAATCTCCATTTGGAGTAACCCAGACTTTTCTTTTTTAACCGAAAAGTCATGCAAACTCACAATACGAGGTAACTTGGCAATATTACTGATCATATTACCAATTTCGTGATAATCACCCACCACCGAAATTTTAATTGGCAGCTCGACGTAGAAATCTTTTTGAACAGGGTCTTCCCAATTTAAACTGTTGATTCTTAAACCTGCATCCGTCGCTACGAAAGTGAGATCATCTAACAACCCAGGCATTTCGTTTTTTGAAGGTAACATTTTGAGTAATTCGGAGAATTGCCCTTCCATCTCGCTTAACTGCTCACGGTAAAGCTTTAAATTTGCAGCCATTTGATACTTCAGTTTAAAATCATTTCTTAACTGCGTTTCTTTGCTTTGCATCCTGTCTAATGCATTTAATTCGTCAGAGATAAAGAAAAAATAGCTCCCAATAAAAACTAAAATGGCTAAGATCACCGCAAAGACAACTTTAACTTGTCTTGGCCAAGCACCTATATTTTCAAAATCTAAGTCATTGAATTGTTCGAGATCTAATTTCATTTTTTGACCTCTTTATTATTTTCGTTTTGATCTTTAGCGGCACTCATAATGCTGATCTGCATCGTAAACTTTTGCAGAAGTCGAGAGTTGTTCTCCCCTACTTTTACCTGCTGTGGTGTGGAATCACCAAGCCACTCAGAAGACTCAATCCTTCTCATCATATTGGTTACATGGTTATTCGATTCACTCAATCCTTCAACAAAAAGTATACCATCCTGTTTTTCAATATTAGAAAAGTATATTCCTGCAGGAACGACTCGAACTAACTCATCTAAAACATGAGTTGGTAAATTTCGAGATTGCTGAAGATCAAGAATGATGTCAGTACGACGCTCGATATCTTTTTTGCGCTCAGTGATTGAACGAATCTCTTTAATCTGACTTTCTAATAATGATATTTCTGAAGTGAGATAGGCATTGCGTTGACGTTGCTCGTTTTTGAGCATGTCGATGAACCCAAGGGCAGCATAAACGACGAGGCAAGAAACAATAAATACCAGAGCTAAAACTCCGGTATAGTCCCTTTTCCTTTTTTCCCTAGCCTCTTCACGCCAAGGCAGTAAGTTTATGTTCGCCATTGTGCATAACTCCTTAATGCTAGGCCAAACGCAACCATGTACTTCCCTATGTTATTTTGCAGTACCTCAGTATCTTTATCGTCCGCAGTTAGACAACCTTTAAATGGATTTGCAATTATGGTCTGAGTACCTAATTCACTCATGATGACATTAGCAATGCCTTCGAGCCGAGCAGTTCCACCTGAGAGTACAATATAATCAACATTATCTTTGCCGCTGGAAGTACAGTAAATCTGTAGCGTACGTTTAATTTGCTGCAGTAATTGAGTTTGGAAAGGGGACAGAACTTCAAACATATAGTCTCTAGGAAGTTCACCCGTCACTTTTGCTTTTTCAGCATCTTCATTAGACATGCCATAAAATGACTGGATTGATTGAGTAAATTGTTCTCCGCCAAAGGTTTGCTCACGAATAAACGTTGTTTCACCTTTTTCAACAGCAGCAAAAGTTAAAATGTTTGCGCCAATATCAATCATCGCAACTACTTTATCTGACGCTCCCTCAGGTAACTGATCGACGATCAATTCGAACGAGCGCCCTAGTGCGTAGCCTTCTACATCAATTACTTTTGCTTCAAGGTCAACTTGATCTAACGCATCGATTTTGGCATCGATATTTTCTGTTCGACATGCACTAAGTAACACGTCAACTTTACTTGGATCGGCTGAGTTCACATTTAATGTTTCAAAATCAATGCTGACTTCATCAAGTGAATATGGAATTAAGGTATCGGCTTCGATTTCAATCTGTGACTCCATGTCCTCTTCACTCAGTGAAGCATCCATATAAATCACTTTTGTCATCACAGCAGATCCGGAAACCGAAGCTGATGCATACTTAACCGATTTTGGAAGACGCCTTTTTACAATTGATAATGCTTCTGAAACTGCTTCTTGTTCACGAATATCGTGATCAACAACAGCTCCCTTTCTGAGGGGGACTGAAATGTGGTTTACAATTTTAAAACCATCCGTGTGTTTACTCAGTAGTACCGCTTTAACTTCATGTGAGCCAATATCTATGCCCACCATTTGCGGTGCTGACTTTGTCCATAAATTTCCGAGCATCATCCAATACCACTTTTTTAACTTATTTCACAAATAGATTAACAGAATTAAAAAATAGTTATATTAAAATCAAATAAATGTTCAATAATTATGCACTTAATAATAAACTTCTCAACCTTTTTACGTGTTAAATAAGTATTCTTTCAGTAATTTATAGAAACAAAAATTTGGTTTATTATTCACTTTATGAGCAAAAAACAGTCCATTGTAAGTAAATATTATGTTAATAGCTAACTTTAACTGTGCCTTCATTGGAATGAATTTAGATAATAAAATCAATCAATTTCATCCATCCACATTTAATAGAATAACCGCTATACTAGTCCCACTTAAAAGTGAGTAGGGAAAATATAATAAGTGAAGTGGTTAAAGCGATTAGGAATTTTATTTATAAGCCTATGTTTGCTTGGTGTCGCTGGCATCGGCGGTGCGTATTTGTATGTACTTCCGGATTTACCTGATGTAGCAACCCTTAAAACCGTTCAACTGCAAACTCCTTTAAGGATTTACAGTAGTGACGGTAAACTCATTTCACAATTTGGTGAGAAGCGAAGAATTCCACTGAACATTGAAGACATTCCTAAACCCTTGCTTGAAGCATTTATCGCAACCGAAGATGCTCGCTTTTATGAGCATGGTGGTATTGATCCAATTGGTGTCGTACGTTCTGCGTTAGTTTGGGCTTCAACAGGCCAAAAAAAGCAAGGTGCGAGTACCATTACCATGCAAGTTGCTCGTAATTTCTTCTTAACTCGTGATAAAACCATTATTCGTAAAGTTAAAGAAATTTTTATTTCTTACCACATAGAGCAGCTTCTGACTAAAAACGAAATTTTAGAACTTTATGTCAATCGAATTTACCTTGGACAAAGAGCTTATGGTGTTGGTGCTGCTGCCCAAGTTTATTATGGGAAAAGTGTCAATGAACTTACTCTCCCAGAAATGGCTGTTATAGCTGGTTTACCAAAAGCACCATCAACATTAAATCCCATTACTTCTCCGACACGAGCAATTGCGAGACGAAATATCGTTCTTCTGAGAATGGAAGATGTGGGTTATATTTCAAAGCAACAATATCAACAAGCCATTCAAGCACCGAATACGGCATCTTACCACGGTGCTGAAATTGATCTTTATGCTCCTTACATTTCTGAAATGGCAAGGGATTATATGATCAATAAATATGGTGAAGAACAAGCCTATACCGGTGGGTATAACGTCTATACAACCATATCATCAAAATTACAATTAGAAGCTCAGTCTTCACTGAGAGACAATGTGTACGCTTATGATATGCGTCATGGTTATCGTGGCCCTCAAGCCATTCTTTGGGATACAACCAAAGAAGATGCATCTGCTTGGACTCATGAACAGATCATTACGCAATTAAGAAAAATTAAACCTATCCAGGATCTGATTCCTGCTGCCGTATTATATGTTGGTGACCAAACTGTTGAGGTTGTATCTCGCTCAAATGAAACACATACTTTAAGTTGGGACGCCATCAAATGGGCGAGAGCGTATATTTCTGATACAAAACAGGGTTCTGCGCCTAAATTAGCCAGTGATATTTTAAGTGCTGGCCAGCAAATTTGGATACGTAAAGTGGGAGAGCAATGGCTACTGGCTCAAGTCCCACAGGTATCAAGTGCAATTGTCACCCTGACCCCTCATGATGGTGCTGTTAAAGCACTTGTTGGAGGTTATTCATTTAGCCAAAGTCAATATAACCGTGTGACTCAGGCTCAACGCCAGCTTGGTTCAAATATTAAGCCATTTATCTATACTGCTGCATTAGAAAAAGGTTATACACTTGCGACGTTAATTAATAATGCACCGATCAACGAGCCAGATACTCGTCAAGGTATTGCTTGGAGACCTAAAAATTCACCAGATGTTTATGGTGGACCTACTCGACTCCGTGTTGGCCTAGCGAAATCAATCAACGTTATGGCTGTTAGAGCACTTCGAATGGCAGGGCTTACAGCCACTCGTAATCGTTTGATGGATTTCGGCTTTTCTCCAGACGAATTACCAAAAAACGAATCTATCGCCCTAGGTTCTCCATCAGTAACCCCTATGCAAGTGGTCACGGCATTCAGTACATTTGCCAATGGTGGTTACCTCGTTAAACCTTACTTCATTAATAAGATCACTGATTCAAGTGAGCAAATGGTTGAACAAGCAACACCATTACTTGCTTGTGATAAACCAGTAGCTCAGCCTGAGGCTGATGATAAATGGGCTGAAACGCTTGCAGCATTGTCCGAAGAGCAAGGTATTGAAGTCCCTTCTCATGAAGAAAAAGACAACCATAGCTGTAGCAACACTCTTGGGCCTCATGGCTACGCAACACCCATCATCTCAAAACAAATCGCCTTTTTAATTCGCAGCGCTTTAAACAGCACAATTACGGGTGGCGGAAACTGGGGCAAAGGAACTGGTTGGAACGGAACAGCTTGGCGTGCTCAAAGCTTGAAACGCAAAGACTTAGCGGGTAAAACAGGAACGACAAACGAATCCCGTGATACGTGGTTTAGTGGTTTTAATTCTGATTTAGTATCAACAGTTTGGGTTGGTTTTGATGACCACTCCCGAGAGTTAGGCAGAACCTCTTACAACAATAATGAAGGGCGAGGACAGACATTTGGTGCTGAATCCGGTGCGAAAACAGCAGGCCCTGCATGGAACGAGTTTATGAAGCAGGCACTCAAAGGCGTGCCAGAAAATAATATCACCCCACCAGCAGGTATTATTTCAGTAAGAATCGATCGAGAAACCGGTAAATTAACCAAAAAAACCGACTACACCTCTCGCTTTGAGTATTTTATAAAAGGCACTGAACCTACTGAATACGCCACCGACAAAAATGATGAAAGCAACATCTTTATCGACAACAGCAAAGAAAGCGACTTATTCCAGTAAAGTTTAAAACCTTATAAAGCACCGCTTTAAAGCGGTGCTTTTTTTCGACATAAACTGTCATTTTGACAGAAAAACACTTATCCTTACCCGAAATATCGAATCAGATAAATAAAACAATATTATGCTCATTTTTTTATCCATCGTTGGCGGATTTCTAATTTTAACGTTAGGTGCTGAAGCATTAGTGCGTGGTGCCAGTACGATTGCATTACGTTTAGGTATAGCGCCTCTGGTCATTGGTCTCACTATCGTAGCCTTTGGTACCAGCGCCCCTGAATTAGCGGTAAGTTTAGAAGCAGCACTTGATGGTAATAGTGGTATTGCGATTGGTAATGTTATTGGCTCAAATATTGCCAATGTTGGTTTAATTCTAGGTATTACCGCATTAATTCGCCCTATTAATGTTCAGTCACAAATTGTAAAACGTGATATTCCATTAATGATCACCGTCACTCTTCTGTTTTGGGGACTATTACTTGATGGTGAATTAGATATCATTGATGGTTGTGTGCTGGTCACATTATTAATCAGCTATTTAGGCTATAGCTATTATGATTCTAAAAAGACGGGGCAAGTTGAAGAAATTGAAACCAGTAAGGCACATCCTTCTTTATCCATCTTATTGATTATTCTTGGCCTAGTTATGCTGATTGGTGGTGGCATTATTTTTGTTGATGGAGCTGTTGATTTAGCCCGCTTATTTGGTATCAATGAAGTCATTATAGGTCTAACAGTCGTCGCAATTGGCACCAGTATGCCTGAACTTGCAACCTCTGCTATTGCAGCCCTCAAAGGCGAAAGTGATATTGCAATCGGTGGTGTAGTTGGTTCTAACTTATTTAATATTTTAGCTGTTTTGGGTATCACAGCAACTATTCACCCAATCTCTGCTGATGGATTAGAGTTCGCAGATCTTGCCGTAATGTTAGGCCTATCATTATTAATGCTGCCATTTGCCTATACCGGCATGCGAGTTAGCCGCCGTGAAGGTTTAGTTCTACTACTCATCTATATTAGTTATACATCGTATCTCGTCAATGAAGCGGTTTTCTAAACTCTTTCTTGGAATGATAGAAGGGAGCTTAAAGCTCCCTTTTTTATGCTTATAATTTCTATCAATGACAAATGTCACTGAATATTCATGACCTTTGTGCCTAACAACTTCCTTGTACTCGCTCGATAATCTCACTCGACACTTAATTTTGATTATTAGCCACAAGGATTGTAACCATGAAAACACTCATAATTTCAGCAAGCGTATTTCTTTCATCATCGGTATTCGCTCTTACGACTGAAGAAGCAATAAAAGCGACTGACAGCGCAATTGACACCCTGAATACACAAAAGCTGCAACAACTGGTAACTGAAACATCTGACTACGCCAATGCGTATGCAAATTACCGCCTAGGTGTCGCAGCAAATCTGGCAGGGAATACGAAAAAAGCTCAACAAGCACTTTCAAATGCTGCTGATACTTTAGAGCAACTGAACCAATATCAAGCTAATGCAGAAAACTACGCTCTACTATCAGTGGTGTATGGTATGAAGGTCTATATCGACAACGACCTGTCTGCAAGCTTAGGACGTAAGTCAGGGCAAGCTCTAGAACACGCCCTAGCCCTTGAACCAAATAACCCTCGAGTAAAACTGGTTCAAGGCATTTCAAACTTTCACAAACCTCAAAAAGCCATTGAATACATCAATGAAGCTCTGAATGACTTCACCCAGCCATGCTCTGAGATTTGTTGGGGAAATTCTGAAGCCTACGTATGGCGTGGACTCGCTAAGCAGAGATTAGGCAACCAAGCCACTGCTCATCAAGACTGGACAAAAGCGCTCGAAGTAAACCCTAACAATGGTTGGGCGAAAGGCTTACTCGGTCAATATTAATGCATGAGGATGTCAGATGACTCCGATGAGTCATCTGGCATCAATGGAATCATAATAAGGAAAGGCTAATGAATAATTCTGAATTGACACTTGAGCAACATCGCCATAATTTTAAACAAAAGCGCTTTTTGGCCATGCCCTTATCGGGGACGATTGCTTGGCTTATTATTGCTATTGGAAGTTACCTGTTTCCTGAATCTAAGCCGTATTTAACTTGGGTATGTACTGGCTCAATCTTCTATTTAGGCGTCATTCTTAGCAAGTTTACCGGTGAAGATTTACTCGGAAGAAAAGAGCCTAAAAACCCGTTTGATCAGTTATTTCTTATGGTTGTAGTGATGTGTTTTATGATATTTGCGATTGCCATTCCTTTTGCACAGATTGATCACCGCTCCATTCCTTTAACTGTAGGAGTACTCACTGGTTTAATGTGGATTCCTTTCTCTTGGTCAATCCAGCATTGGGTTGGCTTATTTCATGGCATCACTAGAACACTTCTCATCGTAGTCGCATGGTATGTTGCGCCTGAGCACAGTTTTACGGTTATTCCAGCTATTATTGTTTTTAGTTATCTCATCACGATTCCTATTTTAGAGCTTCGTTGGAAACAATTTAATCGTTTCAATGAGCCATATAATGTAGTTACAACATCTCATTAGACAAAAATTGCTTAATGACACATCTCAATTCTCATGGTAAAAAACTATAAAAATAAGGACATACAATGAAGAAAAGTAATTCTAAATTTTTATCTGAAGATAAGCTTGCTTGGGTCTATCTGATTAATCTTATCTTCTATTTTTTGCCGATGTTTATCGCACCAATGTCTAAACTCGATCTCGTTTGGAGTTTTATTGCATTGGGATTATTTTTACCGTTATATTTCAAGCTTTTTCGCTGTAATTCAACGCAAGCTATCGTACCTCTCGGTTTAATGTTTGCCTTGGCTGTGATTATCACACCAGTAAATGCAGGGTCACTGTCTTTTTTTGCTTACGTCGCTTTTTATGCAGGCTTTCATTTCCCTCTTAAACGCTCAGCATGGATTTGGGCATTCCAAATTATCACTATTGGCTTATTAAACTGGATTTTATTTCCGAACTTTTCATTCGCAGCGTGGGGGGGAGTATTAACCCTTGGCATTGGTGCCATTGGTATTTCCAATCGCCTCCAACAAGAAAAGCTGAAGATGAAAAAGCAGAGTAATGAGGAAATAAAAACACTGGCCACGATTGTAGAGCGTGAGCGCATTGCAAGAGACTTGCACGATCTTATGGGACACAGTCTATCCTCAATTACATTAAAAGCAGAATTAGCCAGCAAACTCATTGATGGTCAACAATATGAACTTGCACAAAGGCACCTTGATGAATTGGCTGATATTTCACGACAGAATCTATCTTTACTCAGAAAAACAGTATCAAACTATAAACATAAAGGTCTAGAAACCACGGTTACTGAACTCTGCCAACGACTTCGTGAAAAAGAGTTATCCGTTGAATTAATGGGAGATTTGCCGACGAATATGTCCGCACGACAAGAGAGCCATGTATGTTTAATCCTCACCGAATTAACGAACAACATGCTCAAGTACAGCAAGGCAACTGAGTGTAAATTCAAATTTGAACAAATGAATGACTTAACCATTATTTCAATTACCGAAAATCAATCATTATCAACGATAAAAGAAGGTAATGGATTAAAAGGAATTCAAGAACGATTGGTCGATATAGATGGCCAATTTGATTACCAACTATCACCAGAATTGAGTTTCACTATTCAACTGCCACTAAAGGACAAAAATAATGATTAAAATTTTATTAGCAGAAGATCAAGCAATGGTACGTGGTGCATTAAGCGCATTATTAACCTTAAGCGGGCATTGCCATATTACTGAGGCAGAGAATGGTGAACAGGCTCTAGCATTATTAAAACAACAACAGTTTGACCTATTGCTGAGTGACATTGAAATGCCAAAAGTCACTGGCATTGAGCTCGCACAATGGATAGTAGAAAATCAACCAGCAACCAAAGTCGTTATCGTGACTACTTTTAGTCGAGCTGGGTATATCAAACGTGCGATGGAATGTAATGTCAGTGGTTTTTTACTCAAAGATGCCCCATCAGAGCAGCTTATCGATGCCATTACGTCTGTCATGAGCGGTAAAAGGATCATCGATCCTGAATTGGCCATGATGGCGATTGGTGATAAAGATCCACTCAATGATAAAGAAAGACGGGCATTACGGTTAGCTTCAGAGGGCAAATCAACCTCTGACATTGCCAGCACATTATTTATTGCAGAGGGAACGGTAAGAAACTATTTATCCGAGGCTATAAGTAAACTTAATGCCAGTAATAGAATTGATGCAGCGAGGATCGCCCAACAAAAGGGATGGTTATAGATCAAAAAAGCTCTTGTTGAGCAAACAAGAGCTTTAAAGTTAACGGTAAATTAGAAGCTATAACGAGCAAATAAACCAAAACCGTTATAATCAGCGTCTACATTTACGCCATCATCTTTTTCTGACGTAGAATAGTAAGACATATAGTTTGCACCAACGCTCCAACTATCATTAATGTTTACAAGGGCTTCTAAACCATAAGAAAAGCCATTTTCAGAGCCGTCTGCATCACTAAAGGACATACTTGTAGTTGCATACCCGAGCAAAGCATACATTTCAAAAGTATCGTTAAAAGGTACCGGCTTTCAAATATGCACCAACAGTGCTGTCTGCCTTTAAATCATCGTCGCCAGAAAGACCTAAATTAAATTTCCCTTCTACACCAACATATTCATTAAACATGTAGCCGTATGAACCATTGATTGAGGTTTGAGAGAAGCTTTTTGAATACTGATGATCCAGCCACGTAATATCAACGTCAGTATCTATTTTACCAAAAACAAGACCACCGCTGACATACTGCTCGGCCATTGAAGAAGTTGAAAACGCAGCCAATGCGCCAGCTAAAACTAGGGTCTGTTGATCTTTCGTGATTGTTTTTGCAGCGATAAATTGGTTATTTTATGCAAGGCAGCGCTTGTGCGGTTTGGTTATTCCAAATAAACAAGCGATAACGCAGTAGAAATGACCAATTTGCGCTGTCTTCGATGCTTTTTAGCGTTCACTGTTCTGTGTTGTGACCAGCTCACTTAGATGACTAAGCTTCACTGCTCACGTCTTGAACAGGTAAGCGCTAAAATAGCACAAAATTCAATCCTGAAAGATCAACAGACCCTAATGTTTTGATTTTCATTTTAATTCCATTTACAAAAAATTGCCGGCGCATTTTAATTAAAGAATAAAGCACTGTAAATAGTTGTTAATAACAGTTTGTGTCATGCTTCAAACTTATGATTTAAAGACCATTAACGTATATATTTTATTTGTGCCAATTTTTCATTTCATTTGCTTCTTTAGACAGTTGAACAACTTCAGAACGAGTCATTCTGTCTTGTAGTGCCAACTTATCTGCCGATAGAAAAATAAATATATTTCCAATACCAAGCAAAGACCAAACGACACGAGCATAAGCCGCCATCATACTGATGTTTTGACCATTTGGGTGCTGAATCTTCAGGCGCCAAGTACGCATACCTAGCGTTTGCCCACCTTTACTCCAAAAATAAGCATAAAAACTGGCTAATGTGATCGTTAAGTACAACTGCCAGATCCCTTTATATAAAGGAACCGCAAGTAATGCATCAGAGACAATTTTATAGCCATGATTATTAATTAAACCTGTCTCAATTAATATTAAAAAGGCAATAAAACCAAAGACCACAGCAAACACTAAAACGCCAGCAGCAATCAGAGTGTCATAAACCATCGCACCTAAACGCCTCATAAACGTAGCACGGGGAAAGTTCGCATGTTCTGGGTTGATCGTAACCATTATGCTTCTTCTTCCTCTTTAACAAAATGTATATGAGTAAAGCCCATTCTTAAAAATTCGGTTCTTCTGAAATCTCTTTCAGCTCGAGCCCCTTTTTTGGAAGTCATCGCTATTTGCTGCTCCATCTGTAAAAAGCGAGTTAAATCGATTCCCTCAGCTTCTGCTGCTGCTTCATACAAGTCATGATGTACAGTATAACTAAAAGGAATGGTTTTGGTTTCACCTTTAAAGGTGTAGCGAACTTGACGTGCCATATTGACTCCGAGTAATCAGTTATCGATATTATCCGAGATTGTTGATATCAATTGCAAACGTAAACAACTTGTTTAATACGTATAACATTTGATATTTTACTCTATTCGTCATTCGCAACAATTTGGAGGTTGCATGTTAGCGTTTTTGTTAGCGCATGAAAATTGGCCTTTCGCATTTGCATTCGCTTTTGTCATTGCTTTAGGGGTATTCGAAATTTTAGCCATGTTACTTGGCTTAAGTTTATTAAGTACTATCGACGATATTTTACCAACTGAAATTGATGCTGATATTGATTCTAGCGGAGCTGCAAGTGGTATTACTGGTTTATTAGGCTGGCTATGCTTAGGACGATTACCGCTCTTAATCTGGCTAGTTTTGACGTTAACGACGTTTTCGATATTTGGTTTTACAGGCAGTTATCTCTCCATTTATGTTTTTGAACATTACCAACCTATCTGGATGATCACCTCATTAGCTGCTGGTACAACAATTATTAGTATTCACTACACAGGGAATTGGTTAGCAAACCTATTACCTAAAAATGAAACCAGCGCTATCAATCGTGATGATCTCGCTGGCAGTGTAGGCAACATCACACTTGGCATAGCCACCCACAAAACACCCGCTGAGGCGGTCATTAAAGACGCTTTCTTACAAAAGCATTATGTCCGAGTGATCCCTGACTCTCCTCGCGATACATTCACTCAAGGCACATCTATCATTCTACTTCGCCGCAAAAATAATCTTTGGTTAGCGGCGAGATACCAACAATAACAATTAATCCATCAAGGAGTTTTAATGGAAATTCAAGGACTCGAACTCAGCAATATGCCATTCGTATTTGCAGGTATGGCCATATTCTGTTTCATCATCATAGGGGTGATGTTTGCTAAGCTTTATACCCGAGCAACAAAAGAACTCGCATTCGTCAGAACTGGATTCGGCGGTGAAAAAGTCATAAAAGACGGCGGCGCCATCGTCTTGCCCGTACTGCACGAAACCATTTCCGTAAATATGAATACGCTGCGAATCGAAGTAGAAAAAACTCAAAAAGATGCGTTGATCACCAAAGATCGCATGCGTGTTGATGTTAAAGCAGACTTTTACTTGCGTGTTGCTCCCAATGCCGAAGGGATTTCAATGGCTGCTCAAACTCTTGGTAATCGTACCAACCGAGTGGAAGAGTTAAAAAAGCTAATGGAATCAAAGTTCGTTGACGTGTTACGCGCTGTTGCTGCTGAAATGACAATGACAGAAATGCATGAGCAACGTGCTGATTTTGTTCAACGTGTACAAAATAATGTGGCCAATGATCTTGAAAAGAACGGTCTAGAACTTGAGTCTGTTTCTTTGACAGGTTTTGATCAAACCGATCTTAATTACTTCAATGAAAATAACGCATTTGACGCCGAAGGTCGTGCTCGTCTTGCTAAGATCATCGAAGAAAAGCGTAAAGAAACCAACGACATTGAACAAGAAAACCGAATTAAGATTGAACAACGAAATCTAGAAGCCGAAAAACAGTCACTTGAAATCGAAAAAAATGAACAAGAAGCAAAACTTGTTCAACAACAAGCTATTGAGTTCAAACGAGCGGAACAACAAGCTGAAATCATTAAGCAAAAAGAACTCAAAACTCGTGAAGAACGTGAAGCTGAAATTGCTAAAGAACGTGCCATTGAAACCGCTGAGATTGAGAAAAAACGCGATATTGAAACTCGTGAAATCGAGAAACGTCAGCAAATCGAACAATCTCGTATTCAACAACAACGTGAGATTGAAGTCGCAGAACAAGATAAACAAATCGCCGTAGCTGCAAAATCTGAAGAAGAGTCTGCAGCCCGTGCTCGCGCTGCTGAAGCGGAAAAGACTAAAGTTGAAAAAGAAGAAGCCGTTGTTACCGCTAAACTCGTCGCTCAAGCCAATCGGCAAAAAGACATCGAAGTGATTGATGCTAGAAAGGAAGCTGAACGTGAAGCTGTTGGCCTAATCACTCAAGCGGAAGCTGAGAAGCGTGCTGCTGAAGATAAATCTGAGGCCATTCTTATTGAAGCAAAAGCCAATTCTGATGCATTGCGACTTAAAGCTGAAGCCGATGAAAAAATCTATGAAGTTGAAGCGGCAGGTAAACAAGCACTTCACGAGGCACAAAACGTGTTAAGTGTTGAACAAATTGAGCTGCAAAAATCGTTGGCAATTTTACAGGCATTACCTGAAATTGTCGCCAATGCGGTTAAGCCAATCGAGAATATCGAGCAAATTAAGATCTTGCAGGGCTATAACGGTAGTCCAAATAACTCTCACTCTGGCAAAGGTTCAAATGGACAAGGTGGTAGCTTTGCTGAGCAAGTGACTCAGGCCGCTTTAGATTATCGTGCCAACGCACCCGTTGTTGATGCAATGCTAAAAGATATCGGCTTAGTTGATAAAGAAACTGGTAGCCTTGGAGATTTAATGACGGGTGAGCACAACTTAGCTTCTCAGCTATTAAATTCTCAAAATGAAATAACAGAGCCTAGGGTCTGTTGATCTTTCAGGATTAAATTTTGTGCTATTTTAGCGTTTACCTGTTCAAGGCGTGAGCAGTGAAGCTTAGTCATCTAAGTGAGCTGGTCACAACACAGAACAGTGAACGCTAAAAAGCATCGAAGACAGCGTAAATTGGTCATTTCTACTGCGTTATCGCTTGTTTATTTGGAATAACCAAACCGCACAAGCGCTGCCTTGCATAAAATAACCAATTTATCGCTGCAAAAACAATCACGAAAGATCAACAGACCCTAGTGTTGAGAAAACATAATCATCAATAATTATTGATGATGTCAAAAGCCTAGATATGGAGCATCTCCATATCTAGGCATATTCACTGAAATATAGTCAGTTAATTATTATAGTTATTTTCGCCATTTACTTTACTGCAAGGAACATCTGGTTCGATCCATGCGGCAGACATTGCAACATTTTCAACCGGACGAGTTACTCTATATATCACTTTTATAATGCCGTACTTAATAGATTGAGTTCCTCCAGTTTCTGGATCTGGAACATTATCCATAGTATGCGAAGAATCCCAATTACAATAAGCTGCTTTTAATCCAGTAACATTATTGTTTTTATCATGAGTATACTCTCCTTTTAATTTGGTAGACTCATCAGGTATTGGCCACCCATCTTGAGTGGCTTCGCCTGGTAATGATGGAGCAAGGTAGAATTGAACGCCTCCGTTGCCTTCTTTAAATGGTGAGTTCGTAGTAAAAAGAACCAAAGCCGCATCCTTATTAAAATGTTTATTTACAACATCTCTACTTGCGAAAACAAATAATTCAGCATATCCCATTTCACCAGACTGACATTGATTTACTACTTTAATTGAATTTGAAAGTTCGGGAATTATTTGAGCAGGAGAAAGAAGAAATGGTGATAAAGGAACATTGACTTTAGTCTTTTGACAAATATCCCATGCTGTACTCGTTCCATACCATTTTTTATCGTCAGCTTGACTTACTGCTATAGAAAACTGTGCGGGTGTTTTTTTACAGCCAAGACCTTCAGAATAAGCTACGGCACCTGTTTCTGGATCTGTTACTTGTCGAACAAAAGAACAATCTTCAAAAGTTTTAAGGTATGCGGGTCCACTTGCACTCAATTGAACATCATTGCCTTTCGCTGAAGCCCAACAACTCAAAAGAGCTATTGACGACAGAGCCAATATCTTTAAGGTAGTTTTCATCATTCTACTTTCCTTTTATAGGGTTGAAAGTATTCAAACTTGAATAATAGACCAGCATAATTAGATTGCCTTATTAACAATCGTTAATCTTGAAAGAAACTCGGCTCGGTTCAGGTCTTGTAGCTAAATAATTAAAATCGGGGTTTTCACCAAATGAATCAACAGCAAATTGAATTAATACAACAAAGCTGGCAACAAGTCCTACCCATTAAATTACAAGCTGCAGAGCTGTTTTATAATCGTTTATTCGAACTTGATCCAAGCCTAAAGCCGATGTTCAAAGGTAATATTAAAGAACAAGGTGATAAGTTGATGCTTACCTTAACTATCGCAATTAATAGCTTAACTAAACTTGAGACTTTAATTCCTGTATTAGAAGATATGGCGATTCGTCATATTGGTTATGGTGTGCAAGATGAGCATTATCAGACGGTTGGCCAAGCATTAATTGATACGCTAGCACAAGCCTTTGGTGATGACTTTTCCGACGAACTTCGGTCAGCATGGCTAACCATGTATGAAACTGTCGCAACAGTGATGATTAATGCAACCAAAAAATAAAAAGGTAAGATGATGATTAGATTACGCTTCAATGCTAACTAACCATTCTCTAATCACATTTTACCGCTTATAATGCCGCTCCAGCACTGAACGATAAAAACGACATAATAACATGGACAGTTTGAGTCTTAACACAACAAAGAAGTTAAGAGATAGAGTGATATTAGGAATGAGTGCAATAGCTTGTTTTGTTGCGCTCTATCTAAGTTACGCCGTCTTTTCTACTGGAAAATACATACTATTGGCGAGTTTAGAGCTAGGCTATGCCATCTATTCCGTTCTAATCCTCAGGCAGTGCATAAGAAAAAAACTAACGCAAAATCAGAAAATATTTTATATCTATTCTTTAATTACACTCATCATCTATGCTGTTTATTTAGGAAAGCTTCAAGGCTTTACACTGGGCTGGATATTATTAACCCCAACACTCAGCTATTTGTTACTCGGTAACAAATTTGGATTCTCAACCAGTTTAATTAGTTTAGCCACAACTCTCTTCATTTTTATTCAACAAGAACCGTTACCGACCTCCTATGTATGGAGCAATTTTATTTTGAGCTTTTTATGTATTTGGACAATTTCTCACTTTTACGAAACCGCTCGTGCTGCATCAGAAGAGACGATGAGATCACTAGCATTAAAGGATAATTTAACTCAATGTAACAATAGGCTTGCACTTCATCAGCATTATGAAGAGTATCGCCTGCGAGATGGTGTGACTAATTTTCATTTATTACTACTTGATATCGATTACTTCAAATTGGTTAATGATAGCTATGGTCACGAAGCTGGCGATTGGGTTTTAAAAAAAGTAGCTATGGAAATCACCCGACTGCTCAATGGCAACCGCTTATACCGTATTGGAGGCGAAGAGTTTTGCATTATCTTCAACCAGAAAACCGAATCTATGGCCATTGATTTTGCTGAGTGTATCAGGACGACTATTGAAAATTTATGTGTGCAATTTAATGACCAACGAATCCCTACTACTATAAGCATTGGCATTGAAAAAATTCAAACAGGCACTCAACTCTCTGAAACACTTCGTCATGCCGATATCGCACTATATCAAGCAAAAAGAGATGGGAGAAATAACGTGAAATACTATTCGGATGAACCATTAGCCAACTTCTAGGGTACACACTCCATAAACCTGATCGAGAGCGGCCGCTGGCACTTGCCCTCGATACATTCTCATACATTCAAAGTTATTGTTTCTAAGTCGTAGATCTTTAATAAAGTGGTCGCTATGACAATTCGCTTCAGGAATATCAATTAAAAGTTCAGTACCTTGCGGTAATTGTGCTGCTAGCGCATAAATGATCTCTTTAGCGCTTGCTATAGAGTCAGCATAAATTGGCCCAACTCTGAAACCCGTTTGAGCTTGCCTTGCAATACCTACTGCAATCAACTTTTTGCTTTCATCATATTTAGATGCAAATTTCATGGTTGGATCATTATTTAACCACGTATCGATGAACTCTAAACGGGGCTCATACACGAACTTGATTTCAAATAGCGCCAGCGCTTTGCTGTCAACCTTATCGATAGAAACATGCTCACTAGTCAACTCTAAGCCTGTCACCAAATATGAAAATCTTCGATTAAGATAATTATCAACAAACCCATTTTTTGCATAATTATGAGTCTGCTCTAAAACCCCATCACACCCGATGGACTTAATCCCCATTTGTTCTATGATTTTCAATCGATGCTGATAAGCACTAAGTCCGTAACCTTTGCCTCTATTTTTCGGGTCGAATACTAAATAGAGACCGAAAAATGCGAATTGAGTGTCATAAATGCATGCACAGCAACTTGAGACTACTATGCCATCCATTACGCCAACAAACATATGAACACTCTTCGATTTTGAGTAAGTAACTTGATCGAAAACACCTGGATTCCATTGTTCAACGACCGTGTTCCCATATATCACCATGATATCTTCAGCCGTAGCCTCTCTGATTTCAAAATTCTGCATGCTGGGGCGACTTATTGATTATTTCACTAACTTAAAACTAGATTCAAACTTAATGACTGTCTAATTAAAATTCTTCTAACTAATTACGGTTTTAATGTATGTCTAGAGAAATAACGGATGGTTATTTTGTAAAGGTGAGGAAATTGTTTTTCAAATTCTTCATACAGCGTTTGAACATATTGAGTTTTGTCAGCGACCATAATATGTTCAAAGCTATTCCATTTTATCCATGAATAAATCACTCCATTACCCACATGATAAATGCACTTATCTTTATAGCCTGAAAACTTAGGCAAGTTTTGGGTCCACACATCGTGATCTGACTTGATGAAACCTTTCACAAGACTAGGCTTAACTTTTATTCTAAGAAATTCATATGAGGGCTTTGGATTATATTGATTGGCAATTGCAGTTTGTTTACTGAACTCATGTAAATCAGATACCGAAAACTGGCATTCACTGTTCATCGCACTGACGTTTAGTGTAATAAATGATAAGCAATAAATGAGATTCATAATACGCCTCCAGTTAGACGTATTAAGTTTAGAACAAATTAACGATAAATAAGCAAAGGTGGTCGATCAGTTTACTCTAAACACACTTCAACTCTTGGTGTTAATTTTGTCACCAATTCATAAGCAATAGTACCAATATGCTCAGCCACTTCTTCTACAGGTAAAGCTCGGCCCCACAGCATGGCTTCATCGCCCACTTTATCCGTAGAATCTACACCTAAATCAACAGTAAGCATGTCCATTGATACTCTTCCCACAATAGGCACCCGGCGACCGTTAATTAATACAGGTGTGCCTTCAGGAGCATTACGCGGATAACCATCGCCGTAGC
This sequence comes from Parashewanella sp. 2304DJ23-3, assembly GCF_056591695.1. Classification (NCBI taxonomy): domain Bacteria; kingdom Pseudomonadati; phylum Pseudomonadota; class Gammaproteobacteria; order Alteromonadales; family Shewanellaceae; genus Parashewanella; species Parashewanella sp. 2304DJ23-3. Next base: position 322,802 of record NZ_JBWQOH010000004.1, read on the forward strand.
CAATTGCCACTACGCCTAACTTAGTATCTTCTTTAGCCGTCCAATAAGCACCGTAACCGACGCTTTTACCAGCACGATGATCACGCACAGCAATTAATTGAGATTTGAGTTCCATAGCAGCAGTTAAACCGTGGTTCGAACCTAAATCACCAACAACTGGAGACACACCGTACAGCGCAATGCCAGGTCGGATCCAGTCAGCTTGAGTTTGTGGCCAATAGAGGGTTGCTGCGGAATTCGCTAAAGTTACATCGCCATCTAATTCAGCGATCAGTTCATTGAATGTGAGTAATTGCTCTTGTGTTAAAGAGTTTTCCGGCTCATCCGCACAGGCAAAATGAGTCATTAAATTAATGGGCTGAGCCACATTTTTATTTTGAGATAAGCGTTGGTATGTCTTTTTAAAATCTTCAGCTAAAACTCCAAGCCTGTGCATTCCTGAATCTATTTTGAGCCAAACCACTACAGGCTTTTCAAGTTCAACTTGTTCTAGCATCTCGAGTTGTGATTCATGATGAACTACGGTTTCAATTTGGTGCTGGACTAACTTGGGCAAATCACTAGCGTGAAAAACACCTTCAAGTAAAAGTAATTTTTGGGTGATGCCACCATCCCTTAGCATTAACGCTTCTTTTAACCGCGCTAAGCCAAAACCATCTGCTTCGGGTAAACACTCTGCAACATTCAACAAACCATGACCATAGCCATTGGCTTTGACCACGGCCATCACTTTACTCTTCGGTGCAATTTGTTTTAGCTTAGCCAAATTTGCTTTTAAGGCACTACAACTGACTTCTGCGCGAGGAAATGGTTTCAACGAATACCCTTATTTACCTGAACTATTAATCTTCTTCGAATTGAGGGCCAGCAAAATTATCAAACCGAGAAAATTGGCCTTGGAAAGTTAATCTAACACGACCAATGGGGCCATTACGCTGCTTACCAATAATGATTTCGGCTGTACCTTTATCTTCAGAAGTATCGTTATACACTTCGTCACGATAAATAAACATAATCAAATCAGCATCCTGCTCAATAGAGCCTGATTCACGCAGGTCCGAGTTTACCGGTCGTTTATCTGCACGCTGCTCCAAAGAACGGTTAAGCTGAGACAGAGCGATAACTGGGATTTCTAATTCTTTAGCTAACGCTTTTAGTGAGCGAGAGATCTCTGCGATTTCAAGAGTACGGTTATCAGACAATGAAGGTACTTGCATCAACTGCAAATAATCCACCATGATCATCGACAACCCTCCGTACTCACGCGCAATTCGTCTCGCACGACTTCGTACTTCAGTTGGGGTTAGACCAGAAGAGTCATCGATGTACATTTTACCTTGTTCAAGCATGATGCCCATCGTTGAAGAAACACGAGCCCAATCGTCGTCATCTAAGCGACCAGTACGTATTTTAGTCTGATCAACTCGGCCTAGTGATGCCAGCATCCTCATCATGATCTGCTCAGAAGGCATTTCTAATGAGAAAATTAAGACGGGGTGATCTTCATGCAATGCAGCTTGTTCACACAAGTTCATCGCAAACGTAGTTTTACCCATTGATGGACGAGCTGCCACAATGACTAAATCGCCGGATTGAAAACCCGCCGTCATATTATCTAAATCACCGAAGCCGCTAGAAACCCCTGTAACGCCATTATGTGGGTTGTTGTATAGCTCTTCGATTTTATCAACGGTTTTTTCAAGAATAGATTTAATGCCTTCAGGCCCTTCATTCGCATCAGCACGTTGTTCAGCGATTTTGAACACTTTAGTTTCAGCTAAATCAAGCAATTCACCCGAATTGCGCCCTTCAGGGTTATAACCAGCATCAGCAATATCATGAGCGACGCGAATCATCTCTCGAACAACGGCACGCTCACGCACAATTTCCGCATAAGAAACAATGTTACCGGCACTAGGTGTATTTTTGGTTATCTCGCTAATGTAAGCAAAGCCACCCGCATCTTCAAGATGATCACCAACTTCCAGTTGCTCGGTAACTGTCACCAGATCCAATGGCTGACCACTTTCCACCAATTTACCCATGGCTTCAAAAATCATGCGATGCGATCGAGAGTAAAAATCTTCTTTAACCACAGCTTCCGAAACTTTATCCCAAGCTTCAGCATCCAGCATTAAGCCACCGAGCACGGATTGTTCAGCCTCAATCGAGTGAGGCGGCATTTTTAAGCCTTCGACTTGCTCATCTTTTCGTTTAAATTGAGGCTTATTATTGCCCTGCTGTGCCATTTGAGCTCCCTTTTACGATAACCCGTAAAAATGTGGTAAATTCTCTCTTTTAATAAATACTATTCTATCGTTACCGAATAGAAAATAATAACTTTAATTTAGGATTCAATATGCGCAAGGCCCTTATTGCCGCATTGATCTGCACATCTGGCGTCGCATCCGCTGATGAAGGTCAATGGCAACCGTACCAACTTCCCTCAATTGCAGACAAATTAACTGCCCGTGGCATTGAAATTCCAGCAAAACAACTAGCCGACTTAACACAATACCCAATGAATGCAGTAGTAAGCTTAGGTTACTGTACAGCAAGTTTTGTGTCGCCAAAGGGGTTAGTGGTAACTAACCACCACTGTGCATATGGTGCAATTCAACATAACAGTACTAAAGAACATAACTACTTAGCCGACGGTTTTTTAGCAAGAAGTTTCGATAAAGAGTTGTCTGCGGGCGCCAATGAGCGCCTTTACATCACTGAAAAAGTGACAGATGTAACAGACCAAGTGCGTAAAGATTTAGGTAATGATCCACTGACTCGTTATGAAACCATTGCACAACGCCGTAAAGACATCGTTAAAGCATGTGAAGCCGATGATAACTACCGTTGTTCTGTTCGTAGCTTTCATAACGGTCTTGAGTACTATCTGACCAAGCAATTAGTCATTCGTGACGTTCGCATCGTTTATGCGCCACCAGCAAGTGCAGCCGCATTTGGTGGTGATATCGATAACTATGAATATCCTCGCCACAGTGCCGACTTCACCTTTTTACGTGCTTACGTTGGCAAAGATGGAAAACCTGCAACATACAACAAAGATAACGTACCATACACTCCAAAAGGCTATGTAAAAATTGACCCTCAAGGTGTACAAGCTGGTGATGGTGTTTTTGTTGCCGGATATCCAGGCCGCACAAGCCGCTACCGCTTAACCAGTGAAATGAAATTTGCTGATGATGTTATGTACCCTGCAATGGCGAAACGTTATCAGCAACGTATCGATACTATCGAAGCCATGGGCGCTGAAGATAAAGCCATAAAAATCCAATATGCGAGTACATTAGCATCAACAGCCAACCGCATGAAAAAGCTTAATGGCTTATTAGATGGTTTTAGAGCCACAGATATTATTGGTATTAAGCAGAAAAAAGAAGACAGTTTTAATGCATGGTTAAACAAAAACGAACCAGCTAAAACTGCTACAGTTTCTGAGTTAGAATCATTATTAAAGCAACAGCAAGCCAGCTTCGAAAAAACGTTTTATTTTGATAATGCGCAATCAAGTACTTTACTCGCTGCAGCGAAGCGACTCTATCGTCTTGCTAATGAGAAACAAAAACCTGACAATAAGCGAGAGGCAGGTTATCAAGAACGTGATATGAAATTATTTTCTGCACGCTTGAAACGTATTGATACTCGTTTTAATCCTCTGGTTGATAAAGCACTTTGGCAGCAAGACGTAGATGCGTATTTGGCACAAAGTAACCGAGTTGCTGCGTTTGATTCTACCTTCAATGACCCGAAACTCGTTGCAGATACTATCAGTGCAATGTATCACCACACGAAACTTGCTAGTCATACTGAGCGTTTAAAGTGGATGGCGGCGAGTGTTACCGACTTTAAAGCAAGCAACGATCCTTTTATCAAGCTAGCTGTAGCCTTGTACGATACAAACATGGCTAATGAAAAAGCCAGCAAAGTACTAGCCGGTAAGTTATCGGTTGCTCGTCCAGATTACATGGCTGCAGTTATAGCGTATAACAAATCGCTTGGCTTACCTGTTTACCCTGATGCAAACGGTACTCTACGTGTCACTTACGGTATGGTTGATGGCTATCAAGCACAGGATGGCATGTATAAACAGCCTTTTACTCGTTTAGAGGGAATTGTTGCAAAAAATACGGGGATTGAGCCATTTGACGCACCTAAAAAGCTCATTGATGCCATTAAGCGGCCTGATCAAGGGAGCCACGTTGTAAAATCGGTTTATCCTGACACTCGTGGTTATCTATGCCGCCTGTTTTCCTGTGACGCTAAACCTGAAGAATTTAACGGTGTACCAGTTAACTTCTTATCAAGCGTAGATACCACTGGCGGTAATTCGGGTTCACCAGTATTTAACGGTAAAGGTGAATTAGTCGGTCTAAACTTCGACTCAACCTATGAAGCCATTACGAAAGACTGGTATTTCAACCCAACCATCACTCGTGCAGTTCACGTCGATATTCGTTACATCTTATGGATGATGGATAAAGTCGACCATGCTAATGAGTTGATGAAAGAATTAAACGTCCAGTAATATTAAAAAGGCTCCTTTTGGGAGCCTTTTTCTACCTAAAATGTTTTATAGATGTTTATCTAGAAATGCACTCAGTTCTTTAAATAAAATTTTACGGCTCTGTTTATCATCAAAGTAGTGAGTACCATCTTTGATTTCCACATAATCAACGTCAACTTTCTTCTTTGCTTTATCATAGAAGTCTGAAGATTGAGAGTGATGCACTTGAGTATCTTTGGTGCCATGAATGAGCAGCACAGGCGATTTTATTAAATCGATATGGTTAATCGCTGAAACATGTTCAAGTTCATCAATCGCCTTACTATCCGACATATCAACGATGTTATTTAAATCAAAGAACCAATTATTTTCATCTTTAACGAGTTCTTTTACATCACTAATCCCTGAAATACTGGCAACGCAATCAAATCGATTTGGTTCTTGGAATGCAGAGGTAAGTGCGACATAGCCGCCATAACTAAAACCAACAACACAAGCGTTCTTTTTAGACACAGGGAAGTGCTCAACAACATAATCCATACCATCATAGATATCATGCTGCATTTGTTTGCCCCATCCCATATAGCCGTCAGTTTCAAAGTCACTTCCAAACCCCGTCGACCCTCTAAAATTCACTTGTAAAACGGCATGCCCTTTTGCAGCAATAAATTGCTTAATGGGATCAAAGTACCGATAGTCTCTGGCATTTGGACCACCGTGAGGTAGAACAACCAAAGCTGGATCTTTAACACCTTGGGGGATAGTTAAATAACCTGGAATGCTTTTACCATCACGAGCCTTAAACTCGATATTTTGGGTCGTCATCATCGGCTGTTTAACTAATTGAGGAATCTGAGCCAACCAAGCACCAGCTTTTTGGTTTCGTAAATCAATATAATAATAAACAGGGACTTTATTTGGAGACTGGGCCCAAGCAATAATGCGTTTTTTGTCTTTGCTAACGCTGACGACATGAGCCGAGTCCGTATTCTTAAGCACATTGCTAACTGTCTTGGTTAAATTATTAGATTTTTGATCAAAATAATAATTGCGCTTAAAGTCATCAAAGTAATACACCCCTATGACTTCGCCTTGACTATTTTTTAATGCTCCATCAATGTCATACTTTTCATGGCCATAAATCATTTTTTCAAATTTATTATTAACAATGTCAAATAACCATAATGAATCTCTTCGTGTTTGATGATCACTGATGACGTAAGCTTTAGTCGCTTCATCATTCAGTGCAATAGGCCAAAAAGTTTCACCATCAAATGTTTTTCGTGAATGCAATTTCTGCATATCGCTATTGTTATCTTTTCGATACCAAATAGTTCTCTCTACAATGCTTGTGGCTCTATCTTTATCGAGTTGAATCCCTAAACGAATATTTCCATCTTTATCTGCTACCCAACCATTAATTTCGTACTTGTTAACGATTACTTTTTTAAATTTACTGTTTTTCAGGTTCACTTTAAAAACAGATACCGCAACATCCTTACTATCGTAAGCAGACATGAGAATATGCTGAGGTTCATTGGGCAGCATTGATGCTACAGAATAACCACGCAATTTATGATATTTATCTTTAGCAAGATGCTTGTTAATTAGTGGTTTAACTTTATTACTCCCAACCTCAATACTGTATGCCCTTCCTACTCTAAAAACTTTGCCATTAAAGTATTCAGGGTAACTTAACGTCACAACTAAATAGTCATTACCCGACCACTGAACAGACTCAACCCTTTCTCTGGCTTTTTTTAATTTGACTAGAGGCGTGAAATTGATTGTCGGATAATCCATTAAAACGACTTGAGGGCCATCAGCACTGTTATATACAGCAGCAATATTATTGCCATCAGGCGAGACATTGATATTTTGAAAAATACTTTGATGAGCAAACTTTTCGTGCAACTGTTCTGTTGCTAATACGTTAGCACTAGTTAAAAAAACTATCCCTATTAAATAAATAAGCTTCAAATGCATTTATTTTCTCCATATTTCAGCATAATCACAAAGTAACAAAATGAAACAATAATGTTAAATAAAATACTTGATCGTCATTTCAAAATTCAACAAAACTACTGAAAGCCTACAGACACTGCGATTAAAGATAAATTATATTGTATAAAATTTGCTATATTTATTACATTTTGTTAACAATATACAGTCAGATAAAATTAGATGCAAAGCTGACTAATAAAAAATAACTAGGGAAAAAGAGCAAATGATGAAAACAACATTTAAACGCTCGTTACTCGCAGCAGCAGTTGTCTCAGGTTTGTGCATGACAGCACCAAGCTATGCAGCAAGTAATACAGCAGGTTCTGTATATGGTGAGGCTAAAGCCAATAGCCAAATTACTTATGTAAACGAGAAAACAGGCCTAAAACGTACTGTTACAGTACCGTCTGATGGTCGATTTAATATCAATAACATCCCACCAGGCGTATACAAAGTAACCGATTCCGAGGGTAATACCAGACAAGTACTGGTAAAAGTTGGTATCGGTACTGCAGTTTCATTTGATGGTGATATTGAGTCCCTATCCGTTATAGGCTCAAGAATCATGTCTATTGATACTTCATCTGTAGAATCAACTAGCGTATTTATGCAAGACGACATTGAATTGTTACCAATTCCTCGTGATGTAGTAAACGTAGCACTGCTTACCGCTGGTACCTCTCAAGGTGGTAGCAACTTTGGTCGTAACCTACCTACATTTGGTGGTGCATCAATTGGTGAGAACGGATTCTATGTTGATGGTTTTGATGTTACTAATCTAAGAACTTTATTAAACTTCGCAAAAATACCAAATGATGCAATCTCTCAAACTGAAGTAAAATCTGGTGGTTATGGTGTTGAATATGGCCGTTCTTTAGGCGGTATTACGAACGTTATTACCAAAAGTGGTACTAATGACTGGGAGTTTGGTGGAAGTGCAATTTGGAGCCCCGATAGTTTAAGAGCTTCAGGAAAGAACTCTACTGATCGTAATTTTCCAGAGAATTATAGTACATATCGCTCCGCAGATGAAAACGATAGATTAGCTTATACCATTTTTGCTGCAGGACCAATCATTGAAGATCAGCTGTTCTTTTTCTTCAATGCTGAAGGAAGAAATGACGACTACAATAATTACGGAACCGTCGACAGCTATCGTTCTGAACGTAGTAACCCAAACTATATCGCTAAACTCGATTGGTATTTGAATGAAGATCATTTATTCAAATTAACGTACATCGATAATAAAGTTGATAGAACTTATACGCAGTATACCAATTCAGGTGGTGAAAATAGTGTTCCATACCATGTAGGTGAAGGTAATGCGATAGATTATAAGTCTGGTGGCGATATCATTATTGCTAACTATACGGGCTACATCACTGATAACTTTAACGTTCGTGTATTGTATGGTCAGCTTGAGCACAATTATGAGACTAATCCAAATTTACCAGGTGCTGACTGCCCATATGCGTGGGACACTACCGGTGAACGTGGTTGGCCTCAACGTGAAAAAATAGGTTGTTGGAACAGCTTAGCGTCCACTGTGGGTGATGACTTCCCTAATAAAGATAAAAGAACCAGCTATAAAGTTGATTTTGACTGGACTTTAGGTGATCACCATATCCGCTTTGGTTACAACGCTGAGAACTATGATTCATTTGATCCTGGCATTCAGTATTCCGGTAATATTTATTACCGTTACATCGACGGTGCAAACTATAACGAAGGTTATGTCAACGGCGTCGACGTTGGAGTTGGTACTAATACCGTTCGTGTTCGTAAGTATAATACTGAATCAGCTAAGTTCAGTTTAGAAAATACGGCATGGTACATTGAAGATAACTGGCAGGTGACTGATAACTTCCTTGCTTATATTGGTGTACGTGGTGAGACCTTTGACAACAAAGACGGTGCAGGTAAAACATTCGTAGAGAGTGGTAATCTGATCGCTCCTCGTTTTGGTTTCTCATGGGATATTGATGGTGATTCAACTAAGAAGTTATATGGTACTTTAGGTCGTTACTATATCCCAATTCCAACCAATACCAATATTCGTGTATCACGTAATGAGTTTTATACTCAAGATTTCCATTATGTAGATGGCTATAACCCAGCCGATGGTACACCAATTGGTTTAGGTGATAAGTTTGGTAACTCTATTGTAGATAACCAAATACCTGATCCACGTAAGATTGCGGATCATAACTTAAAGCCGATGCACCAAGACGAGTTAATCATTGGCTATCAACAGCAAGTATCTGAAGACTGGTTATTAAGTGCAAAAATTATGGGCCGAACCATCAAAGATGGTATGGATGATTTCTGTGCGCATGATGGTTTCACTAATTGGGCAGCAGATAATGGCTATGAAGACTTCAACCCGAATACATTACAGGGTTGTATCATCATAAACCCAGGTCGTGACATTACCGTAAACTTAGACGTACATAATAATGGCGAGTTGGAAGCTCACACAGTAAACAACAGTTACTTTGAACTACCTAAGTACAAGCGTCACTATGTTGGCCTACTACTCGAAGCAGAAAAGAGCTTATCAGACAACTGGTATGGTAACTTCTCTTATACCTTATCTCGTACATTTGGTAATGCTGAAGGTTACGTTAACTCAACGCTAGCACAAGAAGATCCGGGCGCAACACAGGACTTCGACCATAAATTATTTATGGACGGTTCTTATGGCAACTTGCCAACCGATCATCGCCATGTATTTAAATTCTATGGCGCTTATGAAGTTACTGAAGATTTCACAGTTGCTACGAATATGGTTGTAAGTGATGGTATTCCGTTAAACTGTAATGGTTATATTCCTACTGATGAAATGTCAGATCATGATCGTCAAAGTTTTGAGCGTTACTCTGCTTCAAGCTTCTACTGTGGCGGTGAGCTGACACAACGAGGGGATGCTGGTCGTGCACCTTGGACCTTCAAAATGGATATGAGTTTAATTTACCAACCTTCTTATGTTGAAGGGTTAACGGTTCAAGCAAATATCTTCAATTTGTTTAACTCTCAAAAAGCAACGACTTTTGATCAAACCTTTGACTTCGAACGTGGTAACCCGAATCCAAGTGAAAACTACTTGAATGCGACAGGTTATCAAGCACCACGTTCTGTTCAATTGATTGCTCGCTATAAGTTTTAAGCTATGTGGTAAAGCCTGAATTCTTCCCTGGGAATGATGGCTATAAGCAAAGCCCCGCAAATGCGGGGCTTTTACTTTGAAGCATAGATGAATATTTACTTGCTAAGAGTAATACTCATGCAGCACTTCAAGTAACTCATCTTCGTATTTAAAGCGGTTCTCTATTGAGGGGCCTAATATAGATAAATCATCATCGAGTTCTAATAAAATATTCTCACTTTTTGTTGCTGAATATTTATCATTGAAATCTAAAACAAAGTCAGTGCTGTTGCTGATTTTTGGAAGAAGATCCCTTGCTAGTTCTTGGCTCGTTTCACCGTGTTTTTCACAAGCGGTAACCACCTGGTTATAAATTTCAAAGTGACCTTCTGAAACATAATCAACCAAAGCATTGCAAAAGGCTTTTACGTTTTCTTGAGGTGGTAATGAATTTTCAGTGTTTTCATAAGGCGCCAAACCTGCAACTTGAAAATAATGAACTAAGAGATTACGACGATTGCTTAGCCATTGATCGATGAGTTTATGGGAGCCGCCCCACTTTTGTTCGGCCTTCTCTAGCTTTCTTAGCATCTTGTATCCCGTTAGTTTATTTATTCCCTACACCTTAATGTAAGTAACAAATCGATATTTAATCAACCTTTTTCGTATGCTTTATTCATCAAAATAAGGCATTTTCTTTCTGGTAAAACCAGTACTTTGATCTTGATCACATCTACAGTTAATTTTAGACGATCTTTTTTAAAATATTTTGTTTTGAAATATAAATAAACTGTGATTAAAAATTACAGAGCTTGATTTAGCACAAACTGACTTAAAATTTTGCTGCTACATACGTCACAATATCAGGTAAACTATCACACCTAAACATGAAGTTAGATTTTGGTAGGAATAAGCCTGATGGCAGAATTAAAAAACGATCGTTATTTAAGAGCTTTGTTAAAGCAGCCTGTTGATAGAACCCCTATTTGGATGATGCGTCAGGCTGGGCGCTATTTACCAGAATACAAAGCAACTCGTGCTCAAGCGGGCGATTTCATGTCACTTTGTAAAAATACAGAGCTTGCATGTGAAGTAACGCTACAACCATTACGTCGTTATGATTTAGATGCGGCTATTTTGTTCTCTGACATCTTAACTATTCCTGATGCAATGGGATTAGGCTTATATTTTGAAACAGGCGAAGGCCCAAAATTTGAGCGACCTCTCAGCAGTATGGCTGATATTCAAAAGCTTGCAGTGCCCGACCCTGAAGATGAACTTGGCTATGTAATGAATGCCGTTAGTACGATTCGTCGTGAGCTTAAAGGCGAAGTGCCATTGATTGGTTTCTCTGGTTCACCTTGGACACTGGCCACCTATATGGTTGAAGGCGGTTCGAGCAAAACTTTTGAAAAAATCAAAAAAATGGCATACTCAGAGCCGCAAGCACTACATCTATTATTGGATAAGCTTGCAGATTCAGTAACCTCTTATCTTAACGCTCAAGTCGCTAATGGTGCACAGTCACTGATGATTTTCGACTCTTGGGGTGGTGCATTATCTCATCACGCATATCGTGAGTTTTCATTACGTTACATGCAAAAAATCGTTGACGGCTTAACACGTGAAGCTGACGGTCGTAAAGTACCTGTAACGTTATTCACAAAAGGTGGTGGTTTGTGGTTAGAGGCCATGGCTGAAACTGGTTGTGATGCACTTGGTTTAGATTGGACGGTAGATATTGGTGATGCTCGCCGTCGTGTAGGCGAAAAAGTGGCTCTACAAGGAAATATGGACCCATCTGTACTTTACGGCACACCTGAGCGTATAGAGCAAGAAGTGAAAACCATTCTTGAAAGTTACGGTAATGGTTCTGGTCATGTGTTCAATCTAGGTCACGGTATTCATCAACACGTTGACCCAGAGCATGCAAAAGCCTTTATTGATGCTGTAGTTAAGCACTCAGGGCAGTATCATAAGTAAAATAGAATCAATTGATCGCCTCAAAATTCACTGGAGGCGATCAACTAATTGATTTTTGCCTTAATAAAGCCGATTTTAACTTTCCTAATTCCCATCCTTGTCTCTGTTTAAAATTATCACTATTAAACCAACAAGTTTCTTCTATTTTTTTACTCCTTGTAAGAACAATATGCATATAATCATCACCTTTTTTATAATCTGAAATGGCTGAAATCATAATTTGTTGACCAACACCGACCATGCTTCTATCCACGTTTGAAATTACTCTTATTTCGCGATTTACAGAGCTCTCCTCATTTTCACTCATCATAGGTACGAGCACTGTATAGTAGCCTTTGAGAAATAAGTATGCATAAGAAAAAGCTATCATGGCTTGGTATCTAGATGAGCTAAAATCAATCACTTTCTGGAAAGTTCCCTCAGTAATGTGTACGACTTTATCAGGATCATTTTTATCTTGAACTTCCTGAACTGCGCCGTTGCTACCCATTTCAGAATTAGAAGCACTGAAAAATGTAGCGACAAATTTTGCATGCTCTTCAGAAGAACAAAAAATTTCTTCTGAGATTTCTGGAATCAATGTTGAGAAATCAATATGGCTTGAGCTTAAAGTAGGCAAATTCAAAGCTCGTCTAATACCTTCGTTACCATTAGCTAACATCTCCCTACAGCCAGAGTAACAAGCATATTGTTCTTTAGGTGATAAATCAGCTGGATCTACCGCTGTTAACAGTCTAGTAAAGAGTTTAGGGTTCACTTTTGCAACATGTACTAAGTAATCTTTTCTGAAAGGAGTCATGGCAAACTGCAAAATGTCTTCAAACTGTGCTTCAGAGTATTCTGACGTTGGTAGAATCTTAGCTGCATGGACTAACTTTAGCATCTCTTTCTTTTCGTCAGTGGATAAAGCCAAATCAGAATTTAGCATTAAATGCTCTATGAATTGATTTCGAGCAGCAGTGTCTTTTAGGTGTTCTTTTGCATAAGGCATTGATAAAAACTGCTTGATAGCATCATCTAAAGAGTACTCTTCTTCGAGATTAAGTATCAATGCTTCAGCTAGGGTATGCTCAATCACTCTAGTTCGCCTTTCTATGGCTTCAGCCTTAAGAGCAGTTACTTTATCAGAAGAGTTATACTTTAAATGTTTAGCATCAGCCCAAAATTTAGTTTCGGCTTCTACTACAAACGGTTTAGCTTTTTGAGCAATGACATGTGGATTTTCTACTCTATCTCTGGAATTGTCGGTTAGCATTGCCTTTTTAGCTGTACCAAGTTCCCGCACAAAAACTTTCATTCTTTCTTCAATACGTAATTCTGTTGCCTCAAACAGTAAATCGTCTAAATTAATTGCGTGAGTTCGATTTTTTTCTTTTTCTGCTTCAACCAGTAATTTACGTTTCTCGTTGTACGTTTTCTTGGCGCTTTCTAAGTAAGGCATAATCGCCTCTTTTTTTCTATTTAACTGAGCTATAACAGATTTTCTGCTTTCTGCCATGTCTGAAGTGAACTCAGCTCGAACAGTCTTATCATTTGCGATTGCTTTTAGCTCTTCAAGTGATCTCGCTTTTTCGCAGTGACGCAAAGCTGTATTAATTTCCGTGATATCTCCCTCAAATTTACTTATATTTTTAGCTAATTGATTAGAAACATCACTGCTCGTTATTGCTGGACTAAAATTCATTACTCCAAAACAAGTTTCCATCAGATTTCTTTGTGTTTCAGTACTTGTCGCCCTTTTTATATTCGAACCACTGTGCACTGCACCTTCTTTCCTCATTTCCTCACTTTCTTTAACACTTACCCTTAAGCGTTCTTGTTGTTCTCTAGTATTACGCTGAATTCTTCCACCATTGCCCCCACTCTCTCGTTGCTCAATAGAAGAAACAATGCTTGAAATAAAGCTGGTTAGCGTGACATTATGTGCTTCTGCTGACTCTTGTAATATTTTTCTTATTCCAGATATTTGATCAGCCATTGCTGCAAGTGCTAACTTTATATGCTTTCTCTTGAACCTTGACTTATGTTGAGAAACCGTTTCCTTTAATGCAGCTTGATCATCTAAACACCCAGACAAAGCAAGTATTTTTTTAAAGCCTAATTGAAACCATTGCTGTTGATAGGAAGAAATAGTTCCATTTTTGTCATGCATAGTAAAACTGTAAACTTCCCACGCATAATTTTTCATTTGAGTAAAAAGCTCGTCTTTCGAATCACAACTCAGAGCATCATCCAAAGCGGCAACAATTTTTTCAGGTATTTCACATTCGGTATCTTGCCTAATAGGAAGGGTGAGTGATTGTGTGACAGAAGCAGCCGATCTTAAATCTTCTACACTACTTGGTAAAATTGAAGCTTCAACACTCGGGTTTGTGCTTAACGTTGAAAGTGCCGGTGAAACAACTCCTACTGGGGATACTACTCTGAGCGGGGAAGTTACGCAGCTTGAGTTACTTGCGCTTTGATGCGCTCCCGACATAGTAATGGATTCGCTTAAAGACTGCCTTTTTATGATTCCCAAGTGATCTGTCTTAATCGATGTATCGGGGGAAAAAATACCAGAATTGCGGTTTCTTTCATTACGCCTTTTTCTAAGGGTACCGTATTTTGTAGTTGAATCGAGAGTAGGCTCTCTGATGACAGCAGAATTAGTAAATATTGCACTGTGTGTAAGTTCAGCATCTTGAGGTTCGCTGTCCTCGTCGCTGCTTTCAGAGTCAGCAGACGCTTCACTGACACTTTTACTGAATACGTCAAGAGATAGAGTTAAAGGTTTATTTTCCTGTTGAGGTGTTTCTTCAGCTGGTGCGAATCCATTTTTGAATTTTTCAGACTCTAGTTGTAACCGTAATTGTGTATCCTCAACCTTTTTTTGTTGCAGGTGAAACTCCTCCACCTTGCTTTGTTGTTCTGCACTTGTTTGTGCACAAATATCATAGTCATCAAGACTCTGAGTATCATCCGCTTTACCAGTCAGTAAATTTAATGCTTTGGAAAATGTTGAATGTTTTATTACATCAGGTGTTGCTATTCCAGTCTCATCTATTAATTTTATAAGCAAGCTAGTCTTGCTGTGATGCACTAGATAATCAACAATTGCAACATTATAACTTGTCTCATTCCCCTCAAAAGTGCCTAGATTCTCAAGTATTTCATCCCCTTTTTCTGATAACAACATATCAATGCGTTTGTCGAGTGGCAGATTCTCAAAACATCTGACAGCAGTATCTTGGTCTTCATTGCAAAATGTGATGAACAGTTCTGCAGCGCCTTTAAAGTCAAGTAATTTCATCTGATTATAAAAGCGCCATTGAGCTGTACTTAATTCATCAAAAAGCACCTCTTCAGTCGCTTCTGTTTTCAAATCACCTTCTGTTTCCTCACTCAAAACTTCTAGCGCTTGAATTGCAACATCACCCGGTTTTGGCAGAGGCATTTCTGGTTTTAGGGAGCTAGAAATGTCTCCATGAGCAGGTTTGGGATTACTAATTGTAGGCTTTCCAGTGTCAGGTTTAGTTGCTCGGTCAACCTCCGGTGGTTGTTCACTTAAAGATACAGTACCTCCTGAATTACTGTTTTCTCCAGCAGTAATAATTGATGTTATTTGTGATGCCCCTCCGGTTGAAACTGACTCTGGCTGTTTATGCGTTTTCTCTTCATCTGCTTTTATATTTGCTTCAATTTTAATCTCGCCCTCTCCCCCCTGCGTACCTTCAACAGTGAAGATGCCCCCTGTTGCTCCATTTGGAGGAATTGAACGGCTCAGTGATGGCGACGTTGAAATTGAACGGCTCGGTGATGTCGATGTTGAATTACTCGTACTCAACTCTGTTTCATGGCCCCCACCTGTAGAGCCTTTCGTTGGAATAGGAGGTGTGGCACTGCCATGATTCGGCTGTTCGGGTTCTCCCCTCATCATTGAATTGGACTGGGCAGCCCCTTCCAAAACTAAGTGGTGCTTTGTTGCAGTGTGAGTATACTCTGGCCACACTCTAGGATCACTGCGCCTACCGTCTATATAACCTTTATCCATTATTGGTAATTCTTGCTTACTCGTTTGCGTTTTGGCACCACTATCTCTATAACATAACGCCGTTTTAATATTGGGGTTAACACTTTTATCTACAAGTTGGTCTAATTCTCCTTCTTCGCCACAGTTTACATTCACTAAAATTGTTCGAATCAATTTAGGTGAGAGTCCACCGTTCTCAAGTACTTCAACCAGATCTTGGGGCAGTAGTTTTTCAAGCCATCTGATTGCATACAGACCCACTTGCCCTTCATTGGCTAAAGTATCCGTAAGGGGTTTCGCCCTATTACCCTCTCCTGCCCCTTGGTGAGCTGCAGTAAGTTCCATCCCACCTGGATGGCTAGGGAGACGCTGGAACTGTTTATTGATCTTTGTTTGAGATTCCAAACCTAGCCTTGCCACGGCTTGTTGAGGTGGTAAATCTGTAAGAACTATATGTAAAGGTATATCTCTGTCATAGAAATTACAGACAATTGCACTAGCTCTTCTAGATTTATCGTCTTGTAGCCAGCAACCAGATTTAAGCAGATGCTTACTTAAGCTCGGAGATTCATCATTGACTGACTTCATTAACTCCGCAGCTTTTTTGGGGTGCACAGTAGCAAGCCTAACCATCACTTTTTCAGCTTTATGATTACACTTCCCGTTTCCTTCAGCCTCAAGTGGCTCCGAATTATTAAGTTTATCTCTAGCGCTAGAATCGTATTCACACATCTTTTTGAATACAGTAGCAGCTCTTTCAGGCTTCATTAACGCCAAAACACAAGCCGCTTTTAAATCACTTTTTAATAATGTTTTTGCCACAACATCATTAGAAAAATTCTCCGACAACAAAGCTGATGAGAGTACTTTTTGACTTGTTGTATGTTTACTAGAATCAGAAGAGGCAGTAACTTTTGAGTGATTCCAAAGAAAGCTTCTAATACGACGTGCTGCTAATGTGCCATCTGGAGAAAGTTCAAGACGGTATTTTTGTTGTTTGCCCCATTCAGTTTTAGTCTCAACACTGAACCTTCTCTTTTTTTCTGTTGCTTGAATGCGACCTTCAGTATCTGTAACAACTTCTGAACTATCAAGTTTACGTCCCTTATGATTGACTTCAGTGAAGCTGCCATAAGTTTCTGATCCATTTATGTCTGCGTTGAGTCCTTGTCTGTATGCAGCTTGTGTATAACCGGAGTAATCTGAGTGGCTCATCTGTTTACCTTTAAAGCTAAATTAGGTATGAAATTGATTCGGATATTGATGATCATGGTTAATACTATTCGAACTATCAAGGAAAGGTAAAATAAGTTTAATGACTGAATTAAAAGTTAAATTTATAAATATTGAGTTTATAAATCTCTTTTTTTTATTTTTTACAATAAAAAAACAAAATACTGATTTAAAAAAGTCAGCAAAACCAATTAAACAGCAATCTTAATCGTTCAAATACAACACTCACTCAAAAATAAAATTCTTAATAATTTTTAATAAAAACTGTTTAAAACCTAATTAAAAAGAGGCCTAGAGGCCCTTCAATTCTACTGAAATTATCCATAAAGAAGGCGCATAATGCGCCTTTAATCTCAACAATCTTTTACTTTTTCAGGTGGATGAATAAACCCTTGGTATCCATCAATCTCAAACTCGGTAAACAACTCCAGTTGTGCCGTAGTTTCAATTGCTGTCACAATGATTTCTGTATCAATGCCCTTTGCAACATTAACTAAGGCTCGACACATTTCACGCCCTTCTTGTTCCGCTAGACTTGTTGTCACAGACATATCCAACTTCACGTAATCTGGGTGAATGTTTTGCAAATACGTCATTGAGCCCAATTGCCTACCAAAATGATCGACACCCACTTGTGCACCACTTTGCTGAATCAATTCACACAATTTAATGCATGATGTCATATCACTGTAAACAGCGGCTTCTGGCACTTCAAAACATAATTTGTGTTTACCAAACACTTTAGACAAGCGTTGTTTCAACCAAGCGTGAAACTCGGTATCTCTGATACTTTGCAAGGTTAAATTGATAGCCAAAGGTTCTTTTGATTGAGAGAGCACATCATGTTCAATAATGGAATCAATAAGGTATTTATCTAGACGACTACCTAAAGAAAGCATCTCAATATATGGCATAAATTGCCCTGCATGAACTAACTCACCATCAATTTCTAACTGGCTGTAGACTTCACGATGCAATACACCTTGATTCACTGCAGAATGAATCGATTGCCACTTAAACCTAAATTGTTTATTGGTTATGGCATTCGTTAACTGTTCGCGCCATTGTTCGCGGTTTAGAGATTGCTTTTGATCTGCAGCCAATAACACATACGTCTTACCTTGCTGAATAGCCTGTTGCAGTGCATTATCAGATTGAGCCAATATATCAGAAGTTTTCATCCCTTCTATACGCTCTGCAACACCCATCACGATTTCTTGATTCGCTTTACCGCCAGCTTTAGTGATCTCTTGATTCATCACTCGGATTAACGTTTGCAAATAATGTGCTAATTTAGCCGAGTCAACATCACTCACTAAAAACGCAAATTCAAATGCAGCAATACGAGTTACAACAGATGGTGCGTCATCTTTTAATTCATGTTCTAACGTTCTAGCTAAAATGCGAATGGTTTCGTCTCGCACTTGATAACCATATTTTGAGTGTACGGTTTCCAACCAATCAAGTTTTGCAAGTATTACTGCACCACTTCCAGGCTCGGCCAGCCAACTGTCTAGCCTGCTCATCATGTACTGACGATTAGGCAAACCAGAAACATGGTCGATGAGATTCCTTTCTCGTAAATTAGAGACTTCTTGATCCAATGTATTGAACACTCTACTTAATTTGCTCGACATACTATTGAAAGCTTTTACGACGTCTTGTAGCTCTTTCGTTTTTGGAAGTGGCAAATCGGGGCCAAACTGCTGCTTTTCCATGCTTTTTGAATGCTCAGCAAGACCATGAAGTGGCTTCAATAAGAAACTCAAGCCAAATCGAGCACTGAATATTGCGATTAAGAATAGTATCGAAAATAGAATAATTGCATTTTGAAGAATTCGCCAAAGCTCATGATAACCAAAACCTGGGTGCGCAGTGATTTCAAGTGTGGCTAACTGCAACCAGCCTGATGTAACCGTACTTTCAAGCGATATTGGTCTAAATAAATTTAAATCTACAAACCATTGTGGCACTCCTTGAATCTCTACAGGGTTTTGCCAAACTTGCTCTTTTCCATCAACCAGCCATTTCAGCTTAACTTGCTGGTAAAAGCCACCTTCAAATATTACATTTATCAAGGTTTCGGCTTGTGCCATATCTCCGGCTTCTAACGCAGGTACCAACATTAGGCCAAGAGAATGGCTAGCATTGTTAATATCTGAAGTCATTTGCTTTTCAAGAAAGCTTTTTGTTTCTGTAAATTGAACATATCCAAGGCTGATTACGACCAGTAAAAACAGTCCAAACAGCAGCGCATAGATTTGTCGAAACAGCGTCATAGTTTGCTACTCCAAGTTCAACTTAGGCAATCGTAGACGATTGACACCAAGCCGTTGATTGAGGTCGTTCCATTTTTTTAAACGTGTAGCAGAGCCTGCTAATACGCCCCGACCTTTCTCTTTATTAAGCCACAATTGCTTACCGTTAAAACTGTATACAGGGATTAAATCAGTACGCTTTGTTGCTGGTTTTATTTGTTTATCTAAGTTATCTAGAATAAGAGGGATAGAGCCCGGTGTTTCATAATAGGCGAGCACCATATGGTATTGATCTAACGTATTCGCTTTTACCATCGTAATGCGCATCTTATCTTCTGGTACACCTAGCTGTAATAACGTGAAATACTTTGCTATAGAAAAGTCTTCACAATCACCGCCATTAACACCGATAAACTCCATTGGTGTTGCCCAATAGTTCGATTGCCCCCAAAGCTTGATATCATCAACAAAATTGAACAAATTAAAGAATCGATTTACCTGCTCTAATTGCTGTTTTTCGTTAATTCCTGAAGCCTTATCAATGACATTAAACCAAGCTGATGTTCGCTTACCAGCCCGCTCTCCATAGCGTTTTTGTACCGTATTTATCGTTTTATTACGATCAATATTAGGTTGTGAAGCACTGACGAACCCTAAGATCAACAGAGCCAGCACACTTGTGCTGGCTATTTTTAGTTGTTTCAGAACCTTGTACTTCTCGGTTCTACGACTCATACCACTCCGTTATCCTTAATACTTTAACTGCAGGATAACGAGTTACAGTTTGTCGTCCTGATCTACAGTATAAATTGTCCACTTGTACGCTGCGGCAGTATCTTTGCCTTGAATCTCAGCGACTACTCGACGATTCTTAGCATGTGCATATGCACTTTCTGAATCATCTACTGGCTTATCAAAACTATAGCCTATCGCTTCTAAGCGCATAGGATCAATACTAAATTTTTCTGTAAGTACTGAAGTTACGGCTTGAGCTCTATTTTTAGACAATTCGAGGTTGTGCTCGTGACTACCCGTTTTGCTACAATGCCCTTCAATCACCACATTTGTATTTGGAAACTTTCTCATAAAAGCGGCGATTTCTTCTAGCTGACCATAATATTTCGGAGCTAGATAATATGAGTCGTTCGCAAACTGAACTTTAAGCTCTTTACGCTCTTTGTTCGTTGCTACGGTTCCACAACCATAATTGTTAATTTCTGCACCTGATATTGTACCCATACACTTCTCACGGGCGACAATAACACCATCTTTATCTTGGTCGTTTAAATCATGAACTTGTGCTGTTGCACCCGTCATGTCAACTGTGTCACGCATTGAGCAAGCACCAAGACTTGCAACAGCGGCTAGTATTAGTAACGTCCTCATTACTTAACTCCTCCTGAGTGCTCTTCTTCGCCTTTCCATTCTGCAGGTCGTGTAACACGAAGCGAATCCAATAGTTTACCGTTTGAATTCATCACACGATATTTAGCGATGATCTCATCATATTCAGCTTGCAAATAACTTTTACGAGATTCGAATAATTCGTTCTCTGTATCCAACAAATCTAATAAGGTTCTTTGGCCTAAACTAAATTGTTGCTTATAAGCCTTTTGTGTTTGCTTTGAAGCCTTTACATGTTCACGAATGAACATTTTTTGTGGGCCTAGTAATTCATAGGCATTCCACGATAAATGCACACCTTCAACCACTTGACGATGAGCTCTTTCACGCGTTTCTTTTGACTCAGTAATGCGATAAGCCGATTCTTTCTCACGTGCTAAATCTTTACCACCGGCATAAAGGTTATAGCGCATACGAACCATCGCTTGGTAATCATTGCTATGACCACCAACGTCATTTGTGAATAAGCCTGTACCCGTTACCCCATCTTCACCATTCAGATCATTATTGAGATTACCATTTAGCTCTAATGTGAATTTAGGGTAATAGTTTGACTGAGCAGACTCTCGCTCAAACTTTGCTGCATTAATATCATTTGCTGCAGCTTTTAAGACTGGATGTACTTCATTCGCAGTCATTAAGCTGTCACTTAAATCTTGAGGCATCATGTCCATATCAGGCACTGGAACCACAAGATCTTGTGGTTCAGTTTCAACAACACGAACAAACTGAGCTCTTGCATCAACAAAGTTATTTTTAGCGGCAATGACATTAGCATTAGCACGCGCAACACGTCCGGTAATTTGCGACAGATCGGCAATAGAACCTAGGCCTTGATCTGTTTTATGTTTTATCTGCGTGTAAATTTCTTTATGAGCATGCAAATTCTTTTCTGACAAGTGCAGTACTTCTTGAGCATGAATATAATTCACGTACACTTTAGCTACATCTAGAGCGATATCTTCTGCCGCAGCGAAAAGTGTCCATTGCTCAGCACTCGTTTCATAGCTGGTACGTTTGGATTCACTGCTCGTATAAAAACCATCGAAGATCAGCTGACGAATACTCACGCCAAACTCGCCTCGTTTTAGCTCTTCATAACGGTCATCTACATTTACTGCAATATTCGAATCACGCCTTGTTGCCGGTGAGTCTGTATACTCATAACCATAACCAGCTGTTAAGTCGACACTTGGCAAGTAACCTGCCCAAGCTTGATTATGTTGCTCTTCTCTCACCTTAAAGCGGCTATAAGCAATTCGAATATCAGGGTTTGTATCTAGAGTGTGTGCCACCGCTTGCTCTAACGACTGACTATAGCCGACGGTTGGTAACAAACAAGCAGTCAAGGCAAGTGCAATCCGTTTGCGCTTAAGCTGCCTAATCCCTTTAAAGTCCATGTTGTTTCTCCCAGTTTCCATTTAGCGCTCTCTTAACGCTGTATCTTTAGCTCGTAAAATTGGATTCAATATATATTCGAGAATGCTTCTTTCTCCTGTAATCACATCTACAGAAGTTAACATTCCTGGAATAATCGGCATGTCAGTGCCGTCTTTCTTGGTTAAACTTGATTCGGCGGTCCTTACCCGAACCAAGTAAAAACTGTTTCCTTCTTCATCTTGTGTTGTATCTGCACTGATATGTTCAACAGTCCCATCTAGACCACCATAACGAGTGAAGTCATAAGCCGTTACTTTTACCACTGCAGGTAAACCTGGATGAAGGAAGGCAATATCTTTTGGGCTGACTTTCGCTTCTACTAATAGCTGATCTTCTGATGGGACAATCTCAATGATGTCGACACCCGGTTGTACGACACCACCAAGCGTATTGATATGAACGGTTTTAATTGTGCCATTGACAGGTGAAGTGATCACCGCTTTGCTTACTTTGTCTTGTGCTCCGACTTGCGCTTCGTTCATGCGAGATAACTTTGTTTGCATTTCATTTAACTGCGCACGGTTATCTGATGCGAAACTGAATACGGCTTCTCGACGTTTAAAAATCGCTTCATCTAATGCCGCTTTCACTTTCGGCCGCATAATACGGACAGTTTGTAACTCGCCTTGCAAATCATTCACGCTGCGCTCAAGTTTTAATAACTCAACCTCAGGAACAATGCCTTTGTCAGCCAATGGTCGAGTCAACTCTAATTCTCGTGTTAATAGTCGATAGCTAATTGTTAGAGTTTTTATCTTGGATGCAATTTCTTGCATTTCCTGATCTCGTTGCTGAATCTGTCTTGCAAGAATTTCGAGTTGGTTATTAAGGTTGTTTAAGCGTCCATCATATTCATTGTATTGTCTTTTAACCAGCAACGGTTCCTCAGCCAATAGATCTTCAGGAAAATTTGGTTTGGTAAATTTAACACCAACCTGCTTTCTCCAATCAGTACTCGTATCTGAAAGGCGTATACTGTCAAGTTCTGCCTGTAAACGAATTACATTCGCTCTTAAACCCACAACTTCTTGTTCTTGCTGGGCAAAATCGGATCGAAAACGAGTGTCATCAATTCGTGCTATTGCTTGCCCTTTTTTAACAACCATTCCCTCACGCACATACATCTCTTGTAATACGCCACCATCTAAACTTTGTATTACCTGAACCTGTGATGACGGAATAACTTTGCCTATGCCTGTTGTTACTTGATCGATCACTGAAAAAAACGCCCAGACAAAAAAGCAGAACAACATTGCAGCTAAGGACCAAATGATCATCCGGTGAGCGCTTGGAACGTCAGTCATCATCGCCCCATAAACATCATCGACCATTTCTAACTCTTGGTTGGTTAGCTTTTTATTCATTGTGCTGACCTCCCTGTCAATTGCCCTTTATTTAACTGTTGTATGATCTTATCTTTAGGGCCATCGGCGACCACATGCCCGTGATCTAATACGATGATTCGATCAACCAGTTGTAATAGGTGCATTTTATGGGTGATCAAAAATAAACTTCTGTCTTTGCTTACATGCGCCATTGACTGAATAAACTGCTTTTCAGCACGAGAATCCAAACTGGCTGTTGGCTCATCCATCAATAACATGGCGGGGTCGTTTAGACTTGCTCTAGCAAGTGCAACTGTTTGGCGTTGTCCTCGACTTAACGTGTATCCACCCTCACCAACTTGTTTGTCTAACCCTTCAGATTCAAGGTTAGTAAACTGATTCACTCCTGATAATTGAACCGCTCTGATCAATTGATGTTCTGAAACCTGTCGAGTTCCAAAAAGGATGTTATCTCGGATTGAACCATGAAAGAGGGTGACATCTTGTGGCAAGTAACCAAAGTTACGTCTTAAATCACTCGGATGAACTTGTTCACCATCCATTCCATCGTATCTAAGGCTTCCCTGAGAAGGTTGGAATAATCCTAGCAAAAGTTTAGCTAAGGTACTTTTACCTGAGCCATTACGACCAATAATCGCAATTCTTTCACCTGGTTTAATTGATAAACTGATATTTTTTAAAATAGGCTTTTCAGATTCAGGGTAATTGAAACTCACTCTGTCGAGCTCTATTTTACCTTGGAGACGTTGCTTACTGACTAGATGTCCTTTATCTTCAAATTCGTCTTCTTGTTTCATGATTTCATCAAGCTGACGCAGAGCACTCATTGTCGTATTAGCACGAGTCATTAAACTCGCTAACTGTGCCATCGGTGATATTGCACGGCTTGATAACATCACTGCTGCAATGATTCCGCCCATTGATATGTCACCGTCAGCCACTCGATATACGCCAAGAATAACTACTGACACCGTTGTCAGCTGAACCATAAAGTTAGCCACATTTGACACTGAATTGGAGAGTTTTTTCGACTTTAACTGCCAAGTGGCACTGTGGCCTGTCATTTGTTGCCAGGTCTTTTGTAATACCCCTTCGGCCCCATTAGCTTTGATCGACTCTAGAGCAGATAAACTCTCAATTAAATGTCCATGTTTAAGACTAGAAAACTTATTACCTTCATCAATGGCGGCTTTGAGCTTAGGCTGCAAATACAGAGTGAAACCAATAATAACGGCACCAAAAATAACAGGAATAAAAACTAAATCCCCTGCAACAAGTGCAATAATGGCAAGAAAGAACAATGCAAACGGTATATCAACTAAAGCAGTGATGGTCGCTGAAGTTAAAAAGTCACGAATATGATCAAACTCCCCTAATTGCTTCGCCATCCCCCCAACGCTAGGTGAACGTTTAGCTAAAGGAATACCAACTGCTTTTGCAAAAAGTTGTGAAGATACAATGATATCGATTTTTTTACCCGCAACATCAGTCAAATAGCTTCTCAACTGACGCATAATAAAATCGAACAAATAAGCGATACCGGCTCCAACTGCCATAACCCATAAAGAGTTAAACGCTAAATTAGGCACCACTTTATCGTAAACATTCATGATAAATAGCGGAGAAACTAATGCAAAAATATTGACCAAAACGGATGCAATGAGTACATCCCGATAGATAGGCTTAGCCGCTTTTACGGTACTCCACAACCAATGCCCATGTTTTTCAGGAACATGAACATCAAACCCTTTGTCTCCTCGATACTGCTGCTTTACCAAAAACAGATAGCCGACGTATAGAGCTTCTAAAGCTTCTATTGTCATGACCTGTTCACCACCTGATTCAGGCAATTGAATCACGGCCTTATCAGCATCGAAATCAATCTCTCTGAGAATACAAGCTTGCTTATCTTTTAGCAGTAAGACACAAGGGAACATCACCGATGAAAGGTGATTTAAGCTTTTTCGAGCTAACTTGGCTGAAAGCCCTGCTCTCGAGGCTGCTTGCGGAAATAAGTCTGGCGTTAAATTAGAGGACTGCAAAGGCAAACCTGCCGCAAGCGATTCACTTGAGCACGGGTTACCAAAGTGTTCTGTGAGCAACACTAAACTGTCGAGCAGTGGATCAGCAAAAACTCTCTGCGATGCAGAAATTGTCCACTGTTCAGTTTTATCTGACGTTGTAGCAGGCACTTTACTCTCTATTCCTTGTTATTATCTTTTTATCCCTTAGCAACTATTTCCATCAAATATGACTTACCCAGTTCGAGTAAAACTTGAACTCGAACTAGGATATAGTTACTAGAGCCTAAGCTCTTTTAAATAATGGGGTACAAGCGATTATGGTAATAACTCACCCGTTCTAAACGAGTCATTCTCATGTAACTCTTTTGGGCCATTGCTCGAACTGAACGGAGAAACGTCACTTGTATTTGTTTCAATTAACTGACTTTGATTATCAAATTCAGATTGATAGCTTATCATACCAGTGTCTCCCCCTTGAGTGCCAACATATTGTGTCAAATTGTTGACGTCCTTAAGTTCAATTTGTTGAATAAACTCTGCGGTATCGAATTCTGAGGCTCGTGTTTCACTCGCATTAACACCTTGAATACCATTCCCCATTTCAAAAATAGAGTGTCCGATTTCTATTATGTCATCGATTGAAATGAGCTTATCGATAAATAAGTCAATAGACGGTTCTTGCTCTAGCACAAATTCAAAATCATCAACATTCATCTCAATTTCTACGGCATCATTACTAGCACTTTCTGTTACGATATTCGTTTGTGAGTTATCAGCAAAATTTAAGTTTATTGTAAAATTTGCAGTTGTTGAGTCTCCATCATCATCCTCAATGGTATAAACAAAAGTTTCGCTTTGACCTTGAGGGATATCTGCGGCGTTTTCCGTTAAGGTATACGTGTAGTCTCCTAACGAATTAATAACTAAGTCACCATAAATACCGTTGATAGTAATATTAGAACCTGTCATTGAATAGGTTGTGCCTTGGAAGAGGAGTTCTGTAACTTCATAACCTATATCTGCACCAAGCACGTTTCCTTCATCAGCTACGTTTCCTGTGACTGAAGGGCGCTCACTTATCAAATCTATTTGAGCAACCAATTTGAATTCAGTCGAACCTCCTTCTTCCGTATATACAGTTTCACCAATTGGAACTACGTTGCCATCTGAATCAACAAAGTCTAGTTTATTGAACTGATATTCATTGGCACCATCTAAGAATGAACCTGTTACTGACAAAATGGTAATTTCGTCAGCAGGATTTGGTGTTCCACCGGTTTCATTATGATCAAACACAACTGTAACGGTTACATCGACTTCATTACCGTTTGAATCTGTAACACTGAATGTAATTTCTAATGTCGCTTGACCAATTGCATCTGCATATACCTGGTTATTTAGGTGCGTAAACGTACCTAATAATATGTCCTCTCCAATTTCTAATGTCCCACCTAACCCATCATCATTATCAGCAAAGTTATAGCCTGATTCTACTGAGCTAGTTGACGATGCTCCCCAACGAATTTGGTCTAGCCCCCCGTCCCCATTACCGTCGTTAGTATTTACATTGGCCCCCCCCTGCCAAGCAACCCAATTAGCAACCATTCCACTCATCGAGAAATTGTCAACGATAATATTGGTTTCAATATTATCAGCTTCAATACCATCATCCTCTACAGATACTGCAAACATTGAAGAGGTAATTTCAGTATTATTTGCTGATAAGACATGTACGCCGATATCAATACTTTTATCATCTTCCACGTCTATGACATCATGATCAATGGGTTTCAATAAAGTCACTTCGTAATCCCAATTACCATCAAAGTTTTCAGGTTCACTGGTTAATGTGATGTGAATAACATCATATGCCGCAGAATTATTAGTGGCTGCAACATAACCCACAAGCGTATTTGACTGTGCATTCCAAAGCCACTCTACAGCTTGATCTTGAGAAGTAATACCTTCTGGCCCTGTTAACATGAGAGAAATCTCAGTTTCATCAGGATTAGAAATGTTAATCTTTCCAATATCCGTCACTGAATCAGTTGTATCTGTATCTCCCGATTCATCAGGGGTACCAAATTGCAGTCCTTCCTCAGAAACAGCACTCGGATCTGCTCGTGTAATGACAATCGGATCTGGCGTTGGTGTCACTTCAATATTTAACGTTGATTGCTCAGTAAAGCTATTGGCATCTTGCATTTGATATACAATGCTCGGAACATTACCGTTATAGTTTTTTGCAGGCGTGAATTCGTAATTACCATTGCTATCAAGACTGAAAGTACCCACGTCAATTATTGCGATGTCACTGCCATCAGCAGCATACTCTGCAGCATCACCAGCAATCATGAAACTCAATACGGTAATCGGAGAATGTGAGCTATAGCCATCAATTACATTCCCGCTAGTTAATCCTGAATCTTCTGCAATAGTGATAACTTCGTCATCATCAATAAAGCCACTGACAAGCGGTGTAACTGAAATAGTCGAAACCGTATTATCGCCATCACCATCAGTTACATTAACACTAAATTCAAACTCCGAAGTATCACCACCGACTTGCATTTCTTCATATTGTAAGAAGTCCCATTCCCCTGTTGCTGGAGTAAAGACAAATTCAAAAATGACATTATCGTTTGTGTCTACTCCACGGATAATATTCCCAGACAATTCAGTTGTGATTAACTGACCGCCTAATGTTCTAAGCTCTCCTGATGTCATGGATAAAAGCTCCATTTCCCCAGGTCCATCTGCCCCCCATATGGCTTCAAGCTCTCCATTAGCATAACCAATTACTGGCTCAGGCTCACCGATAAACTCAACACTGGTAATCGTAAAATCACTATTATCATTAGGATTATTCTTACCATTGTCAGTCGCTTTAATAATCATGGTATCAAAGCCGCCTTCAATAGCTTCGAAGTTCGCAGCAAAATTACCGCTAGATGTATCTGAAGTGAATGGTACCGAAGCGATTAACTCTCCATTCCGATAAAACTCAACTACGCCCGTTTCATCTTCACTTCCGCCGAACATTGCTGCAAACTCTATCTTAACGCCGTAAGCTAATGTCCCTTGATCTAAAGTGAAAATGACTTCTTCTGACGCAGATTTATTACCGAGCGTTCTAAAATCTACTTCACCAGCAATAGCGTGGTACGGTGCTCCTGCACTTTGTACACCAATACCATTTCCATCACTATACAAAATGGCATCAACTAATGTGATATCCTCACTCGACTTAAATCCTTTTCCTGAAATGGTAAACCCGTCAAAGTCCATTTCGTATGCATTCGTTAAATTAATTAGCGAGAAATTACCCACTAGGGTATTTGGTATATCTTGCTCAGTGACAATGACTGTCTCTTCATTTACTACAGCAGGGCGATCATCCTCAAAGCTTATTGAAATCGTTGCTGTATCTGTGCCGCCATTACCATCTGATACTAATAGCTCAAACTGTCCTAGTATTACGTCTTCAACAGTTGTGTCAGGGTGATCAATTGGCCCCTCTAAATTCACAGTATAAGTCCATATATTACTGCTCGTATCCAAAGGCGCCGTTAGTGCTATTGTAATAATTTTCTGATAATCGCCATTAGCGAGTGAACCAATAGAGCCTATCAAAGTATCTGTGTTAGGATCCCATGTCCAAGTGATAGGCATTTGTCCCGACGTTAAATTCAAAAGGTCTCCACCTTCAGAGAATATTGGGGACTCACCCATTGATACAGTTAGTTCATCGTTGTCGATGTCTTCTATTTCAAAAGTTCCAGAGTTGACGGTACTGTTTGATTTATCTTCTGGTGAACCTGTTTGATCTGGGATTCCTACATAATCTTGATCATCAGGAGTCAGACCTTCTTCTGATACACTTCTTGCCTCAACATTACTGATTTTAGGGTCGTCATTAATACCAACTATAGTGACCGATACCGTCGTTGATGTTCCGTCGGATAACGCCACGGTAAATGTCTTAAGAACTTCTTCATCTTGAGCTAATCCATCAACTGTCGCATTTTGATTAAGCGTGTATGTCCAGTGACCTTCGTCATCTACGGTAAAGGTGCCGTAAACGTCACTGACGGTGTTGGCAACAAAGGCTAGGTTAGGGTTATCTGCATCCGTTGCCGTTAGGGTTCCATCAGCAAATAAGTCTGTGTCTTCGACTACAGTATCTGCACCCTCACTGACTATTGGCAAATCATCCGTTCCGATTATTCTAATCGTTACTGTGGTTTCTGTGCCATCAGATAACGCCACCGTAAAGGTCTTGGTGAGTTCTTCATCTTCAACCAGTGCATCAACTGTCGCATTTTGATTAAGCGTGTACGTCCAGTTACCTGCGTTATCCACGGTAAAGGTGCCGTAAACGTCACTGACGGTGTTGGCAACAAAGGCTAGGTTAGGGTTATCCGCATCCGTTGCCGTTAGCGTTCCATCAGCGAATAAGTCTGTGTCTTCGACTACAGTATCTGCACCCTCACTGACTACTGGCAAGTCATCCGTTCCGATTATCTTAATCGTTACTGTGGTTTCTGTGCCATCAGATAACGCCACCGTAAAGGTCTTGATGAGTTCTTCATCTTCAATCAGTGCATCGACCGTCGCATTTTGGTTAAGCGTATACGTCCAGTTACCTTCGTTATCCACGGTAAAGGTGCCGTAAACGTCACTGACT
>NZ_JBWQOH010000005.1:0-215231 GCF_056591695.1 Parashewanella sp. 2304DJ23-3
ATTTTTTGCATTTATTTTTTATCTTCAGAATAAACACATTTAACTCACGGCTTACCCCCAAAGTTATCCACATTTAGCTGTTTTTTTCGTAGATTGACTTGTACTTTCATCTCATAAATTAGCTTTTGAGTACCTATGTATTACATGCCAAATACGAAAAAGGCGTATCGAATCGATACGCCTTTCTTTATTTAATGCTTTAAATCGCTATTTAGCTGATTTTACCATGGCATTGTTTGTACTTTTTACCTGATCCGCATGGGCAAGGATCATTACGACCCACTTTTTCACCTTCACGAACTGTTGGAGTATGTCCAGCTAGAGCTTCAACAGCTTCGTCACCACCTACTACTGATTCAGCTTCTGCATGTTGAAACTCACGATGAATACGTGCTTCATCTTCACGTCTACGCTGTTCCATTTCATCTACGTCAGATTGTGCTTGGACCTGAACTTTAGAAAGAATACTAATGACATCATATTTCAAGCTATCCAGCATTTGTTGAAACAGCTCAAAAGATTCACGCTTATATTCTTGCTTAGGATTCTTTTGTGCGTAACCACGCAAATGAATACCTTGACGCAAATGGTCCATAGCAGAAAGGTGTTCTTTCCATAGCTGATCTAGAGTTTGCAGCATTACTGATTTTTCAAATTGGCGTAAGACTTCTGCACCAACCATCTCTTCTTTAGCTACATATGCTTCACCCCATGTATTAACAATACGCTCACGTAATGTCTCTTCATGAAGATCTTCTTCTTTATCTAGCCATTCTTGTATCGGCAGTGGCATTGCAAATTCTTGTAGAAGACGAGTCTCAAGGCCTTCTATATCCCACATTTCTTCGATAGATTGTGGTGGAATGTACTGATCAATTAATCCGTTAAGCACGTCTTCTTTAATCATTGCGATGGTATCTTGAATGCTTTCTGCATCCATAAGATCATTACGTTGTGAGTACACTACCTGACGTTGGTCATTGGCTACGTCATCAAACTCGAGTAATTGCTTACGAATATCGAAGTTACGTGCTTCAACTTTTCTCTGGGCATTTTCAATCGCACGTGATACCCATGGATGCTCAATCGCTTCGCCTTCCTCCATGCCAAGCTTTTTCATCATGTTAGAAACACGATCTGATGCGAAGATACGCATTAAGCTATCTTCCATAGATAAGTAGAAACGTGACGAACCAGCATCACCTTGACGTCCTGAACGTCCACGTAACTGATTATCGATACGACGAGATTCGTGTCGCTCAGTACCTAAAATGTGTAAACCGCCTGCGGCAACGACTTCATCATGACGTACTTGCCAGTCGGCCTTAATTTTTGCAATTTGCTCGTCCGTTGGATTCTCAAGTGCTGCAATTTCTGCTGCCCAACTACCACCCAATACAATATCAGTACCACGGCCTGCCATGTTAGTAGCAACCGTCACTACGCCTGCATGACCTGCATCGGCAACAATGTCAGCTTCTTTTTCATGGAATTTTGCATTCAATACTGAATGTGGGATCTTTTCTTTCTTCATCATTTGCGAAAGAAGTTCAGATTGTTCAATCGAAACTGTACCCACCAATACTGGCTGTCCGCGTTCACGACAATCTCGAATATCATCAAGAATGGCGTTGTACTTTTCCATTGCTGTTAGGTAAACCAAATCAGCACGGTCGTCTCTGACCATTGGCTTATTGGTTGGTACAACAACAGTATCAAGTCCATAAATTTGCTGGAATTCGAATGCTTCAGTATCTGCAGTACCCGTCATACCCGCCAGTTTTTCATAGATACGGAAATAATTCTGGAAGGTAATCGACGCTAACGTTTGGTTTTCATTTTGTATGTTAGCACCTTCTTTCGCTTCTACAGCTTGGTGTAAACCTTCAGACCAACGGCGACCAGGCATAGTACGACCTGTATGCTCATCAACAATAATGACTTCGTCATCTTGTACGATATAATCAACGTCTTTTTCGAATAAAGTATGTGCACGAAGTGCTGCATTTACATGATGCAATAAAGAAATGTTTGCCGCTG
This sequence comes from Parashewanella sp. 2304DJ23-3, assembly GCF_056591695.1. Classification (NCBI taxonomy): domain Bacteria; kingdom Pseudomonadati; phylum Pseudomonadota; class Gammaproteobacteria; order Alteromonadales; family Shewanellaceae; genus Parashewanella; species Parashewanella sp. 2304DJ23-3. Next base: position 2,041 of record NZ_JBWQOH010000005.1, read on the forward strand.
AGTATAGTGAATCACCTTCAGGCAATAATCCTACTTGAATCAGTAGCTGTTCAATTTTCTCTTGACCGCGTTCGGTCATATGAACTTGTTTTGCTTTTTCGTCGATAGTGTAATCACCATCGCCAGTATATTCTTCAGTATCTTCTTTATCTTGCTTAACAAGATTAGGGATAAGCTTATCAACTTTGGTGTACATCTCAGAACTGTCTTCTGCTGCACCAGAAATGATCAGTGGCGTACGCGCTTCATCGATTAGAATTGAATCGACTTCATCGATAAGTGCGTAGTGAAGTGGTCGTTGTACACGTTCAGCTGGCGAGAATGCCATGTTGTCACGTAAGTAATCAAAACCAAATTCGTTGTTGGTTCCGTAAGTGATATCGCTTCCATAAGCTTCTTTCTTATCTTCTGGAGAAAGATTGGCAACGTTGACACCTACGCTTAATCCTAAGAACTCAAATAACGGACGGTTAAATTCTGCATCACGACTGGCAAGATAATCATTCACGGTAATGATATGAACGCCTTTACCAGTTAAACCGTTCAAATATGCAGGAAGTGTTGCTGTTAAGGTTTTACCTTCACCTGTTCTCATCTCTGCAATACGATTACTGTCGAGTACCATACCGCCTAACATTTGCACATCAAAATGACGCATATCGAAAACACGCTTTGACGCTTCACGAACTACAGCAAATGCTTCCGCCATGATATCTTGCAGTGTCTCACCTGCTTCTAAGCGTTTTCTAAACTCTTCTGTTTTTGCTGCTAATTCTTCATCCGAGAACTTTTCGTACTCAGCTTCCAACGCATTTATTTGATTAACGACTTTCCCTAAACCTTTAAGGGTGCGCTCGTTACGACTACCAAAAACTTTTGTCAGTAATTTTCCAAACATCTGAATCACTTATATTTAAAAGGCTAAAATTCAATTCTAATAAAGCCGAGGTTGCTCTTAGCCTGCCTTACGGTAGACGTATTTTTGCGGATCAATTTGCTTTCCATTTCGCAACACTTCGTAGTGAACATGAGGACCGGTCGAACGCCCAGTACTGCCCATATTCGCTATTCGTTGTCCTTTTGTCACAACATCACCAACATTGACCGTTAACGATTCATTGTGACCATAACGAGTTTTTAAGCCGTTACCATGGTCAATTTCCACTAAATTACCATAGCCAAACATACTGCCAGACCACGTCACGACACCTGCTGCGGTAGCGACCACTGCTTCGCCTTCACTGCCAGCAAAATCAATGCCTTTATGCATTGCTCTACGACCAGTAAATGGGTCATTACGCAAACCGTAAGGTGAAGAGAGCCAACCTTTTTTAATTGGTCGACCAGAAATGTAGCGTTCTTTATCTATATGGAGATTAGAAACGACAGTTTCAAGTACTGAAAGTTGAGTTTGATTATAATCAAGATGGTTGGCCAGCTTATCCATATCTGAAATCAATGAATCTAGCTCAATATTATCGCCCAATTCACTGACGCCACCAACTCCAACTTCTGATGAAAAATCAAATTGGTCATCAAGTTTGTTTTGCTTAGCTACTTGCTGACCAAGAGCTTCTAGACGGGTCATTTTTGCTTGTAAGCGTGCAACATGAGTAACAAGTAAAGATAGTTGTGACTCTGTAGCATGCTTTAATTCTAATACTTGCTGCTTTTGCACATTGCGTAATGCTTTAACTGAGTCCATGTTGGCTTGCTGATCTGCAAAGCGTTCATTACTATAATGGTAAAAGCTTGTGATGCCGACTAACATCAGCGCAGGCAGAAATAACCAGCGTTTGCCTAAATGCAAACGTTGAACGCCTTTCTTGCCTTGAATAAATACAGTTACACTCATTAACGATAAGCCAATATTTAAATTATGAAAAAGCTTCCTCAAGATCTCAGTCAACTTCTAAACCATTCAGGTCGTTTACCTGAGCTAAAAGAGAAAGCTGAATTATTACTACGTTTGGACCAAGTTGTTAAACAACAGTTAACGGGTCCTGTCGTCGAGCAAATAAAAGTCGCCAATTTCCGTCAAAATACGTTAATTGTAGAAGTTGCATCTTCTACATGGGCGGCTCGACTCAATTTTCAAAAAAGTAATTTATTACTTAAACTTCAAAGTGAAGCGTTACCAATGCTCACCGCAATTGACGTTAAAGTCAACCCAAGGATGCGATCTAGTGCTCCAAAGAGTGAGCCAAGTTACGCAAAGCTCAGTGTCACAGCTGCTTCACATATTGAGGCTTTGGCTGAACATACTGAGGGAAGTTTAGGGCTAAAACTAAAACGGCTGGCTGCTAGAGCCAGCCGTCAAAGGCATTCTGATTCAGATTAAGCGAAAACGCTTGAATTATCTGGAGCCATGAAGCTCACTGGAACATCCGACTCTTGTTCGTAACTTACGAGTTCCCATGATTCTTGCTGGGCTAACAACGCTCGAACAAGTTTATTATTCAGTGCGTGTCCTGTTTTATAAGCTGAAAACTCACCAACAATGGCGTGTCCTGCAACATAAAGATCGCCAAATGCATCTAAGATCTTATGCTTTAAAAATTCATCATCGTATCTTAAACCATCAGGGTTAAGTACTTTAAACTCATCAAGTACAACTGCATTTTCCATGCTGCCACCTAAAGCAAGATTGTTTGCTCTTAGGTATTCAATATCACGCATAAAACCAAAAGTACGTGCACGGCTAATGTCTTTAACAAAGCCGTCTGTTGAGAAATCCATTACCATGTGTTGCTGACTGCGTGCAATTTCAGGATGATCAAAGTCTATTTTGAAATCAACTCTGAAGCCTTGATGCGGAGTAAGCATCGCCCACTTATCGCCGTCTTCAACTTTAATTGGCTTCTTAACACGCAAATATTTCTTAGGCGCTGCTTGTTGAGCTATACCTGCTGATTGCAATAAGTACACGAATGGGCTTGCGCTACCATCCATAATTGGGATTTCAGGTGCGTCAACATCGATGATAGCATTATCGATACCTAGCCCCGCAAGTGCTGCGAATAGGTGCTCAATGGTTTGCACTTTTACACCTTTGTCGTTCATTAACACTGTACACAACATGGTTTCACGAACTTGTTCTGCCTTTGCAGGAAGAGCAACTGCAGGTTCAAGATCAGTTCGCATAAATACGATACCAGTGTTTACTGGAGCTGGGCGAATGGCAAGTGTTACCTTATTACCAGAGTGCAATCCTACTCCAGTTGTTTTTACCATTTTTTTAACTGTTCTTTGAAAAATCATTCAGTTACCCGTTTATCGTTGTACCGTTAATTGCGACAAAAATATCGACATCCCATCAACAGCCAAACCGCAGGCAGGTTTGGCTGGTCGGATATCCTAACACACTTTTGCAATGACACAAAAAATCACCACTTAAAATACAAATTTAAGTGATCTGCGTCACTGTCTAACACTGACTTTCGAGCTAGTGCTTATTTTTATTTAGTCTGCTTGTTTGCGTAAGAATGCTGGAATATCCAGATAGTCCAATTCACTCTTTTGAGCTTGAGCAGGTGCAGCTTGAGCTTGACTTACTCCCACTTGCACTACATTTCCTGTAGCCGTTGCAACACTTGATTCATCAACAGCAATTTTTTCAGCTGTCGCAACTGTGACTGGTTCAGCTGATGTCACAGGAATATCTCTCGGTGCGGGCTTGCTCACTAATGTGATATCTGGCTTCTTTTCAGCCCCAATACCTGTAGCCACTACCGTTACACGGAGTTCATCGCTCATTTCTGGGTCGATAACCGCACCAACAACCACGGTCGCATTATCAGAAGCATAAGCTTTCACGTGGTTACCCACAGTTTCAAACTCTTCGATGCTCATATCCATGCCTGCGGTGATGTTAACTAACACGCCACGAGCGCCAGCTAGATCGATATCTTCAAGCAATGGACTTGCAACTGCGGCTTCTGCGGCTTCTTCAGCACGGTCTTCACCACTTGCGATTCCTGTGCCCATCATGGCATTACCCATTTCAGACATCACGGTTTTTACGTCTGCAAAATCGACGTTAATTAAACCAGGGCGAGTGATCAGCTCAGCGATACCTTGTACGGCACCAAGTAATACATTGTTTGCAGCTGCAAAGGCATCTAATAAAGACGTCCCACGACCTAAAACCTTTAATAGTTTTTCGTTCGGGATCGTAATTAATGAATCCACTTGCTTACCAAGCTGTTCAATTCCCTGTTCAGCAAACGTCATGCGCTTTTTGCCTTCAAATGGGAATGGCTTAGTGACAACAGCAACAGTAAGAATGCCTTCTTCTTTTGCTATCTCTGCCACCACTGGCGCAGCACCGGTACCTGTGCCGCCGCCCATACCAGCTGCAATGAAAATCATGTCACAACCTTTAATTGCGGCACGAATGTTTTCTTTATCTTCTTCAGCCGCCATACGGCCGATCTCTGGATTCGCTCCTGCCCCTAATCCTTTAGTGACATCACGACCAAGCTGGATAGTTGAACCAGCAGAAGATTTACGTAATGCTTGCGCATCGGTATTGGTTGCTACAAACTCAACACCTTCGATGTTGTGTCTAACCATGTGTTCAACGGCGTTACCACCGCCACCACCGACGCCGATGACTTTAATCACCGCTTCGTCTGAGTGTGTGTCCATTATCTCAAACATATTATGAACTCCATATTTGCCTGCTTGTAAACTTAAAACTCACCTTTAAACCAGCTTTTTGCCCGGTTTAAAAAACTTGTTACGCCATTACGTTCTGGGCGCTCTAATTCTTTATCGATTAAACGTCTTGCACCATAGTGCAGTAAACCAATACCCGTTGCGTATATCGGCTGACTTACATATTCATATAGCCCTTTGACTTTCAAAGGTGCTGCAACTCTCACTGGCATACCAAATGTTGCTTCAGCAACATCGACTGAGCCATCAATCGATGAGGTACCACCAGTGATCACTATTCCCGCTGCGATCTGGTCTTCATAACCACTATCTCGAAGCTCTTGTAAAATCAGTTCAAACATCTCTTGATATCTTGGCTCTACAACTTCAGCCAATGTATGACGAGACATAGAACGAGATGGTCGTCCGCCTACAGACGGTACTTCAATATTTTCTTCCCGACTCACTGTCGAGCTTCTTGCATTCGCAAACTGCACTTTAATTTGTTCAGCATGTGATAACGGCGTTCTAAAAATCTTAGCAATATCACTGGTCACTTGATTACCAGCCACTGGTACAACGGCACAGTGACGCAGTGCGCCATTGGTATACACCGCAATGTCTGTGGTGCCACCGCCAATATCTACTAAACACACACCAAGATCTTTTTCATCGTTGGTTAAAGTAGAATCTGCTGATGCTATTCCAGAAAACACCAGATCATCCACTTTTAAGCCGCAACGCTCAACACTTTTCGTTATATTTTTTGCCATGTCGTTAGCACAAGTTACGATATGCACTTTGGCTTCCATTCTCATGCCCGACATGCCAATTGGGCTTTTGATGCTATCTTGCACATCAATGGCGTATTCTTGTGGTAAAACATGCAAAATTCGACGTTCAGTGGGGATCTTCACCGATCGCGCTGTATGTATCACATTATCAACGTCTTCTTGTGTCACTTCTTCATCATTGATGGACACCATGCCGTTTTCATTTTGGCAAGCAATGTGTTTACCTGAAATACTTAAGTAAACCGAAGTTACCTGACAATCTGCCATTAACTCCGCTTGATCCAACGCTCGTTGAACGCTGCGCACAATAGAATCTAAGTCGTTAACACCACCTTTATCCATACCTCTGGACGGATGGTTACCAACGCCAACAATCGTAATTTCACCATCAGGCATCACTTCACCAATAATGACGGCGACCTTAGCGGTTCCTATATCCAACCCAACGATTAGGTTTCTTTCTTGGTTCTTGGTCATTCGTTGTCGACTCTCGCTTTCCTATCTGCCCAGCCTACGGCTAAACCTGTGTCATAACGTAAATCTACGTTTTTTATTGGTTTACCTTGCTTTAAAATTTCAGGGTAAACATCAATAAAACGTTGAACTCGGCTCATTTTATCTTCACGCCCCAAGTTCAACTCAATGCCATCGTCTAACTGGATATGCCATGCATGTCTCGGCGTTAAACTCAGCTCTCTCATTTCAAAACCATTGATGGTCAGCAGTGCATTCATTTGCTTATAGCCCTGCAATACCTCTTTGGCCGAATCGTCCGGTCCGAACAATTGCGGCAATTTATTCGTTTGTGCATCAACCTGCGGCGCTTTAAACACATCACCATATTGATTGAGCCAGTCTTTACTATTCCAATGCGCAGCAGCATCTTGCTCTTTAATCAGCACTTTCAATTTAGCTGGCCATTCACGCTTTACTGAAGCACGGTATACCCATGGTAATGCTTCTAGCCGTTTTTGAACCCGCTCAACATCGGCATTAAAAAAGCTTGAACTGAGCAAACTCCTCAATGCCACTTGTATTTCATGTGCATTGGTATATTTCAGTTCCCCTTGAATCACCACAGCTTCAATCGGTAATTCATTAGCATCATTAACCATATGCTTAAGCTGGAGTGACACGGCGACGATCCCTGCAATCACGACGCCAAGAAAAGTGATGCCAAACACTAAATACCAATTTACTTGGTGTAATTTTTCACGCAAATTTTGGTATTTTGTTTTCCAACTCACCTTGTCTGCCTGCTCCACTTTTTCTTCTAATCAAGCACTGGCACTGTTTCCTATTAATAGAATGCCATATCTTATTTATAAAAACTTGCTTTAGTGTCGTTTTATCAACAATTAAAGCCTAATTCTGTCGTAACCAGCTCACGAGAGATCATACCGATATTTCCGGCGCCTTGTGTCAGCAATAAATCATTATCTTGTAATAATTCAGGCAACATCGTTTTTAACTGTGATTTTTCAGCAACAAAAATTGGCTCTACTCTACTTCTTTGCCTGATGGCACGACACAATGCACGACCATCCGCACCAGGAATAACATCTTCACCGGCGGCGTAAACTTCCAGCAATAATAAACAATCCACTTGCGACAATACTTCTGCAAAATCTTCAAACAAATCACGAGTACGAGAATAACGATGAGGCTGAAAAGCCATCACTAAACGCTTATCGGGATAAGCTTCTCGTGCCGCTTTTATGGTTACGGCAACTTCGCTAGGGTGATGGCCATAGTCATCCACTAATAACACATCGCCCTTTGGTGTGTTGAAATCACCCAGCTTTTGAAAACGACGGCCAATACCTTGAAACTCGAACAGTGATCGCTTAATAGGCGCGATATCAATTTCATCTTCAGTGGCGACAGCAATAGCGGCTAATGCGTTTAAAACATTGTGTTCACCTGGCATATTAAGTTCGATAGCCATTGGCTCGCCATTAACTTGCTCAACAGTAAACTGACTCACTGCGCCATTTTGCTTAAAGTTTATGGCTCGAACATCAGCATCTTCATTGAAACCATAAGTCACAACTTTACGGCCAATGCGAGGCAATAACTCTCTGATCACAGGATCATCAATACACACAACCGCTAAGCCATAAAAAGGTAAGTTATGGATAAAATCAATAAATGCCGTTTTTAATGTTTCAAAGTCACCGCCATATGTATCCATATGATCGGCTTCAATATTGGTAACTACTGCTACCATCGGTTGTAAATGTAAAAAACTCGCATCGCTTTCATCAGCTTCAGCTATTAAGTAACGACTTGTACCTAAGCGAGCATTAGTACCTGCGCTGTTTAACAGACCACCAATCACAAATGTCGGATCACGCTCTGCTTCAGCATATACTGATGCAATTAAACTGGTTGTTGTCGTTTTACCGTGTGTACCTGCTACAGCGACACCATGACGATAACGCATTAATTCTGCTAACATTTCAGCGCGTCGAACCACAGGAATACGTTGCTCTTTAGCCGCAATTATTTCTGGGTTAGTCTCTGAAATAGCCGTTGAGACTACGATAACATTTGCACCACTTACATTGCTTTCATGGTGACCAACAGTGACATTTGCCCCCAAAGCCACCAGACGGTCACTGACTCTATTATGAGTAATGTCAGAGCCGCTGATCTCATAACCTTCATTAAGTAGCACTTCAGCAATACCGCCCATACCAGCGCCACCAATTCCCACGAAATGAATTCGTCTGATTCGACGCATTTCTGGAATTTGCTCTCTAAGTTTTGCTTGCTTCTCTTTATTCGTCATTTTATTTTTTCACCGCTACACTGGAGCAGACATCGGCTACTTTTTCAGCCGCATCAAGGATCGCAACTTTTCGTGCCTGTTGCCCCATACGTGTTAATTCTTTTCTGTCCTGAGCTAACGTTGTTAGTTTCTCTACTAACAAATCTACTGTCGCAATAGGTTGCGGCAACAGTAATGCAGCTCCGGCTTCTACAAGTACTTGTGCATTCAGAGTTTGATGGTCGTCCACTGCATGTGGGTACGGTACTAACAAACTCGGTTTCCCCATCGCTGCAAGCTCTGACACCGTTAATGCTCCTGAACGACATAAAACCACGTCAGCCCAACGGTAGGCCGCTTGCATATCATCTATAAATTCGGCCACCTGAACGACATCTTGTTGGTTTTGTTTTGCATACGCTTGGTTTACGGTATCCAAATTATTACGTCCAACTTGATGCCAAACTGTTATCGCTTGATTCGCACTTAAATTTGCCACCACTATCGGCATCAAATCATTAAACACTTTTGCACCTAAACTGCCACCCACCACTAATACTTTGAGTGCATTGTTATCAGAACTTTGTTCATATTCTTCAATCAGTTCTTGGCGTATCGGATTGCCCACCACTTGTGCTTTAATTTGCTTGTTGAAGGTGCTTTCGAATGCGCACAATACTTTTGTTGCAATACGAGACAATAATTTATTAGTCATCCCTGGTATTGCGTTTTGTTCATGTAGCACTAATGGAATACCCGAAAGTTTTGCTGCTACGCCACCTGGGCCACTAGCAAAACCTCCCATGCCCAGCACTGCATCAGGCTTAAAACTGTCGATGATTGTTTTTGCCTGACTGATGGAGCGCATGATTTTGATCGGCGCCATCAATTTGCGAACAATACCGTTGCCACGAACACCTTGGATATCAATAAATTCAATTTTAAAGCCGTGCTTAGGCACGACTTGAGCTTCCATACGTTCTCGAGTACCGAGCCACAGAATCTCCCAACCTTTGCTGGATAATATTTTTGCGACGGCAAGCGCTGGGAATACATGACCACCAGTGCCACCAGCCATTACCAATAATCTTTTATTCTTAGAGCTTATTTCGCTCATGCGTTACCTCTTCGTTGGACAGCCTGTATCTGCTCCAACCGTCTTTCATAATCTATCCGTATCAGCAACATTGCAGCCGTCATCATGATCCATAAACTACTGCCACCATAACTGACAAAGGGTAGAGTCAAACCTTTGGTTGGTAACATACCAATACTGGCCCCAACATTTACAATGGTTTGAAAGCAAATCCAAATGCCAATGGCATACGCTAAGTATCCATCAAACGGCTTATTCTCTTGCAAGCAACGATTACCAAGCTGAATAGCACGCAATACCACAAACAAAATTATGCTGAGAATGATCACAATGCCCACAAAACCAAGCTCTTCGCCTATGACCGCAAAGATAAAGTCGGTATGTGCTTCTGGTAAATATTCCAACTTTTGAATGCTATTACCTAATCCCTGCCCAGCCCAATCACCACGACCATATGCCATGAGTGATTGAGTTAATTGATAACCGCTACCAAAAGGATCTTCCCACGGATTCAAAAATGACGTTACACGACGCATTCGGTATTCCGCTGTGACCACCAAAAAAACAAACAAAATAGTGCCAAACAGCAACATTAATGAGAAATCAATCAGCCTTGCACCTGCAAGCCACAACAAGCCAATAGTAATAACGAACAATACAACAACTGAACCTAAGTCCGGCTGCATCAATATCAGGCCTGCACATCCAATTAAAACCAAAATGGGTTTCAAGAAACCAAACATGCGTTCACGCACTTCTTGGTGTCGACGCACCAAATAGCCTGCTAAATAAACACAAAACGTAAACTTTGCAACCTCGGCAACCTGAATACGAATCGGGCCTAAGTTGAGCCAGCGAGTTGCACCATTAACGGTGTGTCCCACCAGCAATACGGCAATTAATCCCAAAAACACAGCGATAAGCATCCAAGGGCTCATCCTCTGCCACCAGCTAACCTCAATTCTTAGCGTGATTGCAGCAATAACGACACAACCACATAAATAAAAAATTTGGCGATTTACAAAATAAAATGGATTGCCTTTTAAATCTTCAGCCTCAGGCATTGAAGCCGACATCACCATTACAAATCCAATTGCTAATAAAGCAATAATGGCCAAAAGCAGTTTTCTGTCATAAAGCTGATTACCCGGCCTACGGTCTTCCGTTAACCAATTCGGTAACCGCCATTTAAATTCGGTACCAAAAAGGTTCAGCTGTTTGTCATTCGTTGCCATGCAGCCTCCCTACTTCTTGCCTAAAATCATTGCCACGCTCGGCAAAGTTTTTATACATATCTAGGGATGCACAAGCAGGTGATAGCAATACAATATCACCGGCATCAGCACACTCTGCGGCCTTGGTTACCGCTTCATTCATATTATTCACAATAAGCGTGTTATTGTTGAGCTTCGCTATGCTAGGGGCATCTTTACCAAATACAATTAACTGACTGACGAACGCGAGCCCTTGAGTCAATGACTGAAGATCAGCACCTTTAGCATCTCCGCCAGCAATTAAAATAATGTCGCCAAGCTCGTCTTTCAGACCATGCAACGCTGCGAGTGTCGCACCAACATTTGTAGCTTTTGAGTCATTGATGTATGTAATCCCATCAACCTCATCCACTTTTTCACAACGATGTGCTAGACCTTTAAAGTGATGTACTACTTCAATCATCGCCGCCCGTGAAATGTCTGCGGCTTCAGCAAGTGCCATAGCAGCAAGAATATTAGCTTGATTGTGACTGCCAACGGCAGCAGCATCTGTTATTGGCATGATTTCACTAATACCACGAACAAACTGACCATTAGCAATACCCCAGTCATCTGACTCTGGTACATCTAAACCAAAACTAATTACATTGGATGCTTCAATTGGCTTAGTCATTGAGTCTTGACGGTTTATGACACACAGCTTTGATTGTCGATACAATCGGTGTTTCGCATCTCGATAGGTATTAATCGAATCATATCTGTCCATATGATCCGCTGAAATATTCAAACATGTCGCCGCAATACAGTTTAACGTTGATGTGGTTTCCAATTGAAAACTGCTTAGCTCTAGGACGTACAAGTCAGCTTCTGACTTCAACAAATCCAACGCTGGCGTACCAATATTCCCACCAACAGCAACTGTTAATCCAGCTGCCTTTGCCATTTCACCAACCATCGTTGTAACGGTTGATTTCCCGTTCGAACCCGTAATCCCAATCACTTTGGGAGGCTGCTTTTTTAAAGCTCGAGCAAACAGTTCAATATCACCGATGACTTCAATGCCAACATCAATGGCAGCTTTCACCTCAGGAGTATCTATCGCAATTCCGGGACTGATGATGATTTGATTTGCTTGAATCAACAGGCGTACATCAAAGTTTCCTGTTTTCAGCGGTACGGTAGGAAATTCATCACGAAGTTTTGCAGCACCCGATGGATGTTCACGAGTATCCATCACCAAAGGTATGATACCTTGGCTACACAAATAGCGTACGACCGAAAGTCCAGTGACTCCCAGTCCAAGTACGATATGTGTATGAGTGCTTTTCATTTTTTTATCTCAACTTCAATGTAGCTAAACCTAGCATGACTAGGAACAAAGATATGATCCAAAAGCGCACGATCACCCGTGGTTCCGGCCAGCCTTTTAACTCGTAATGGTGGTGAATCGGCGCCATTCTAAAAATACGTTGGCCGCGTAACTTATATGAACCAACTTGGAGAATTACTGAAACCGTTTCCATTACAAACACGCCACCCATGATCACAAGTAGGATCTCTTGGCGAACCAATACTGCAATCACTCCTAAAGCTGCACCCAATGATAATGATCCCACATCGCCCATAAACACTTGAGCCGGATAGGTGTTAAACCATAAAAAGCCTAAACCGGCACCAATAATAGCGGTACAGACAATCACTAACTCTCCAGAACCTGGTAAATAGGGAATATGTAAATACTCAGCAAACTGAGCATGACCGGACAAGTAAGAAATTAATGCGAATGCACCAGCGACCATTACCGTCGGCATTATCGCTAAACCATCAAGCCCATCGGTTAAGTTAACAGCATTGCTTGAACCAACAATCGTGAAATACGCTAAAATCACAAAAAAGATACCCAGTTGTGGCATTACATCTTTAAAAAACGGTATCACTAATTGTGTCTCATCCGGACGTATTGAACTCGAATATAAGTAAAATGCTACCACGAGTGCAGCAAGACTTTGGAATATGTACTTCCATCTCGCAATCAATCCTTTAGGGTCTTTTCTGACCACCTTACGATAGTCGTCAATAAAGCCTATCAATCCAAAGCTGAATAGAGTAAACAGGACTACCCACACATAGCGGCTGGATAAATCTCCCCACAACAATACACTGGCAAAAATACCAAATAAAATCAGCAAGCCACCCATCGTAGGTGTGCCACGCTTACTAAAGTGAGATTCAGGTCCGTCATTACGAACCACTTGACCAATTTGCATCAGTTGCAAGCGTTCGATCAATTTTGGCCCTAACCATAAACTGAATAAAAGAGCGGTTAGCAGGCCTAAAATGGCTCTGAACGTCAAGTAAGAAAAAACGTTAAACCCTGAATAAAACTGGGTTAAATACTCCGCTAGGTATACCAGCATTAAATCAACTCCCCGCTGTTGTGTGCGATTAATACAGCTTCTACGACACGTTCCATTGCGGCGCTTCGCGATCCTTTTACTAACAAGTTAATTGCCCCTTGTTGGGTAAAAATATTTGTCATCAAGAACTTCTTTAACTCATTAATATTGTCAAAATGTTTTCCGTCACATCCATTTGAATGGCTTTCTTTTGAAAGTGCAGCTATCTCATTCCCTAACGTCAAAACATGAGTGAGCGAGGTTTTCTGTATATATTGTCCTAGCTCTTTCAGCATATGCTGTGCATCATTACCTACTTCAGCTAAATCTCCCAATATCAAAACCTTCACTCCATCACGCTCACCAAGCCAGTCAATAGCGGCCTTAACAGATGAAGGGTTGGCATTATAACTATCATCAACAAGGAGTAAACGCCCCAGTTGATGTGGTTGCATACGGCCTTTTACCACCTCTACTTTTTCAAGCCCCTCTTTAATCGTCGCTAAGTCGACGTTCAACGCTAATGCGATTGCCGTCGCAGCCAGCGCATTAAGCACTTGGTGATGGCCTGAGAGTTTGAGTTGAATACCTTGGTGTTCTTTGGCTGTTTTGAGCGTAAACCCAAATCGGCCATCGGCCGTACTTTGTACGTTTATAGCAGTAACATCGGCTTCATCGCTTAAACCAAACGTTTTTATCTTGTGCGCTCTAGCAACGCCTTTTAAATACGGTGCGAACTTATCATCTTGATTTATGACAGCCGTACCACCTGATTTCAGGTGGTAATAAATTTCAGATTTCGCTTCTGAGATACCCTCAATACTGCCAAAACCTTCAAGGTGAGCTGCACCAATATTATTCACTAAGGCAACATCTGGCTTAACGAGGTTCGAGGTGTAATCAATTTCACCTTTATGGTTGGCACCTAGTTCAAAAACACCTATTTGATGTTGTTGCTCTAATCGTAATAACGTCAGTGGTGCACCAATGTCATTGTTGAAATTGCCAGCAGTGTAGAGCACCGAGTATTGTTCAGAGAAAATACTTGCCACCATCTCTTTTACTGAGGTTTTGCCATTAGAGCCCGTAATTGCAATCGCTTTAATATCCAGTTGCTGGCGAACATATGCGCCGAGTAGCCCTAAAGCAACTCTAGTATCAGCAACCACCAAATGGGGAATGCCTACATCTAAACGTTTTGAAACTAATAATGCGGTTGCTTGTTGGCATAATCCATCGTTTATAAAATCATGGGCATCAAAACGATCGCCTTTGAGTGCAATAAACATTCCGCCTTCAGGAATTGAGCGACTGTCTGTACTGACGGCTTTAATTTGGCAATCTTCACCGACTAAATCGGCATTTAATGCTTTCGCTAACTCAGCAAGAGATAACAGAATCATCCACATGTCTCCATCAACCGTGCAATCAATGCCCGTTCATCGTAGTCATGCTTAACACCGTCAATTTCTTGATAAGTTTCATGGCCCTTACCGGCTACTAGAATAATATCGCCCTGCTTGGCTTGTTGAACGCTGCTCTTAATTGCTTCGACTCGATCAACACACACTGTAATACGCTCTGGCTCATTGAAACCTGTCAATACATCTTCAATGATCGACTCCGGTTTTTCACGGCGTGGGTTATCACTGGTGAGTACCACATTATCAGCATAGCTTTCAGCAGCAGCGGCCATGATTGGACGTTTACCTTTATCGCGATCGCCGCCACAGCCAAACACACACCATAAATCACCTTGGCAATGCTGCCTCAGTGTTTGAAGTGCTTTTTCAAGTGCATCTGGTGTATGAGCATAATCAACCACAACAGCAACATCGTCTTTTTGATATTGCTCCATCCGTCCCATAGCAGGCTTTAGATTTTTTGCGTGTTCTAACAACACGTTCATATCTGCGCCTTCCAAATACAAGGCTGCAATAGCTGCAACGAGATTGGACAGATTAAACATACCCAGTAACGGTGATTCAAGTTGTGCTCGGCCCTCTGGCCACACTAACTGCGCTTTGACGCCTGTATTGCTAAACTGTGCATCTTCAATGTAAAACTCAGCATTGATATCATCTTTTAAGCTAAAGCTTCTGGCAATTTGAGGTTTAAGATCGAAACGCCATGATTGCGCCGTTTCATCATCGAAATTCAATAAGCCATTATTGAGGCTGATAAATTTAAAGAGTGTCTGCTTAGCTTTAGAATACGACCGCATATCACCATGAAAATCAAGATGATCACGGCTTAAATTGGTCATAATTGCTGTTGAAAACGGTACCGCATCAACACGGTGCTGTACTAAACCGTGACTGGAAACTTCCATAGCACAGGTGCGAGCACCTAAACTTTGATATCGGTGTAATTCACGCATTACGGTAATGGCATCAGAAGTGGTATTGACCGTTTCTTCCAACTGCCCCCACAATCCGTTACCCGTCGTTCCCATAACTGCAGCAGTCTTGCCAATGCTTTCACTTAATTGGGCAATAAGTTGCGTCACTGTCGTTTTACCATTGGTGCCAGTTACACCAATCACCGTCATTTTAGTTGGGTCAACAGGGTATCGCTGCATCGCTAACGCTGATAACTGTGCGTTTAAACGGAAAAAATATATTAATAGACCTTGTTCCGAACGAGTCACCTTCCCGTGTTCTTCCGGCTCATCGGTATGAACTAATGCCGCATTTGCGCCCTTTTCGAAGGCTGATGAAATGAATTTTCGACCATCAACTTCGTAACCCGGTACAGCGACAAATACATCACCTAAAGTGATGCTTCGACTGTCCAGCTGTAATTCTTTTACGCTCTCTTCACCACTGTAATGAAACCATGGCGCAAGGAGATCCTTAATCAGCATTATTTTATCCCCCGAGAATAAGCCGCCATTCTAGACTGTTCAGTTGAGCTAATAGGCTCAACATTGAGCATTTGTAATGCGCCAGACATCACTTTTGCAAATACAGGTCCTGCAACATCACCACCGTAATAATGATCGCCCTTAGGCTCGTTGATCACTACGGTAATTGCGAGTCTTGGGTTATTGATTGGCGCTACACCAGCAAATAAACCCACATAATCATCACCATAACCACCTGCAACGGCTTTACGACTGGTTCCGGTTTTACCAGCAATTGGGTAACCTGCAATGTGTGCTTTAGTCGCCGTGCCGCCCTTTTCTGTCACACCAACCAACATTTTCATCACACTCTCAGCGACATGCGGTTCAAGTACTCTTTGTCCTTCAGGTTGTTTGGTTAATTTCAAAATGGATGTCGGATACAAAATCCCACCACTGCCTAACGTGGCGTACATACGAGCCAATTGCAGTGGTGTTGCAGTAAGTCCATAACCAAACGACAATGTTGCACGTTCAAAATCAGACCAACGCGGTCTATCGTGAATGATGCCGGCGCTCTCACCAATCAAATCAATGCCTGAATAATTTCCAAGTCCCATTGATTGATACGTTCCCAGTAGTTGTTCAACAGGCATAGATAACGCCACTTTACTGATCCCCACATTACTGGATTTAATCAGCACTTGAGATAAAGACATATCACCATGGTTACTGGAATCTCTTACTCTACGGCCACCGATACGCATCCATCCAGGAGACGTTGGAATAAGCTCATGTTCTTTGATTGTTCCGGCTTCTAAACCCGCAGCAACCACAAAGGGCTTAATTGTTGAACCAGGCTCATAAGAATCCGTTAAAGCTCGGTTTCTCATTCGATAACTTTGCAAACCTTCTCTCGAATTCGGGTTATATGAAGGCGTATTCGCCATCGCCAACACTTCGCCAGTGTGCACATCCAATACGACGATGCTGCCTGACGTTGCTTGAGTATATTCTGTTGCTCGCTTCAATTCCCTATAAGCTAGAGCTTGGATTCGCTGATCAAGGCTCAATACTAAATCATTGGAGTTTTCACCTTGCTGAACCACATCCAGTCTTTCAACGACTTTACCATCACGAGACTTACGTACTTGTTGCTTAGACGGTGTACCGGTTAGCCATTGATCATATGCACGCTCAATACCTTCGATGCCTTTATCATCAATGTTAGTAATACCGATAAGCTGTGCATCAATTTCACTAGTAGGGTAATAACGTCGTGATTCAGCTTTAAGATACACGCCCGGCAATTTCAACTGGCGAATATAATCTGCCACAGCAGGTGTGACTTGCCGTTTAAGATAGGTGAAACGTTTTTTGGGGTTGACCGTCACCCGTTGTAAGACTTTTTCAACAGGAAGCTGCAATACATCGGCTAATGCTTGCCAACGGCGACGTTCTCTTAAGCCGTTACGTTCATGTACCACTTTGGGATCCACCCATACAGCTCTTACGGGTACGCTCACAGCTAACATTTCGCCGTTACGATCCGTAATCAAACCACGATGCACTTCTGTACTCGTTGTCCTTAACGTACGCATGTCACTTTCTTTACGTAATCGCTCTGGTTCAACGAGCTGAATATAAGCCGCACGCACAACCAAGCTAACAAACATCAGGCACACAAAGCCCACTAGCACGTATAAACGAACTGGGATCAATTGAGGTTGTTGTTTCTTCTTTGCTTGTTTGCTCATGGTAATTTCACCACAATCTCTTCTTTTGGCAACGGCCGCTTCATATGAAGGTCTTTCGTTGCAATTCGAATAATTCTACTGTGCTCGGTTTGTGCTTGTTCTTCGAGCAACAAATTACGCCACTCAATATCTAAACTGTCTCGCTCTTGTAATTGGCGATCCCATTCGTTCGTTAACTCACGAGTTTCGTGACTGTAATACACGACGGCTAATGCACTGAAAATAACGAAAGACGACAAAAAAAGCAGGAGCTTATGATTCATTAAGTCCTGAAAGATGATCCTCGGTAGGCTCAACTGTCCTTTTGTCATCATGCTTCCTTAATATTCCCGTCGTTCTGCAACTCGCAAAACCGAACTTCTTGCTCTCGGATTCAATTCAAGTTCAGCGTCCGATGGTTTTTGCGCTTTGCCAATGGGTTTGAGCTTACGTTGCTTGTCGAGCTCTTCATTGCTGATTGGCATTCCAAACGGTACTTCAGGCGCTTGGCTATTACGGCGAATAAAGCGTTTTACCATTCTGTCTTCCAATGAATGGAAACTGATCACCGACAAGCGTCCCTTAGGTGCTAACACGTTTAATGCACCTTCTAGCGCTTGGTCAATCTGCTCTAATTCACTGTTGATATAAATACGAATAGCTTGAAACACTCGAGTTGCAGGGTGCTTATTTTTTTCTTTTTTCTTGGTAATACGAAAAATCAGATCCGCCAACTCTTTGGTTCTTAAAAATGGCGTTTTTTCTCTGTCTGCTGCAATGCAACGTGCAATATGGCGTGAATTTTTTTCTTCACCGTAGGTTTTGAATACCCAAGCCATATCTTCAATCTCTGCACGAGCAATCCACTCCGCAGCGGTTTGCCCTTGGCTATTATCCATGCGCATATCTAAAGGGCCATCACGCAAAAAACTGAACCCTCGCTCTGCATCATCAAGCTGAGGTGAAGACACGCCTAAATCCAACAATACGCCATCGACTTTCCCTGAAAGCCCTAGCTCATTGATATAACGTTCTAATTGCCCAAAACCACCATGAACGATCTGAAAACGCTCATCATCGGCAAAGCGTTTTGAGGCTTCAATCGCCTGTGGGTCACGATCAATCGCAATTAATCTACCGTTTGCGCCAAGTTGAGACAAAACGAGGTTTGAATGCCCCCCACGTCCAAAGGTTCCATCAATATAGATGCCATCTGGTTTAATGTTTAGTCCGTCTACCGTTTCTTGAAGCAGTACAGACACGTGGGCGAATTTTTCACTCATAAAGCTCTTCTTTTCAGTTTCACTACAACGAAAAATCAGCGAGACGTTCATTACTCGCTAAGTCTTCAGTGGCAATTTTTTGTTTACTTTCTTCTATGAGCTGCTGCCATAAATCAGCATCCCACAATTCAAATTTGTTCAGTTGACCCACCAGCATGGTATGCTTCTTTAAATTGGCATACTGCCTCAGTGGTAATGGCAAAAGGATGCGACCATTATTATCTAATTCGCATTCGTGGGCGTGACCAAGTAACAATCGCTTCAAAGCCCTTTCTGTGGGCTGAGTGTCAGATAATTGCATCAGCTTTGCTTCAATTTGGTGCCATTCGTATAGGGGGTAAAGCAATAAACAAGAAGATTGGATATCAACCGTGATTACCAGCTTGCCTTCAGATTCAACTCGCAATAGATCTCGGTATCGCACCGGAATGGCGAACCGACCTTTTGCATCTAAGTTGATACTGCTAGCACCTGAAAACACGTTATATCATCCTTGTTTAACAACTAAATAGCATGGTTTTTACTATGCACATCTAGAAAGTTTATCTATGCTTTTAGAATTAAGATCCACAAATACCCACAATTTCCCACCAAAGCTAAGTTTAGAGATAGTTGGCAAGAAAAGTCAAGATTTGTTCACTTGCTGAAATCCAGATGTAATGCGCTTTGGCGGCTATTTTTATGCCACAGCCCTTGTTGAATATAGGTTTCAATTTTTAGGTTAAAGTTGATCTAAATTATTTATTAATTCGTTAAAGGTTTAATTTGATCACAAACTTCCTTAAGCTTGATCTCAATTAGTTCATCCAATACAACAAAAATAACATTAGGGCATGTAATTTCTTATGTGGAAACGCTTCAGAAAATGGCATTGGATACTGTCGCTGATTGCCTTATTACAGTTTTGTGTTTGGGGATTATCAGGTAGTTACATGGTACTGACTGACATTAATTTCATTCGAGGCAATAACTTAATTAAAACGCCTGTGAACGTTCACTCCATATCAGCGTCTATTACTCAAGATTTTAATAAGATATACAATGCATATCCGACGGCACAACGTATTAAACTAGTCTTATCGACGCCCACTCCAGAAGTTCAATTCTACATAGACGATAAGTTATATCGTATCGATATGATAACAAAGCAGCCTGCATCAATGATCGATCGTGATTATATCAAACATCAAGTCCATCAATGGTACGCACACTCGTCCGCAATTAAAGACATTACGTTGTTGGCAGCACCGCCAACCGAAATTAGCTCACGCCATAAGTCAGTTTGGAAAGTTACATTTGAAAACTTGGCTAATGACACATTGTATTTCAGTTCTGATAGTGGCCATTTAGTAGGAAAGCGCCATAACTATTGGCGTGCTTTTGATTGGTTTTGGCGATTTCACATTATGGATTATTGGGAAGGTGAGGATATTCATAATCCTTTATTATCCTTTTTTAGCCTAATAACACTCTTAACCGCTTTGATCGGTTTTTCCCTTCTCACGCCATGGATTAAACACCATGTGAGAAAGAGGGAGCAATAATGTGGCGTAAATATCATCGTTATCTAACTTTAGTGCTTTCACTTCCATTATGCGCTTGGATTTTAAGTGGCGTAGCACTGAACTTGCTCCCCAGTGACTGGTTATCAAATCGCACGTATTTTAAAACGATCGAAACAAAGCCAACTCTTGCATATGAAGCGGTAGATCTTGCAAGATTAGAGAAACAATTCAATCAGATTCATGACGAAGTAATTTTAGAGCTTGAATTCATTTATCGACTTAATGAGCCTGTAATTAAAATTATTACAGGCGATAGCAGCTATTATTATTGGGCGAATCGGCTAGAGCCGATTCACTTATCAAGCGCTCAAATTTTAGCGCTTGCAAAACAAAGTTATTCTGGCACCGCCAACTTCTCTGAGCCTAAACTGCTTGATAATACCATCACACGCTTTCAACCAAACACATTGAGCCATCAGCAATACGTCATAAATGTCGATGATGACAAGCAAACCAACATAATTATTGATGCCAGTACGGCAACGGTGATCACACATCAGAATTCGTCCAGCAGACTGAAAGATTTATTAATGCAATTGCACTTCTTAGATGTAAATATTGATGACGGTTTGCAGTTCAATCATTGGTTGATAAGAATAGCTGCGTTATTTGTAATATTATTTTGTGTTTCTGGAATTATGTTGCAGATCCCAAAAATTAAAAAGTGGCTTCGTTAACGCCTACTTTTTTCACAGCTTCTAACCAACCAGAAAATAGCTCTTGCCTATGCTCATTTAACATATTAGGTTCAAAGCGTTTTTCTATACTGATGGACGCTTCAAGTTCTTCGACATCATTCCAATATCCTACGGCTAAACCGGCTAAAAAGGCGGCTCCTAAAGCTGTGGTTTCATTAGTGTGAGGACGCTCTACCACCACATCACCAATATCGGCTTGAAACTGCATTAAGAAATTGTTGATCACAGCGCCACCATCAACTTTTAAATTTGAAACTTCAAGATTTCCATCTTGCTCCATGGCACGTAGTAGCTCTTTACTCTGATACGCAATGGATTCTAATGCGGCTCTTATAATATGATTTTTGTTCGCACCGCGTGTTAACCCTATAATCGCACCTCGAGCATCTGGATCCCAATAAGGTGCTCCCAATCCTACAAATGCTGGCACCAAGTAAACACCGTTATTATCATCAACCTGTGCGGCATAATATTCTGTTTCACTCGCATGACGAATTAAACACATTTCATCTCTGAGCCATTGAACCGTTGCTCCTCCCATGAACACTGAGCCTTCTAATGCATAACACGGTCGTCCCTGATGATCGACAGCAACGGTCGTCAATAAACCATGTTTAGATTGAATGGCTTTCTGCCCCGTATTCATCAACAGAAAACAACCTGTACCATAAGTATTCTTCGCCGTCCCAGGGTGAACACATAATTGACCAAATAATGCCGCTTGTTGATCCCCTGCAATTCCTGCAATAGGTATATTTCCATCACGGGTCTGACCATAGATTTCGCTCGATGCTTCTACTTTCGGCAACATTTTTCTTGGAATACCAAACAAATTGAGTAACTCATCATCCCAGCTGTGGTTATGTATGTTGTACAACATGGTTCTTGAAGCGTTGGTGGGATCCGTTACATGTACTTTTCCATTGGTTAGCTTCCAGACTAACCATGTATCAACCGTACCAAAAAGTAATTCACCTGCTTCCGCTTGCGTTTGAGCGCCATCAACATTATCCAGTATCCACCGAACTTTACTCGCAGAGAAGTAAGGGTCGAGTACTAAGCCGGTCTTCTGCTTTATAAGGGGTTCAAGATCGTTTGCTTTGAGCTTTTCACAATATTCAGTGCTTCTTCGACATTGCCAAACAATGGCGTTGTATATTGGTTTACCTGTCTTTTTATTCCAGACAATGGTTGTTTCTCTTTGGTTTGTTATACCAATACCAGCAATACAGTCTTCTGATATCCCTACACGAGTTAATGCCTCTGTAAGTGCCGAGCTTTGTGATGACCATATTTCCATGGGATCATGTTCTACCCAACCAGCTTTTGGGTAGATCTGTTTAAATTCACGTTGAGCTTGGGCCACTATTTTTGCTTGTTGATCAAACACAATGGCACGTGAGCTTGTAGTGCCTTGATCTAGGGCAACGATATATTTTTTCACAACGCTTTCCTTACAAATGACATAAAAACTAGGTTACCAAAAAATTGCACTCATAAAAAAGCCCCGCTAATGCGAGGCTTACTAATTAATAACTCTGGTTTAGGCATGTGCAAGAAATTCAGCTCTTGAAGCATGGTCTGATTTAAAAATGCCGCCCAAGGCTGTAGTACTGGTTTTACTCGTAGCATCCATGACGCCACGAGCTTTTACGCAATAGTGTGTTGCATCCATTTTAACTGCAACATCATTCGTCTCAAGAATCGCTTGCAACGCAACCAAAACTTGTTGAGTCAAGCGTTCTTGTACTTGAGGACGTTGGGCAAAAAAGCGAACAATACGATTAATTTTAGATAAACCAATGATTTTTTTGCGTGGAATGTAAGCCACAGAGGCTACACCATCAATGGTCACCAGATGATGCTCACAAGTACTAGTAAGACTAATGTCTTGCACTTTAATCATCTCGTCCATGTTCATCTTATTTTCGATATTTGTGATTTTCGGAAAATTAGAATAATCCAACCCTGAAAAAATTTCATCGATGTACATTTTCGCAATACGCTTCGGTGTATCAGCTAAACTATCATCGGTTAAATCTAATGAAAGCAGATTTAAAATCTCTCTCATGTGCTGCTCAATTTGCTGTTTGCGCTGCCCTTTCGATAAATGGCACTCTACCATCGGCGTCTCAAGTCCGCTTTCAATTAAAGCATCACGAACTTTAATGGCTGCATCACTAAGCACAGGTGTTTCTATTTTTACGGCTAATTCAGTCATAGAGTTCTCACAAAAGCATTCAAATCAATTTCTCTCTCAAGTATAGAGGCTAATGGTTAATGCCAGATTAACAAAATCAAATAACCAACCAAAATACTCAGAAAAGCTGGCAAGGATACCTCAGAATATATACTCCGACAATCCAGTTTTGGTTTATTTGTGAGATTAAAAAAACATCAAAAAGACAAATGCACTGTACTCTATGAGAACAGTGCATTCTTTAGTGAGAAAGGGAGAGTTACAGTTTTAGGTTTTCTTTGACAAAGGAAAGCATTTTTTTGTAATACTTAGCTTGATTCTCTGGGTTGTAAAAACCATGTCCCTCTTTATCGAAAATCATTTTATCGTATGGGTAACCCGCTTTATCTAACGCTTCAGTCATCGATTCATACTGCTCAATAGGCGTTCTCTCATCTCTTTCACCATGAACCAAGAGAATACGAGCTTTCAATTTTTTAGCATTATATGCTGGTGACATTTGTTTCATCGTATTTATGTCACCTCCTAACACTTCAGCGAGGTAGGCTTCACCAAAATTAAATGAAGGAATATCCCCTTCCTCTTTCATCAGAGGTAAATCATAAACGCCCGCAACACCAATTGCACACTTAAACATATCAGGTTCAATCACTGCACTTTGCAATGCTGAATATGCGCCAAAGCTACCACCCTCAATGCAAACTTTGTCTTTATTTACCCAGCCCTGATCAATGACATACTTCACACCATCAATAATGTCATATTGGGTTTTTGTTCCCCAATTTAAATAACCAGCTTCCTTAAAGGCTAAACCATAGCCTGCTGAGCCTCTAAAGTTAACTTGCAGTGTAGCAATACCATTGGCAGCTAAAAGTTGTGCTTGTGGGTTATACTGCCAATAGTCACGAGCTATGGGGCCGCCATGTGGATTAACAACTAAAGGTAGATTTTTTTGTTCAACCCCATAAGGCATGGTAATATAACCATGAATCGTTAACCCATCTCGGCTTTTGAATTTGACAGGCTTAACATCCGCTAAGTCATTCGGATCTAGCCACGAACGATGTGATGCAATCTTAGCGATATTATTCTTTTTTGAGTCAAACAAATAATAATCGCCATCATTCCTATCATTGAAAGCTAAAATGATTTGTTTTGAATTATCTAATGTTTTGCTTACCAATCGTAATTGATGACCCGGTAAAGCCTCTAATAAAGCTTTCAGCGCCTTAGTATTAGGGTTTGCTTTATTAACAAAAACATATTCTGGATAACCATCTTCGAACTCTACAGCAAACAGTTCATTCGTTTCCGAATCTTGCCAATACTTCAAAGGATCAACATTTTCGTTAGAGGTTATTTTTTTACGTTCACCCGTTTTGATATTTACCTTGTAAAGTGCTTGGGTTTTCCCGTCTGCCAAACCTTCAGCATAAATATAATCCTTACTTTCAGCATAACCTAAGACCCTAAAATCATTCAGTGTCCCTTGAATGTGATCAATGCTGACCCATTCGTCATCACGATGCTGATAAATCTCTATTTTATTTTGTTCATTGGTGCCAACTACAAAAGCTGGCATTTTATCTTTATCTAAAATAAAACCTGCTGCAGGTATAGGTGAACCAACAACTTTCTTTCTTCGGCCATTGTATACATTAACTTTGTACAACAGAGGCTTATTTCTTGTCATAAACCCTGCAGAGCCATTACCAATTGGTGTCGCATGCACTAATACATGTTTATCGTCACCAGGTAAACCATGCTGAATCTGGCCTATCGCCCTGATTGCAGTATTTTTTTTAATTTGGCTCCCCGTCTGTTGGGTATTATTTAATTGCCCGAACAAATATAAAGGCCTTTTACCATTGGCATTGATGGTAAAAATTTCTCCATAGGAAACAGGTTCTTCTTGCCACCCTCTGTTATACACTTTTTCAATCGCTACACGTTTATCGTTAACCCACGTATAACTACCAATTTCTTCATCACCAGAAAAACGCACAACATACGTCGGTTTCATGGTTTTCGTATCTAAAAACAACAGACGCCTGATGTTATTCTCATTCATCACGATACTTAAATAAGTACCATTTGGAGAAATTTTTACATCAGAAAATTCGTAAGGTTTAGTGAAGAGTTCTATCTGCTTATCGATGTTCTTAGGGAGTTCAGCAAAGGTAAAAGAACTGAATAATGCTGAAGCGCACAGTGTGGTAATGAGTTTTTTCATCTCACATCCTTGTTATTAATATGTATATTTCAACCCACATCATTATACATATTATTAACAAGAATAAAAAATGGCTCACTAACTGTGAGCCAAATTGTTCGCTAAATTTAGCTATTAACTCTGCAACAATTGCTGTTGCACAAATTGCCATTGTTCTGTGAAGTGTTTTGTTGGCTTTTGTTTGAACTCACTGCGAACAAACTGAGCAATTCGACCTTCAGCTATCGCTAATAATAAATTGGCCAACGTTGCTTCATCAAGGTTAAACCCTTTGCCTTCACGCAAGGTTTTTTCACGCAAAATTTGCTTAAGCAAGGTTTCAATCTTAGAAAATAAGTTGTTAATACGACCGCGTAGGCGTTCATTTTCACCTAATAAGGCATCACCGCTTAATACCCGAGAAATACCAGGGTTTCGCTCAGCAAACATCAATAATAATTGCAACGCTAACTGGCAACGACGCATGGTATCTTTTTCTTCGTCCATGATTAAATTAATCCGAGTCAAAATCGACTCCTCAATAAATTCAATCAAACCTTCAAACATACGAGCTTTGCTGGGAAAGTGACGATAAAGTGCAGCTTCAGAAACGCCCACTTCAGCAGCTAACTTTGCTGTGGTAATACGCTGACCAGGATTGGTTTCTAGCATATGAGCTAAACATTGTAGAATGTGCTCTTTACGGCTTTTTTTCTTAGTGGCCGTCATAAGAAATTCCTTTATTTTTTTATTGTTCTTCTATTTCCGAGTTACTTGGTCCCTGAATGACCAAAACCACCTTCGCCTCGATCTGAACTATTAAATTCATCAACCAATTTAAATTCAGCTTGAACAACGGGAACAAACACCAATTGTGCTAAACGTTCACCAATGGTCATTGAAAATGGCTCTGCGCTACGGTTCCAACAAGACACCATTAACTGGCCTTGGTAATCAGAGTCAATTAATCCAACCAAATTACCCAGCACAATGCCTTTCTTATGCCCTAAACCTGAACGAGGCAAAATCACAGCAGCCAAACTTGGATCGGCAACATGTATGGCGATACCCGTTGGAATGAGACGAGTTTCGCCAGGTTCTATGGTGACATCAGTATCAAGCATGGCTCTTAAATCCATCCCCGCACTGCCAACAGTCGCGTATTCAG
The DNA here is from genome assembly GCF_056591695.1 of Parashewanella sp. 2304DJ23-3. Lineage (NCBI taxonomy): Bacteria > Pseudomonadati > Pseudomonadota > Gammaproteobacteria > Alteromonadales > Shewanellaceae > Parashewanella > Parashewanella sp. 2304DJ23-3. The sequence continues at coordinate 28,680 of NZ_JBWQOH010000005.1, forward strand.
GCAAAGGAAATTCACTGCCAATTCGTGAATCTAATATTTTTAATTCGATAGGTGTTTTCATTATTGGTTCATTCTCTCGGCAATGAGCAGTAATAATTGTTTTGCCAATGTTTTCTTATTTGTTGTTGGTAAATGTTGAGAACCTTCAGACCAAAAAACGTGCAGCGCATTATCATCAGCATTAAATCCCTGACCTACAACAGAAACATCGTTTGCTGCAATCATATCAAGGTTCTTACGTTCTAATTTACTTCTGGCATACTCAACGAGATTATTGGTTTCCGCAGCAAACCCAACTGTAAAAGGTTTGTTATTGCGTTTGGCAACGGTGGCTAAGATATCAGGATTTCGAGTGAGCGCAAGCTGCATATTCTCATCGTTCTTCTTGATTTTTTCTTTAGCCATTTGCGCAATTTTGTAATCAGCAACGGCCGCACACCCAATAAATATATCTTGTGATTCAATCAAACCAAGAACACTGCTCAGCATTTCTTCTGCAGAAACGACATCAACTCGTTTCACACTTGTAGGCGTTGATAGGTTAACCGGGCCGCTAACCAATGTGACTTCTGCCCCCAGTTCTACTGCAGTTTCAGCTAAAGCAAAACCCATTTTCCCTGAACTATGATTAGTGATATATCTCACAGGGTCAATGGCTTCTCGTGTTGGTCCAGCCGTGAGCATTAGTTTTTTGCCTTTTAATGGCTTTTGCTCATCACCAGCAAGAAAATTTTGGGCTCTGGCCACAATGTCTAATGGTTCTAGCATTCTTCCTAGACCGACTTCGCCACAGGCTTGTGAACCAGAATCAGGCCCCCACATTTGATGACCTCGTTGTGCAAGAGCGGTAATGTTTTCTTGTGTTGCCGGATACTGATACATCTGCTGGTTCATCGCAGGACAAATAGCAATCGGTGATTCAGTCGCCACACAAAGGGTAGTGATCAATTCATCAGCCATTCCAGCACGTAGTCGAGCAATAAAATTGGCCGTCGCTGGTGCAATGATCACTAAATCTGCCCATCTCGCTAACTCAATATGCCCCATGGCGGCTTCAGCCGTTGGATCGAGCAAACTATCAGCAACGGGATAACCAGACAATGCTTGTAAGGTTAAAGGGGTAATAAACTCCTTTGCACTTTGGCTCATTACCACACGAACATCAGCACCTTGCTCTTTCAGTTTCCTCACTAAATCAGCACTTTTATAAGCTGCGATGCCACCACAAATGCCAAGTAAAATCTTCTTATTTGCCAGCGTCACTTTGTGTTTCACTCTTAATAATTAAAAATCTATTGTCTTAACCATACCATAAAGCCAGTTTAGAGGTTATTGCCTACCATCAAAATTTTGTTACAGTGGCCTTACTTATTTTGTTATTTCAAGGATGAAAATGGCAATCAGTGAATGGCCTGACGGAGAGGGCCCAAGAGAAAAACTCATTCAATACGGCGCAGAGCGGTTATCTGATGCCGAAGTTCTCGCCGTTTTACTCAGAAATGGCAGTAAGCAGCTCAATGCTGTCGACCTTGCAAGAGAGTTAATTAACACTTTTGGCAGTTTAAGAGCATTATTATCAGCATCTTCGAAACAGATCTGTCGACTTCCTGGGATTGGACCTGTAAAATATGCGCAGTTGCAAGCTGCAGCCGAACTTTCAAGACGGTTAGCCAAAGAAAACTTGCATCGAGGTCCTGTGCTGACCAATCCCGATATTACTCGTGATTATTTAACTCAGCAGTTAGCGGATCGGAATTACGAAGTGTTTGCGGTTTTGATGCTGGATTCTCAGCATCGAGTGATTCAATTTATTGAGTTATTCCGTGGCACAATAAATAGCGCATCGGTTTATCCAAGAGAGTTGGTTGAACTGGTGCTCAATAAAAACGCAGCAGCAGTGATTTTATGTCACAACCATCCCTCTGGCGTGGCAGAACCCAGTCAGGCGGATAAAAGCATTACATCGAGAATACAAAAAGCCTTAGAAACCATAGAGGTAAATGTACTTGACCACTTGGTTGTAGGCGATAGGGACATCGTATCTTTCGCAGAAAGAGGATGGATTAATTAAAGATTTTGCTTGATCTCACCCTATGAATCGTGTATAAAATGCGCCCTCTTTGTGCCTCGGGCGACGGCCATACGAGGTACATTAATGCTCGAGCGTTAAAAATTGTTTTGGAGAAGATTGACATGTCAAGAGTATGCCAAGTAACTGGCAAGCGTCCAATGGTTGGTAACAACCGTTCGCACGCAAAGAACGCGACCCGTCGTCGCTTTTTACCTAACCTACAAAGCCACCGCTTTTGGTTAGAATCAGAAAAGCGTTTTGTTAAGCTACGTGTTTCTACTAAAGGTATGCGTATCATCGATAAGAAGGGCATCGAAGTAGTTGTTACTGAAATGCGTGCCCGTGGTGAGAAGGTATAATAGAAAATGGCTAAATCTAAAGGTAATCGCGAAAAGATCAAGCTAGTATCTAGTGCTAAGACTGGTCACTTCTATACTACTGAGAAGAACAAGCGTAACATGCCAGAGAAAATGGAAATCAAGAAATTTGATCCTGTTGTTCGTAAGCATGTTATCTACAAAGAAGCTAAAATTAAGTAATTTTACTTTTTGTAGAATAAAAAGCTCCGCATGTCGGGGCTTTTTTTTTGCGCTAAATTAATTTGACATATTATGTCTCGAAAGCTAGGTTAGAGGAAAGCTTTCACAAAGGACTGTGAATATGGACGCCTTTCGTATCCCACTCTCAGACTTGCACACCACAGGTTTGTGGTGGTTCATTGCCATTCTTGCTCTATTGTTAATTGTACTTTCTAAGGGCCGTAATGCATTGGGTTGGTTTAAATATTTATGGTTAACCCTTCTTGCCGTGATCTTTGGTAGCTTGTGCTATGTTTTTATTCACAGCTTCAAAGCCGATATTGAAATCAGTGAAAGTAGCCTTGCATTCGATGTACCACTTTACAGCAAATCAATACCACTAAGAGCGTTAGATATTGGCAATGCTCAAATCGTCGACTTAACTCAAAACGACGATTTTAAGATTAAATTTCGCCAGAACGGAATTGGTTTACCGGGTTATCAACTTGGATACTTTCAATTAGAACAACCATACCACGGCACAACGAAGGCATTGCTTTCTGTTACCGATTCCACCAAGGTGATTGTATTGCCTACAAAGGAAAACCTCGTACTGATATTCAGCGTTGATCATCCGCAACAAGCATTATCCAAATTAAAGCAGATACCTTGAATGGATTGATATGACAAAAAAACTCATCAAGAAGATGAGTTTTTTATTGTTAAACGCCCGCGTCGTTGAATCCACATATCTGCCGTAAATACGATTAAGGCTGCCCAAATAAAGCCAAATGTAACGGCCTTCTCTAAGCCAAACGGTTCATTGAACATCATGGTCGCCAAAATAAACATCAAGCTTGGACCAATATATTGAAAGAAACCTAACATTGAAAGCGGAATACGAATAGCTGCACCAGCAAAGCATAATAAAGGTATTGAAGTGACAACCCCTGCCAGCAAAAGCAATAAGTTAATGTCTAATTCATAGGACATTAAATCATTCTGACCTGACTGCACCAAATACACCACATACAAAATGGCGACAGGAATAAGCAGTGCTGTTTCGACCAATAAGCCCGTTTGAGCATCTACTTTTGCTTTTTTACGCAATAAACCATAAATGCTAAACGAACCGGCTAGGGCTAAAGATACAATTGGGATAGAACCAAAAGAAATGAGCTGAACCACAACGCCACTGAACGCCAATGCAACAGCAAACCATTGCAATCGACTTAATCGTTCACTCAAAAAAACTAAGCCAAGTACGACATTAAATAGCGGATTAATGAAGTAGCCTAAACTGGCATCAAGCATATGTTCATTATTTACAGCCCAAATAAATAATAACCAATTAAAGGCAATTAATACTGAGGTGACACCCAATACGGCCAATTGTTTCTTTTTTTCAATTAATGCTTTTACCGAGCTAAAGCCACGAGTAAGGCCCAGTAAACCAATCATAAATACGAATGACCAAATAACTCGATGCAATAAAATTTCTGGCGCTGGTACTGGCTCAAGTAATTTAAAATAAAGCGGTGCTATGCCCCACATGGTATAGGCACAAATAGCAAGCATCACGCCCTTTTGGTGTTCGTTTTCTGGCATATTTTTGGTCTTTAAATGGTAAAGTGCGCAATTGTATTGATAAGCCGTATTTTGCACAATCATAATCACAAAAATACTGAATTAGATTTTTAAATATCAGATCATCGCTTTTCTAACATTTGTTGATGTACACCTTTAGCACTTCGTAGCGTTGTAATTAAGGTTAACACTCCGGTACTGCGACCTACAATGCGCCTCATATCGCATTTAATCTAAACACCTTAATTTTCAAGAAACTTATCACCAACACCTTACAATAGATTGCTTATCGTTAAGGCACAACATAAAATGATCGGCTTTCACTTCTGGCTACAAGGCAGTCGCTAATGCAGGCTTTCGATAACCAAACTCCACAAGATTCATTGCTCCAGTGCTTAGCTCAAGTTTTTGGTTATCGAGATTTTCGTCATGGTCAACGCGAGGTGATTGAACAATGCTTACAGGGTAGCGATACGCTATCTATTATGCCAACTGGGGGTGGTAAGAGTATTTGCTATCAACTTCCAGCCATGTTGTTGCCTGGTGTTACGATTGTTGTGTCTCCACTTATCTCGTTGATGAAAGACCAAGTAGATAGCTTAATCCAACAAGGTGTTGCTGCCGCTTATCTAAATTCATCACAATCAAGAGAGCAAAGCTCATCAATACTTCGTCAGTTATTTTTTGGTGAATTAAAGCTTCTTTATGTTTCACCAGAGCGCTTACTCTATGGTGATTTCATTGAGCGTCTGAAGGACACCAATATCAGCCTATTTGCTATTGATGAGGCTCACTGCATCAGTCAATGGGGACATGATTTTAGACCCGAATATGCACAACTAGGAAAACTCAAACAGCACTTTCCGAATATTCCAATGATGGCGCTGACAGCGACTGCAGACTACGCCACAAGAGAAAGTATTTGTGAGCGTCTAAACATCACACCGTTTAAATGGCTATCCAGCTTCGACAGACCAAACATTCGTTATACCGTTGTTGAAAAGCTTAATGCGGCTCAGCAGCTCAGAAAGTTTGTCAATGAGCAGCAAGGTCAAAGTGGCATCGTTTATTGCACAAGTCGTAAACGAGTTGATGAAGTCGCCGAGCGCTTAGTCATGCAAGGCATTAATGCCAAAGCTTATCATGCAGGGAAAACACAAGAAGAGCGCGCAAATGTTCAAGATGAGTTTTTAAAAGATCACATTGATGTTGTGGTTGCTACTGTGGCTTTTGGTATGGGTATCAATAAATCAAACGTTCGGTTCGTCGTGCATTATGATATTCCAAAAAGTGTCGAGTCTTATTATCAAGAAACTGGCCGAGCTGGACGTGATGGGTTAGAGGCAGAAGCACTGCTGTTATATGATCCAGCGGATATTGGCCGAGTAAGACATTTAATCGAACAGTCAGAATCAAATGAACAACAACGAGTTGAGTTACACAAACTTAATTCTATGGCGGCCTTCGCGGAAGCACAAACTTGTCGCCGTCAAGTATTACTCCACTACTTTGATGAACCAGCTAACGAACCTTGTGGTAACTGTGATATTTGTCTTGACCCACCTAAGCAGTATGATGGTCTAGAAGACGCACAGAAGGTCTTATCTTGCATATATCGCATAAAACAGAGTTATGGACTCAATTATTTAATCGACGTACTGAGAGGCTCTCAGAATAATTTGGTCGTAGAGCGTGGACATAATAAGTTATCAACGTGGGGCATTGGTAAAGATAAGTCCCATGAGCATTGGCTGAGTGTTTGTCGTCAATTAATACACCTGGGGCTTGCGACACAAGATGTCACTCGTGGTTCGTCAGTACGCCTAAACCCACAAGCTCGAACTGTGTTAATGGGTGAGCACCCATTGCAACTTGCAGTACCAAGAATGCAGTTAACGGTACCGACTCGTAAATCCAAAGGTAACTCACGAACCCCGCAACATTATGACCGACAATTATTTGCAAAATTGAAGTCATTAAGACGTAAGCTCGCAGATGAATTAGAAATACCGCCTTACTTAGTCTTCAGCGATGCAACGTTAGCTGAAATGGCTGCGCAAACCCCGACAGATAAACATGAATTCTTAGCCATTAACGGTGTTGGAGAGCGTAAGTTAGAACGCTTTGGTAATGAATTTATTGAAACGATTAATCAATACTTAATTGAAAACTGATGAATCATTTATTGGCTGCTTGAACGTCATCAAATTTTGACGTTCTGATCTCACGGTTTTTCAGTTGAGTTAAACGATCGAAGTTAGCCCTTTTTATCAATTGTTCAATTTGATCAAACTGCTGCATCGACGCCATACCAAAGATGTGATCTCGATGTGTCACCTGCTTAATGTGACGATACAAGTTAGCAACGACTTTTTGGGCGCCAGCATTGGTTGTATTAGGTAATATGACAACTAACTCAGAAGATGAATACTGGGTTACGATATCGGACTCTCTAACAACATCATCAATACCTTGTTGAAGTGTCTCAAACTGAGTTAAATCCAACTTCTCAATATTAACCAAGAGCAAAGATAATGGAGATGACTGTTTTTTTGCCGAAATTAACAGTTGATTAAGCTCTTGGTTAATCGGCAATTCCTGTTGCGCTAACGCTTTCTCACGTTTAGCTTGACGTTTCGTTTGAAAAATCACAAAAAAGATACAAATGCCCAGCATTCCAAACACAAAGAAAACTAATTTGAATGCTCGGTACATTTCTGGTTGAGGTTGTGCTTTAGTTGAAATAAGTTGTTTTTGTTGGCTATTGATTGAAGCCTGTCTATCTAAACGGGCTTTATATTGAATAAAACGAGCGCTATTGAGTTCTTTATTCGCTTGGTTACCCGCTTCATAAGCGAGTTTAAGGTTTTCGTACGCTTTTTGAGGATTGTCTTGAGATATATAGTATTTTTCTAAGTTCCCATACAGTATTTGTAAGTCTGATGGTTGTTTTAAATTTATTGCTTGTTCAATCGCTAATCTAGAGAGACTTATTGCCTCAGAATCTTTGCCCAATTTAAACTTAATGTTAGCTAAAACTTTATTAGCCCTCATTTCATGAGTAACTTTATAAAGTTTTGAGAAAATTCGAATAGAGTCTGAAATTAATGATTCAGCTTCTCTGATGTTTCCATTATCAAACTCTAAAGAACCTATAATTGCCTGACTTACAGCAAACATCTCTTCGGATTCAATATCAACTAAAGCTGTTTTCGCTTCCTCTAGAAAAGCTTTGCTTTGCTTCTTATTACCAGCATTAAAATTTAATCTTGCAGCACTCAACAAAGTAAAGTGCCTGACAATCCCTATAGCATCGTCCGCATCTAAAGCGGTATTTATATGTTTTATACTTAAATCAAGTTCGTTTGACGCAAAAAACATATTTGCCATTGTTGCGTAAATATAAGCTTGCGGCGCCCAAAACCAATTATGTTCTTGAGTAAATTGCTTTGGATAAATATCAACAGCTAGACGTAAATCTTCGATTGCCGAACTGAAGTCTTCAAACTCAGTGTCGTATTGAGCTCGAATTCTTAATGCATTGACCAATGCTTGTAACTGATTGAATTCCTTTGAATGAGAAATTGCATCATCAAGAAGAGTAAAAGTATGATTATATTGACCGACCAAAGAATAAGCGTCCGCCATACAAATGTAGAAATAAGAAAGTGCTTCTTCTAAATTATTTGATTTAGCCTGAGCGATCGCTAACTGGGCTAAATTCAGAGCGGCTTGACCATCCCCATTTTGATTGAGCAGCTCACAACGGATTAACTGCAAACGTAAAGTTTCACGAAAGGTATATTTAGATGTATTCAGCAACTCTATTTTTTTTGCTGCTTGAGCTGGGTATTGATAAACCAAAGGAACAAGCTCATCCATATCCTTCATGGGCGAAGCAAAAACATGGGGAATAAACAGCGAGAGTGCTAACAATAACCACCTAAAATCCATTTCTATTTTTACTCCATCTTTATTCAACTTGTTAGCAACTAAATCTATCGACGAAAATGTAAAAAAACACCTGACATCACGTTCAATCGGTCAACATTGTAACAATCACACCTGCCTAAGTGAATACTGAGATACGTCTTAACATCAAATAAAACCAACAATCAGAATGACATACGAATTACCTGGGTATTTTTAGAATAATAAACTTGAACAAAGTCACATTAACTATTGCAATGCGCATTTGGGTAAGTAAACTCCGCACTGCTAATTGAATGTTTACTCTATCTTGTCGTTGTAATTTCAGCTTTTGTTGAAATGTATTACACAGCAAGTAGTAGCAAAATAGAGAATAAAAAATGAAAAAACGTATTTTAAGCGCTGCTATTGCAGCTCTTTGTGCTTCAACAGCTCAAGTTCATGCAGCAGGTTTCCAACTTGCTGAATATTCTGCAACAGGAATGGGCCGCGCCTTCGCTGGTGAAGCTGCAATTGCAGACAATGCCTCAGCTCAAGGCCGTAACGCTGCACTTTTAACTGAATTAAAAGGTCGTCAAATTTCGACTGGTGTTATTTATGTAATGCCAAATGTTGACGTTCCTGGTAGCGTAACAATTGACTCAGCACTTCTTCCAGTTCCGATTACGCTTCCAGCGGGTGCGACTGACGTTGCTGATAACGCTGCGGTGCCTAACTTCTATTACTCAAATCAATTAAATGACCAATTGACTTGGGGTATTGCAGTTAACTCGAACTATGGTTTAGCAACTGAAGTTAGTGCTACTCATGCTGCAGCTCTATTCGGTCAACATACATCTGTTAAGACTGTAGAATTCAACCCGAATATCGCTTACAAAGTGAACGAAAGATTCTCTATTGGTGGCGGTGTACGCATTGTTTATGGTGAAGGCGAACTGAATGCTTCAATGCCAGGCTGGATTGAGCCAATTAAAGCTGGTCTGCCACAAGAAATTGCAGCACGCTTACCATCAGCAGGTACAAGCCTTAAAGCACTAGAAGGCGATGATGTAGCCTTCGGCTGGCAAATTGGTACAACTTATAAACTCAATGAAAGTACTCGTTTTGGTTTAGCTTATCACTCAGGTGTTAAGTTTGATCTTGAGGGTAAAGCTTCTGGTGCGTTGTATCGCAATGCTGAAGGTAAGCAAGCGTCATTCGACGGTGAACTACCATTAGAACTACCAGCATTTGCTGAATTTTCAACTTACCACCAATTAACAGACAAATTTGCACTGCACACTAGCATTAACTGGACAGAGTGGAGCAAATTTAAAGAGTTACGCGCTTTCTTCCCAAATGAAAAGCCTGTTGAACTTGTTGATGGTGTTCCAACACCAGTCAATAACCAGTTATTGAAAGAAGAAAACTTCAAAGATAACTGGCGTTACGCCATTGGTGGTACTTACCAAATTAATAACCAGTGGGTTGCTCGCGCAGGTGTTGCGTTAGATAAAACTGCAGTAAGCGATGAATATCGTACTACGACAATTCCAGACTCTGATCGTTTATGGTATTCAGTGGGTGCAGGTTATCAGGCAAGCTCAGATCTAACCTTAGATTTCAGTGCGACTTATATTAAGTCACACGGTGATGCGCCAATCAATGAAGAGCAAGATATTGCTGGTTTAGCTACCGTCCACTTCAACGGTGGAGCAAGCGGTGATGTATTGCTGTTAGGCGTACAAGCAAGCTACAAGTTCTAAAATCAAACGCAATGAAATCCGCTCTAATATCATTTAGAGCGGATTTTTAATTAATCAGATCCCATATTGTTCACGATAAGCTGACACGGCCGCAAGCTCGGTCTCCATCCCAGGCTTCTGTTCAAGATAAGCCAACAAATCACCTAAAGTGACAATAGAAATTACTCCACAACCAAAATCACGCTCTACTTCTTGAATTGCTGATAACTCGCCTTTCCCTTTTTCTTGGCGATCAAGAGCAATTAATACACCGGATAATTCGGCACCATTGGCTTTAATGATTTCCATCGATTCTCGAATCGCTGTACCAGCAGTAATGACATCATCCACCAGCATAACTTTGCCTTGTAGCTCACTGCCAACTAATGAACCACCCTCACCATGATCTTTCTTTTCTTTGCGATTAAAACAATATGGCGTATCAATATCATGATGTTCAGCCAGTGCTACCGTAGTTGTAGTAGCGATAGGAATACCTTTATAAGCTGGGCCGAAAACTAGATCATAATCAATCCCCGAATCCACGAGTGCCGCTGCATAAAATCGACCTAATTTAGCTAAATCACCGCCAGTATTAAACAAGCCAGCATTAAAGAAATAAGGGCTAGTTCGTCCAGACTTTAAGGTAAACTCACCAAAACGTAGCACATTACGTTCAAGCGCAAATTCAATAAATTCTTTTTGATAAGCTTTCATTTGTTATCCGTTTTTATTTTTTGGGTACAGAAAAAACGCCCACATTCTTTACAAAAATACCGCCTAAAGTAGACGGTATTTTAGGCTCAAGGATGCGAGCATTTTGATAATTAATTTAATGCTGCTTTCTGAGTATCGACAATTTCACGAATGCTGTTTTTCGCTAAGCTGAGCATTTCAAGCAACTCTTCATGGCTGAATGGCTCACCTTCTGCAGTACCTTGAACCTCGATCATCTTGCCAGTTTCTGTCATCACCACATTCATATCGGTTTCAGCTTCACTGTCTTCTAGATACTCAAGATCACTGATTGGCTCACCTTTATAAATACCCACACTTACAGCAGCAATTAAAAACTTAAGTGGATTAGTTTTGATGATCCCTTTGCTGCGAGCATGATTTAATGCGTCAACCAGTGCAACACAAGCACCTGTGATCGACGCTGTACGTGTACCGCCGTCTGCTTGAATCACATCGCAATCGATTACAATTGTATTCTCACCCAACGACTTCATATCCACACAGGCACGCAAGCTACGACCAATTAAGCGTTGAATTTCTTGGGTACGTCCTGACTGCTTACCGCGAGCAGCTTCACGATCCATTCTCGAATGAGTAGAACGAGGAAGCATGCCATATTCAGCAGTTACCCAACCTTGGCCTTGTCCTTTAAGAAAACGAGGGACACCTTCAGTAAAACTTGCAGTACACAGCACTTTTGTCTCACCAAATTCCACTAAAACGGAACCTTCAGCATGAGCCGTAAAGTTACGAGTGATTGTAATTGGACGGGTTTGAGCTGGAGTTCGATCGCTAGGACGCATAGCATCTTCCTTTTGAAAAGGCTTAAAAAATTGCGGCTATTATAATCTCAATACATAGCCGATGCTATGCCCGTCCATCTAAAAATCTTAGATACGCTTTTTTAGTTGGTCTAACTCACCATAGTGCCATCTTCATAAGCTAACACCCACTCTTCTTCACCCTCTTCATTCGTCACTTTTTTAGCATGAGTTCGGTAAGCTAATTCAAGCAAATGCGGAGATGTTGGCTTATTCACACCACGTACTATATTGTTGATGATCGAACTAACATAAGCATCCTTTCCATGAAAAGTCACTTCATATCCGGCCATATACTTATCTAAATAACTTTTACTTATCCCTTTCAGTTTCTCAATGTGTTGTTCACCCTTTGCAAACTCAGCTGGAGAGGTAACACCTTCATCAGACAACAGCTGTAAAAAACGGTATGGATGCGCTGCAACACCGGAATTTATTACCAGTGCGGCGAGTATAGGTGCAGGGATCACAGCCTTCCTAAACCATTGTGAGAAACGTTTATGATCAAAAATCATCGAGACCGACGACTCACGAATTGCCCAGTCTGCTGCTGCTTCCTTCAACGCTTTATTCACAAAATACTTTTGAGCTAATTTTTCGATAAAGTTCCAAATCGCAAAAAACACACTATTTAAAATACTGACGATTGTGCCAGCCATGCCGACAGCGTCCGCCGCCGCTTTTAATCCAACAACCGTCCCTTGAATGAGTGCGTCACGCGCACCGCTTGTGGCCGCTGCTAACGAATGGCGAGCAAGTGCATTTGCAATGACAGAAGGATGCCCATTGAGTAAATCAACATCATAGCCACTCCAAAGTTGAGAAATTAGGTTAAATGTCTCAACCACGGCTCTTCTGCCTGCCTCATAGATCATGCAGGCTGATTTCACATAGTGCCAACCCGGGATTTGACCAATTAACTGGCTGATAGATTGAGTGACAACTTGAGTGAGCACCGTAGGCGACAACGCTTTTAGTTTGTCGGCGACAGCGGAACTAAAACGACTAAAATACGACACTAACTTTTCAAGAACTTGAACACAAAAGTCGGATATCATGCGATCGATTTTATGCGCATATTCCATGGCATCAGCACAACCAGCAGTAAGTACCTGCCCTGCAGTCGTTGTGTTGACTACTTTGCCTGATACAGCGGCTAAATCTTCCAGCGCAGCCGTTTTACCAAACATACCTTGTAACGCAGAATTAATTACTGATGGAGGTTTTGGTGAATCCGCCATTTCCAAATTCGCCAAAAAATACAGTACGCCTTGTCTGGCATCAGCCATTTCGACTAGTTGCACTCGTCTCGCATCAGGGCTTATATCGCCAAAAAGCGCATTTTGAGTTTTATCAAACACATTTCCACGCATAACAACTCCCGTAATTCAAGTTATCTTAACTCGCCTCATTAAAGTTAATATCATTTTGAGGCTCAATACTTAAGACCAATAAAGCGACAATTTCAGTTCAATTTAGAACATCAAAAAACAAAATAATATTTGCTATACTGGCGCCATCGAAATGAACAAAAGGCTTTAACATGATCCAAAGTATGACGGCTTACGCTCGTATCGAGCATAAAGCAGATTGGGGCAACGCCTCATGGGAAATCCGCTCAGTCAACCAACGCTACCTTGAAACATACCTTCGTTTACCTGAGCAATTCCGTAGCTTAGAGCCAGTACTGAGAGATCGTCTTCGTAAACGTCTAAACCGAGGTAAGGTTGAGGTAAATTTACGTTATGATTTATCTGACTCATCGTCAAATGAATTGACCATTAATAATGAACTGGCCACTCAACTTATTGATACCGCTAACCAGCTCAAGCAACAAGCCGGTCAAGGTGAGTTGGATTTAGTTGAATTGATGAAATGGCCTGGACTACTAGCGACGAATGAACAAGATATGGATCTTGTCGGCAAAGAGTTACTTACAGCTTTTGATAGTGCCATTGAACAATTCATTGAAGCTCGTTCTCGCGAAGGTGAAGCCATTAAAGGCATGCTTGAAACTCGTTTAGTGGCCATAGAAGAGCAAGTCGCTATCGTCCGTGAGCACATGCCCCATGTTATGCAATGGCAACGTGAAAAATTACAAAATCGTTTAGATGAAATTCAAGGCGAACTTGACCCTGCACGCATAGAGCAAGAAATGGTGTTACTTGCCCAAAAACAAGATGTGGCCGAAGAAATGGACAGACTTGATGCCCACGTTGCTGAAACTCGCCGCATTCTGAAAAAAGGTGGTGCTCAAGGCCGTCGTTTAGACTTTATGATGCAGGAGTTTAATCGTGAATCGAATACGCTAGCGTCTAAATCTATCAGCTCAGAAGTTACGGCAGCTGCAGTAGAATTGAAAGTACTTATAGAGCAGATGCGTGAGCAGATCCAAAATGTGGAGTAGGTAACATATACCTCCATATTTAATAAAAAACCGCTGAATTTAAGCGGTTTTTTATTTTTTCAAATTTGTTGGATTCCAGTTAAATCTGCCAATTACCCACCACGAATGATGATGGCCTGACACAATCAAGAGCTATTTCTAAACGAATGAGCAGGCTTATGTGCATACAAGAACCTACCTCAATTAACCTCTTTCATTACCTTTCAAGATTCTGTAGCATTAAGTATGAATTTTGATAAGAGTCGATGAATCTGTTGCGAGTAATAACCTCAACATTGATTACAATAATCATGCTATTGCAATTGGCTATGGCAAATGTTGGCGCACACCAAATTCATGAAACAGAACATCAAATAGAAGGTGATACCCACGCACACTTGCAGCTACAGATCACTGAAACCGTTTTAGATGATCAATGCGGTATAGACGATTGGAAATCCCATTCTCTTCAAGAACAACATCAACATAGTAAACTTGTTGATTTGTGTTTAGATTGCCAATGTCATGCAACATATTTCACCTTATTTTCTCCTTTGCAAACAAACAGTCAAATGGCTAGAACTCAAAAGATTGCTCTAGCCAATATTAACTATTTCCCGCCTGATATAGCTCCTGCGTATCGCCCTCCAATTTTGCCTCACTTGGTTTAATTTACTGAGTTGATAACAGCTTTTCTTTACAAAGAAAATAATATTCGCTTCCCGACCTTTATCGAGCTGTTATTACAAAAAAACTAGACAGATCACATTTATTACTGTGCTCTATCGCTATTGTCATCGGCTATGCCGTGACGTGAGGCTATACCATGTTAAGACATTCAATTTATAAAAAATCGATTCTCACGCTTAGTATTTTGCTTAGTTTAGGAATGGGAAAAATCAGTTATGCTGGTGACGGCCATGCTCATGATACAAAGGAAGTACAAGCGCAACCCCATGAAGGGGAGGAAAGTCATGAAGACGCTATCAAGTTATCTGATGAACAAATATTGCTTGCAGATATTAAGTTAACTCCCATTACCAGTTCAATCCTCAGCTTAGATAACCTTGATGTACAACACGTTGCAACGGCAACATTATCGGTCAATCGAAACCTAACTGCTGTAATTGATCCACAGCTGGATGTGCTTGTACTAAAAAGACATATTGTTCCTGGACAAGAAGTAAAAAAAGGTCAAATACTGCTTGAATTAGGTGGTAAGGATGTGGCTCAAGCTCAAGCTGAATACATCAATGCTGCCAAAGAGTGGGACCGTGTAAAACGTTTAAGTAAAAGTGCAGTTAGTGATAGTCAACGTCAACAAACGCTTATTGATGCGCAGCTTAAAAAAGCGATTTTACGTTCAATCAGTATGACCGAATCCCAAATCACAACTCTAAAGCGTTCACCTGAAATGGTGGGCAGTTTTGAGTTACTTTCTCCACTTAATGGACGAGTTCAACAAGACACCAGTCGAGTTGGACAAATTAACCCAGCTGGCACGCCATTAATGCAGCTTACCGATGAATCGAGTTTATGGGTAGAAGCTGAATTAACGCCCCAACAAGCGAAAGATTTAACGACTGAACGGAAAGCCGTCGTAAAAATAGGTAATACGCTGCTAGCAGCTAAGTTGATTGGCCGTTCTCATGAATTAGATAACGAAACGCGTACCGAAAAAGTACTCTTTAGCATCAATAACCCATCCCATAAACTGCATGCGGGTGAATTTGTAGAACTGTTTTTCTCGGCTGGAGATAAAGTTGAACAAGGCATTGTTGTGCCTGATTCAGCACTGACACGAAGCACTGATGGTGACTGGCAATTATTTTTTAAAGACTCAGACGGGTTTAAATCAGTTGAAGTTGATGTTGTTGAGCGACAAGGTGGTCTTAACCGAGTCGTTAGCCCTGAGTTTAAGCATTTGATGTCAGAAAATGTAGATGTTGTATTAGAAGGTGCTTTTTTCCTTGCCTCTGAAAAAGCCAAGTCTGGTTTTGATATTCACAATCACTAAATGGCGAGGAATCAATTATGCTACAGAAGTTAATTGAAGTCGCTATTGAGAAGCGACTGTTGATTGTTTTGATGTTGTTGTTTGCTGTTGGTGGCAGTGTTGCTATGTTGCCTAAACTCAACTTAGATGCGTTTCCTGATGTCACCAATGTCCAAGTAACCGTCAACACTGAAGCCGAAGGACTGGCTGCAGAAGAAGTAGAAAAGCTGATCTCCTATCCGGTTGAATCTGCCATGTATGCGCTGCCAGCAGTAACCGAAGTACGTTCATTATCACGTACTGGGTTATCCATTGTTACCGTCGTATTCAAAGAAGGTACTGATATCTATTTTGCTCGCCAGCAAGTGTTTGAACAGTTGCAAGCGGCAAAAGAAGCGATTCCTGATGGTGTAGGTACACCAGAAATTGGTCCGAATACCTCTGGCTTAGGGCAAATTTATCAATACATTTTAAGGGCTGATCCTAGCTCTGGTATTTCAGCAGCAGAACTCAGAAGCCTCAATGATTATTTGATTAAGTTGATCTTGATGCCTGTGGGCGGTGTAACTGACGTTTTATCCTTTGGTGGTGAAGTTAGACAATATCAAGTACAAGTTGACCCAAACAAACTGCGTGCCTACGGTGTGAACTTATCGCAAGTGACTCAAGCTCTTGAAAATAATAACCGTAATGCTGGCGGTTGGTTTATGCCACAAGGACAAGAGCAACTTGTCGTCCGAGGTTATGGCTTTCTTCCCGCAGGAAAAGCGGGGTTAGATGCCATTGCGCAAATTCCCTTGATTGAACATAAAGGGACACCTGTAAAAGTATCTGATATTGGCAAGGTTACCTATGGCAGCGAAATTCGAGTAGGTGCTGTCACCATGACTCAAAGAGATGAGCAAGGTAATGCGAGAAACATGGGCGAAGTCGTCGCCGGTGTTGTGCTTAAACGACTGGGGGCCAATACCAAAGCAACCATTGATGACATCAATGCACGTATTCCACTGATAAAGCAAGCGCTTCCAAAGGGAGTGAGCTTTAAACCTTTTTATGATCAATCCGATCTCGTTGAAAAGGCCGTCACAACGGTAAAAGATGCACTGCTGCTTGCGTTTGTTTTTATTGTAGTGATTTTGGCGCTGTTTCTGGTCAATATTAGGGCAACCCTGCTGGTGTTACTGTCGATCCCTGTATCCATTGGTCTCGCATTAATGGTGATGTCTTATTATGGGTTATCTGCCAATTTGATGTCATTAGGTGGGCTTGCAGTTGCCATCGGAATGTTAGTCGATGGTTCAGTGGTGATGGTTGAAAACATTTTTAAACACTTAACGCAAACTAATAGCGAAGCAACTGAAGCAGAAAACCGTTCAAAATGGCAAACGACCAAACAAGTCTTGATAGCCGCAAAAGAAGTGTGTTCGCCAATTTTCTTTGCTACAGCGATTATCATAGTTGTCTTTGCACCTCTGTTCGCTTTAGAAGGTGTTGAGGGTAAGCTGTTTCAACCAATGGCTGTGAGCATTATATTAGCTATGGTTTCGGCTTTATTGGTTGCTTTGTTTGTGGTGCCTGCATTAGCGGTATATTTGTTTAAATCAAAGGTGACATTAAAGCAATCATTGGTGCTAAAACCAATTGACATCTTGTACCGAAAAATACTCGCTTGGGTAATGCATAAACCGAAAACAATTATGCTGTTAGCAGTAGCTGGCTTTGTTATTAGTATGAGTTTGTTACCTAAGCTAGGGACTGAGTTCGTGCCTGAGCTTGAAGAAGGTACGATTAACTTACGAGTGACCTTAGCGCCTACCGCTAGCCTCCAATCTTCCGTTGATTTAGCGCCAAAACTTGAGAAGTTGCTCTTAACTTTTCCTGAAGTTAATTATGCTCTGAGCCGAATCGGTGCTCCAGAATTGGGAGGCGACCCAGAGCCAGTGAGTAATATTGAAATATACATCGGGCTCAAACCAATAGAGCAGTGGACAAGCGCCCATAACCGCCTTGAATTACAGCGGTTAATGGAAAAGAAATTAAGTGCTTTCCCTGGCTTATTGTTTACCTTCTCTCAGCCAATTGCGACACGAGTTGATGAGCTACTTTCAGGTGTAAAGGCGCAACTTGCGATTAAATTGTTTGGCCCTAATTTGAACGTGCTTTCAAAAAAAGGTGAGGAATTAAGTCAGTTAGTCTCTAAAATTCCCGGTGCTGTTGATGTGTCACTGGAACAAGTAAGTGGTGAAGCACAATTAGTGGTTCGCCCTAATCGAGCCAAATTAGCACGTTACGGTATTAGTGTTGATGAGGTAATGTCTCTCGTTAGCCAAGGTATTGGTGGCGTAAGTGCTGGGCAAGTGATTGACGGTAACGCAAGGTATGACATTAATGTTCGCTTGGCAAAACGTTTTCGCTCTAGCCCAGATGCGATTCGTAATCTGATTTTGATTGGTGTTAGCGGTGCAACCGTACGTTTAGGCGAAGTCGCTGATGTGAATGTTGAGATGGCACCACCGAATATTCGTCGTGATGATGTTCAGCGCCGAGTAGTTGTACAGGCTAATGTTTCTGGCAGAGATATGGGCTCGGTTGTAAATGATATTTACGCAACGGTACCGAAAGCAAACCTACCCGCTGGATATACCGTCATTGTTGGTGGTCAATATGAAAATCAACAGCGAGCTCAGCAAAAACTGATGCTTGTGGTGCCCGTATCAATCGTATTAATTGCTATGCTGTTGTTTTTCTCATTTGGCAGCGTAAAACAAGTGCTATTAGTGATGGCCAATGTACCTTTAGCGCTTATCGGTGGGGTTATGGCGCTTTACTTTACGGGTACTTACTTATCTGTACCCAGTTCAATTGGATTTATTACCCTCTTTGGTGTAGCGGTACTTAATGGCGTAGTATTGGTCGATGCCATTAACCAGCGAAGAGCGGTTGGTGAGTCTTTGAGTGAAGCCGTTTATGAGGGAACCGTTGGCCGTTTACGTCCAGTACTCATGACAGCATTAACGTCAGGGCTTGGATTGATCCCAATATTATTATCCAATGGTATTGGCAGTGAAATTCAAAAGCCGTTAGCGGTTGTGATAATCGGAGGCTTATTCAGTTCGACAGCGTTAACTTTACTCGTATTACCAACGTTATATCGTTGGGTGTACAAGGAGTAACATCATACCTAGCTGTAATAATGTGATTGGTTATTTTATTGAGAAATAGCCAATCTTTTTAAAGTGTAGGTAAGACTGGTTTGATCTAATTTTTTTCAACTTTTTGATATAGGTATCTGGTACTAAAGCAAATACATTCTAAGAATATATTGGTAATTAAGGGCAAATGATGAATAAGGTTGCAATAATTGGCAATTCGTCAGTATTTAGTTCTCAATCTACAGCTTGGCAGAAAGAAATATCTCTTTTAAAACATAGCCTAATCGAGAAAGGGGTGCAGTTAGAAGAAGTCAACTGGAATGCAGATGCCGACATTAATTGGCATGAGTTTAAAGCTATTTATATTGGAGAAGTCGGTCATCCCGATAGTTACCCTCAATTTAGATTGTGGTGTGACAAAGTCAATGCATTGGGCGTTAAACTGTTTAATGGTTTAGAAACACTAAAGCTTTATACCAATAAGAAGAAATATTTAACCTTATTATCCTCTCGTGGAGTTCCGATCATTCCGACTTATTTTTTGAATACATCTGTCACCAATCAAAAAATGCTACAGCAAATTGCTGATCAATATAGTTTAGGTAATACGGTCGTAGTAAAGCCAGCATATGGAACATTTGGTGAATATAACTATTGTGTAGACCTGATGTCATCTGAATTCAATCCATTACTCACTGCTATAAAACCGGAAATCATCATCCAAAAATTCATGCCGAATATAAAAGCTGAAGGTGAATACAGTTTTATTATCTACGACAATAAAGTTTCTCATACGGTGTTAAAAAAACCGTCGATGATGGATCATCGAACTCATCAAATTCATGGTGGTACATCACAGTTAGTGACACCTTCTAAACATGATCTTACTGCAGTAACTAAAGTACTTGAAAGTATATTAACGTTAACAGGAGAAAAGGCGCATAAGTTTCGTATTGATATGATCCGCTGTGAACAAACACAACAATTACTGTTATTAGAATTAGAGTTAGGGGATCCAATACAGTACTTTTCACTGTTGAGTGATGAACAACAAGCACATGCAACAAATCACTTTATTCGATCAACAGGGTTATAGTGGGCTTTGAGTTAAGCGGCCAAAATACTATTTTAATAATCACATGCTCGAAAGTTGACTATAATATTTTGTTTCGAGGTGTTCAAATGCTTCAGAGGCATTCAGTGTCATCATATCAAGCATCACTTCACACATTTCAAGTTGTTGCTTTGATAATTGGATAGGTGTCTTGATTAAAAACTCATCAGATTCTTTAGTCACCCCTAGGGTTATCATTTTTTGCTGATAGAGTTGCACTTCTGACTGAGCTAGAGCGAGGTATTCTTTATGCTCTTTAAGTGAGCATCGCAGCTCTTGAGCATTATCAAACTGACCTATTTCTCTATCTTTTTCTAACAGTTTAATCGTACTAGTTTCAGGTTTATATCGTTCATCAAAAACATGTGTTACTTGTCGATAAATTAAATCAACCTCTTCTTCCTTGAGTTCGATTTGATTACATTTCTCTCTAAAACTGGTTGTGAGTTGTTCTTTATCTTCTACTACTTTTACGTTCATTGGTTGTAAAGAAAATTTATTTGCTTCCAACATTGAGGGATCATCGTTATGAAAGTGGCTTTCTTTTAAGGTGTTAGGGCTGGCTTCTGAATTCGGGTTTTGTGTGTATTCTTTATCTCCAACCAACACAACCTCTTTTAATTCATATGAATCTTTTTTCCCCGCAATCTCATATGACTTGGGGCTGAATCCAACTACGGAATCGTCAATTGCATTAGCCATAATGTACACTCTCAGAAATCACTTTAAGAGCACTTTATCTAATATCGGCCTAAGAGCAATATCTATGAAGCCGTTTTAATTTTCCGTTAAAGAATGCGTTCATCGTTTCAAAAATAACCTTAACGTCACTCAAAACGACCAGCTTTAATGCTGCCAATTATATCTTTCAATTTTACTGTTTATGCCATTCATCTCGCAGTAATTTAAGCTATATAGTGGAAAATCAGTGATATTTATACCGATTGCAACCACCAGTTGACAAAGTTCCAACATCAATAGATAGTTTGCAACTGACTGTTTATCTATGCTTTCCTCTCAATTATGGATAAAGGAATGAACACCATGATACTGGCGGAAAAAATTGTACGATTAAGAAAGCAACTGGGTTGGTCTCAAGAAGAATTGGCTCATAAAATGGATGTTTCAAGACAGTCCGTTTCAAAATGGGAAAGTGCACACAGTATTCCAGACTTGAATAAAATCCTCTCTTTGGCAGAGATCTTTAGTGTAACTACAGACTTTCTTCTGAAAGATAACAATGAATCTTTTGAAGTAAAAACTGACAATCCGTCCTCCGACACAACTCAGATCACCTTAGAACAAGCGCTGACATATGTTGAAAGTAAGTTAGCAGTATCAGTGTTAAATACTAAAGGTGCTGTGTTTTGCATTTGCTCAGCAATTCCCTTGTTCTTTTTCTTAGCAATGGCTGAAACTCATAAACTTGGCATTACGGACGATGTAGCTCCAGCAATGGGGATTGTCAGTGTATTATTAATTGTTGCTTTGAGCATCAGCTTTTTTGTCAAAACAAATCAGTATGATGACGACTTAGAAGTCATCGATAACCAAAAGTTTGAATTAGCTTATGGCGTACATAGTGCGATTAAAGAAAAGCTCCATCAGTATCGTCCGACTCATAATTTTAGAACGGTATTGGGTGTGTTCTTTTTTATTATCAGTTCAACGCCCCTATTGTTAGTCAGTATTCTTCTCGGCGACTCACAGCTAACTTTACTCATGTTAATTGTGTTACTTGGCATGATAGCAATTGGTGTCAGTATCGTTGCTCCCTCTTCCGCAAAATTTGATGCATACAATCACATTTTGACTGAAGGCGGAAGGAAATCCCCAAAAAGCAAACGAACTCAGCGAGCTGAAAAACTTGCCGCTTTTTATTGGCCACTTCTTACAGCAATATTCCTTGGTTGGAGTTTCTGGACAATGGATTGGGACATCACATGGGTTATTTGGCCTGTAGGTGCAGTTTTTTTCGCAGCCTTGGTTGGTTTAGCTGAATTGTTAGATAAATCAGAGCACTAAGCTTACCATAACGCTCTGGGATACAAGCTATTAAACAACGTTAAGACTGGCTTGTATCCTATTAATTTGGTTTGTCAACATCATACTTCTATCATATTCACTTTCGTTTTTACCGTTAACAAATATTCATTATTCAAATGCGTCATAATCCCATATTGTTTTCAAAATTGAATTGATTTGAATTTATGATGAAAGCAAGTAGTGCATGCAGTTTATTTTGTTTTTTACTTCTTAGTCTGGTCTCAGAAAGCTGTATGGCTCAACCTCATCATACTGTAGAAATCTATGCCCACAGAGGGTTTCGCGCTATCGCACCTGAGAATACCCTCCCAGCCTATGCGGCAGCACTGAAACTGGGCGTAGATGTGATTGATATGGACGTTAACATGTCAAAAGAAGGGACTTTAGTCGTTACTCATGATCTCACTATAAATCCACAAATCACTCAAACTTCAGACGGAAAATGGCTAACTAAAGAGACGCCCATTAAGGATTTGGCCCTCGAAGAGCTCAAACAGCTACAAGTCGGACGCATTAATTTACATTCTAACTTTCATCAAATGTACCCACATCATATTGCGATGTCAGGTGTGCGCATTCCGACACTTGAGCAGGTCATACGATTTGTCAAGCAGACAGAAACTTACCCCGTTCGTTTTCAAATTGAGATGAAAACCGACCCAACTCAACCTAACTTATCAGTAAAACCCCAAGTGATGGCTAAAGCATTAGCCATGGTTATTAGACAAACTCACATCCAAAATCGAGTAGAAGTTCAAGCTTTTGAATGGCAAGCGCTTGTTGATATTCAACTGCTCATTCCAGGGATAAAAACCGGATATTTAACTGAGCCGGATTATGATCCCGTTAATAGAGGGATGGAAGCAGAAATTGGCAATGGACAAATATGGACTTCACCGCTATTAGCCAAAAACTATGACTACGATTACCCTGAAATGGTTAAGAAAATGGGTGGTAGCTTCTGGGAGCCTTACGAACTCTGTGTCACGAAACAACAGATCGATCATGCCCATGCTTTAGGGTTAAAAGTGATACCTTGGGGATGGACTGAGCAAGAACACACCGATTTCAACTATCAAAAAGTGAGTCAACTGATTGATTGGGGTGTCGATGGCATTATTACCGACAGACCAGATATCTTGAAAGGGATTATAGCGGTAAAGGAGAGCTCCACATAAATCGGCTGGATGCTACCAACGAGCAAGCTAAAGAATACAACATAAAACAAGTGGCTTTTCAACGTGAAGCTAAAAGCTTACTCAATGAACTACATGCGGTTCATGAATGATCTTTTAGTCAAATATCGCTAAAAAGTCAGTAAATCCCCTAAGCTGAAATTTGGGTTTTATACTTGATTCAATATTTATAGAATTTGGATTAAACCAGCAAGTATCAAAACCCATTTGATTTCCACCTAGAATATCAGTATCGAGGTTATCGCCAACCATGAGCACTTTATTCGGTGCAGGATTACCCATTTTCTCAAGCGCATATTCAAAAATCCTACTCTCAGGTTTGGCAGCACCCACTTCTTCAGATATAACGAGTAAATCAATAAATTGATCAACGCCAGTATTGGCCAAGCGTTTTTTTTGTAACGCAGTAAATCCGTTGGTTACAATGCCAATGTTTGTTTTTGGGGATAATGTTTCCAATACTCCAAGCACACCTTCGATAGGCTGACTCACGAAAGCCATCGCATCTAAAAAGCCAGCATTAAGTAGACTTGCTTCAACATCCAGCCTGCCAGCCCAGTCATTAAAGCGAGTCAATTGTACCTGTTGTGCTGTTATGTCACCCGCTTGATATTGAAGCCATAATCCATGATTTACCTGCTGATAGTGTTGATAATCCGTTTCTGTAAACGTCACATCATGTTGCTTAAACAAATGCTTTAATCCAGCGTATGCATCAAAATGAAACAAGGTTTCATCGGCATCAAACAACACCCATTGATAAGGAAACAACGTAAACACTCCAAAACCAAATAAAGGATTATTTTAGTAGAAACACCACTTGTACTCTATCACTAAAGGTGATTTTTGAATTTTGATAGCCATTATCAGCTGTAGTGGCACTGCTGAACATCATTCTCTCTTTAAATGCAGGGCTATTACTCGGTTGTGAGTTTTGATATCGAATCTCCCACACTCTTGCAATCTTGGTATCAAACCCTTCTGCCAATGCCTTAGCCTTCGCTTGCGCATCTTTTACCGCTAAAGCTCTCACTTTTTCTAAATATTTACTTTTATTTTCAACACTAAAGCTTACGTTATTGACTTGATTTGCCCCAGACTTTATTGCTACATCCAGTATTTTGCTTACATCGTTTAAATTTGGAATTGATACCATAATGTCCCTCGATGCTTTAAAGCCCACAAGCTGACGCTCTTGCTTTGGAGGATAGCGGTATTCTGTATTCAGGCTTAAATTTGCACTTGAGATATCACTTTTATTTACACCGAACTTTTTTAGCTGCTTGATTAGACTTGATACCGCCATGTCTGCGGCACTTTTTGCTTCAATAGCTGTTGGCTTAACTAAACTCACTGTCATCGAAATTTTGGCAATATCTGGTTTCACTTCTATCTGACTGATGCCCGTTACTTCAATATGTGGCTTCTGAAGTTCAGCGGCTTGCGCTTCAGCCATTAAGAAGACATTAGAGACAAGCACCAGTGCAAATACACTGCGCCATGTTTTATGATTCATTATCTTTTTCATCGTTTCTCCTAATTTGTTTTAGGTCGCCAATTAACGTTACTTATTCGACTGACTTAGTCATGAAACAGTTCAATCGACTTTGATTTCAATGATTAAATATCGCACATTCATTCACTATGTTTGATCCCTATTAGAGAATTTAACAACATTTATCGAGGACTGTGAAAGGTATTTAGTTTCGAGTTAAACACTTAATGCGATTTAGAGATATTTGCTCAGATAAACCGGACACTCTTGAATAATGGAACTTATCGAGACGATTACAGTGGGCAACATTTTGCTACCCACTTATTTTTTATCATTAAATAAGATGAACTAAACTCTCAGTCTCTAAAAGCTCTGTTGCCATTTCAATATCCGGCCCAAAATAACGGTCACGATCATAGTGCGATACCTTTTCACGTAAGCTAATTTTAGCTTGGGCAACCAATTCACTTGGCTCAAGTGGTGCTCTGAAATCTAAACCTTGTGCAGCCGCTAACCATTCAATCGCTAAAATACCTCGTGTGTTCTCAGACATATCACGCAAACGGCGTGCTGCGAACGTAGCCATTGATACATGATCTTCTTGGTTTGCTGACGTAGGTAAACTGTCTACTGATGCCGGGTGCGCAAAGGTTTTATTTTCAGAAGCTAATGCCGCTGATGTGACTTGAGCAATCATAAACCCTGAGTTTACGCCGCCATTATCCACTAAAAACGGTGGCAGTTTTGATAGACTAGAATCAATCAGCAGTGCCATTCTTCGCTCAGACAATGAGCCAATTTCAGCAATCGCAATCGCTAAGTTATCGGCTGCCATCGCTACTGGCTCAGCATGGAAGTTGCCACCAGAGATAATGTCACCATTATCAAAGAAGACCAGTGGGTTATCAGTAACACCGTTGGCTTCTGTTCTGAGTGTTTCAGCTGAATTGCGAATTTGTGTTAAACATGCACCTAACACTTGTGGTTGGCATCGTAATGAATAGGGATCTTGTACCTTTTCGCAATTTTTATGGCTTTCAGAAATCTCAGAAGTATTGCCAAGTAAACTACGGAACATGGCTGCACTGTCAATTTGTCCTTGTTGACCGCGAACTTCATGAATTCGTGCATCAAATGGACTGCGGCTGCCCATCGCAGCTTCGACACTCATTGCACCAATAACGGTCGCTTGCGTGTGGAGATCTTCGGCGTTGAACAGCCCTTCTAACGCTAACGCCGTTGAGGCTTGAGTGCCGTTTAGTAACGCTAAACCTTCTTTTGCGGCAAGGTCAAGCGGTTTAATACCTACTAATTTCAAGCCTGCTGCTGTTGGCATAACTTTGCCTTTATAACGAACTTCGCCTTCGCCAATAATCGGTAAACACATGTGCGCCAGTGGCGCTAAATCACCCGATGCTCCTACTGAGCCTTTTTCTCGCACGCATGGATACATTTCAGCGTTTAACATTGCGATTAAAAATTCAATGACTTGCAAACGGATGCCAGAGTAACCACGACTCAACGAGTTAATTTTTAACAGCATCATTAAGCGCACCGTCTTATCATCCATAAAACGACCTGCGCCAGCAGCATGAGACAAAACAATAGAACGTTGCAATAACTCTAAGTCTTCAGCAGCAATTTTTGTGTTGGCTAATAAACCAAAGCCAGTATTGATACCATAAACGGTTCTGCCTTCATCCAAAACCGTTTGTACCATTTCTGCACTGCGATTGATGCCAGCAACTGCTTCTTTGGACAACTCAAGCTTAATCGGGTTACGACTCGCAAATCGCATTTGTTCAAGCGTTACTTGACCCGGTTGTAATAGTAATTGCTCCACGGCTTACACTCCTTCGCCATTATTATTTTTTTGTGTACTGTTGACCATTGGTAAATCCAGCCCTTGCTCATTTGCACAATTCTTAGCAATATCATAACCAGCATCCGCATGGCGCATCACGCCCGTCGCTGGGTCATTCCATAGTACTCGACCCACTCGTTTCGCCGCAGCATCAGTACCGTCACACACTATCACTACCCCTGAATGTTGGCTAAAGCCCATACCCACACCACCACCGTGATGCAGTGAAACCCAAGTTGCACCACTGGCGGTGTTCAGCAATGCGTTCAATAGTGGCCAATCTGAAACCGCATCCGAGCCGTCCATCATCGATTCTGTTTCTCGGTTCGGGCTTGCGACAGAACCAGAGTCTAAATGATCACGACCAATCACTACTGGTGCAGACAACTCCCCAGTTTTTACCATTTCATTAAAGGCTAACGCTAATCGTGCACGATCTTTTAACCCTACCCAGCAAATTCGCGCCGGTAAGCCTTGAAACGCAATGCGTTCACGTGCCATATCCAACCAATTGTGTAAGTGTGGATTATCAGGAATTAACTCTTTTACTTTGGCATCCGTTTTATAAATATCTTCAGGATCACCCGATAATGCAGCCCAGCGGAATGGTCCAATCCCCTCACAGAAAAGTGGACGAATATAAGCCGGTACAAAGCCAGGAAAATCAAACGCATTTTCTACGCCGACTTCAAACGCCATTTGACGAATGTTGTTGCCATAATCCAGTGTTGCTGCGCCACGAGCTTGTAAGTCAAGCATGGCTTTCACTTGCACCGCCATCGACGCTTTCGCCGCTTTAACCACAGCGGCTTCATCTTTTAAACGTTCATCTTTGGCTTGTTCTAATGTCCAACCTTGTGGCAAATATCCGTTTAGAGGGTCGTGTGCTGAAGTTTGATCGGTGACCACATCAGGCGTTATATCTCGTTCAACAAGCTCTGCAAATACATCAGCAGCATTAGCCAGCAGACCTACCGAAACAGGTTTGCCTTCTGCATTGGCGGTATTCATGATGTCGAGTGCTTCATCTAATGTTTTGGCTTTTTTATCAACATAGCGAGTTCGTAATCGGAAATCGATTCGAGTCTCATCAACTTCACACACCAACACAGAAAACCCAGCCATGGTGCCAGCCAGTGATTGCGCCCCCCCCATTCCACCTAAGCCGCCGGTTAAGATCCAGCGTCCTTTTGCTTCGCCATCAAAGTGTTTTTTGGCAACTGATACAAAGGTTTCATAAGTGCCTTGTACGATGCCTTGAGTGCCGATGTAAATCCAAGAGCCTGCGGTCATCTGGCCATACATCGCCAACCCTTGTTTATCTAACTCATTAAAATGTTCCCAATTTGCCCAGTGTGGTACTAAATTTGAGTTTGCAATCAGCACTCGTGGTGCATCTGCATGAGTTTGAAAAACACCAACGGGTTTTCCCGATTGCACTAAAAGTGTTTGGTCGTCTTCAAGACGTTGTAATGTTTCAATGATTTTGTCATAACTTTCCCAGTCACGTGCTGCTCGACCAATGCCGCCATACACCACTAAGTCTTCTGGTCGTTCAGCAACATCTGGATGTAAGTTATTCATTAACATCCGCATTGGCGCCTCGGTTAACCAGCTTTTACAACTTAATGTTGTCCCATGCGGTGCCATAATTTTACGGCTACTGTCATGTCTTTTGTCCATGTCGGGTACCTCTTTTAATCACGTAAGTTAGTATTTACTTATCAATTTATTTTCTGGTTTTATTATTTTTATTTCGAATATAAAACATTAGTTAGTGAATATTCACATCTTTAAAAAGTCAGGTGACCACCTAAGTAAAAGCGATTACCAGGGTGAATTAATTTTGCGAAACTGACTGCACCTTGGCTTGACCAAGTTCGTCTTAATATCACCAAACACGCTTCCATTGTCTTTAATTCTAATTTTTGTACTTGCTCAATTGTGGGTAATATCGCTTGAATTTTATGATGAGCTTGAGCAAGTGGTGCAACAGCTGAAAGGTACTCATGAGGTGTTTGTTGATTAAAATCCTGAGCTAAGTATTCAGGTACTAAAGTCGGATTTACATAGCGGATCTCTAATTGGAGTGGCACGCCCTGCTCGTAATGAACGACTTCAGAATAATAGACGGGTTTATTAATTTGTATCCCCAATGCGGCTGAAATCTCTGCATCTGCAATGGCCGTTCTTAATTGTAATTGTCGTGCTTGATAGCCATGACCTCGTGATTTGATTTCATCTGCAATATTATTAATGGCCAACATTGAAGATTGCGATTTCAAACCTGCCACGAAAGTTCCGATCCCCTGACTGCGTTCTAGTATTCCTGCATCCGTTAATTCAGATAACGCACGCCTTGCTGTCATTCGACTGCAATTAAAATCCTGAGAAAGTTGGTTTTCTGATGGCAGCTTTGTGCCTTCTTCCCACTCGCCCATTTCAATTTTTTTTACGATGTGTTGCTTAATCAATGCAAACTTTGCTCGTGTCACATTCGCTCCGTTTTTACTCGCAGTGGTGGTAAACTCAACAAAACTTGAATAAAATATATATTGTATATACAAGTAAAGACAAGACATTTTTTAATCTTTTTGAGGAGAATTCGCTCAATGGTGCAATGGGATCAGCTCTGGATTGACGTTAATATCGCTACAATGACACTTAACTCTGATGTGCCATATGGAGCCATTATAGAAGGTGCCATTGCGGTCAAAGATGGAAAAATTGCTTGGATTGGTGAGTATAAAGATTTACCCGAATTTGATGTTTTTAGCACGCCTGTCTACAAAGGAAAAAAGCGTTGGATTACACCCGGTTTAATTGATGCCCATACCCATTTAGTCTTTGCTGGTAATCGCGCCAAAGAATTTGAAATGCGCCTTAATGGTGCCAGTTACGAAGACATCGCTCGTGCTGGAGGTGGCATTTTGTCAACCGTTAAAGCGTGCCGTGAGGCCAGCGAAGCGGAGTTATTTGAACTCGGAAGAAAGAGATTGAATGCGCTGGTTCAAGAAGGCGTAACCACCGTCGAGATTAAATCAGGTTATGGACTTAACACGGAAACTGAAATAAAACTGCTGCGTGTTGCTAGAGAGCTTGGGCAACATCATCACATTGATGTCAGTACAACTTTTCTTGGCGCTCACGCAATTCCCACGGAATTTAAAGCTGCTGGTGCAGATGCATACATCGATTACGTAATTAATGAGATGCTCCCTGAAATCACAGCAGAAAACTTAGCTGATGCCGTCGATGTTTTTTGTGAAAACATTGCCTTTAATCTTGAGCAAACACAACGGGTATTAGCTGTTGCAAAATCATATGGGTTGAATATTAAACTTCATGCAGAACAACTCTCTAATCTAGGCGGTTCAGCACTGGCTGCAAAAATGGGGGCGTTATCCGTTGATCACATTGAGTACCTTGATGAAAATGGAATAAAAGCCTTGAGTGAATCTGACACCTGCGCAACCATATTGCCCGGTGCATTCTATTTTTTACGTGAAACTCAGCAGCCCCCGATTGAATTACTCAGACAATACAAGGTTCCAATGGTAGTTGCGAGCGACTTTAATCCTGGTTCGTCACCCATTTGTTCTACTCTGTTAATGTTAAATATGGCATGCACTTTGTTTAAACTAACCCCAGAAGAAGCGTTAAAAGGGACAACAATCCATGCCGCAAGTGCATTAGGTATGTCTGAATCTATTGGCAGCTTAGAAGTGGGTAAACAAGCGGATTTTTGTTTATGGGATATTGATACGCCAGCTGAACTTTCTTACCGATATGGTGTTAATCCTTGTCTACAAGTGGTTAAAAATGGGCACGTTTTGCCCATTCATAATCACTAATAATAGCCAGAGAGTAGTTTTCATATGAATTACTCTCTCTTTTTAAGCGCATCATAAAGTTGTTGTAACCTCGCATCAGGTTTTAATCCCGGTTTTAGAAACTTATTGAGTGGTAAGCCTGCAGCTTTAAAGAGCTGTTTCACTTCTTCTAGCTGGGCTGAAGTTGTTTTTTGTGCGTATTCGTCATCTTCAGCGGGTATTTCTATTGAACGTAGTAAACCAATCATCACTTCAATTTGACGTAACCGTGCGGCGTGTTTTGCTTCTGTAGACTTTTCATCACCTTTATAATCATGATATTGCTGTTTAACATTACGCACGGTGAATGCACCGATGTTAACGCCTGCTGTAGTGACACTGATGCCCAAACCAGCCCCAGCTCCAGCCCCAGACAATTCAGCTATGGCTGCTGCAATATTGGCAACATCTAAGGTCATTTTGAATGCTTCACGTTTTATCCGCTTTTCATTGACCTTTTTAAGGCCGCGAACTAAGTCATACCGCTTGGCTTCGTCAATAGTAGAGGTATCCACTTGATCATCATATTCAGATTCATACGCTAATCTTTTCAACTCTGCTTTATTAGTTTGATTAGTGTATTCATCAACGACGCCTGTTAACTCACTGTCATCTCTGAATGACTCTTTAAGCGTAGTTTTATACTCCGACATTTGCGCATAGGATCTGACGGCTTGAGTCAAACTTACTGCACGCTCTGCAATATCCAATACCGAAACAAAAATGCTGAGTCCTGGAACAGCTTGCCCTGCTGCAGTGCCTGTTTGACCTGTCAGAGTGAGTATTTCTCTTGATGCGCTGGCTAAGCTTCGACCTACAGATGCCAGCTCTTTAGTAAAATGCGTACTGTGCTTTAAAAAGTCGAGTGCATTATCCGCTAACTTAGCTTCTGCAGGTGCATTTTCATCGAACATTTTAGAGTCTTGCATTTCCTTAAATACACCAAGTAACCGAACTAACTCGTTCTTGATGGTCACTAGAGAGGTTTTAAATTGCTTTGCTGCAGTGATCCCTTTAGGTAATGTGTTAATGAGTGCCCCCATATCTTCATCACCAACCAAAGCCGATAGAGCGATTACGCCTGCTTCAGCTACATCCAGTGCTTCAGATGCCAATTTTGATAATGACTCTGCATTTTTAGTGAGTGTTTCATCGTCAAATTCTTTCATGGCTTTTACAAGTTCGATGACTTGCTCACCAACACTCAGACCATGTAAAAACAGTGTCGCTTCTATAGGCCCCTCACTCACAGTAGGATAAGCTCTAATTGCACCGGCCAAGCCACTGACGTGTATTCCAATGTCTGTGGCTTTAGATAGATTCCCTTCTTTTTTTTCATTAGCGACCACAGATGTAAGTTCGGCCTTTGCTGCCTCTATCTGCGTGAGGTATCGGTCTTCTTGCTCTTCAATTTGAGGATCTTCAGGCTTTGAAGCAATAGGCACTACAGCGCAACATTTACTGCTACCAGCTACGGGAATGGCGACTGAAGCACCGACTGTAAACAGCCCATTAGCGATGGTTTTCTCTTCATGTGCTCCCGTTGAGTTATTACGTTGCTTCACTCCTGGTTGTTCATGCTCCACTTCATGACCATAAGCAGGAGCAATCATAGTGCGGTTCATATTCATTAACGCTTTACTGATAGCACCATTTTTCCAATCACCCGTTAACGGATCTCGTTCTAATACGATTTCACCTTCAGAATCATCATTAACGGAAGATGTTAAGTTCCTGCTTGGATGACTCAATGCTGGTATATGCGCCTCTATTTCCTCAACATTGGTTTCTGATTGCTCCAACTCACGGATCATTGCTACATTTGGTTGAATACTAACTCTTCTTGATCTTGCCTTTTTGACTGGAGATTCAAACACCTCATCTTCGTATGACATTTCTCTTGAAAACGGTGTTAAACTTGCTGACGGTAAGCTGTTCAATGAGCTTTCAGGTGAAAAAGTCATACTGGCTTTAGGCAGTGAATGACTCATTTGTCTCGAAAGAGAACTGCGATCCAGTTGTCTTGTCGCACTGAGTGGTTGGCTAAAGTCACTATTCTGTGAAGTACTTCTGGAAAGCTTACTGTGTGATCTAGCTTTTTTATAATTATCAATAACTTCTTGTCGTCTTTGGTTCGCTTCACTACTGATCTCTTCTGATTTTATAGACGCACTTGAATGTGTGGACGCTCCTGAATGTGAACGTTCAATTTTTTCTTCTAACTTTTCTCGTCTTGTTTCGACTTCATTTGCGGGAGCGGAACATTCCTGAGAAATTTGGTCAATTTCTCCTTCTTCCATTTCACTCATTGAACGTTCAACATTAAATTGTTGCTCAATCAATATAGGCACAAATCCGTGTTGCCGACTTTCTACATCGATAGGCACAATTCTATCTACTGGATTTACAGCCCGATATTTAAGTAACCCTAAGGTATCTTCTTCTGGGCGATAGCTGGCATCAAGCCTCGCTCTGTATTGCAATGCCTTATCATGAATTTTATCTGGTATCGCTTTAAATGCTCGTACTAACTTGTGTCCAAAAGACTCTTTATTTGCCTTTAAAATAGCCTGTTCGTAGTCTTCAATACTCATTGAACGAGCCATTTTTGGATTCCCCACTTTCTCCTCCGAAGATTGGGCTTCCTCGATTTGTCCCATGGAATTCATTCGTTGGTAATGACCAAATTCAACGTCATCAGTTTGATCTTCCGAAATGGATTTTTCATGCTCTAACACTGCGTCATACAGTACCAGACGGTATTCTACATATTCTTCTGGAGAACATTTATTTGCCAAATCCTTAGCAAACTCAACTTCGTCAACATGATGAACATGTGATGCCGCACCGTGACGGCATACTAACGCCATCGCATCAGGAGAATACTCTTCAGCATGAAGAGCCATATAATTTAAAAAATGAATACCATCCACCTGTAGGTGGCTTAATGTTTCGGGAGTATTCGCTTCGAGTGTGGCTAAAACATTCTCACGACAATCACTTAAGGCATCATGCTCCCGATTTAACAGAAGCATTAATGGCGAAACACCTTCATTATCTTTTCTGAAAAATGCGCTTGAACCATTGTTCAGTAACTGGGTTATTAGCTTGGATTTAGCTTCATTAGACAAATTGCGATTTCTTAACACAAGATGTAATAAATTTTGATTTTTATCATCTGTTGAGTTGATATCAATAGCATCGATATTTGCTAATGCTTCTAGAAGCTCTGCCGCCAATTGATCATGGCCTGCATTTAATGCTTGGATATAAATGGGATCAGTATGTTGTGCTCCCGCAGAGACATGCTCTAACTTCAGCGCCTCAATAGCATCATCGAGCGTGAGTCCAAGTGCAGATAATGATGTGTCTCCTCCATTGTGCACTGCAAGTGTAAGCCACGCCAAATTATCTGCGGCTTTTTTTTGAGCGGAATTAAAACCGCTTAATTCATGATTTTGTGCGCTAAGAATATCAACACTCATAATAGCCTCTAAAACATTAAGTTGTGTTGATGTATTTATTACGCCTCTATTTGTTCATTAGCAATTTATGATATGTTAATTAGCATGATTTATTACTTTAAATGTAATAAGTAATTTATATACTTATTTAATACAAAAGTTTTCATCAAATAAACATTAGCAATAAGCATTAATAAAAATAAACCTAATAGATTTATCTAAAGCCTATTAATTTTATTATATAAACTTTGTTTTAATTAAAATGATATATGTTAAAAATTAATGTTTAGTTAATATTTATTTTTAACATAATTTATATTTATTTCGATATAAAAAGATAAATGTTTGATCACACTTTTTAAAAAATCGCTGCCAACATCAAACTTATTAGCATTCACTAATTTTAGTTATTTTATTTGATCTAACTCACTAAAATAATAGAAAAATAGACCTTATTTTTTTATAAAAAAGCGATTAAATCACCAATAAACACTTTGACGAACATCACAAAAAACCACGATGTACGATCTGATTCATGTCTTGTAGGTTTCGATTCTTTAATTCTTCAATATGTTTAAAGTAAACAAATAAAATTTGGAGTATAAAAAAGCAGGCTCATTAGCCTGCTTGTTTATCGTTATGCAACGTTCGCTAAAGATAATTTCTTTTCTTTAATGCGCTATCTAGTTTTTTAATTCTGTCCTCAACTGATAACTTAGGATCAGTAAACTCCTCAAGCTTCAATCCAGCAGTCTTAAACATCACCTTCATTTCATTTAATTGGGCACGAATCATTTCTTGTGGATTTTCTTCATTGATCATCCCCAACATACCCACAAGTGTTTTAATGTGTAAAGCTCTTTCCTCTGCTTTATGTGTTCTACTTTTATCATCTTCAAGGAAGTCATGTGTTTCCTGCTTTACTTTTCTCGTCACATAAGCCGCAAGATTTATGCTTTCTCCAGCGGCTTTTATACCAACAGCAGCTTCAGCTCCGACGCCAGTAGCACCAGAAATCGCACTTGCAAGACGCGCAAATTCAATAAAGGTTTTTATGCCTGCTCGATGCAGTCGTTTCTCACACACATTTTTTAGGTATCGAACCGCAAGATATCTTTTCGCTTCATCTTTCGCATCCTGACTGATACTAGAATCATTCTCTGACTCGTAAGCAATTCGTTTCGCTTCTGCGACATTCGTTTCAAAAGTATCACGATCAATAATGCTCTCTAGCTCTCCATCTCCAATAAATTGCTCTTTCAAACGAAGCTTAATCTCGGCCATTTTAGAGTAGTTTTGAATGTCTTTTGAAACATGCATTAATTGTTCAGCGATGGCAAGTGTGTGCACAGCAATACCAAGTCCCGGCACTACACCTGAAACGGCCTCTCCTCCGCTCACGTCTATTATTGCATTGGCGGCTTTAGCCACTTGTCTTGCAACTTTAGCGATGCTTTTACCGTACTTTAACCCCTCACTTAAGTACTCTTTTGCCTGATCAGCGCCACTGGTTTCTTTCGTAGCTTCGGCATCAGTAAGATCGGAATCTTTAATGTCTTTGAAGAGCTGATACAGCTCACTAAAGGCTCCTGTGATATCCGCTATCGCACCCGCTGCACTTCCTGCGACTTCCAATCCTTTTTTTAATGCACTTTCATTTTTAGTCAACTCTGAAAACAGACCCGCTGTCGTATCAATCGCACCTAATGCACCTTCAGCAAGTCCCAATCCGGCGTTGACGATATCATCTACTTTTACTGACCCCTTTTCTAACTCTTCAATTTCTTTAACCACACCGTGGAGATCTTTTACTTGCTGAAACAGTGAAGTTAAGCCAACAACTGTTCTTATCCCGGCAGGCGCTTCTTCCATAATGGGATCAAAAGCATCATTTACCCCATTTAGCTTGTCTAACGTCCCTCCTGTAAGTCCAGAATGGCTGTTATTGCCTGCTACACATTTTTCTACCGTCTTACTGACCTTTCCAGCAAAGCTTTTAATATCCTTTAATTGCTTTATATCGGCTTCTTCGAGCTCCTCGTATTGCTTTACTTCGTCTTCAACTAAAGTTGGAAGTAATAAGGTTTTCATTGCTTCTTCGTTCGTACTGCCAATACCTAAAGGAACGGCTGCGGTCAGTGCTATTGCTTCTGCAATATGGTTTACTTGAACCTCAGGAATTGCCTCATTATCTTCTTTAATCATTGGAAGGAGGGGGGTCTCATCATTATCCAACGTGCTGTCTTCTCTCATCAGCAGTGGCATACTGATATACGATGGTGTCGCTGATTCATAACTACTATTAAATAATGAACTTCTTCGCCTTGATTCCCAATTATATGATGGGGACATACCTTGGTGTATCGGCGATAGCAACTCTGAATTACTGTCACTTGCGGCTGATGTTGAGAATACATTTGATCCAGGAATGAAAGCCGCCACTATATGATTATCCAGTGAAGACTGCCTTCGCTTCTCTAACTCCTCTCTAAAACTCATTGTCGTTCCAGAGGTTGAAATAGATTGCGACTCGGCACGCATTTGAGTCACTAACCCCCGTTTTAAACTTTGTCTGCGCTTAAAATCATTTCTGTTTCTATCTGTTTCTGTGTCTTTCTTACAAAGCGTCTGCTTTGATGAAACTTGGGGTTTAAGGCTATTTGATTGATCGAGTGGTAGCTCCTCAAATACCTTTTCTTTTTGTCGTCGAGGAGTAGGCTGTTCAGCTACAAGCACAGGATTGAATTCGTGTTTCTGTGCGCCATCTCCCTGAGCATATGCTGGACGGTTCATGCCCATCGCTTGCTGATGCCTAATTAAGCCCTGTTGTTCTTCTTTAATGGGAACATGGAACCATTTGTAGCCTCTTCTTTGAAGAGAATCTGCCAGTTGATGTGCCTTTTGTTTAATGTAGTGTTTAGACCGAAATTTATCGGCGTCACTCCATTGCTCACCCGGTACCTCTACGATACTGCACTTACGTTCATTTGCATTACTTTCGATTCCATTTGGTTGTATCGGTTTTGCTTCATTCGAATGTGGTTGCTCCCGTGCTGCCAAGTTTGGCAAATGCGTTGTCACGACTGATGACTTTCTTATGTCTTTATCCATAGCGTGGTAAGACAGCCCACCAACCTGTCCAGCTCGGAATGCCGTTTTGCTCCGTTCACTTGATGCTCTAATCCCTTTTATATCGGCTTTCACCCTAGCTTGTTGGTACTCTCTTCTGTTTGCTAACGTAGGGAGTTGATCGAGTGCTTTAACAATGGCCAATGACAATAAATCGCTCTTCTTCCCAGCACGTGTTAGATCGGCAAAAGCTTCTGGTGAATAGTCACCAGAGTATTGTTCAGAGGTTACGTGCTCAAGAACAGGTGCTTTTCGATGTTGAAGTGAAAACAGATCGACACCTTGCTCTTCAAGTTGCTCAGCGACCTTGCTGAGCGCTAATGCTCTTGCTTCAGGAAACTGATCACAACACCTGTTCAATAAAAATAAAAATGGTAACTCATCATGACTATTTTTATCCAGTAACGGCACTCCTATATTAATTAATTCGACTAAAGCAGCATCAACTTCTTTCGCATTATCAATGTGAAAGAGAGAGCTCTTATCAATTGGATCGCCTGGTCCTGGACTGTTTGCGGCTAAATAATGTAAAAAACTGCTTTCATGGCTATCTTTTACCGTTACGTCTTTTGTTATATCTTGCGACGCTAGAAATAAAATCGCTTCTTTACTTTTTTTGCCCGCTGCTTGTAAAAAGACATTTTTTCCATCAACGGGTTCTGAAAAATCTACGCCAGAATGCTGCAGAAATAAAAAACCGATGCTATTTTCACTATCCGAGTTATCCTTACTGCTTGATCCAAGCTTATCTAATTCTGCAAGTATTGCTTTTCTTGGCTCTATTATTTCTGTGGCGCCACCTTGGCTTACGCGACTCACATCCGTTAGTTCAACCGACATATATCCCCCTTAAGAAAGAGCGTGAGATCTAACCTTTGATTTCCTATTCACAAAAATGCGTGGGAAGTTAGATAGCTAGAAATGAAGCGTACAATACAAATTTACTGCAGCACCTTAAGAACCATTTCCTACTGAAGGAAACAATGATTGGTAGTATTTAGGAGATCTGAATTAAGTAATAGCTTATATAAACAAGTTTTAATCTTGTGTTTCAAATAATAAGATGAATTAATTCTCGGCCATTTATTTTATATTCAGTTTTCTCCAAAGATAGCAAAATCTCGGGTTGGTAACTTACCGACTTTATTACTCTATTTTATTGTGGATAAATATTGGTTAGTATCAGAATTAGGATTTACGACAAGGATGAGTAATATAATGAAAATTTGTTTTAATCTTTTGATCATTTTCACTTTGCTTTTAGGCGGCTGCGCTCAACGAGCTCACATCGAACCGCTAATTAAAAAAAATAGCCCTCCACTTCATATTAACCATGCCTTGTTTTCACCTGCAACGAATGAGATTCCATCTGCTTTGTCATTATTCCAGCTCACTGACGAGCAAAAACAGCAATTCTTAGATTACTATCACCGTCAACTCGAGCAAGACGTAAAGCCCCATGAAGCCTTAGCCAATTTCATGCAATCTAAGTTCACAGACTTCACTTATTATGGTGAGACACTTGATGCTTCCACTGCGATATTAAAAGCTCAGGGCAATTGTATGAGCCTTGCGATGATCACTTCTGCCTATGCCAAATTAGTTAAACTTGATTACGATTATAAAAAGGTGAACAGTCAACCTATCTTTGATAAACAAAATGGCTATTTATTGGTTTCGTCCCACGTGCAAACCCGGTTATTTGATCCAACTTATGAAAAAGAAGAAGGATTTTTCAGTTTTTTAAAACCAATGATTGTTGTGGATTACTTTCCATCTGCCAAAAATTACCCTGGCAAACTGCTTGAGGAAAAAACCTTCATTGCAAAATATTACGTTAATCTGGCCGCTCAGAAAATCGTTGATGGGCATATGGATGATGCTTTTCATTATTCAATAAAAGCACTTAAATATGATGACCAATATTCCGGTGTTATCAATATCTTGGCCGTATTACACAAGCAAAAAGGCGATCATCAAACCGCTGAGTCGTTATACCAATACGGCCTATTCCACGATAAGAATAACGTACGTTTACTTTCAAACTATCTCATATTATTAAAGTCACAACATCGCTTAAACGACATCAATATCCAACAAGCAAAACTTGATAAACTTGACGACCCAAACCCTTACGCATGGCTCGAACAAGCTTACGTTGCCCAGCGTGACAACCAGCCCAAGAGAGCGGCACGTTACTACAAAAAAGCGTTAGATATTGCACCTTATTTGCAATCGGCATACTTAGGGCTATATCAAATCTATCTTGCAAATAATCGTAATAAAGATGCTAAAGCGGTCCTTAAACAAGCGCTAAACTGGACCCATCAGCCTGATGAAAAACAAAGATATAAATACAAGCTTTATCAATTGAGTAACCGACACTGATTTAAAACAAACTTTTGTTTATTTGACATTAATTTACTGGTCAAAGTTTGCGTTTCAATTTAGGATCACTTCATTGTTCGACCTTTTGTCTTATTGTGGAGTGAAGTTTTATGGGAATTCGAGCTATCGTCGTTGATACCGCAGGCACAACCACCGATTTATCATTTATTGAAGATGTACTCTTTCCATACTCTTCAGACAAATTAGCCGAGTTTTTAACGGCCAACCAAGACAATGTGCTTGTCGAGAATTGCATATCAGATGTAAAAGAGATGGCACTTGAGCCTGATGCCGATCTCGATCGAGTGGTTGAGATATTGAAACTCTGGATTTCAGAAGACCGAAAAGCAACGCCACTTAAAACACTGCAAGGCTTAATCTGGAAAGAAGGCTATGCAGACAATGCTTTTACTGGACATATTTACCCTGATTTCATTGATGCGGTAAGCCAATACAAACAAGCTGGGTTACGTATTTATAGCTTTTCTTCTGGCTCAGTGGACGCTCAAAAACTGTTATTCAGTCACAGCGACGGTGGTGATTTAACGCCATTATTCAGTGGCCATTTTGATACACGCACGGGCAATAAAACCTATAAGCAAGCATATTTGAATATTCTAAATACCATCAGTTTAAGCCCTAAACAGGTGCTGTTTGTATCTGATAGATTAGAAGAACTTAAGGCCGCAGATAATGCGGGCCTGAATGTGATTTATATGAAGCGTTTATCTGCTCAGGCTGAATCTAATTATAAAACGATTGCAAGCTTTAGTGAGCTTACACTCTAGAGCATCAACAACTATCGTTAATGCCGAGCAAAATTCTATTTAATTGCTCGGTGCTTCAGCTCGGTATTTGTGAAGTTAGTCGATTAAAGGCTTCAAGCTCTTCCAGTCTTTCAGGAGATTCACATAGAGTTCTTTTAGCCTCCTCAATATTCTCTCCAAACCCTGCTTCAACCTCTAGTGCCGCTAATATATGATGTTTCTCTTGTATCGCACCAACAATCGGTACCGTTCTACACTTCCTTTCTTTTGCTGCCATTGATTTTTCAAAGTCACCTAAGTTCCTTTTCTCATCATCGGCTAAACATGCACCAGAATATTGTCTTCCATTCGCAGCTTCTGCTTCCAAGAAGTTATCTGCCCTCTGCCCTTTCGTTAATAAAAGCTCACTTGTCCCTCTGGTCTTGATCGTAAACCAACCTTTACTGATATTAACTTGTCCTAGTTTGACATCTGTGCTTCTATCACCTGAATTAGTCAATAAAACAATCTTACCTTCAGGGTAACGCTGATAAAATTTATCAATCTTTTCTTTCAGTTCTGTAGCGTTTTTCATCTGCACTAATTTGTACTTCTTGTCAGACATAGGGTCGGCATTTGCAGAGATATCCTCAGTTAAAATCACTTCATCCATATCTAAAAATAAAATTGGCTTTTCACCTAAACCTAAAGATTCGAAGTTATCAAATACGTCTAAAGCACTTAACATTGGCTCAGTGTTTCGGGTTAGGTTAATACTCCCCTCAAGTGACGATAATGAACTTGCAGGTGAAACTGAAATTGGGCTAGTAATGCTAACTTCGGGAGAGGTTATTGGACTTCCTGTACCAAATTGTTCTCGCACTTGCTGAGCCTGCTGATAAATTGTGAGATTCTCAATGCTACTACTGTCTAACTTCTCATCAGAGAGATATAGTTCTGGGCTTTCTCTATCAGCTTGAGCCTGTTCAAGTATATTAGCGTGCTCTTGGCTATCACTAACTGAGCTCTCACCTGCTGCCTCACCAATAGAACTGAATGAATACAAGCTCCTAAAATTTGACAGTGATTGACCAGCCTTTACTGACATTAAACCAGCCCTCATATTTGCAGGTATTTGAGGGCTGCCTTCGACTTCCATTTTGGAAAATTTGAGATGCCTTATATCTGGATCCGCTATATCAGGTGTTACGTTTTCAGTCGATACCGTAGCATGCTGTTCAGGCTTGATTTCATGACCATCTTTATTAAATTTTTGTTCATTGATGAAGTCATTCATTATTCCAGCAAACTTAAGTAATCGTTGCTCTAGCTTCTCTCGATTTTTTGTATCAAAACCTTTATCTTCAGCAGCATTTTTAAAAGTTCCTCGCTCAGCATGTTGCTGAAGATCTTGTAATCTATATTCTGCTCCAGTAAATTTATAATCATGGCTACCAACAGCATCATTGAGTGTTCGCTCTAAATGAAATTTTGCATGTCCTCCAGCAATTTCACTTCCTTCACTACACTTAAAAATGACTTTAACCGCTAAGTCTTTTCCAGGTGTCTTACATAACATTTCAACTGACTGTGCAAAATTTCCAAGAGGATTAAGTTCTCCTTTTGGATCTTGCATAAAAGCGAAACTTGCAACGGTATCTCCAGGTCTTATTGTTTCTTTTACGACATTAACCCCAAGCGTTATTGTTCCAGTCATTCCACTAGCCATATTCAATCACTATTCAGAAATATAATATATGACTCAAGATTAGCTTAGGCGTTGTAAACACAAGATTAATATAAGATTATTTTTTATTTAATATACACTGATAAAGCGCTTCTGATAGCTTCAGGTAAAGCCACACTCTTTGCTGCTTCATAATCAAAATGCACCATCGTCGTCTTCCCTTCTGCAGTGAGCTTGCCATCTTGAATGCAACGTTGCTGAACCTCAAAGCTGGCACTGCCAATACGGCTGATATTAGTGAGAATGGTAACGGGCTTACCATAATAGGTAGGCGCTGAAAAAGTAACATTGAACCCTGCAAGGATTAGGTTCCAATCCGTCATCTTCATGCTCGGAACAAAAATCTCAAAGATGGGATCTCTGGCGGCTTCAAACCAAATTGGAATAACAGTGTTACTGATGTGCCCCATGCCATCGGTTTCACTAAAACGCGGTGAAAACGTCATTTCAAAAGTTTTCGACATATGAATGATTTCCTTTCCCAAAAAATAAGCCCTGCAATTGCAGGGCTTATCGTAACAAGGAATTACCTTTCATACATCATGCGAATTTCATCCGCATACTTGTTATAAATAACTTTGCGGCGTAATTTTAAGGTTGGCGTGATAAGCCCAGCTTCCATTGAAAACTCATCGGGCAACAGGGTGAACTTCTTAATTTGCTCGAAGGTAGCCAATTCAGACTGTAATTCAACTAGGCGCTCTTCGAAGTGGTGAATCACTTGGCTATGACGAAGTAGCTCCATGGTATTGCTGTATTTCAATCCTTGCTCTTTCGCCCACTCTTCGAGTGTTTCAAATGCAGGGACAATCAACGCAGTAACATAATTTTTGGCTTCTGCTATCACAGCCACCTGTTCGATAAATGGACTGCAACCTACCTTACCTTCAACTCGTTGTGGTGCAATATATTTACCGTTAGAGGTTTTCATTAACTCTTTGATACGGTCGGTGATAAAAAGGTTGCCGTCTTCATCAAACTCACCAGCGTCACCGGTTTTAAACCAACCTTCATCATCAAACACTTTGGCATTTTCTTCTGGTCGTTTGTAGTAGCCACGCATCACACTGCCACCACGTACGAGAATTTCACTATTCTCACCAATCTTAACTTCTGTTTCTGGTAATGGTTGGCCATTTGAACCCGGCATACGTGAATCAACAGTGTTACAGGTTACAGTTGCAGTTGTTTCTGTCATGCCGTAACCGCACAGTACTGGAACATTCACGGCTTGAAAGAAGCGCTCTACATTCGCATCCAGCGCAGCACCACCACAGGGCATAAAGACTAAGTTGCCACCTAATGCCGTCGTCAGTTTTTCAAAGACTAACTTATTGGCTATTTGCCACTTCAGTGATAACCAAGGGTTTCCCTTTTGTCGCCCTTGTTTCGCTTCAAACTGT
The DNA here is from genome assembly GCF_056591695.1 of Parashewanella sp. 2304DJ23-3. Lineage (NCBI taxonomy): Bacteria > Pseudomonadati > Pseudomonadota > Gammaproteobacteria > Alteromonadales > Shewanellaceae > Parashewanella > Parashewanella sp. 2304DJ23-3. Next base: position 72,067 of record NZ_JBWQOH010000005.1, read on the forward strand.
TGATAACCAACAGCCACTGCCCAGTTGAAAATACGTTTTTTATTGCGAGAAGATTTAATGACTTTATCTTGAATGGCACTATAGACCTTCTCTAAAAATCGAGGAACAACACAAAGGGTATGAGGTTTTATCTCAGCAATCGCCTCTTTTGCCTTATGCGTATCGGTAAGGTACACATTTCGCATACCACGATATAAAGCGTAAAAAGACCAAGCTCGTTCAAAAATATGACTAAGAGGTAAAAAAGCTATCGAGGTATCACCTGGGCTTACATTAAATTTCTTGTCGTGTTGTGCGATTGTCGACGCAACATTTCTGTAATCCAACATGACGCCTTTAGGTTCACCCGTTGTCCCTGAGGTATAAATCAGCGTGAGTAAGTCATCAAGATTACTGCTTTGCAGACGGGCTTTAAGCTCACCATTTTGGTTCACATCAGTAATCGACTGGCACAATACATCGAAATGGCAGTCTTGTTCTGATTCCAACACAGCGTTGGTGTCAAAGACCACGATGCGTTTTAGAGTAGGACACGAAGCTTTTAATTCGAGCGCCATTTGATAACTCTGTGCATCTTCAACAAATAACACATTGGCTTCGGCATCATTAATAATGAAAGCAGCTTGTTGAGCAGTACTGGTAGGATAAAGCGGTACGACTACGCCACGGGCTTTTAAGATGCCTACATCGGCGCAGGTCCATTGCGGACAATTTCTCGACATAATGGCACATCTGTCTTGTGTTTGAATACCGTGATCAATCAGCCAACTGGCAATTTGATTAGTGACATCTTCAAATCGTTGCCAAGTAACGGTCTTCCAATTGGCAACGCAATCGTAGCCTTCAAGGGCGACTTCATTGCTTCGTGTTCGGGATTGCTTACGAAGTAAAGAAATTAAATGGTACTGCTCTAGTGACATATATTTAGCTTACAAGTGTTCCGCTTTTTTATATTGTACCGCAGCGTGGCAAAAACGCCCAAGAGCTTTTACTCTAATCGTTCGTTCCACATTTTGTTTGCTGATATTTTAAATATCACTTCTGCAACAAGAATAAAAATCAGGTTTATCATAAGCGGTAGCATCGTTGCGGGTTCATCGATAATTTTTTCTTGCCCTATCACAATCCAAACGCCCGTCATCATTACAGGTAACATGGCTAGAGTGAATTGCCACATTCTCGTTGCAAGTCCAGATAATCCCATCATTAAGATGGTTGCAGCGTAGCAGGCCATCAATATATGCAAGCCATTATTTAAGTTCATATCAGTTCGAATATAACTACTCACAAGCGCCAAAATGAAAATATAGCCACAAATAATATAGGCCACTCTCCGTTGTGCAGAAGCAAAGCGTTTTCTTAAATCACTGATGCCATTATGAATGGGTAATGTAATGAGCAATTCAAATGCTTGTGGTCTTTGTAAACGTCCCCAGTGAATCATCGAACCGATAATGACTGAAACCTGAAGCATCACCACAAATATTGGAAACTCCCAATTGAAATACAGGCTCGCCCCCTCCGCAACCAAACACATTGTAGGGATAAGCACAATCATGCTACTCAAGGTTGGGCCGATAAAATAGTTCGCTGGAAAGATAAAACGCTCAAAAACAGTTAACCATTTAAACGAAAGTTTGGGTGTCATCACCCAACCAGCGTGTAAGCCACAACTGAATACATTGATGGCATTTGCTGTCCAATTCAAACGGCGATGAGTGACAACTACCGCCAGTGTGGTGATCACCATCAAGGTATAAATAAGCCAGTCTGGTATTAATTCTGCCGCCGTTTGTGAGGCTAGATTTAATAAATAAAAAACGGCTGAAGCATGAAAAAAATTGGGTTTATATCGACAGATGACTAAAAAAACATTACCAAAAATACCGGCTACAGACAGTACAGCTAACGTTTGCGAATTTAAAAAGATCCCGGCATAGCCAAAACCAAATACCATAACCAATGTATAAATGATAAATGCTTGCAACTGAATGTGTTTATCAAAACCCGGAAGCAGTACTTGCCACTCAGTACTTCTTAACCTAATCACTTGCCATGTAATGGCAATGCACACAGAAACAATCGTGAGGCCATACATTAATGAAAATAGTAAGTCATCTTTATCGGAAAGCATTGGAAACACTACTGCCATGATTGCCATGACCAGTCCGGTGCCTAAAAAGTTAGCAGAGCCAACATCAAATAACCAAGTTCGGATCATTCCCTGAAATGGGTTGCGCTTCATTGATGCAACTCCACAAATAAGTTTTCAAGGTTCAGCGATGACTCAGACAATACTCCCTGAGTGGTTTGCTCTTTCTCCGACTTTTTTACCACAAGTTGATTCGCTTTTTTAGCCAGTACACAAATATGATCTGGGGCTATGAAATCAGGTTCGACCTTCCAAACTTTAATTTGCTCGCGAAGGTTATCCATTTCATCGAACAGCACTAACTGGCCTTCTTTTATCAAGGCTACATGGCTTGCGACCCGCTCTAAATCCGAAGTAATGTGCGACGAAAATAGCACTGCACTTCCTGACTCTAATGCTAATTCAAAAATATCACCCATAAACTGTCTGCGGGCGATAGGATCCAGACTTGCAACAGGTTCATCCAACACTAACAGTTTTGGTCGATAGGCCATCGCCATGATAAGTGAAAGTGATTGCCTTTGACCTACAGACAGCTTTTGTACCGACTGTTTTTCATCAAGCTGAAAACGGTCTAACCAATATTGCTCAAGTTCTTTATCCCAATTTGGGTAAAAACTTGAATGTAAATCCAAGGCATTCCTTACCGTAAAGCCTTCATAACCGAATTGCTGTTGCGGAACATACCCAATACTTAACTTTGTGTCTGCTGACAGCTGAGTTGCAGGTTCGCCTAATACACTAATTGTGCCATCAGTAGGTGCCATGATACCCAGTGCGCAACGTATTAAGGTCGATTTCCCCGCCCCATTCTTACCCAGCAAACCAACCACCATCCCTGGATGCAATTGAAGCGATAACTTATCGAGTGCAAGCACAGAGCCTGTATCTTGCTTAAAGTATTTAACTACGTTATCAAAACATAAAATCGCTTGTTCTTGTTCCATCGTTCATTATCCCTGCCATTTGTCTTTTAAGGCTCGTTGTAAGTCTTCCTGCGGTACGCCAAGTTGCTTAGCTTGCTCTACTAATTCTGTAATTGTTTTTTGCAACAATTCGATCCCTGAATGAGAGTGATTAGGCTGAGTTGCGGCAACCCGAGTGGGCTGGCCACGTTGTCGAACAATCCAACCTTGTTCAACTAATTGCTGAATCGCACGAGATACCGTCATCGGATTCACAGATAAAAATTCTGCTGTTTGCCTCACAGAAGGAAGGACTTGATCGGGTTGTAACTGACCGCCCACAATTAAACGCACGATTTGCTCGTGTAATTGACGATAGATTGGTTCCCCACTACTGGGGTTGACATGAATGAGTTCTAGCATTAGCCTATTGCTACTGTATTAATCAATTAATACACTGATACACCAATACAGTGAGAATAGCATAGCTCATTAAGAAAACGTAGCTGGATTGGAAATTTAGTGAACAAAAGGGCACGGAAATGGAATTTTTAAATGAAATCTTTACTAGTGAAAACTATGGCTTGATTGCTGCTGTGGCTATCGTGACCATTTTTTTATGGTTTCTACCCGCTTTACTTGCACTCTTTTTTAACCGTAAGCACTTCAAACTCATTTTGATTGCTTGTATACCTGCTGGACTGTCATTCATCGCATGGAGCGCACTCATGCTGTGGGCCACGACAGGAAAAGTTGCCAGTAAATATACTTCTAGATTTAAAGCACCAAAAATTTAAAGCTTCAAGATAAACCGATAAAAAGGGAATCAACATGAAATCATGGAACCTTGCTTGTTCAGCATCCAAACACCGAATGACGGCTGTGGTTGTGGCAATAGCAACAATGCTATATGTCAGTCATTCTGATGCCGAACAAACTCAGAATACGCCTAAAACTAAGAGCTGTTATTTAAAAGGCATTTCTGATCGCTTGCAGTGTGGCAAGTTATCTATGCCGGAAAACCCTGATAAAGCTCAAGGTAAAAAAATTGATGTGCATTTTGCCATTTTACCTGCAGTTAAAAGTACACATCCTCAAGAAGCAATCCTTGCCATTGCGGGTGGCCCTGGTCAGTCAGCCATCGATAATGCTGCATTATTTGACAAAGTATTAAGTGAGGTTCGTGAGAACCGTGACGTGCTACTGATTGATCAACGAGGCACAGGTCGCTCTAATTTATTGAGCTGTAACGAACAGAATTTAAATGCACTTTCCTATAACGATGATGACATCGATATGGTTGCTGAAACTCAAAAATGCCTTAATGGTATTCATGGGGAAAGTGATATCACACAATATACTAGTGACATAGCACTAAAAGACTTTGATGCAATTCGTGCACATTTGGGTTATCAAAAGTTGCATGTTTATGGCGTTTCTTACGGAACACGTATGGCTCAATTATACATGCGCCATTACCCGCAAAATTTAGCTACCGTGACCTTAGATGGCGTGGTACCGATGCAGCACAGCGTATTATCCATTGGGGAAGTCATTGACCGCGCCGTTAAGCTCCTCATGAAAGATTGCCAAGAATCACAGAATTGCCACCAAGCATTCCCTATCCTTGAGCAAGATCTGCAACGTGTCTCTCAACGTTTAAAAGACACACCTTTCGTTGGAAAAGTTTCCGATCCGTACACGGGTGAACAAACAGATTTACTCTTAACCCAAAGTAAATTTTTAGGCAGCGTTCGTCTGGCGTTATATAGCACCAGCACTAGGGCTTTATTGCCATATGCCATTCATCAAGCCACTAAAGAAAATTATCAGCCAATTTTGGGACTTTATTCGCTGACTGTCGGCGGCCTAGATCTAGCATTAGGCATGCACTCATCAATTGTGTGCGCAGAAGATTTGCCTAGAGTAACAACAGCAATGCGTGATAAAGCAAACACCAGTTACTTTGGCTCGACCATGCTCGATTCAATAAAGCAAACCTGTAGTGTATGGAAAATGCCAGCTGTAGATGCTGATTTTTCTGCCCCAATCATGAGTGATATCCCGACTCTACTACTCTCTGGTGAAATAGATCCCGCCACGCCACCAGCCTGGGGAGACTTAGCAGCAGAGAAACTGACCAATTATCAGCATTTTGTTGCACCTTATGCGACCCACGGTGTCGCAGCACAATCTTGTGGTCATCAATTGATAGCCGACTTAGTGAAGTCTGGTTCAGTAAAAGAGCTTGACGGAAAGTGCCTTGATAAGGATGTACGTCGCAGTTTCTATCTTAATGCCAGCAGTGTTGAAGTATTCACAAACAAAGGTGAGAAATAAATCATGATTAACGTTTCTAACTTAAAAAAGAAAATTGGTGATGTTCAAGCACTTGATGATTTAAGTTTTACTGCCGAAAACGGTCAAATCACAGGCTTGTTAGGCCCTAACGGTGCAGGTAAAACAACCTGTCTACGCACGTTATTTGGCTTATTGAAAGCGGATGAAGGCTTTGCGGAAATTGAAAACATTAACGTTGATAAAAACCCTATTGCTGCTAAGCAGCAGCTCGGTTTGTTCCCTGATCCTTTCGGTCTTTATGAACGCTTAACTCCAAGAGAATACATTCAGTATTACGCTGAGCTCAGTGGTTTATCGTCATCTGAAGCCAAAGTCGCCACTGCCGACGTGATCACACAGTTAAGCCTTGAAGATATTGCAGATCGCCGTTGTAAAGGCTTTTCACAAGGTCAACGTATGAAGACGGCGTTGGCACAAGCCATTGTTCATAAACCAAGTAACATCATTCTCGACGAGCCGACTCGTGGTCTCGACGTAATGAGTACACGTCAATTGCGTGATTGTTTACAAGCATTAAAAGCACAAGGTCACTGTGTATTATTTTCAAGCCATGTGATGCAAGAAGTCGCCGCACTGTGTGACAAAGTCATTGTCATGGCAAAAGGAAAAGTGGTCGCCGAAGGCAGTCCGCAAGAGCTTTGCCAAATGACAGGAAAAGAATCACTCGAAGATGCGTTTATTGCGCTCATCGGAACGGATGAAGGGATTGCAGCCTAATGAACATTTTAAACACATTAATCAAAAAAGAACTGATCGATGCCATTCGAGATAAGCGTTCCGTCATGGCTGGTTTGTATTATGCCCTCGGCTCACCACTGCTTATGGCAGGATTGTTTGTCGTGATCATTGGTCAAATGTCCAGCCCAGAAGATCTCAATATCAACATCAAAAATCCAGAGGGTGCTCCCGATCTTGTTCGCTTTTTAGATAACGCCGGAATCACCCACTCTGAAGATGAAAAACGTAAAGACATCACGCTCGTGATCAGTGATAAATATGCAAAAAGCATGTCGCAAGGTCAACCAGCTGAGGTCATTATCATTGCAGATACTTCAGAACAGAAATTGCAGTCATCGATTCGTAGGTTGAAAAGAAATTTGCAAGTTTATAGCGGCGAAATGGGCAGTTTGCGATTGATTGCCCGTGGTATTAATCCAAGCATTGTCCAGCCATTAAGTGTTCAAGTTGAAGATCAATCGACCTCTGATTCTAAAGGCAGTTTTATTCTTCGAATGGCCATATTTATGATGCTTTACGCTGTCTTTATTTCGGGAATGAATCTTGCCATTGATACCAGCGCGGGCGAACGTGAACGTAACTCTCTTGCTTTATTGTTGAGTCATCCGCTTACGACAGGTCAAATCGTCATGTCAAAAATTGCTGCAGTCTCGATTTTTGCATTGGGTGGTTTATTGCTGACACTGATTGTCTCAAAATTTGCATACCCGCTAGTGCCTTGGGAAGAAATGGGGTTCAGCATTAATTTCAGTTTTGAATTCATGGCACTCATGCTAATTGTTTCTATCCCAGTAGCTTTAATGGCGGCAACATTACAATTGTTCGTATCATTCTTGTCAAAAACGTTTAAAGAAGCTCAGTCATACTTGTCATTAGTCCTTATTGCACCCGCCATGGTATCAATGGCTGCGGCGTACAATATTGCACCAGAAGTCTTCCAGTGGTTGCCACTATCAGGACAACAACAAGCCATGACATCATTTATTAGAGGAAATGGTTTGCCGATTCAACAATTGATGGCTTCAACTGGGGCCACGCTCGCCATTGCTGCAGCACTCTGGTTCGGCATGAAACAATCGCTCAAGAGCGAAAAAATTGTATTTGGGTTGTAGTTATATGTTGTGCCATTCAGCTTGAGTGGCACACGAAAATGGAGAAGGTTAATTATGGATGAGAACACGACACTGGTACTTATTTTTGCCGTTATCTTTGGGTGTGATGCCTTAACTCGGCATTTAAGAACCAAACAAACAACGATGAAACAGAATAAGAACAACCTAGCTTTAGAAGCCGAGATAAAGCAGCTTAATGCGAATCAAACTCAACTGATTGAACGCATTCAGACCTTGGAGGCCATCGTCACGGATGATGGTTATCAATTAAAGCAGGAAGTGAAAAAGTTAGCCTGAGAATAAAGAGCTAAGCAACAAGATTGCTTAGCTCTTTATTAAACGAAAGAATTATTGTTTTACTTTTTTTTCTAATACAGCAACATCTTTTTGATCTAATGCGTGCCTTGGGTGATATTTACCTACTGGCATCGTATGAATCATTTGACCATTAACTATTCTGGCTACTGGCACATAATCTTGCACTGCTGTTTGAATAGCTGTGGCAATTAAATCCGCTAACAATCCACCACCAGTATTACCTGAAGTGTTATAGACTATCGTTGAATCATAAGCCCAAATAGCTTCTTCAGTATGCGTTGAATAAAGGTCAACTTTTGCTGAAACGGTAACATTTCCAGCTAACACATTATAATTGGTGTCCCACTGCTTTAACGTCACAAAAAGGACCGTATCTACACCAAACAGCTCTTTATACTTACTGAGGGGAACTTGAGCTGCTTGCGCACCATCAGAAATCCCTTCTCTGGCTAGAAACTTCTGTGTATAAGGTACAGATAACACGTAATAACCAGCCTCAGCTAATGGATACGCTACAGTCGTAGAATACAAATTAATGGCATCAGCAGCAGTGGTGTTATTAATAGCAGGAACAACAAGCACTGATGCAGGCTTTTCGTTATACACTTTTGGAAAGGCTTCTTCTTTTGTAATGTATTTTGGTGCCTGACAACCCGTCAGAAATAACGCCATGACCAAGAATAAAATCCGTTTCATTGTTATAAGCTCCCAATTTCTTTCATTGCTAATTTAACGGCAGTCTTTGATTCAGGAAAAAGCTCGGTCTCTTTAGCCAAGTGCGCTTTAGCAACATCCAAATTACCTGCTTCAGCTTCCATCATCGCCAACTCGTAATGAATGCCAGGTGCGACTTTTTTATTTTTCTCTTCTGCCGTAGCGATAATACTTTTTAACTCATCCATGTGAGCTTTTTTAGTTTCATCCGTAGGCTCTTTTGTATAATTATAAAGCGTATGATTATAGTCACCCCAGTGGTATAAGGTATTGGTCGCCTTACAACCAACAAGCCCAACAGCTAAAATCATGAATGCGATTGTTTTTAATTTCATGGTACTTTCACCTCAAAAACATTTGAATTAGAAACATAAATCTTACGATTTACAATTACAGCTCCATCTCTTGAAACCTTGATAGAATGTGTGCCAGTCTCAATAGGGAATCGCACAACTTCTTTATTATCAATTTCGAATGCTTCTATCGTGTTTTCTGAAATCAATACAGGTGCCTGATTATCAACGCTAACCGTCGTTCCCCAAAAATTCCCTGAGAATTGGATGAAGGCGCCTTCAGCCGTTTGTGTAGAAGCCTTATAGCTCGAACCGCACCCAACGACTAAAAGCATTAAAATAGCTGAACAGAAGTACTTAAGTGTTTTCATTCTTTACTCCTTTTCCCTTACGATATAATCCATTAATTTGTCTTTATTCACTGTTCCTGAAATCACCGTTGCCATACTTAATTCATTATCGCCTTTTCCTGAAAAAGCAATCACTTGAACTTCAGCAACTTTTTTACCCGGTAATTCAACTAGCATGCCTGTCTGCGGGTTCTTGATTTGTTTACCCTTTACGAGAACATCAAACTTATCGTTTTTCTGTATCCCTTGGCTTTTTCCGCCAGACATAAAGTATGTTCCACTGTCTTCAGCTAATAGGTAAGACTGCCAAGGTGAATCGAGTAGGTTTTCCATTACATTGGAAACAAGCTTAGAAATAGCTGCAGATAAAGCATTGTCGTCAAGTTGTGCATCATAACCAGCGGTTTTACCCACACCTAATGTGCGACTTGCCTCAGATGTTGCTTCACCAGAAGCTTCTTGAGAAAAGACAACCTGTTTAGTTTTCGTATTAACCAGGCGTATATTGACGGTAACATTGGCTTTTTGAATCTTATTTCGAGAAAAAACACCAACATCACTGGTTGTGGCTCTACCGTATTCAGATACCGAACCAATAATTAAATAATCCGCTCTTGGTGACATGCTTTCAGTCTTATTGACCGATTTTTGACTACCAAAAACTGTGGTTTTTTTACCATCCTTCTCAGTTGTTTCAATTACAGCGTTTGATAACTCTGGCTGCATTTCTTGATCAACAAGGGCGGCATCTGTTCTCTCAAGAACAATGAATTTTCCAGAATCAGTTAAGCGCGCACTTAAAATATCACTCGCTTGTTTGCCAATTCGGTTGTTATTTCGGTCCAGTAAAAAACTATTTCCACGCTTAGTTTCATCCGAAAATCGAGCGATAGCTACGACGCGTTTTAGCCCTTTCTGATCCGGCTGAACTAATGTTTTACTGACTTGAGGTTGGTTACTGAGAGGCTTATTGACTTTAGGTTTGGTGGAGCTAACACAACCGACAGTAATAAGTAGAGGAATAGCGCATATTATATATTTAAGTTTCATTCATCACGTCTCCTTCGTAATTTCGAGTCAAATTGTACCATCGACACTTTAAATAGAACAGAGGTCTATATAACAGATAATTAATAATTTATTAACTAAACAAGAATACCAGCTTGACTTTAAACTCAAATATATTGCATAAAAAATCTTTCAATGCTACATTCCCCAACCTGAATAAATACTTACTATTTTTAATTTTTTATGAGGCAAAAATGAAGTTTCAAAATCGTCCTTCTTCTGTGGCAGTTGTAATCTCTGGTATTCTTGGTTCAGCGAGTTTATCTTCTCCAGTAATGGCTGAAGAATTCGCTGGTATTGAGCGCATTCAGGTTACAGCTTCTCGACGATTGACTTCAGTAGAAGACTTGCCTTACAACATCAGTGTTGCAGATAGTGACAGTCTTGCAAAAGCGGGAATCACGGATCAAGCTGAGCTCGGTTTGACTATCCCAGGGTTAACTGTAGTTGATACTGGAGCGCGTAATGATTCACCTATGATGATCCGTGGTTTATCGGTTGATGAGCTGTCAGCGAATGATGGCGGTGGCAACGGCGGCACAGTGTCGGTTTATATCAATGACACACCGATGCTGGTTGATCTAAGCTTGCTCGATATTAATCGGGTCGAAGTATTGAGAGGCCCACAAGGTACGCTTTATGGTGCAGGTTCTTTGGGTGGTACTCTTAAATACATTTTAAATAAGCCGGAGTTGGACGAAAACTCGCTATCGGTTTCAAGCAAATTATCACATATTGATCAAAGTATCGGCCTAAGCCAAGAGTATCAGGCCATTGGAAATCTCGCTGTTATCGAAGATAAATTGGCCATAAGACTCGCTTATAACTGGACTGAAGATCAGGGGTTCATTGACTACACAGAGGTGCTTTCCGATCCGCAGCAAGATGTAAATAAAGAAAACACTAAAAATATGAAAGTAGCGTTAGCTTATTCATTGAATGATGAAACCCTAGTCACCTTGACTCATATTCAGCAACAACAGAAAGTTGGAGGACGCCAAGCTGTTAACCCTGACTTTACTGGCAGCAAGTTTGCTAATGCCGCACGGTTTGTAGAACCAGCTGATAAGGATGTAACCATAGATACTTTGGAAGTCAGTTGGCAAGGTGATGCATATCGTATCGTTTCATCAAGCAGCTACAGCCAGTTAAAAGATCTTGGACAACGAGATCAAACTGACTTACTGACGACCTCAATTTGGCCCGGTTACGGTGACTATGAAGATTTTAGAGCTTATACCCGTGATACAACAGATAACAGTAACTTTGTACAAGAGCTCAGGTTGCAATATGACGACTCGGATCTGATCAACTGGACAGTAGGTTTATACTATGCAAATGAAAATAATAATGGTCAATCAATTGAATTTACTCCAGGTTACCCAGAATATCTCGGTTTAGAACGCCCTGACAATATCGAATATTATTCCGATTTTTCAGAGAAGGTCATTGAAAAAGCCCTATTTGGCGAATTAACGTGGTTTGTGACTCACAGCTGGAATTTGACGTTCGGTGCCAGGTTTTTCGACCTTGAACAGTCTTCCCATCAATGTCTGGACTTCCCAATTGATGAAGGTATGGCGGGTGACGAATTCAGTTTTGAATGCAGTACTGGCGAAGGCAGTAACCAAGACTCTATTTTTAAGTTCAGCTCATTTTATGAAGTGACTGATGACTTGAACTTTTATCTTACGATGTCTGAAGGTTTTAGACGTGGCGGTTCAAATGGCGTTCCCGAAGGCGGTCAAGTTGACTTCACTGAAGATGAAAAAGGCTTTGATCCTGACTCGGTAACAAATTATGAGCTTGGTTGGCATGCCACCATGTTTGATAATAGCTTAGCCATCAATGGTAGTCTTTATCATATCGATTGGACAGATCTTCAACTCTCAGGAAAGACTTCTGAAGGTGCAATTCCAATTACCGTTAATGGTGGTAGTGCTACGTCACAAGGATTGGAGCTGGAAAGTGTTTGGGCACCAATATCAGGGCTGCAAATTACAGCCGGTTATGCTTATACCCGAACCAAGTTATCAGAAAACGCCCCATCACTTGATGGCTTTAAAGGCGATCATGTTCCCGGCGTTCCCACCCATGAAGGAAGCATTACTGCAAGCTTTGAACATAGCTTGGGCCACGACTGGAATGCGCAATGGTTTGCTGGATTGTTCATGAAAAGTTCTGTGAATACGAGGGTAAACAACCTCGCATTCACTAAGAATGAAGATAACCAAACCTTAGCAGGGTTTGGGATTGTTAATTCATCGGTTAAATTCACTAAAAGTCAATGGGGTTTGAGACTTTTTGCTAACAATCTACTGAATAAATATGCCATTGTTGGTGCAAGAGGCGAGCGTGATTATGGCGAACAAGGACAACTGTTATTTATCAACAAACCAAGAACATTGGGGATTGAGCTAAGCTACCAATTCTAAATCCATACACTGAACAGATGCTCCCAATCTATTAGATAGTATCTGTTCAGCAAACTATATAATTTCATCTACGCTTATAGCTACCAACTCTGTCGGATTTATTTAATTAAAACGTTTGTCGAAGGAGTGACAGCATGAGCGTAAAACCCTACCTAGCTTGTATTTCGTTAGTATTATTATCGGCCTGCGGAGGTGATGATAAGACGTCAAAGAATGTCATTCCTGAGATTCCAGTCACTTATACGCTGACAGGTAAAGTCATTGATGGTTACTTAAAAAATGCCAAAGTCTGCTTAGACGGTAACGATAACTTGATTTGTGACCCAAATGAACCGAGTGCACTAACAGATGAAACAGGTGTTTTTATCCTACAAACGCCTGATGAAAGTTTGTTGAACGCATCTCGACTAGTGGCTGAAGCGAATTCAGAAACAGTGTTCATCCATTCAGGAAAGCAAGTTAAACGTCCTTTTACCTACGTTGCAAGACCTAAAGCGACAGTTGTCAGCCCTTTTACTTCAATGATTGAAGATTTAATCAATAAAGGCCATGACTATGACTCTGCAAAACATGAAATCGAAACATGGCTCAACTTGAATGTCGACGTTGACGCTGACTACATTGCTAAAGCATCAGACAACAACTTATCTGCTGAACAAAGAACACATTATGAAAGGTTACACTTTGTCGCCACACTCAGCACCGTCGCCATTGCTCACAACTTAGACAAACTGCTTACCAACACTGAACATACCAAAAAAGAAGTGTTACAGGCGATTTACCACAAATTAGTTAAAAATTTGAGCACGACCTCGCTCGAAGCGACATTTTTTCATCGTAATACTGGCTTCATTCCGGCTCACGAGTTTCTCTCAAAACGCTTTTTAAATGCGTTAATCATCAAGCCAGAATCTCTGTCCTCATTAATTAATATCACTCAAGCGCATGAGAGGAGTGTTACAGCAAATCTAAGCCAGCCAGTCACTGACACCGGTATTCACAGCCTTAATAACTTTTTTACCGACGAATTACCGATATTGTGGTACGAATCATGGCTGTATAACGACTCCACAGAGGTCACAGACTTTAGTCAAGAGATATGGAGCCAGTTCGGTTTTAGTCCGTTAACACAACCAGAACCATTCCCTTACTTAGTGTTAGATAATGGCAGCTTTACTCCTGTTGCCAATGATCTCTTTGTACAACAACTCAATGGAGATGGCAGTTTGCGTTTTAGCGTTAAAAATAATGTTGCTCTTTATGCCACAATGACGCCCCAAAAATTGGACAGCAATGGCTTATCAATTCACTCCGTACTTTCCGATCACCCTGATTTGAGAGGTTGGAAGTTGCTTGATAACCCTAAAGCTCGATTTTCTGATGCTGCGGAGGTATATAGCCTAACGTTTACCAAGGATTATGATTATTTCATCATGCCTCAACGTTCCGGTTGCAGTGGTAATAATGAATATTTACATCATATTTGTAACACTGCAAAAGCCCTATTACCTGATGAAGATGAGCTTGTTCATGCGACTTCGTTTGAACAGTTGATCTCGCAAACACCTTCCAATGGTGATCTAGCCCAATTAAAAGGCGTTGTTACTAAGACATTTGGAACAGTAAAAATCGTAGCCGAACTGCTCCCTGAAAATAGAATGGATTTATATGTCATCGAGTGGCACGCCAAGGAAAATGGCCAGCTGGAACAGATAAGTAACTTTTTCGGCAAAGGGGTTTGGAAACAAGAAACGGTTGATGGCTTAGATATTTTGTCGATGAAGCTACCTAAACATGCTTTTAATGATCTTTACCCTCACTTTAATCGTGGTCAAGATCAGTACAATAACTTCTTAGTGCTTCAAAGTGAAAAATTACGCTGGGGTATGCGCTTTAAAGCCAATCGCCCTTTCAGACCTAACCAGTACGTTTTTAATAAAGCGGGTCGAGATGAGATTTTTGAGCAAACTGATTTTGAAAAACTTACATCTGGGGAATCAATTTTACCAAAATCAGAGCCCTTTACAGCATGCCGCATTGGGGATAATTTTGCCCACAGTGCCGAGCTCAGCACCCAAGGTAGATTGCAAAGTACTCAGGATTTCGATGCTAGCGTTCGAAACTGTAAAACCACAAACTTTACTTTTACGGCATCGAATTTACTCGGTCTCACATTAAATCAGTATGACTACGAACAGAACTTAAAATATCAACTGAGATTCATCGTAGAAGATGGAAATAATTATAGTTACTTTATTGATTATTCTACGCCAGCCCCACAACAGTTTAAGTTGAATTGGCAAATCGATGCTGACGGTAAAGTCATATTAAGAAGTGAACCAAACGCCAGTGTGCAATTGTATTATGAGCTTATTGCTGTAAACCAAGCTAAGGGATACGTTTCAACCAAACTTTTTTATGAAAATGAAACATATTCTCCAGCGATGGATGGCAGTAAAGGTCGAATACAGGGGCATGTTTGGGAAATGATCATACCTGAATAAATGTTATCAAAGGAAGTATAAAGGAGAGCCTAAGCTCTCCTTCTTCGTCTTATTTGTCAGTGTAATACTTACTGTTAATAAGACCTTTTAATATTTCATCAAACTTATCAGTTGGAACCGATTCAGGCCGTTGAACTTGTGGGACAAAACCATCATTAATATTATCCAGCCACTCATTTTTGATCTCGATTGAAGCATTAAGATCATCATCAACATTAATATCCAACACATGCCAATAACCCTTAACACCATCAGCTGGCGGTTGCATGATCATCAACTCATTATTAAAAATAATTTCAGTACGAGTCGATGCAGGATCCATCAGTGGGCTGCCTGAATAGTTATAAATGATGTATTCATACCTTCCTGCAACAGGAAATTGAGGGATTGATATCACCTCTGGTCCATAGCTTGTTACGTCATCAACATCTAAATGAATAACCGTATCTTGGATAACCACACTGGTGTTGGCAAAGTATACGTGTTCAAAAGCATTTTCACCGTAGTGGATCAATAGGTGTGAATCCAGGTCAGTCGGGGTTTCGCCCCACGTTAACGTCATCTTAGTCAATGCGTCAGACAGAACAATACACGACTCTAGGGTAATATCCTCACGCGCAGTACTTTGAATGAAGGTCCGACTTTGACTGCCACTTATTGCCGAAATCAATACCGATGAATCGATTCTCACTGGCAGAGTAAAGTTACCTTCAGCATCGGTAAAGCTATCAGAGGTACCAAGATAATTACGCCCTTCTGACGTCAGGCGAGCGCCTTCGATTCGAGTTCCGTCTGCATCTACCACACAACCTCTGATGTAAATGGTTTCATAAATGATATCGGCATTCCAAGTCGTGAAGTGGCTCACCGTTCCTTGGTAATACTGAGCATCACCATTGGCCATTAGAGTAGCTTCACCTTCTTCTATCCAAACTCCTTTGATTGAATCATAGTAATAGAGCGGTATCGTCTCCGGTCTTAACAATGCATTACCTGTTGCTGGAATTCTAATGGTTGCAGGTTCACTGCCATTAAATTCAACATTATTGCCTTGTTCATCATTAAACGTCACCGTGATAGCACCAAAGGACTCTATCGGTTGTTGCTCACCGTTTTCATCTACTGTCACCATGTCTCCAGGCATAAGATCAATATCTAATTCTGGGTTAATAATGGTAATTTGTGCTTCAACGGCTGACGTAATAGCATCACCATTTTGATCAACAAAACTATTCTGCGGTATCGAGGCAACACTAAAGTCTTCAACCATCAATTCGGTTTCAATTGTTGGATCAAATGATTGACTGGCATGAACGGGTTGCAACAGCAAATTATGAAAAACACTGAACTCTTGTGGACTGATCGTTTGCGCTGTCTCTGCATATCCCATCTTTTTAGCTGACAATGTTATACGCTCAGCTTCATCTAAATGAATATCTTGAATTTTAAATGAAAATTGTCCCGTTTCATCGGAAGCTACTTCTGCAAGAGTCTCAATACCATCTGATGCCGTTAATGTTGTATCCGCAAGTTGCTCACCATTAAAATAGTTACGGGCCTGACCATTGATTCGCACAAAAACTTGTTCTTCGATTTCAATGGATACATCAACGGGTTCAACACCATCTTCACCGCCATCACTGACACGCACGGTAAATGTATAAGTAAAGGTGCTTTGTGCTGAAGCCGTGATGGTGAGTAAACCGGTGTCACTAATTTCAAGCCCACTTGGTGCCGTGATCAATTCAAAATTAATGTCTTGCTCAATGTTGGTGTCATCCACATCTGTCACATCAAGCTGGTAACGCCATTGCTGTCCCGTCTCAATAAACTGTTTTTCAACCATAGCAACCACAGGAGCGTCATTCACTGGCGTGACCGTTATTTCAAGTGCTTGAGTCGTGACGCTAACTCCATCTTCTCCACCATCTCGAACTTCGACTGTCACGGCACCCGATGAAAGTATGCCTTCTGTCGCTGTCCATGTGATTAAGCCAGTCTCTGACACCTGCATTCCATCAGGGGCATCGACTAAAGCAAAAAGAATATCAGTGCCATTGTTTTCATCGTCAGAATCTGACACCGCTATCTGCTGTTGATAAAGGATATCTTCTGTCGCTGCAGTAGAAAATTCAGCTGTGATTTGCGGAGCGTCATTCACTGGAGTAACCGCTACTGTGAAGCTTTCTGTTGCCGCTAATGCACCATCTTCACCACCGTCAGCTACGCTTACGATCACTTCTCCAGAAGTTAATATGCCTTCTACTGGTGTCCACGAAATGACACCAGTATCCGAAATATCCATCCCATCCGGCGCATTATTCAAAGTGAAGGTTAAACCACTCAGATCATCATCGGGATCAGTAACGGCCAGCGTATAGCTGTACTCAATATCTTCAGTGGCTGTAGTGGGTGCTTGGGAAGTAATCGTTGGTGCTGCGTTCGTTATGATAGGAACGGGTAATGGTACTGGTGGTTCCGGTTTTTTATCATCACTACCACCACAAGCTGCAAGTGTTAATGATATTAATGAAGCGCACGTTAATTGTTGCCATCGAAACTTAAATTCCATTTAAGTATTCTCCGTTATTATTTTGCTTTTTGCCCAATCCGTTAATTTTAATCGTTACTAACTTACATCTCTTATTACAGATTGCACTGTGTGTCGTCACCTACAACGTATAATAGGTACTTACCATCATATTCAAGCAAATACTCTAAAACAATCCTATGTAACAATAACTTAATACTTCATTTCCGAGGGAAAGCAGCTAGAACCCATTAATCCTCACTTAGTTCTAGCATTAACTGTGGCTTATTACAGGTGAGATATAATCTTTTCGGCTACTCTAAAAGCATTAGCATAAATGGTCATTGTGGGGGTGATACTGCCGCCATTTGGCATAAAGCTTCCGTCTGTGACATATACATTGTCACAATCATGCACTTGGCAATTGGCATTTAACACCGATGTTTTGGGATCATCACCAAATCGACAGCCCCCAGCCACGAGATTAGAGGTTGGTTGGGTAAATACATTGCCATAAGCTTCATCAGCACCCATCGCTTTCATCACTTCGACACCTTTATCTACGAGATACTGTGCGACTTTAATGTCATGTGGATGGAATCCGGCTCGAATTCTTGCCACTGGAACGCCCCACGCATCTTTTTCAGTATCATCTAAGCTCACAAAGCAATCGTCATGAGTCAACCAATCACAAAATACTTCAAATTTGAAATCTTTTGATTGCGTGAAATGTGCTTTGATTTTTTGTTTTAGTGGCGTCCCCCAAACTAGCTCACCGTTTGATTGCCATTTCAAATCACCTATCTCTGCAGTGGGTGACGGTGGATCAAACACAAAATCCAACGTCCCACCTTTTAAAGGTTTGTCACTCAGGGATTTATCTTCAATTTCATACCAGTCCTGTAAGAAACGATTGAAGAACGGCCCTCGAACCTTGAGTGCGTTAGCTTTATTGCTCGGTAACTTTGTTAAATCAAAAATACCGTGGCCAGTTCCACCAGCACAACAATGCAAATTCTTTCCAACTTGATTATGGCTGTTTCCTATGCCTCGAGGGTGTTTATTGCCAACACTGGTCAACAACAATCGAGCACTCTCAATTGAATAACAGGCAACAACAAATTTCTTTGCGGTTAATGATTGAGATTTTGTTTCTGAAACAAAGTAGTCGACTGTGGTTGCCTGACCATCGTCATCCGTCTGAATGCGATAGGCTTTAGCACCAGTAAGCATGGTAAAATTGGGTTTATGCTTTATTCTATCGATGAGTGAAGCTCTTGAGCTGGCTTTAGCGCCTGAGTGGCACCCATAGCTGCCACAATATCCAGAGTATTCACAGCTAAGTCGCTCTCCCTTAGGTTGCGATAAAATACCTCTGGCCATTGGCAGTGGTGTAAAACCAAGTTCTTTACATGCAGTGTCGAAGTACTTTGATACTGGGTGTTCAGCGGTGGGTGGCATCGGATAATTAGGTTGGCTTCTTGGCTCTAAAAACTTGTGCGGTTGCACCTTGCCTGAAACACCAATGACACGCTCGACTTTATCGTAATAAGGCTCTAGATCTTCATAGCTTATCGGCCAATCCGCAATATTGGCGCCTTTAATGGCACCGTAAGACGATAACAATTTAAAATCGTTTGGTTTTAAGCGATGAAAATACGCACTCATAAAATTACTGGCGCCACCGACAACATTCCCCCCCCAGAATTGACTGGTAGTATCTCGACTCCAACCGCCTTCACCATCCGGCTCCTCTAGAACGTGTCGTTCTTTATCGTGTTGAGACTTGAATATTCTGTGGCGACCTAATTGCTCATCTTTTTTGAAGTGTTGTTCGTCGTACCACTTGCCTTTTTCCAACATGCAAACCTTGAACCCAGCATTCACCAGTTCATAAGCAACTGGGCCTGCACCGGCACCACTACCAATGATACACACATCAAAATCAGGTTCCGCTCGCATTGCTTTTTTTATTGTCTCTCTCACGCTTACGCTTCCTCAAATACTCGATAGTGGGTTTGCGAATTAGGTCTAGGGAATCCAGCTTGATGCTCCAGCCACTTCCAACCTTCGCCCTCCGTATTGCCTCCATAGAGTGGATCTAACGTTACGGCCTCAAGGAGGTAATACAAAAGCAGTGATAACCAATTCTCGCCGGATTGACTGCCATTGACTCTGTGGAGTAACTTGGCTTGTTCAGCAAAACTCATTTCTAGAAATGGTTTACTAAAGTGTTTACTCGCAGACTCATCTAACCAAACTGTCCCTTTGATTAAAAACGCTCTGTCACCGTCAGCTTGGTTATCTGGGTCAGTGAGCGCCCATTGCAAATAGCCGAATGCATTCAGATCATCCGCAGATGGACCATCACCATCATCGGGGAATAAATGAAGTTGTACCTGCTTAATCAGTTTTGTTTGCAAAGGATTAAATTTAGCGGCTTGAGGTAAAAAAGCGGATGATAATGGCTCAGCCACATCGCCTTCAAACGATTGCACAGCGCTCAATGCGGGTCTAGCTAAACCAGCCCCTGCGAGGACGGCTAACGCTGTAGTCCCTTTTAAAAATGCTCGTCGAGAAAGCCCTTTTACGAATCTAGGAGCACTTTGTGATTGATACATAGATTTTGTCATCAGCATACTTCCTGTACGCATGACTTTGTCCAAGCATTTAATGTCTTAGCAGATATCGGCGGTATTTTGTCTCTGTGCTGAACCCTGCCATTGATGTCGATGATGAACTCTGTCGGCGAACCCCAGACATCAAATAAGTCGGTAACCGTTGCATTATTGTCAAAAGCCATAGGGTAATCTGTCTGATGCTGCTGCTGGAAGGCACTTATTAGCTCTTTGTCGTCACTCCAAGAGGTATTGATGGCTAATATTTCTAGCTCTTGTCCGTACTTTTTTGCAAGCTCATTTATCGTTGGAACTTTCTTAATACAGTAACCGCACCAGGTATTCCAAAAAATCAAATACACTGGTTTTATACCTTGATACTCTGCAAGATGAAACTGAGTGCCATTAAGCCGAGTAATAGTGAAGTTTGGAGCTTTGTCTCCAACACTTAAATTCTGTTCAGCCGTTGCTAACATGGGCGTTAACATTAAACACAGAGATAGGATAACTTTTAGCATACCTTTGCCTTATCTTTGATGACTACTTAAGCTTAGTGAGTTAGAAAGGGAGTCTCCATAAATATATTCAAAGATTTTTTTCCGATTAACGGAAACATGATCTAAAACAAAAAAGCCAATGCGTATGGCATTGGCTTGACATGAGCTTAAACGGAAGTTATCCCACGCTGAAACCAGCTAACCCCAAGAAATTATGAGCGCCAGCTTTGCCAACATCACTCTTAGTTTCTTTGTAAACATGTTGATCGATATACGACAGTGTTCCATCATCTTTGATGTTAAATCGATTTAACGTAAAGGTTTGGAAGGCGCCTAATACATACAGATATTTATTATCTGGCGTAATATACATATCTTTAGTATCCCCAGCTGGTGTGCCCTCACTTCGTGAAGCATAGCTCAAGGTCTTAGCAACGGTTCCATTATCATTTAACGTAAATGGTGTAATCACGTTAGTACCAAAACTCGATACATAAAGTCGTTTTCCATCAGGGCTGAGCACGGTCCAGCATGCTTCATCTCTACTGCTTTCTGCACCAGTATTATAATGTGCAGTCAAAGATACGCCAGTATTCCCCTCGCTAATATTTCCATCGTCATTTAACACCGTCAATCCATGACCGATTAACTCATTGGTCAAATTGAAGTTACTGGCATGCAGGGTAGTATTACTGTTTAGTGCCCAATTGATTCCAATTGTGCCTGCGATGCCTGATTTTTCAAAATAATCTGGAAGCTGAGAATTAATATTTCCGTTAGACAGATCAAAGTCATAGACATAAACACGACTAGGATGTTGCTCATCAGTACTAGGAGTATCCGTATTGAAATGTGCAATACCCCATGTTGAAACGGCTAACTTAGTACCGTCAGCACTGAATGTTACCGTTGTTGGGCCACCGTTTGCTCTGTCATAAGTAGCTAAAGGCGTGGCTCCGGCAGAGACTAAACTGCCATTGGAGCTATCGAAGTTAAACAAACTGATATTACGATGTGCATCCGATGGATCTGAAGCCGTTAAGTCAACTTTGTCTCCATTCGAATCAATAAAGAAGTCATTACTTGGATAGCGCTCTATATTAGCACCATCTTTTTGTACATTCGGATTGTTCCACTGGTTACCGACCACAACCCAATATTGGTCATCCGTGTTCGGTTTCTTAGTATATGTAATACTGACAGGACGTTCACCACCTGAATCAATGTTTTCCATCCAGGTTAAATCACCATTAGCTTTATCGATTTTGAATACCGAAATATAATGATCGCTCCCTGCATCTACGTTTAGTAAATAATCCCCAATAATTTGAATGGCACCCTGACTATCAAAGTCACCATGAGCATCACCACCTGTAGATACATCAGCAGCACCCTTTGCCTTAGTATCATAGACAACTTCATTGCCTACCGTACCATCAGCATAACGAGTTAGCCGCATCACTTTATTCATGCCGTTGCCATTTTCATCACCGTTACCATTAGTTGTGGTGTAGAGGTAACCAGAAATAAGTGGCATCGGTTGATTTGACTTGTGTTTATGGCTTGAGCCGCATGCAGTTAACGCCGAAGCAACGGCAACTGCACATATTAGCTGGCTGAATGTAATCAGTTTTCTTTTATGTTGATTCATAATTCTCTCGCATAACAAGTTATGGATGAATCACAAATGTCCCTATCGAAGTGACCCTTTGATTTACAAGCTTTACTTGTAAGAATTGTAGATGTAACGAGAGACAATGTACGCCCATGATGGGCGTACATCAATGACAGTTAGTAATTAATAATACCTTTTGTTTTAAAGGCATATCCGACCCGAGCAATTAAAGAAAATCCAGCTAAACACATTACGATAGAGGCACCGCTAGGGTAATCCATAGTCACGGAAACCATTAACCCAGCCACATAGCCCAAAAGACCAATGCTCAGCGCAATGACGACGCCTTTTTTTCCTTTAAAAGGTTGCGATGCTAAAGCCGGCATAATCAGCGTACTAAACACTAAGTACACGCCAACGAGTTCTACCGAAAAAGTAATGACAATCGCAAAAACAAAATAAAATGCTCGCCCACTGAGTAAACTTGGCGTGAACACCAATAGCATGAGCAGCATGATATAGATGATTGCGGGCCCAATAAGTTGAGACCAATCAACCCATAAGATTTGACCTGACATAATCTGTTTTAAAAGCTCAGCGCCATGCGGATCATTGGCCAGCAGCAATAATGCCGCCACCGCAGATACTACATATAGACAACCAATTAATGCTTCTAACTCTTTAGGTGCCTTTTTAGAGAGCCATGCAATTAATGCCGCACCCAAAAGTGCAAACACGGCAGGCATGATAAATTGCATGAGCGGCAATGCGTCAAAATCATGGTGTGTTTTTGCCACAATCGCACCCAGCGCCGCAATTTGCGCAATCGCTAAATCAATAAAAATGATCCCACGTTTCAGCACTTGGCGGCCAAGCACTACATGCGTAGATAGCACCAATAACCCTGCCACGAAGGCAGGTAGAATAATGTCGAGAAGGTCAAACATTAATGCATCACCTTTAACAACTTAGTGATAACCGAGTCATAGAGTGAGAACAAGTCCTTACTGTGTTTATCACCGCCAATGGACATAGGCAAAATAGCAACAGGAATGCCTGCCTTGTTGCCTAGCCATTCACCGCCTCTTGGATCTTGGTATGAAGATACGATAATGGCAGCAACATGCTCTTGTTTTGTCACCTTAAGTAAATGAGCTAAATGACTCGTGGTTGGTGGTAAACCCGGCTTAGGCTCTAAATCCCCCACCTGCTTAATACCTAACCAATCAAATAGATAACTAAAGCTACTGTGATAGGCGATCACGCTTTTACCATTTAACGGTAGCGCCCGTTTTTTCCACTTAATTTCGGCTTGCTGCCATTTGATTTTAAATGCATCAAAATTCGCTTGGTACTGAGCGGCATGATCAGCATCTAACTTAATTAAACGCGCTGTTAAGCCATCAGCAATCTCTAACATACGCTGAGGAGAAAAATGTAAATGTGGATTACCTAAAGCATGAACATCACCCATGCTGCGATCTACTTTATCTAATTTTCCCAACGTATTGGTATGCTCAGCCGCAAAAAACAACCCTGTTTGATGATCGCGAACTTTTGGATTGGCCGCTTTCAATTGCAACATTGGCAACCAACCGATCTCCAAGTCAGCCCCAGCACAAACCACAAGGTCTGTGCGGCGCATTTTGGCGATCAGGCTTGGTCTAGCCTGAACCATATGTGGATCTTGCATTGCCGTCGTTGCTTGATACACATTTGCCTCTGGTGCAATCTCTTTAACCAAAGCAGCGTATTCTGGCTCACATGCAAACACGTTCAGTGCTGCATGAGCCATTTGACTCAGCCCAAATAGGGCTGTAGCCAAGAGTATTTTAGAACTGGTGCGCACTGTGAGCTCCTAGTGTCATGATGAATTGCAAGGTAATGCTATTTTCATCCGTAGGTAAGAACATTTCAGTGCCATCTTGATGCGTGTATTGCAGACGAATCACAGAGAAATGACTGTGGTGATATGAAAGTTGCAATTCAGTTTCTTTCAAGCTTGCACTTTCTAACTCTTCTTCATGAAGGTTATAAGTATCAAGACGGCCATAGCGCATACCTGTCGACCATTTAGGTGAGAACTGGTAAACACCACTGACATACCAACCTTGATGGTCTTTATTAAACTCAGGTTGATGTTCTATTTCATCCGCTAAGAAGGTGTCTGTTAAACGGAAATATTCACCACTCAATGTTAGGTGTTGGTATTTGTAATTACCTTGTGGTGCCCATTTATACACAAAATCTGCACCAAATAAATTTTTACCTGTAAACGATGCGCCATGATTATGCCCGCCATCGCCATGACCATGTTCGTCATGCACATCTGCATGCCCATCATCGTGCTCATGCTCATCATGGTCGCCTTCATCTTCATGATGATGCTCAGCAACAAAAGTTTGGCCGTTTTCATTGCGTAAATAGCTTAAACCAAGCTGCCAAGAACTACTTTCACCAATATCACCACCAAATTTTGAATAAAGCGTGTAAGCACCAACGGATTTTGCATCGCTATTCAACTCTTCGGCTTGTAACTTTTGCCCTTTAAATGCTTCAACGCCCATCGCCCAATAAATGTCTGTTGGTGCAACATAATCAAGACGAATACCATCATCGAAATAGTGACTACCTAAGAACGCACGGTAAACTGCAGGACGATCAACAAATGCGTCAGTATGCAGATGTTGATTATTCAGGTAACCGATATCAGACATAAAGCGACCGGCTCTTACAGAGAGACCATACGGAAGAGAAAGCGTTTGTAGAAATGCTTCTTCAAGCTCGTAATTCGTTTCACCATCTGCCGATTCAATCACACTGGTGAGCTTGCCATAAAATGCATCATCAATCGCACCACTGAACGCCAATTCCGTTTCCCCCAAACCAAAGCCTTTGGCTTTTTCTGAAAGAGCCTTATCTGCACTCTGATAGTAACCATTCAAAACTGCACTGACATTTAAATTTGACGTATCTTGAGCTTGAGCGTGTCCAGTCAGTGAAGCAATAACCATAGCAAGTGTTGTAGGAACCAATTTTTTCATTTTCATTCTCCAAAGTCTCGACGGCGCTATCCTCAGGGAAGGCGTTGCCATCGAGTAATTTTTATTTTTAGCTTTTTGGAGATATCAGATGTTCACGGACTCAGCTTTCTCTGTTTGCGCACATAAGAAAGGGAAGCCAAACTTTACATGATTAATCATTTAACCACGTAAAATCAAAACAATCACATCAATACACGAGCGCCGTAAACATAAACGGACTCTGATATCTCAACGTTAATAAATGATGATTAGGACAATGAAAACTGAGGAGGAGCACGGCTACGATAAAATGCCGTAAAGGGGGCTTCACAAACTGCGATAACAAATTCACTGATAATGACACTTTGAATTTGAATCGGCAGTTTCGGGGTTGAATTAGCAAGACCACTAGCAAATTGATGCTGGTGAAACGCGAGTGTACAGTGCTCAGTTAATCCATGATTAATATGTTCAACACTATGAGCTGATGCAGCAACAGACAATAGTAAAACTAAGGCACTGAGCCCCATAGCTAACCATTTCTGTAATTGATTGAGTTGCACTCGTTTCAACTGCTGCATCATTTTTATCATTTATTACCCAGAACGATGTCCAACGGATAATAAAAGTACTCGCTCTTTGACTTTAACAAGCCGAGTTTAACTTAATGGTTTCGGTTAATTCAATGACAATTTTGTAACTTTCAATGTGTCAGCGCCTGCTCGTGCCACGTTACCAACCAATTCATAATCTTTATTGAGTCAACGAGTGTTGCTTGAGGATGAGCTAATGAAGGCTGATTTTGTTCAACAGCGTCAATTACTTGCTTAACCTGGTGATAGAATGCATCGCCCTTAGCTTCCACATTCACGACCGTTTCCAGTCCTTCATACTCTGCATAATGAAAAGAATTTTGCTCTTGCGGTAACCAAGGATTACTGTCGAACGTTAAATAGCCTTTCTCACCGAGTATTTGTAAACTTGACTTCATACCGTAATCTTCAGCGCAATGGAGCTGAACTTGAATCGAATCATCAAAATTCAGGCTTGCTGATGTTTCACAAATATTTCCATCTGTGCCTTTCCGGCCTACAGCTTTAAGTTCGTAATCACTTGCCGAATGAGGCGTTGCAGCCTCAATGCAACGATAAGCGATCGAAGCAGGGTAACACCCAAGGTTGTAGATGGCGCCTCCACCCTGTGGATTAACAAACTCGCTAATTGCGGCGCAATAGCTCGCATTAACTTGCTTAATGTTTCCAATCACGCCTTGTTTGAGCAATTCAAGTAGCTTCTTGATCACTGGGTGATGCAAATACATCAAGCCTTCTGCAAAAAATACTGGATTCTGAGCCAGTGCTTTTTCAACTACTTTGGTTTGTTCAAGAGTCACCGTCAATGATTTTTCACATAAAATGGCTTTACCGGCCTTGGCTGCCTTTTCCACATAGATATGATGAAGGTGGTTTGGTAATGCTATGTACACGATGTCGACATCTGGGTCATTGATTAACGCATCGAAGTCGGTGTATGACTTTTCGATTTGGTGCTGCTGTGCAAAAGCCATTAAGCGCGCTTCGTTTCGCCCAGCGGCGGCGATGATTTTGCTACGCCCCTCTTTAGCAACAGCTGTCGCCATTTCGCTGGAAATAAAACTTGTTCCTAAAAAACCCCAACTCAATGATTTCATACTGCACCTCCTACTAAATGACTTTGGTAACCTTTAATAAAGGACGTTTGCTTACTTTTAATAAAGGCTTGAGTGTGCGGCATATTGAAATGTGCTTCAATCGCATCCTCGTCCTGATAGATTTCCCATAATATGACCTGTCTTGGATTCTCTGAATTTTGGCTTGCTTGCGCAAATAGGCACCCATCTTCGGACTCCATTTGTTGACAAAAACGTTGGATCGTATTGAGAACAGATTGAATATCCTGATCGGCATTAATCTCGATGACGGCAGTGACTCGAACACCTTGTTGAGGCAGCATGTAATGAACCTTGCTTCGCAAAACCTCAGTCTATTACTAACAAAACCGTCGATAAACAAGTTATGATTATCTACTTTATTAACCCACAGTTTATAATTACTGATGGATAAGCTAAAAAGCCTACAAATCTTCATCGATATCGTTGAGCAAAACAGTATCACTCATGCTGCACAGAGCAATCAAATCAGCGCTACGATGGCTGGTAAGCACTTAAAAGCATTAGAAGCCGAGTTAAAGCAAACGTTACTCACCAGAACAACTCGCAAGCTGTCTTTGACTGAGGCAGGCAAGCTTTACTATCAGAGCGCAAAGCACATTCAACAAACCTTGTTGAATACCGAAAACCAACTGCAGCAGATGCAACATAACCCGAGCGGAAATATTAAACTGAATGCACCCGTGACCTTCAGTGAGATTGTATTAGCGCCATTGATCCCACAATTTCTAGAGCGTTACCCAGACATTAATATCGAACTCATGTGTGAAAACCGGATTACCGATCCGATGCAAGACAGCTCAGATTTTCTGATCAGAATCGGTGAACTTGAAGATTCAAGCCTCTATGCGCAAAAACTTGGTGAATACCAAATGGTTTTTGCGGCATCGCCAAGTTATATCAATCGGCATGATGTCCCAATATCGATTAATGATCTTAATCTTCATCAATGCTTAGGCTTCATTCCAAACCGCACGGGAATTCAGCAAATGACGACAAACTCAATGCCACTACAAACGAACTCAGGGCGAGTACTATTAAGTGCAGCGCTCGCAGGAAGTGGCATCATACTGCAGCCGAAAATATTAATCGAAAATGCGTTACTTGAAGGTGCGCTGATTCAGATCCTTAACGATGAACAACCCAAGGCTAAACCCATTCATATCATCTACAAAAACAAGCCACTATCACTGAAATGCAAAGCGTTTATTAAATTCCTTAAAGCGAATTATAAATAGCCGTACATTGATATTTAGGGCCTTGATTGGTTAAACAAGAATGATACAACCCAAACTCAGTGACTTGTGTTTGTGCTTGCAATGAACGAAGTTGTTGATGAACCTCTGCTAATTCCGATTCTGTGAAAGTGACATTTCTCGTTAAGCTAATATGAGGTACAAAAGTCTGTTGGTCATTAAATTCTGTTACTTGCTTTATGCATAAGGTGACCTGTTGCCTTAACGCCATAAGTAAACTCGAACGGTTCACACCCGCCCACAAAATCGGCTTTCTTTGTACACAAAAATGACCACTTGCAGCAATGCATAACGTAAACATTGGAAATTTAATTCGTTGCAGTAATCCATCTAAATGTTCGATTTGGCTCTGGTTTAAATTGCCAATAAAAGCCAATGTAATGTGCGGCTGGTTCAACACGTTATCGATGCCTATTTTATACAAGCAGGATTTCCATGGAACCATTATTTCTTCTGGAATAGGTATACCAATAAATGTTCTCAAGCTTGAGGCCAATGTCTTACCTTATCGTCTGTGATTTATACATTGAAAGTCTAACATTAATTCTAAAGTGTAAAATTTGCACAATCATAAGACCCTTTCTACGCTTAATCAGCGAGTTTACTTAATCAGTAATACGTTTGTACGTTTTATAAGTCAGAAGGAGCGACTTAATGAAAGTTCAACACTTCCTGTTAACAGGCATAGCTGTTGCCGTTTTATCCGCATGTGGAAGCGATAACAACAGCAAAACTGTTCCAGCTGAAAAGATCGAACCAGCCAAAACCATTACCAAAGCCGCAAATATCATTGATCCAATGCATCGTAAAGGCGCTATGTGTTATGTGGATGCTAATGATAACTATAAAGCAGATCCGAGTGAGCAAATTGTTTCCGTTGATGAAGCAACGGGTAACTGTTCTATGCAAGTGCCAGAAGCTGTTTCTAGCAAACCTGTAAGAGCAAGCGTTCTTACGCCTGCTGGCAGAGTTATTCCACTATCATCAATTGATCAAGATACAGATGTCATTCGATTTTCTGGTGTTACAACAATGGTTGATCACAAGATGTGGATGAACTATAAAGGCGAATTATCAGAGGCCGAATTTGCAGTAGCAAAGCCAAAAGTTATTGCCGCTGCAAGAGAAACGTTAAACCTCCCAGAGAACGTTGATGTCGACCTTCCTTTTGCAGAGATCATGGCATCTCCTGAAGAACCAGCCGAAAGCAAAGCGATAGCAAAGAAAGTGAAACTTGCTAGCCAATCTATATTGACTTTGGCTGGAAAAATTATTGATTCTGTTCCTGAATCAGATTTAGACGATTTAGAATATGTTGTTCAAGGTGCACTTCATACAATCATGTCTGAAAAAGGCATTGTCTTAATGGAAGACATGAAAGCCCTATATGCTCCATATGCTGACACTATGAACATGAAGCCTAGTGCTGTTCTAGATATGATGCACGGCCGTATGGCATTGAAGCCTGAAGAGAAGATTGATCTTATACCACTTACTAAAGCGATGGATGCAGCAGTAAAAAGTAATACTGCTGAATATTTCGCGAGCAGTGGCTTAACTACTCTAGGTGTAGGTAATCCAGAAGGTGAAGATCATGCGCCATCTTATGGCGTGACCCATTATGACTCAGAAGATGAAGATACTCACGGAGCTAACTACTACTTAGAGTTTGATCATGATGATTACTCAGGTTATTTGCGTAGTACAGATGAGGCAGAGCTTGAAAATCATTTTGTTTTTGACACAACAGAGCGTGAATTTAAGAAGTCTTATCACGCATGGGAAGTCACTGAAGCAAACTTTGAAACTGGGGCTATAACGTTAGTTAATCCTTGGAACCGTTTTGTAAGCCGTTCACCAACATCAAAAGCTTATGATGTTTCAGGTGTTTCTATCGATGCATTTTTAAGCCAGAATCCGGATTTGAAGAAATCGTGGGGCTACCTTGTCGCTAAGGATGCTAAATTTATCGAAGGCTCTAAAGTTCACAAGTTAACTGTCGTTAACGATAAACAAGTTTTCCTTTTACCTGAAGCGAATGAGTGTAAGGCAGCCGATGGTGACATAAAACGTGCCATTGTTAGTGATGAAAACGGTGACACAAAACTGTGTAACTTCTTGAGAAAAAGCACCGATGGTGTGGTATCACAAGCGTTAAACTTTGACGAAATTTTTGTCGAAGAGTTTGTTTCTGAAGATAGTCCTCGAAATGAAGATGTAACAAGTGTCATCGTTGCTGTAGATGGCAATAGTTGTATCAGAGCACAACTGAAAGATGCTACTGGTGACAGTGAACGCGGTAATGTGAAATACTTCGAAGGTGACTGTGATGCTGCACCTGAAGATCGATTGAGCTTATTCCGAACTGAAGTGCCAAGTACATGGGAATCTCAATCTTTCGGTACTGGCAATGGCGCTGTAGATATTTGCCGTATTACGTTACCAAAAGAAGTTGCAAGTTATGGCCGCGAACACAAAATGCATAAACATGCATTTATCGTTGAGCTAGGTGAAGGTGAAAATCGTGCACTGCGTCATGGTAAAGTACTTGCTGCTGGTATGACATTGCCTAAAATGCCAAAAGGTCTAAACAAGATTGCTATTGATAGTATTGTTGATCAAATAGATCTACAGAGATACAAGCACCATGAACATAAAGAGTTCCATCTTGATCACGTTTGTCATAAAGGAAATTCTTTAATGAAAGATGCGGCTAATAAAGTAGCCTACTCTGAAACACTCAAAACTCGTGACCAATACCACGAAGTTGCGAAAAAGTGTAAAACACACGGTGAAACGGTTTCAACAATTGCTGATTTCTCTGGTAAAGAGTTTACTTTAAGTAAGTACGACAGTGATCCATATCGCAAAATTAAGTTTGATACTGCTGATGGAAACTCAGGAACTGCAATGGTATTTAAGTATACTAACTCAGAAGTTCCTTATGAGTACCCAGCAACTTACACTTTCCATCCTGATAATTCGTCGGTAAAAATTACTTTTACCAACCCTGAGACAGGAAAAATACATCACATTTACTATACGTTGCTTAAGCGTATTGAAAATGAAAATGGTGAAGTACATAAGTGTCACTTCAAGGTGCTTCACGTTCTTGACCTTGAAACAAAAGGTGTCGTATCAAACCCTATCTTGTTTGTTAAAGACATCGTTGAAGATTAATAACTTCTCTTCTAACGCTAAGAGCTCGTGAATACGGGCTCTTTTTTTAGCTGTTTTATACGGCATGACAAAAAGGTAATGGCTCTTGGCGTATTGAAAATAATACCTTAATCGTTGAGTTTACCACCTTAAATGATGGTATCGAGCATCGCTTTAACCTTACACTAATCGACGAAAGAGAAGGCATGCTTTCCTTCAAAGGCTGTTATTCAAACAGCATGTTTGACCGTATTGCGCCCAATACAGTACCTGTAAATAGTTTACTGATGAAAGTGACTGAAAATTAGGAGTAAGAAGGGACTGTAAATCAATCCCTTCATTATTTTAAGTAATAGACTAAGCGGTTTGTAACTCTTCCTCAGGTTCTTTGTTATGTTCAGCGGCAATGTAAGAATAAAGCACTGGTAATACAAACAAGGTGAAGAAGGTACCAATAATCATCCCTGCAACCAGAATCAAACCAATACTGTTACGCGCTGCTGCACCAGCACCCGTGACTAATACCAGTGGGAAGTGACCCAGAACGGTTGCGGCAGTGGTCATCAATACAGGGCGAAGTCGAGTGCTTGCAGCTTGAATAACTGCGTCACTTCGATTCAAACCTTCTAATTGCAGATGTCTTGCAAATTCCACAATTAAAATACCGTTTTTCGCTACAAGGCCAACCAAGGTGATCAAACCAATTTGCGAATAAATATTGATGGTCGTAAAGTTCATAAACGACAACAATAGCGCCCCTGATAAGGCTAATGGCACAGAACCCAGCAATACAACAAGCGGATCTCTGAAGCTATTGAACTGAATCGCAAGCACAAAGAAAACAAATACTAATGCCACACCAAGCACGCCTACCAGCGTGTTCCCTTCTTGACGTAATTGACGCGACTCACCAACATAGTCAATTGAGTAACTCGCAGGCAAAATTTGTGCAGCGGCTTGCTCTAGTGATGCCAGCGCTTCTTCTTTGGTACTGCCGCCGTTAATGCCGCCAAATACACGGAACGAATTACGCTGTCCGAATTTGGTGAGCTTTCTTGGAGCGGCTTTCGATTGCACAGTCGCAATACTTGATAGAGGTATTAATTTTCCAGCAGGCGTCGATAACTGCAGCTCAAGAATCGCTTGTTGATCATTACGGAAGCGATCTTCAACCTGAGCAATCACCTTGTAAGCTTTACCATCTAAATTAAAACGGTTGATGTAGTTATCTGACAACAAAAACGAAAGCTGTTCATTAACATCACTGATAGTCATGCCTAAATCAGCAATTTTCGCTTTATCAAACGCAAAGCTTATCTGCGGTAAATCGACTTTTAAGTCAGTATCAGCAAACATGAATTTGCCGCTACCAAATGCTGCATAAACCAATTGTTGAGCATAGGCTGCCATTTCTGTTTGTGGTACTGATGACGTCACTACCATTTCGACATCAAACTGACCCGAAGTCGGTAATGCTGCTGGCAAATTAGGAAATGCCGTAACTTGAGGATATTGCGATAGCACGCCGTACACTTGCCCAAGCAACTCTTGCGTACTCTGCTCACGTTGATCAGTTGGCTCAAATACCAAACCACCAAACCCAAACGTTGGAAACGAAATATGCCACATACCTGCACTATCCGGTGTTTGGATTGCACCTTTAACCACGCTCATCATTTGTGCACTTGTATGATCAAGTGTCGACTCAGGCGGCGTTTCAATATACATCTGAATCATCGACTGATCTTCAGTCGGTGCCAGTTCAGATTTTGAAAATAGGTATAACGGCACAATCATCATTGCAATGAATATTGCAACAACAACAACTTGAGGTCGATAATTAAAGGCTCCTGTTAGAAAACCTTTATAGAGTTCTTCAAGACGAGCAAAACGACCATTGATATACTGAGTAAATCGGCCTTCTTTACCACCTTCTGGCGATACTTTAGCACTCATGATCGGTGATAACGTTAAGGCCACCAGCCCCGACATTAATACCGCAATCGCTAGTGTGAATACGAACTCTTTAAATAAAACACCTGTTAAACCAGATAAGAAGCCTATCGGTGCATAAACAGCAGCCAACGTGATTGTCATACCAATAATTGGCGTAAATAATTGACGCGAACTCAACAAGGCAGCTTTAGGCCCACTCATACCGCTGCGCATATGACGCGCGACATTTTCAACCACAACAATGGCGTCATCAACCACCAAGCCAACAGACAAAACAATCGCCAGCAAGGTCAGTAAGTTAAGTGAAAAGCCCATCAAAGTCATAGCCGCCACAGCGCCTAAAATCGAAATTGGGATCGTGATCAATGGTACTAAAGCAGTGCGGAACGACCCCATCATTAATAGAATAACAATGCCCACTAATAATACAGTTTCGAGTAGAGTGGTGAATACTTCCTTAATCGAATCACGCATGTATTTGGTCGCATCGTAAGCAATATTCAGCTTAAGATCTTTTGGTAACGACTGATTGAGCGTTTCTAATCGCTGATAAAGTGCATCACCAATTGCAATTTCATTCGCACCTGGCTGAGTGAACACCGATACATATACTGAGTTACGGTCACGGAAACCCGCTTCAGCCGTCGCTTCTTCTGCACTTAAATCAATGGTCGCCACATCACCCAGTTTTATACTGCGACCATCAACTTCTTTAATGGTAATTTGTTCAAATGCGGGAGTATCTTCAAGCAAGGTATTTGCAACAAGATCGATACTTTGTACTGAGTTTTTAGTATTACCAATCGTCGCTGCCACATTATTGCGTAATAGTGCTTGTTGAATATCGCTGCTACTGACATTCAACATCGCCATTTCACTTGGATTTAACCAAATACGCATAGCGGGTGAGCGACCACCTTCTACACCAACCCTTTGTACACCGGGAAGCGCATTTAACAATGGATTCACTTGACGTACAAGATAGTCGCTCAATTCAGCGCGGCTGAACTCTTTGGTATCGGCCCATAGATAAAAAGACGCATAAGGTCTATCGGCACGAGTAACCGTAATACTTGGATCTTGCGATTGTTGTGGCAATTCATAACGAATTTGACTTAACCGAGTATTCAACTCAGCTAATGCCTTAGTACTGTCGGCATTCAATACCAACTGCACTGTAACTTTACTGGCACCAGCTGATGATTCTGAATTGACATAATCAACACCAGAAATAGTGGCAGCTGCTTTTTCTATTGGATCGGTAACAAACCCTTGAATTTCATCAGCCGAAGCGCCCACGTATATAGTATCAATCACCAGCTGTGAACTTTCGATCTGTGGGTATTGCAACACTGGCAATTTCATCGCTGAAATACTGCCAATCAGCACCAAGACCAAGGATAAAATTACTGCCAAAATAGGACGAGTAACAAACACATCAGTAATGCGTTTTGGATAACTTTGTTCTGACATGCTGCTTCCTTACTGCGCAGCGCCAGCCGGTGCTGGTTGCTGCTGATCGGTAACGAGTTTATTGGGGTACATCTTAAATGCGCCTGTAGTAACCACTTTCTCACCTTGTTTCAAACCGCCAGTGATATAACTGTATTGACCGTCTTCTTGGAATAGTGTGATATCGCGGCGTTGTGCGCGGTAAGTGCCAGGGTCTGCTGGTACCATGACGTACACATAACGCGTAGCTTGTTGACGCAATACCGCTTGCTTAGGTAATCGAATTGTTGGTTGAGCGCTGCCTTGCTTGATCAACACTTCGACAAACGCGCCTGGAGTAAAGTTTTTCGCCTCTGCTTTTGGCAGTAACGCACGATGCTTAAGGCTGCGCGCTGTCGTTTCAATTAGCGGTGACTTTGCAACAACCTGTGCAACTGTGGGTAAAACCTGTCCATCAACAACTAAGGTAAAGCTCTCATCTGACAGCAATCTTGCTTGTGTTTGTGATAAATTGACATCGACCCAAAGGTGACCTTGGTTTGACACTACATTGGTAATTGCGCTGTTGGCAGGCAGGTATTCACCAACAGAGTATTCGTGTAGCCCTAAAGTACCATCGAATGGTGCTAAGACCGTCTTTTTGGCAATGATTGCCTGAATACGTTCTACTTCTGCTTGATTAATTTTCAGATCGGCTACGGCATTATCAAGAGCATCTTCTGCTGCCAATTTTTTCTTATATAAAGCTTTGATTCTTTTTAAATCAGATTTTGCTAGCTCAGCGCGGGCCTTTGCTGTTTTTAATGTGGCTTTTTCTTCGCTGATGTCTAACTGCAGTAACATTTGCCCTTTTTTAACTGAAGCGCCATCTTTCAAATTCAGTTTTACAATTTTCCCTGAAAGCTCATTGGTTAACAGTACTGAATCAGGTGCAATAATTTCCGCTGGTACACGCACGAGCTCTTTATAATCGACTAAACTCGCATTTTCTGCGCCCACTAATTCAGGATACTCTGGCATCGTTTGTGCAGCCTGCGCTGAAATTTGTGATGATTTGTATGAGTAAAGCCCTACGCCCATTGTTGCTACAGCAATAAGGGTTAAGCTCCAGACTTTTAGCTGCTTTCCAGCTGACATAATGTGTTTCCTTGTTATCTTTACTGAATCGTTCAGTAAGTAAAAATTCTCAATTGTTGTTCTAGTACCTAGGTTTAACGTAACCCTAAACTCATTAAATTCTTCTTAGCTCTTTCAATACCATCGTCAGTTAAAGCTGCTTTCCACGGATATGCGTTGATATAGCGCTTCATCGCTTTAATTGCCATTTCGCCTGCAAAGCACACGTCTTCGTTAGACTGACAGTGCTTTTCTTTAATTTTCATGTGGCTACGTACTTGACGCATGCCTACTGTCATCGCCCAATTTCCCATCGAAATTTCCATGACTTCTTCGAGTTCGCCTAAATACTCTCCAGATTCAAAGCAATCTTTGGTTTTTTGCTCGCACATAGAGTCCATATCGTCTTCAAGTTCGAGCATTTTGGCTTTCCACATCGGCGAGCATCGGCGCAGTACGGGATCACTGGTAGCTAATATTTCTAAATCCATATCAAAGCTAAATCGATTGGCTTTTTCTGGTGCCAATAACATGAACGACATTAATTTTTCTGGCATAGATAAGTGAGCAGATGAATAGATTTGATCTGCAACATCACAAAAACGGATAAACATTTCGCAGGCGAGCGCAATGATCACATCTTCTTTAGTCTGTACATATTTGTACAGCGAACCTACTGACAAACCTGCTTCTTTAGCTATCGCAGTCATTTTGAAATCCAGTAATGAGGAGTCTTCTATGACTTTCTCTGCAGCATGTCGGATCATTTCCGCCTGCTGCTCGATACTGTATTTGGGTGCTGGGCACATAAATAAAATCTCATTCGAATGATGTTCGAATGAGATTTTCGCTTTAGTTCAAACATTATTCAAGTGTTTTTATTAATTATTTACTCAGAACTCTGTCGGTGATAGGTTGTCTGGCGAAAGTCGGACGTACTCAAGGCATTACCAATGAAACTAAATCGAAGTTTGAAGCTGTTTTTCATTTCTCTATTTTTCGCTGTCATAAGCGGTTGCAGTAGTTACACTAAACCTCAACCACTTAAGCATGGTTATTTAGCTGACTACCAAAGACTTACAGAAATAAAAGACGCTCAGGGCTTCATTCAAGATCGCTGGGTTAGCCCTAAACTCATGCAAGAAAACGGTCCAATTGAACCCATTTCATTTTATATTAAACCTGTTATTTACTACCCTGGATTTGATGAGCAAAATCAATTTATGCGAAGTAATGCAGATAAAATACTAAGCTACCTTACTATTAAAACCCGTCAAATCGTTGCTAAATACTTTCCAATCACCACAAGACCAACACATGGAACCTTTATCATTGAACCCGCAATTACGCAGGTAAAAATTTCTCAAGAAAACCTAAAGCCAACTGAGTTACTCCCTGTTGGTGCTGCCATAGCTATTGGTAAACACTTACTTGGTACTCGAGATAGAGATATTGAAATTCGTTTAGAAAATAAAGTGATTCTGGCTGATACTAACGAACTTTTGGCTACAACGGTACTCAGAGGTAATGGTGAACAACTTGAAAACGATAGAGAACAACTCAGCCTAAAACACTTAAAACCAATTTTAGATGCTTGGGTTGCTCAGTGGGAACAAGAAATTGCAAACTACAAACGCATCATCGACAAGCGCCATGATTCGATTGCAAACACAGGTACTGCGGCTTCCAATTAACCCTGTCAGGATAAATTTTGCGACCTAACATTTCGACCCAAATAGGCTCAATTCGAATCAACATATAATCTTTTGGGAAATCAGGCCAAAGCTTTTTTCTTAGCTTTGGCTCAAAAAAATCATGTTGATGGGTCATTTCAAGTTTAGAATGCAAACTTGCTTTACCGATGATGCTTAAGTAACTCTTATAGTCATCAGCAATAATGTGAAACTGAACTTTGGGGTTTGAATTGATTTCAGAAACTTTTCGAGTATTTGGTTTAGTCGCAATCCAAATCACAAAATCATCATTTGGCTGGCTGAACTTAACGGTTCTAGACTTCGGGTAGCCATATTTATCAATACTCACTAGACTCCCATATTCACTGTCTCTGATAATACTCTGTGCTACCGTTTTAAACTTTTGTGAATGCGTGTTTTGTGTTTCAGCTGAAACGGAAAATATGGCAATGAGTAACAGCGGAGACATTAACTTTCTTACACTCAACATAATTCAACTTCCATTCTGAAATCATCTCAATGAGTGTAGTTCAAAACGCTTAGGTCAATATTTTTAGGTAGTTGAAGGTATCGAAAAACATGAAGTCCGCAGGATGAACCTTAGATTAATCATTTTATATATTGTTGAATTTAAGGAATTTAAATAGTAATAAATTATTACCTAAATAAAGTTCTTTGGAGTAGCAAATGGCTACAGCTCTCACTCGAAGCGAAGGTTCGCCAGTACCTACTCCAAACCAAATCAGTGCTTCTAACTCTTCTTCACCAAATAAAGTAAAGTTTGAGGAGATAGAGTGGACTTTTTATAATCAAAAGGAGCTCATTCACGAATGCCCGATATGTCTTGTAAAACCTGCTATTAAGAATTTTTGTGGTAAAAACAAAGAA
Source organism: Parashewanella sp. 2304DJ23-3 (assembly GCF_056591695.1). NCBI lineage: Bacteria > Pseudomonadati > Pseudomonadota > Gammaproteobacteria > Alteromonadales > Shewanellaceae > Parashewanella > Parashewanella sp. 2304DJ23-3. The sequence goes on from NZ_JBWQOH010000005.1 coordinate 110,529, forward strand.
GGCCATAATGCATGCGAACCTTGCTTCAAAGAGTATCGGGATAGTTATGGAAACAAAACATGCCCAAGCTGTAGAGCAGAGCTTGCAAGCTACACAGTTAGATCGAAAGTTGATACCAAGTTAGATAAGGCTTTACGAGATTTAGTCGTAGAATGTTCTTGTTGCCAAGTTAAAGCCAGCTATTCTCTAAGACATTACCATAAAGATTGTACGGTTTTAAAACCTAAGGCATTACCAAAACAGGAATCGTCTGAAACAAATGCTACTGAATCTGATTCGACATTAGACAACACATCGGTACAAAACAAAGCATCAGTAATACCTGAACAAGAAACTCAAGAACAGCAGTCGACAGGTGAAATGACCGAACAAGATCTTATCGATATACTCGGCGAAAATGAATATAGATCAGCAAAAGCACTAGAAACAAACCGCACCTCACAAAGACAACAAGTGATAGCGGCTCTCAGTGAAGAGGAATACTTAGAAGCTTTAGCTGCTGAAAGCGCCAGAAATGGATATGCAATTAATTAAATACTTCCAACGATGATATTACAGCAAAGAACTCTGGGAATATGACGTTTTATTATAGCCTAACTATTTTAATAGTATCGCTATTAGCGATACTTTCTCAACTCTTCTGAAACATCTTCTTCTGGTGGCCGTTCAACGGTAAATAAATGATCCATGAAGTGACTGATCATCAAACCAATACCTGCAAAGATACTCAAAATGATCCCAGCAACTTTCAATTCGGGCATAAAATACGCAACTGCAGCAAAAACAACTAATGCATAAAAGCTGAACATTTTTAGCTTAGCGATTTTAACGCTTTTGCCTAGCCAAGCATCACAATGATAACAGCGGATCTGAGCCGATAAACCTTGACCTCGCTGCTCAGCAATTTTAGTGACACTGATATTTTTACTGCAATGGGAACACACTAAACTCATGTTAATACAAATCCTTATCCTGCAGCACTTCGCTGTTTATTATTGCTTTTAAACGGCTTACTTTTGCCAAACGGTGCTTTACGACCTGAACTTTTAGGCTTATTGCGGCTTTGGCCATTACTTTTTGAATCACTCGTTGCACCATTGCTGCGCTTTTTCGACTGACCTTTGTTAAACTGGTTGTCACTAAAACGCGTTAACCCTTTCTCACCGGGCTTCGCTTTCTGCCCTTTTTGCTTGGCAATGGCATTACGCTCATGACGTCCTTCAGCTGGGACTAATTGGTGTGGGCTGTTACCAATCAAGTCTTCGCGCTTCATGTCTCGCAGAGCTTCACGTATGAGTGGCCAGCCAGCTGGATCATGATAACGCAACAAGGCTTTATGTAATTTACGTTGACGGCCTTTTTTCGGTACCGTTACCACTTCACTGTCTTTCTTAACGTTTTTCAGTGAGTTTAATTCGGTATGATAAATCGTAGTCGCATTGGCCATTGGCGACGGATAAAAGTTTTGCACCTGATCTAATTTAAACTTGCGTTCTTTCAACCATAAGGCCAAATTCAGCATATCTTCATCTTTCGTGCCCGGATGCGCTGAGATAAAGTACGGGATCAAATACTGCTCTTTACCCGCTTCTTTGGAATATTTATCAAACAGTTCTTTAAATTTATCGTAAGTACCCATGCCCGGCTTCATCATTTTATTCAGCGGGCCTTCTTCCGTATGCTCAGGCGCAATTTTTAAATAGCCGCCGACATGGTGCTGCACTAATTCTTTAACGTATCTTGGGTCTTCAGTCGCCAAGTCATAACGCACACCCGATGCAATCATCACCTTCTTGATGCCCGGCACATCACGCGCCGCTCGGTACAAATCAATAGTGTGCTTATGGTCGGTATTTAAATGGCCACAAATACTTGGGAACACACACGACAAACGACGACAGGTGGTTTCGGCTTTCTCACTCGAACATCCCAAACGATACATGTTGGCTGTTGGGCCACCTAAATCAGAAATCACACCAGTAAAGCCCGGTACCTTGTCTTGAATGTCTTTAATTTCTTTGATGATCGACTCTTGCGAGCGACTCTGAATGATCCGGCCTTCATGCTCTGTAATCGAGCAAAATGAACAACCACCAAAACAGCCACGCATGATATTGATGGAGGTTTTGATCATGTCATAGGCAGGTATTTTCGCCTTTCCGTAAGACGGATGTGGCACACGTTTGTAAGCTAAATCAAATACTGCATCCATTTCATCGGTATTCAGTGGCCATGCAGGTGGGTTTACCCACACGCCACGGGCGCCATGCATTTGAAAAAGCGCGCGTCCACAGCCAGGATTTTGCTCTTGATGTAAAATACGTGATGCATGAGCGTACTTGAATTTATCAACTTTTACTTTTTCAAAATCAGGTAATAAAACGTAGGTTTTTTCCCACGGTTTTGGACGAGAAGGCTGAACAGATATCGGCTTTGGTGCGTCGTTATCAAAAATTTTCTTATCCGTCGGACCAGATAACTTTTCACAACCCACATCGTCAGCACCGTAAGGATTTGGGATCGGATCAATTTTATGCAGTTGGTCGATTTCTTTTGAATCCACCCCTTTCCATTCAGGTACAGCTTCCTTACGAATGACTGCTGTTCCACGAATGTCTTGCATTTGATCTATGCTTTGCCCTGCTGCAAAACGATGTGCGACTTCAGCAAGTGGTCTTTCAGCATTACCGTAAATCAAAATGTCGGCTTTAGCGTTAAAAATAACGCTTTGTCGCACGGTATCAGACCAGTAATCATAATGGGCAATACGGCGTAAACTGGCTTCAATGCCGCCAATTACCACGGGAATGTGTTTAAACGCTTCTTTACATCGTTGAGTATAAACCGTCACCGCTCTATCAGGGCGTTTACCACCTTCATCATTAGGCGTGTACGCATCATCGGTTCGAATGCGTCGATCCGCAGTGTATCGGTTGATCATCGAATCCATATTACCGGCAGTCACACCAAAAAATAAGTTCGGTTTGCCCAGCTGCATAAAGGCGTCTTTACTCTTCCAATCAGGTTGAGCAATGATACCCACACGAAAACCTTGCGCCTCAAGCATACGACCAATGACTGCCATCCCAAAACTCGGATGATCGACATAAGCGTCACCAGAAACGATGATGATGTCGCAACTGTCCCAGCCAAGCTTATCCATTTCCTTTTTGGACATCGGTAAAAACGGAGCTGGCTCGAAGTTCTTAGCTCTGTATTTTTTATAGGAAAATAAAGTGGATTCAACTTGCATGGGTTACCTGTAGTCGCTGAAAGCAGCCATAAAAAGTGCGCCGCAATGATAAAAAAGCAGCGCATTATACCAGAAACAAAGTAGGACTTATATTAAGCATGTCGTTCATCATTATTAACACGCCTATAACAATAGTATGAGATATACCTTAAAGACAAAGTACACCAGAGAAACAATTTAGTTAATTAATGTTAATCCAAAATCCATCATTAATTAACTTATTGAATGATAATGTAAAATTTTCATTGCAATATATTTGATTATGACAAGCTTAAAAGTAGATTCTCAATATTCGGACAGTACATTGAACCCCGCTAGCTTTAATCAAATTCCCCTTGACCAACAGGAAATGAAATCTAACTCTTCAACTTCTATAACTACATCGCAGTCAAACGAATTATCAACCTTTATAAAAGCTAACTTATCAGACCTGAAACTATCGCATGATCAAGGTGAATCGATTGTTGCTACAATTGAATTAGCGGCCTTTCCTTATAAACATCGATTACTTGAACGTCTAATTGCTCTTTTACCTAAAAGCAATGAGGAAGTTAGCCTATCAGAATATGCTGCAAAGCTTGAAGCATTAGAACAATTGACTCAATCTGTTGTTGAAAACAAAGAGCTTGAACCCAACAAATTATCTTACTGTGTACTAATGATGAGTATTTGTGAAAATCCAAAACTCAACAAATGTGTACATACCATAATCCGAGAGATTGTAATTTCATTTGCTTATGACTTTCTTCGTTCTCATCGACTCCTTCATTTGAATGGAATTCAACTTCTTAAATATTGTCAGAAAGAATTTCTTATTGATGATGTTCCTAACTCAGTCATTAACATCAGCATTGAACAAAGTGTAAAAGAGCAGCTCGAAGAGTTTCGACAGCAATTAGAGACTTTATTGTTGCCGTCTGCATTAGTTTGCCATTGTACTAAATCGATGCTTAAAAAAATGGACAAATTAGATGCCAGTAAAAATAAAACTGAAGACACAAAAACACTTGAAGAAGGTTTATCGGAACTTACAGGGCAACCGATTACATTAAACGAGAAAAGCTGTTCAACTCCAGAACAAAAAAGCAAAATTTATAAGGACTGGCATACAAAAATTGCTTGCAACTTTAATCACTTAACATTAGGAGATGAAGGAATTGAAGTTGAGACAGCTTTAGTTCCTTCTTCTGAGCAATTACCTTTTAGCATCACTTGCCAAGGGCCGTTCTCTCTTTTTATAAAACAAAATGGTGAAGTAGGTTGTCCAAGTGTTGAGGCACAACACTTATTCAATAACGTAGATCTGATTGATTTACCCACGTCTTATGCATTTACTATTTTGTTAGGTTTTGCACACCAAGTCCATGATATAAAATCTTTTACTCTTTGTGCAGGGAAGTTAGCTAAATCTGGGCTACAAGCATCAGCTTCAGATATTTATGATGATGTTTTACATTTTCCCTTGCAAGCAACATTTGATGAGCTTTGGGCTTTGCCATCTAAGCAAGAGCAAATCAAATCGATAATGTCGGGATCAAAATCAAGCCAACAAAGAAAACTGTGCGGTTTTGTATACATACCCTTTTTAACAGCTAAGCTTTTAGAAAACGAAACGACTCAAAAACTCAAAAATAAAGTGCAACAAGACGTAGCTATTTTAGGTTATTTATCTCCAGAAAAAATTAAAACGCTTACACCTTTGCTTGACCAGAAAGCATTATTAAATCAAGCTATTCGCAGATTTAAAGAGATCAGCTTGGACACTTTCAAAATTCTCGCTGAATTTGACGTTGATCTATTTAATACCATGAACACTCTACTCGTGGAGAAAGAAGACGGCTCAATCTCAAAAACCTCACTTATGTATGGTTTAATTACTCGATGCCCTGCGGAGGTTATAAAACTCTTTCTCAAAGATAAAAGTACTTTAGAACGCTCAACATCCCCAAGATCTGAGCTTGCTTCCTATAGAGCGCCCGTTTTATGTATGTTAGTAGGAATTGCTCCTCAGCTAGCTATCGAATTGATTAAAAAATACTCCCTAAATACAAACATAAAAGGTGCATTTGGTTCTCCACTTACTTTCTATGCAGCATATAATGAAACATCTGAAGCCCTCAAATTTTTATTACAAAATAGCACAACAGATTTAACAGCCACTTGCGATAATGGAAAAACAATACTCCACCAAGTAGCTTCATCAGGTTCCGTTAAGCTGACTAAATATTTAGTAGAACATCATGATGAGCTCGTATTATTAAAAGATGACTTAGGTAATACCCCTGCAACATTGATAAAAGCAGAAATATCAAAATGCGATACCCTAACAAGAAGCCAGAAACTGCAAGAGTGCCTTGACATCTTATTAGCAGAAGAAAGAAGAATGACCTCCGCATCATCAAATAAACGAACCAAGAGTAACGACATTCAGATGAAAAGTGTCACCCCAAAGAAAGAAAACGATAAAGAAGATAAAGAAGATAAATGGGTGGTAGTTTTTTAAGTACGCAATTTCAATTATTAACAATTACGCACTTAACACACTCTATTTAGCCTTAGGCCTAAATGGCTTAATCACACTTTCATCACACTCTAAAAATGGACCTTCCATTAAATCAATGCAATAAGGAATCGCTGGAAACACTGCGTCCAAACATTCACGAATAGACTTCGGTTTACCCGGTAAATTAACAATCAACGAACTGCCACGCAGGCCGGCTGTTTGGCGAGATAAAATCGCTGTAGGGACAAATTTTAATGATTCTTGGCGCATCAATTCACCAAAGCCAGGCATCATGCGATCGCATACAGCTTCAGTCGCTTCAGGGGTTACGTCTCGCTTAGCAGGGCCGGTTCCACCAGTTGTCACAACTAATGAACACAGCTCATTGTCTACCATGTCTTTTAGTGTCGACTCAATCAAGTCCTGTTCATCTGGGATCACTTGGTACACAGGCTCCCATTCGGAGGTGAGGTAATCATTTAGCGTATCAATGATTGCATGACCAGATAAATCTTCATATTCACCACGACTGGCGCGATCGCTTACGGTAACAATACCAATTTTTGCAACTGTCATAATAGGTTCTGCCTACTGCAATTTATTCATGGCTGTAGCATAATCGGCTTTCTATAAACTTTGCAATCGTTGCACTTGATTTAAGACAAGTATGAGCCGAACTGAACACTCTATTTCTTTATTTACTGCCTATAGCTTCATTCTTATTTTCAGTGTTGGCCTGTGCTTCAATCTTATTTCGAAAAAATTATTACTTTGGTATGGCTTGTTGTCAGTCATTTCATTCGCATTTTACTCATGGGATAAAATCCAAGCTAAAAAAGACGGCTGGCGAGTACCTGAAAAACATTTACACGTATTAAGCCTGATTGGAGGTTGGTTTGGAGCGCTGCTTGCGCAGCATTGGTTTAGGCATAAAACCAGTAAAGTGAGCTTCCGACGATTGTTTTGGCTCACGACTCTGATGAATATTGCCGGACTCATTTGGGTTCACTCCCGGCATTTCCAATGGTTGTTAACTGCCTATTTTTAAAAGTTTAGTGGTTCATCTTTTCGCTCAAAACCCCAATGCTCACTTAAGCATTTTTTCGGTGTCATAAATGCCGTCATTGAAATCATAGTTAAAATAAAACGATGCTTGAATGACGGTTTTCCCGTTTCAATAATATCTTTGAGCGTTTGCGTAATGAATTCGCCACCTTGCGCCATGTAATCTGCCGTTTTGGTTCCAACTGGCACACCTTCGTTAATGAGAGTTAACTCGGTTCCTGTCTCAACCTCTTTCAATTCATAGGTGACCTTACAATATGGATCATCTAAATTAGTAAACTTAAAGCTGTGACTGTATCGATAAGGTGGATTCCAATCTATTACTTCACCCACAACGGACGTGTATTTTCCACTGCGCATTCGTATTGGGTTACCCGGCTCCATCGAGGGAGTATCAAGCCGAGCATTAAAGAAGTGGGCACACAAACCTTCACGTTTCGTCAGCTCGTCCCATACCGTCTGAATAGGTGCTTTTATCACAACCTTAAACATTTGCTTAGGCAATCTTTCCATGGTGTTCCTCGTCATTTTGTTGAGTTTGTTCTTCTAATTGATTTTGCTCTACATAATCTTTGAAACTGTTCAACGGTGCTGAAAAAAACTGACTGTATTGATCGGTCCAACGATCATAGATGGTTTGAATTGGCATTACGTTAAAATAGTGCAGCTTGGTTCGCCCCGACTTTTCGATAAGTAACAACTGTGCCTTTTGCAGTATTTTTATGTGCTTTGCAACGGCGATACGGCTGCTCTCAAACAGGGCTGCAATCTCACCCGATGAGCAACCTGGAGTCCGATGTACAAAATCTATGATTTGACGCCGATGAGGGTGTGCTAACGCTTGGAATATTTCATCGATCATTACAACCTCATTGTGAAACCTATTGGTTACATATGATAACAATCGTTATCGTAATGATCAAATAGCAAAAATGTTACTTAACATTTACAAATATGATTTTCGTTTAGGAATTGATATATGATGCTATTTAAAAATAATAAGTGATTGTAAAAAACTATGGATATGCAGCGTAACGCTCAATTGGCAACCATTCTATGTGGTCCTGTTTTAAGGCATTGTGAGCAACAACAATTGACTATTTGGTTTGTGAGTAGCACCCTGCTCAATGAGCTAAGTTTACAGCTGCGCTTCGACAATCAGGTTGAAACTATCCAACTTAACGATGAACATCTTGGCCACATTAAACTTGGCGATCATGCGCATCAATATCTACTGTCAGTACCGATATCGGTCTTGCTTCCGCAAAATCAGAGTATTAGCTATGAGCTTTTTACCGCTAAAGGTGAACCTATATTTAGTGCGATATCAGACATCACTTATGATCGATATGAAACACCAAACTTTGTATTAAAATCAACGGTTGATCATTTACTTCATGGCTCTTGCCGCAATCCACACCATCCAAGTAAGGATGCACTTGTTATTGCAGATGCCCAGTTAGCGGAAGAACTTGAGCCAAATGACCGTGCCGCACTGTTAATGATGAGTGGCGATCAAGTTTATATCGATGACATCGCTGGCCCAATGCTTTACGCCATAAAACAAGTCATCGATAAGCTCGGGCTCGTTCAAGAACATTTTCCAGATGCCAACGTCTCCTCAAGTGAAGACATTCGCTATGGCAGTAGCTTAATGTATCAGCGGGACAGCAAACTTCTGCCCCACAATGAGTTTCCGATAGGGTTTCATATCTTACGCTGGTATCACAAGCAACCCACCTTTACCTCTCGTTTATCCCATAACCATTTGGTTAGTTTGGGGGAAGTGATTGCTCTGTATTTATTAATATGGTCACCAGAACTTTGGAAGCAAATACATATTCCAGAGACACTTGATGGGTTATCTCCTAAACACCAGCAACAGTGGATAAAAGAACGTGATGCTATCTTAAAATTTAAGGCCGGATTACCTCGAGTTAGACGCTTATTAGCGCACATACCTACTTATATGATTTTTGACGATCATGATGTCACTGACGATTGGAATTTAAGTGCAAAATGGGAGGTTGCAGCTTATGAGAATCCATTCTCCAAACGCATTATTGGTAATGCGTTAATTGGTTATACTCTTTTTCAAGGTATGGGTAATGCACCAAATAAATTTAATGCTTTAACGACTGACATTACTGACTTTTTTACTGCTCCCAATAGCCAAAAACAAGATGCACTGATTGAAAAATTATTACGATTTGAAGATTGGCATTATCATTTAGACACATCGCCTAGAATTGTGGTGTTAGATACTCGAACTCGCCGCTGGCGAAGTGAAATTAACTTAGCGAAACCATCAGGGCTGATGGATTGGGAAGCCTTAATGGAAATGCAGCAGTTAATGATTGGGCAAGACAAAGTGATTATTATCTCTGCAGCCCCCATGTTCGGCGTTAAGTTAATCGAAACCATTCAACGCATCGCAACCTATTGCGGGTTGTCATTGCTGGTTGATGCTGAAAATTGGATGGCTCATCAAGGTGCTGCCACCAGCTTGCTCAGTATTTTCAGCCATCGAAAAACACCACAAGAATTCATCATTTTGTCGGGTGATGTACATTACTCCTTCGCCTATGACATCAATGTACGTTTTCGCCACTGTAGCCCGAATATTTATCAAATTTGTTGCAGCGGTATTAAAAATCAATTTCCTGAAAAATTGCTTCCGATATTCAACCGCCTTAATGGTTGGTTGTTTGGTCATTTCTCACCACTTAACCTATTAACGAAGCGCAAACGGATGTCAATTCGTGGTCGTCGGCCGAATGGCCACAGAAGTAATCGCTTGGTCAATAACAGCGGTATTGGTGTGGTTAGAATTGCTGATAACGGTGCGCCATCAGAAATAAGCGTCATGCACAGCGATGGTTCAAAAACGACATTTGAACCACCACGGAATACTTATTGGGATTAAATTCGTCCCTTTTTAATAATGCGCTTCGCTTGTTTTCTTAATTTGCTATCATCACTGCTGGCTCTTGCTTGCTTCGCCAACGCTATCGCTTGCTTTTTTTGCCCCATAAGCAGGCGTATTTGTGCTTCACGTAGCACAGGCCATTGCTCATAATTGGATATCAGCTTTTCAGGTGCATTCTTGAAGTTATCAAGTGCTACGAGTGCTTTTTCTAAGTTTGACTTCGTTTTTACGCTGTTTTTTGCCAAGGCATAATGCAGCATAAACCACTCATTTTTTTGCGCTTCATCTTCAGGCACTGACCAAGACAACGCATCCACTAAGTGCTGATGATTATCTTGATAACGCTCTTGCCTGTCATAAAAAAACGCTGCTTGCACGGCCAGTTCGTGATTTTTAGGGTAAGCCTGCTGCATTTGTTTGAACTTTTCTTCAGCTTTCTCAGGTTTATCTGCAGCTAGGTAACCTTGAGCAACCATCATTCCAGCTTCAAATGGGTGATGCTTTTCTAATGCAATCGACATTTCTATGGCTTTTTCCACGTCGCCACCAACGAAGCCTGGCGCATTTCGGTAAAAACCAATGAGCCCTCTATTTGCTTCTAAATCATCAGGCAATAATTTGTGGGCTTTTTTAAAAGCCTCAAGACTGTCTTCGGCATAACCTGCTGCCGTGAAAATACTGGCGTCCATCGCTTGGCTAGCAAACACATTGCCTTTTTGCATCCACTCTTTGGCTAACGCTTCACTATTCTTTGGATCTATTTCAGCAATACGGCGATCCAACAATACAATGGCATCATCAAAATCTTCGAGGCGCACCATAGATAACGCTTTATATTTAGCGATATCATGAGGAGCAAAGTCATCCACTTCCTCGATGATTTTAGCGTACTTGTTCTCTTCAAATAATTGTTTTACTTGCGCCTCGTTCAAGTCATTCGCCATGATTGAACTACTGAGTAGCAATGCACTAAACCCTAACCATTTCATATTCAACATCCTGTTTGTAAACGTTTTGTAAATGCATAAGTGATATGATGACAAGATATAACCAAAGTTCAATCACTTATCAGAATATTCTCCTGAATTTCGGCATATACTACACTTAGGACACGGTATTTCTCAGGGTATGAGCACATGAATCGCCAAGCTTTCGCTGACTTTTGCTTTCGTCAGTTAGTTGAACTCTTTAAAGAGTCTCAACAAAACCTTTGTAACGAACGTAAGAAACATCATATTGAAGGCCTACTTCATGCTGGCGTATTAATGAATGTATTCACAAATGGTCAAGCTCAATTGATGATGGAACAGGCCCATGTCGAAGTATTTGGTGAAACCATCGAAGAACGCCAACACAATAAGACAGCGTTAAAACAAGCCATTGCGGATGGAAATGATGACTATATCGATATTCCAGCGTTTATTCGTCAAGGTGGTGGTAGTAACCTAAATTAGTTCAATGAATAATCTTTAATAGAAAAGTATTGTCTAATTCATTCCAATTCAAGCTTATCAAATATCACTCGTTGTGATTTAGTCAAAAGTCCAATAACACGTTATTTCTTTTCTACACTTACTAAATACCATCACCACAAAATCAATCCGTAACGGAGTGTGTACTATGTCAGATAAAAAGCTCACCACAGCTTTTGGTTGCCCAGTTGCTCACAATCAACATACAGCTACCGCAGGACAGCGAGGCCCACAATTATTACAGGACGTTTGGTTTCTAGAGAAACTGGCTCACTTTGACCGAGAGGTTATCCCTGAGCGTCGTATGCATGCAAAAGGCTCTGGTGCCTATGGAACCTTTACTGTAACGCATGACATTACTCAATATACTAAGGCCGCTATTTTTTCTCAGATCGGTAAAAAAACAGATGTTTTTGCTCGTTTTACAACAGTCGCCGGTGAGCGAGGTGCTGCGGACGCTGAACGCGATATTCGAGGCTTTGCGGTTAAGTTTTATACCGAGCAAGGCAATTGGGATATGGTGGGTAATAACACGCCGGTTTTTTTCTTAAGAGATCCGCTCAAATTCCCAGATTTAAATCACGCCGTAAAACGTGATCCTAAAACTAATATGCGCAGTGCAAAGAATAACTGGGATTTCTGGACTTCACTTCCCGAAGCCTTGCATCAGATCACCATTACTATGAGTGATCGCGGTATCCCAGCAACGTATCGCCATATGAATGGCTATGGAAGCCACACCTTCAGCTTTATTAATGCCGATAATGAGCGCTTTTGGGTTAAATTCCACTTTAAAACTCAGCAAGGTATTAAGAATCTCACCGACGCTGAATCAGAAAGCATTATCGGTAAAGATCGTGAAAGTCACCAAAAAGATTTATTTGAAAGTATTGAACAAAACAATTTCCCTAAATGGGCTTTTAAAGTTCAAGTGATGCCAGAAGCTGATGCTCATAAAGTAGAATACGACCCGTTCGATTTAACTAAAGTGTGGCCGCATGAAGATTACCCTCTTCTTGATGTTGGAGTACTTGAGCTGAATAAAAACCCTGAAAACTTTTTTGCTGAAGTGGAGCAATCGGCATTCAATCCAGCCAGTATTGTTCCTGGTATCGGCTTCTCTCCGGATAAAATGCTCCAAGGTCGCTTATTTTCTTACGGAGACGCCCAACGTTACCGCTTAGGGGTCAATCATCATTTGATCCCGGTAAATGCGCCTCGTTGCCCAGTCAACGCCTATCATCGAGATGGCGCAATGAGGGTTGATGATAATCAAGGCGGAAAGCTTGGCTATCAGCCCAACGATCAGAATGAGTGGGAAGAGCAGCCAGAATATGCTGAACCAACACTCTCGCTCGAAGGTGATGCTGGACATTGGCCTCATGTTGACGATGATCATTTCACTCAACCCGGAAACCTGTTCCGTATGTTTACTCATGATGAGCAGCAACGGTTATTTGAAAATACGGCAAGAGCAATGGATAGTGTTCCAGTAGAAATCCAAATACGCCACGTTTTCCACTGTTTAAAAGCCGATAAAAATTATGGTTTAGGCATCGCTAAAGCCATTAACCTTGAACAAAAACAAATTGATGAGTTACTCAAAAAAATCTAGAGAGAAATGTGCCAGAGAGACATTAACTCTCTGGCTTTTTTGTAACGATATGAGGTCGATTAAATGCCAACGATTACTTCAATTTAAACTTAGCCACAATTGCCTTCAACTCAGAGTTTGAACCTGCTAAGCTTTCTGTTTGCTTAATATTCACTTCACCATTCATGGATAGCTCATTGGCCATTTCACTAATGGCAGCCATATTACGAGTGATCTCATCTGAAACAGAGCTTTGCTCTTCAGCTGCAGTTGCAATTTGACAGTTTAAATCATTAATCTGCGTCACCGAACCAACAATACCATCCAAGTCTACTGCAACTTGATCTGTCGCTTCAGCCGTTTGTTCACATGTCACCTTAGTCGCATGCATTGCTGAAATTGCAGAGTTCGAAGCATTTCTTAACTTATTAATGGTATCTTCAATTTCTGCTGTACTTTGCTGAGTTCGTGCAGCAAGCGCTCTTACTTCATCTGCTACTACAGCAAAACCTCGTCCTTGCTCACCTGCTCTCGCCGCTTCAATAGCTGCGTTTAATGCGAGTAAGTTTGTTTGCTCTGCAATCTCACCAATAACTCTTAACACATTGGTAATTTCAACAGTATCACGATCGATTTCTGCAATATTTTCAGATGTGGCCTCAACTTCTTGTACAAGCTGCGCTACTGTACTGGTCGCATGTCCCACCACACCTTTTGATGTTAAGGCTTGCTCATTAGTCGTTTGGGTAAATGCAGCGGTTTCGCTACCGTTACGTGCAACATCATTCGCCGTTGCGCTCATTTCTTCAATCGCAGCAACAATCTGTTCAGTTTCTTGAGTATGTGCATTTAAAATTTGTTTGTTCGCATCGGCTTCTGATTTAAGCCTGTCGATACTGGTATCGATAGAACTTGAAGAGTGTTGAACTTCCAGCATCAATTGTTGTAATTGAGCGATAAAGGCATTGATGCCTCTAGCCATTTTTCCAAGATCATCTTTAGTATCAATATCAAGACGACGGGTTAAATCACCGTTACCTTTTGATAAATCTTGAATCATAGCAGTTAACTGAGTGATTGGACGATACAACACATTCAATACAATCAGTAGTAAAATGATACCCACTGCGAGCATGAGTAAAGACGAAATGACGGCTTTGGTTAATACAGGTGTTAATGATGCATAAGCAATGGACTTATTGACGCCAATAAACAAGTACCAGCTTTTGCCATTCACAAGTTCAATTTGTTGAGTAAACGCAATTTTATCGTCACCTTCGATGGTGTAATTCTGCATAGTAATTTTTTGAGCAAGCATGTTTCGCTCAACTTGCCCCATACCAAAATCTCTAAAATAGCTGCCTTTGCCAACGACAGCTGAATTAGACGCCATGACTTTACCGTCGGTGTCCGTGATCACAGTCACTGCGCCAGGGTAATTAATCTCAGCAACCGTCTTTTTCAAAATGGATAGTTCAATATCAATTAACGCAACGCCGTCTCCCATCGCTTTGATGATTGACACAACATCATGTCCAGTGGTGGCATCTGGATAGACTTCTGTGACGTCGGTGACTTGGGCGGCTTTGCCTTGACTGTACCATGGGCGTTGTAAAACTTCATATTGCCCGCGGATGGCTTTACCATTATCCCAAGCACCACCTACGGCAGATGAATAGGCGTTGCCGTCATCAAAACCAATATAGACACCAGAGCCTTCACCAACCGAGTTGGCGACGCGCGCTATAGTGGCAAAATCACCTTGGTAAACTCCTCGCTGATACGTTTCAGCTAAACCATTAACAATGGCGGCCTTAGAGTGAAACCAGGTTTGAATTTTTTTTGCCTCAGACTCTACGATTCGCTTAGACGTTTGATTCACTTCATTAATCGTAGTTTGACGTATTTCACGATAGGATAACCAATTAGATAACAGTAATGATCCCATCATCAACAAGATCATTGAAGCGATTAATGCTCGCTTAAAACCCAAAATTTTCAACACGACGACACCCACTTATTTTATTCGTACAACATCCGTGTTGAATTTTAATTATATTTCCAGAGTTATAACCCAGCATAAGTCACATTTATAGCTGAATTTTAACTTTACAGTAATATTAGCAACATTTATAAATCGATAAACGCAAATTTTTCTAATGCTTTTGACATACACCTTCTTATCGGCACTGAAATTAATATCTGTTGTCTTTTCGATTTTCAGGTTTATGAGGGTTGAATTTATTCGTTAATTTGCGATGCTTCTCAAAAATAGCCATACTTGTGAGCTATTGCTCTAATGCAAAACACATCTTGGGGAAACTCTATGACAACAATTAAAACACCTGTCGAGTTGCTCGATCATTGGGCTGAAGTACAAGGCGATAAAGTCTATTTAAAGCAACCCATCAATGGACAATTTGTTGAGTTAACATGGCAACAAGTTCAAACTCAAGTCAGGCAGATTGCTGGTGCATTGCGTCATTTAGGTCTAAAGCCTGGCGATAAAGTTGCTTTGTTATCAAAGAACTGTGCAGAATGGTTCATTACTGATTTGGCTTTGATGTATGGCGGCTATATCAGTGTCCCGATTTATCCGACAGCAAACATTGATACCATTAGTTATGTGTTAGAGCACAGCCAAGCCAAAGCCATTTTTGTTGGCAAACTCGACTACTGGTCAGAGCAAGACCCTGCAATTCGAGGAGATATTCTCAGGCTGGCGCTGCCTTATGAAACCATGCCAGCGCAATATCAGTGGCAAGATTTACTCACTTTGAGCGAGCCATTAGTAGATATTCCGTATCCTTCTCTCGATGATACTATGACTATCATCTATACCTCAGGCTCAACAGGTAAACCTAAAGGCGCTATCCAAACCTTTGGTAGTTATTGTTGGACATGCCAAGCGGCAACCAAAGACATTGCCATTACTCAAAAAGATCGCTTACTTTCTTATTTACCATTGGCTCACATTACAGAACGTGTGGCGATGGAAGGTACCTCGTTTTATTCAGGCACCAGTGTCGCATTTGTTGAAAGCTTGGATTCATTTGTCACGGACGTGCAACGAGCAAGACCAACAGTTTTCTTCTCAGTTCCAAGACTTTGGAGTCTATTCCAGAAAAACATTATTGAAAAAGTGGGCGGTTATAAAAAGCTTAATACACTATTAAGCATTCCAATCATCAGCTCGTTGGTTAAACGAAAAATTAAGAAAGGTCTTGGTCTGGATAAGTGCCGTATCTTTGGTTCTGGTTCTGCACCAATCCCACAAGCGATTTTAAGTTGGTATCACAACATTGATATTCACATTTGTGAAGCTTGGGGGATGACGGAAAATTGTGCTTACTCCATAATCAATTATCCATTCAACCCTAATAAACTGGGTTCGATTGGTCGTCCAATTGAAGGCTGCCAAATAAAACAAAGTGATAAAGGTGAATTACTTGTAAAAAGCCCGGGATTAATGCGTGGCTATTACCTAAATAAAGAAGCCAATTCAGCCTTATTCGACGAAGACGGTTTTTTCCGAACAGGAGATGTTTGCGCCGTTGATGCCGAGGGTTATGTCAGTATCACTGGCCGAGTAAAAGATAACTTTAAAACCTCTAAAGGTAAGTATGTAGTCCCTGTTCCGATAGAGCGAAAGTTAGCACAAGACCCTCACATCGAATTGCTCTGCGTCATTGGTGCTGGTTTACCACATCCGATTGCTTTAGTTCAGCTTGCAGAAGGAGCTAAGCTCATGCCAAGAGAAGAGGTTCGAGCCTCGTTAAAGCAAACCATCGAAGACATTAATCCGACACTAGAGTCACACGCAACCTTAGATGCACTCATTGTTGTAACTGAACCTTGGACAGTTGAAAACGATGTTTTGACGCCAACGCTTAAAATCAAACGCCACGTCTTAGAGCAGAGATTTACTTCTATGGTGGAAGGTACTAGAGGAAATATTGTTAAGTGGCAGGACGAACTTTAACTTGATTTAATAATAGTCAGCCGTTCTGACTTTCAGGCGGCTACTGAGACAGTTGCTACTTTTTTAATTATCAATTTGAATTAATGGTCTTTTTCTACAACCATTAAGTATAGAATACCATCGTTTTTGATTTGATATGCTGCCACCTAAAGTTCATTGGAACCTTCAACGCCAACAAATTGAGGAAGAAGAGCTATTTCCTGATATAGCTAAAAATTCAACTCACAAAAAAATTCTTGTTATCGTTCCAAGCGAAACAGATAGCCAACCTAAAGAAATCCTTTACAACATATCTTATGTTTTTAATTCTTGGAGCGTCTACCCATCCAGCTTTTCAGATTTTTTTACTGCAAATCTACAAAAGCAACGCATCAGGTCGTCGCTTAGGCATAAACTGAATAACCCTTACCCTATACTTTTCGACTATACGCTAATTGCCTCTCCTGTAGGCCAGCAGGAACCCATTTTACAAACCATCAATTGGATCGATGCGCTCTTAGAAGCACATAAGTCGGAACGAAAATCTTGCACAAAGCTTGATATAGAGCTGACTCAGCATTTCCCGAAGCAATTGCTAGAAAGTAGCTATTTTGTTGTAGTTCCAGACCCCACTCCCCTTCCAGTTCCTCCAAAAGATCATTTTCCCGTTGATTGCTTTGCTGTTTTAGATAAATGCGCTGCAATCACCTACAAAGATACTTACTTTATTCGAGAATCTAAGCTTTCTAAGCTGGATATACATTTTCATGAACTCATTCATGTTATTCAATGGGATGTTTTAGGCCCAGAATCTTTTATTCTTCAATATTATTTTCAAGCCGCAAACTATAAATCACACGATAAGCTGCCCCTTGAAGATATGGCTATATGTTTTACCGAAAACTTCAATGACAAAGAGCATCCCCCAAGTTACTACCGCAATGTCGTCACTGAAACAAAGAAATTTAAGTCAGATTTTATTATTCCGGATAGCGATAAAAAAACAACTGAAAAAAATTGAACAAAAAACTTGCAAACACAAATGATAATGATTATTATTTAATTGCGTTCCAAAGCTCACTCTCGAAAATACTTATGAGGTATGAGTATTTTCTTGAGCTGAGTCTGCAAGCACAACATTGCTCACACACTCTTTAAAGCCGGCTTCACACACCGGCTATTTTTTCTTTATACAATCCAATAGCTTAACCAAAAAATTGTTGCTTTATTTAGTTATGACCCTGTCTTGTTTTTGGCAAAATCGACCTCTCCTACCATAAAATCGATTATTGCTTTTAAGTGTCAAAAAAACTCTTGCACAATCAAGTGATAATGATTATCATTTGCATGCGTTCCAAGGCTCACTTAAGAAGTGCAATTGAGGTAACTGTGTTTTCTTAAGTTGTGCCCGTAATCACAACATTGCTCACACACTATTTATGGCCGGATTTCTTAATCCGGCTTTTTTTTTGTTAGACTTCAATCACTCTTTTCTAATCAACAAAATTATGTTCTCAATAGATGTGTTTATTCTAGCCGGTGGCCAAGGTCGTCGTATGGGCTACCAAGATAAAGGCTTGGTCTCGTATCAAAACAAATCGTTAATTCATCACGTTATTGATAAGCTCAAACCACAATCCAGCTCGATTTATATTATTGCGAATCAAAATATGGAGATATACGAATCATTTGGATTTCCAGTTTTTGAAGATTTAGAATCCGGCTTCCAAGGCCCGCTTATGGGGATGCTAACGGCAATGACTTATTCTAAAGCTGATGCCATTTTGTTTGTTCCCTGTGATACCCCTCATCTACCGTCTAATTTATTGTTAGAAATGATTCAAGAGTTTCAGCGTACTTCTGCAGAAATCGTGGTCGCTATTGATGATACTAATAAAGAACACGCTGTTACTTGCTTAACAAAACGCTCTCTAAAAGGTGAACTGGCTCAATTTCTTAAAAATGGAAATCGAAAAGTCATGCAGTGGAATCACAGTCGAAAGCTGGCATCAGTGAGCTTTGAACAAGCGCACTTTCTGAATGTAAATTCACTCTAAAATCGAAGAATATAGAAATTGAGCGGTAATGTGTATCTAATGTTACACTCATATTATTCAACATAAAATGAACATCAACTCCAAATGTGTTGAGATTGCAACGCTGTGACTTCAATACCGATGTTCAACTGATAATACTGTTAATAGATACGAATGGAATAATATGGCCTTAACATCTAGGCAAAGAAATAACGTCATCATTTTAGTCAGTGCAGTTATGATCATTGCACTGTCCATCATGAATCGCATCACAAATCATATCCCCAGTGATGCCCACCCATTATTTGATCGCTCAACTCAGTTAGAGCAATTGCAACTCGGCCAACTCTGGTTAGCACGACAAAAAGATGAGTGGGTTTGTGACGACAAAGTGTTGAACTGCTCAACTTGGGCAAAAGCATGGGAAAAGATAAAAATCTCCCCTCTTGATGGTACTCCTGATACCCATGAGGTCGCTGAAGAGTTAGTAATAAAAATCCGTCATCGCACAGCAAGCCAAGTATGGCTCTTTTTCCCCAATGACGGGTTACTCAAAACTGAAAATAATAATTGGTATCAAATACCTGCCAGTTTAAAAGATAAACTCATTCCGATTACAAACGTCAAACCTAAATAAATAGATTTAGGACTATATTAATATATCACCAACTCTCACTAGTGCGACCGAAAGTGGCAACACTTTAGCGCACTAAAGGTGGACGTGAAAAAGTGATAGAATACGAACCGTCAGTTACTTAATAATCATAATACCATGCCTGAGTTACCTGAAGTTGAAGTTACCCGCCAAGGAATTACACCACATATTTTAGAGCAAATGCCCACGAAATTAGTCATTCGTAATCGAAGCTTGCGATGGCCAATTCCTGATGTCGCTGAAAACATTGTTGGCCACACCATAAAGTCAGTTAAACGTAGGGCCAAATATCTTTTGCTTGAAACGGATGCGGGAACAACCATTATTCACTTGGGGATGTCAGGTAGTTTACGAGTTCTTCCTGAAGGTACTGCGGTTGAAAAACATGACCATGTGGATCTTATCCTAGGCAATAATCAGATCCTTCGTTTTAACGATCCAAGGCGCTTTGGCGCATGGCTCTGGTACGAACTGCCTATCGAGTCACACCCTCTATTACAAAAGCTCGGTCCTGAGCCGTTAACTGAAGCCTTTAATATAGAGCAGCTGACAGCAGCATTAGAAAATAAAAAAAAAGCCATCAAGCTATGTTTGATGGATAATCATATCGTGGTCGGTGTCGGTAATATCTATGCCAACGAAGCGCTTTTTAGGAGTCAAATTCACCCTCAAACGCCAGCAAATAGAGTCGAACAGGACAAATTAATGGTATTGGTTGAAGCGGTTAAAGAAATTTTAGCATTTGCCATAAAACAAGGTGGTACCACGTTAAAAGATTTCACCAACGCTGATGGCAAACCTGGTTATTTTGCTCAAAAACTCCATGTGTATGGTCGAGGCAATCAGCCGTGTACAGAATGTGGGACTTTATTGTCTGAGATCAAGCTCGGACAACGCACCACCGTATTTTGTGAGCACTGCCAAACTACATAATATGAGATATTTAATACAATAATTGGTAAATAATACTTAATTAGATTGTATTACCTTTAAAGAGCTTCATTTGTACATGGGCTATTTTCGATAGCTCTCTGCAACTGTTGTGGCGAAAGTTGCATGAAAAAAGATAAAAGATATCTTTTGTGTATCTTATTTTCCTGAGCATGCTCTGAGAGACTGATATCGTTCACCCGATGTTCGGAAGCCATATTGTCAAACATGATGCCTTCCCCAGCCAAATATGGGACGGTAATATGTGTATCAGGCTGAATTGTGTCCTTTTGAAATACTCCGAGATGATAAGCTCTAACTTGAGAATTATAGGTTTTATCATCTAATTTTGTCCCAAATGAAAGTTGCCCACCAACATAATCCTTTGAGCATACCCCGGCAAATTTAGAGGTATCTGTTTGAGTAAACTCTGCATCACATTCACCACCTTGATTAAGAGGTAATGGTTCAGGTTCTGGTGGATTTAATACTGAGGTTACACTTAAAGAGTTTGCATCATAATGCCAATTAAAATCACTTAAGGTACTCTCATTATGTGTACTGAGTTGATAGTTCATTAAGGCGATGTAAGCATAAACAGTATCCCCACAAAGTACGGCTGCTTTTGCAATATTAGGTAGTGCCTCTAATATCAATGGCTTAAGATAATCTGCAACTTCATTTTTTTGCCAAGAATCATAAATATCTTGTATATTTTCAATACTGCCTGTTTCAGTAAATGAAATTTTACCGTAACTAACACTATTATTATTAGATTCACCAAAATTTAAAATATAACTATCTAAGGTATTAACCTTCGCAACTTCTCTCTTTCTAGGAGTGTACCTAATGTGATAACAGGAGGCAGGAACGCCTTTATCAGATTGATTTAAACTAACAATAGCTTTGCGTAATGAATCTGGTTGATACAACGGAACTCTAACCAAAAAGCTTTTAGAACCACTCGGAAAGTTCCAAGTAACAGTCTCCCGCCTTTCTTTCCCGTTAACAACTGCACCGAATTTAATCTTTTCCCGGATACGATTCTCTGGTTGATACTCTAATGCGGATGGTATGCTCATATAAAAATACTAAAAACCAACATAGGTTAAATTATAACCACTTCAACAATTAGCATAATTAAAGTTTGTTAACTATTAGGGTCAGTTGATCTTTCGTGATCGTTTTTGCAGCGATAAATTGGTTATTTTATGCAAGGCAGCGCTTGTGCGGTTTGGTGATTACCGACAAATAAAACTGTCGTTACTTCGTTTCCAAATAAACAAGCGATAACGCAGTACTTTTTATTTTGAAAGAGCGACCAATTTTTACTTTCTCTGTCTTCGATGCTTTTGAGCGCTCACTGTTTTGTGTTGTGACCAGCTCACTTAGATGACTAAGCTTCACTGCTCACGCCTTGAACAGGTAAACGCTAAAATAGCACAACATTTAATCCTGAAAGCTCAACAGACTCTAATACTTATATCATCAATTCCTTCATATATTTTTCTATCATTACATTAACACTCGATGGCACAAACTGGCTGATATCACCACCATGTCTCGCCACATCTTTTACTAATGTCGATGAGATATGACCCAGTTCTGCTTTGGGCATCAACAGCACAGTTTCAAATTCTTCACTGAGCGCTCGGTTCATATTGGCGAGTGCCATTTCATATTCAAAGTCAACCGTGGTTCGTACGCCACGTAGTAATATTGATGCATTATGTGCTTTTGCAAAATCCACTAGTAAACCTGAGAAACCAACCACTTCAACATTATCAAAGCTTTTAACGACCTCAGTAACTTGAGCAAGACGCTGTTCAAGGTCAAACATTGGATGCTTAGCACTGCTTTTAGCAACACCAATGACCACTTTATCGAACATCTTTGTACCACGTTCAATCAAGTCAATATGACCATTCGTTATAGGATCGAATGTACCAGGATAAATGGCGATTTTGCTCATACTGCGGTTCCTATTTGTCTTACATCATTGCCTGATGGCGCTTGATATACTTTTAGACCAAATTGCGGCAGGATAGCAAAGATATGGTCAAAAATATCGGCCTGAATATCTTCATAGTGATTCCAATTGGTATCATTGGTGAAGATATATAATTCAATGGGAACACCCATTTGTGTTGGGGCAAGCTGTCTCACCAATATCGTCATCCCTTTATGCACTTTAGGGTGAAAAGTTACAAACTCTCTTAGGTATGCCCTGAATGTACCTAAATTCGTTAGGCGACGCCCATTTACTATATTATCAATATCCTCAACAGTCTCGTTGTCTGCAGATATCTTCTGTTCAATTTCAGGTAAATAGCGTTTAAGGTGATTAATTTTAGCCAGCCTAATTTTGTCTTCGCCTGTTAAAAAATGAACCGTATCGATATCAATATTAACGGCACGTTTAATGCGACGCCCACCAGATTCCGACATGCCCTGCCAGTTTTTAAACGAATCTGAAACTAACGCATAAGCAGGGATCATGGTTAAAGTATTGTCCCAGTTTTTGACCTTAACGGTAGTTAATGACACTTCAACCACAGAGCCATCTGCACCATACTTGTCCATTTGAATCCAGTCACCCACGCTGATCATACGATTAGTTGCCAACTGAATGCCTGCCACAAAACCTAAAATGGTGTCTTTAAACACCAACATGATCAAACCAGTGGCAACACCTAAACCACTTAAAAAGAAGAATGGAGATTCTTTGGTTATCGCTGCAGTCGCGAGAATTACCCCAATAAAGAATAAAAACAACTTTACTAACTGTACGAAACTTTTAATTGGTAAGCGCCGAGTGAGGTGACTGACTTCGGCAATTGCATGTCCAGCATCTAGCGCAGAATAAATAGCTCTAACAACGAGAACAACGACTATCAAGCTCAGCCCTCGTTGTGCAACCGTCGCCGCAACAGCATGTTCTGAGAGCACGTAAGGCATTAATTCCGAGAGAACCAAAACAGGCAAAATAACAATAAGCTTGTCAAATACTTGGTATTCAACGAAAACATCATCCCATTTTGCCTTAGTGTGCTTAATAAGAATATGTACAAATTTAACGATAACTCGTTTAGCAACCAGATACAGAAACCAGACGAAGATAAAACTGACAAAAAGCATAAACGTTGCAGATAGAATCGAAGCGACATTTGCATTGAGACCATAGCTCATTAGCCACTGTGCAATATCAATAGGAAAGTCTTTTTCCATAAGTTTATTCCCTTATCAGCGAACTCGAAAAAGTATCTGTTGAGTTTACACACAAAGCTCTGCATTATGCAGTAAAAATTAATGAAGAAGTAAATCATGTTACTCGGAAAAATAAATCCAACTGTGCTGGACAAAAAGCTCAGTGAATACCCTGATTATGATGGTAATTATCAAACTAACCCTGAATTTATACAACCTCTGAAAGACGTAAGCACTGACACTCATATTGCTGTTATTATCGGAACTTGGTGCCCAGACTGTCACCGTGATATTCCACGCTTTATGAATGTGCTTAACGATGCAGGTAATCATAAAGTCACTGTTGAATACATTGGTGTTGATAGAGAAAAGGTTGATCCGCAAGCAGAAAGCCAAGCTTATGACTTTACTCGTCTACCAACGTATATCGTAATGCAAGATGGCAGAGAAGTGGGCCGTATAACAGAGCGACCAGAAACAACATTAGAGCAAGATTTAGCGGCTATCTTGAGCCAATGATTCTTGGGCAAGTAATTGCAAGACACCTTCACGGAGCGCACCGCCGGAAAGGTTAATGGACTGTAATTCAAGCAACTCAAATAGCGCTAACAATATGGCTACACCCGTTGCTAACGTTGGCGCTCTTTCTTCTGTTAATCCCTCTATTTCAGAAAACTTAGGGCACGTTTGTTCAAGGATTTCTTGTTTCATTTGCTCAAGAAATGCCACGGAAATACGTTCATCATGACCACGATGACGTAAAAGTTCCATAATGGTCTGGATAGTACCTGAGGCACCCACCGCATCATGGCAACCGTAAGCATTAATTTCAGCTAAATGCTCAGCAAGCACCTGCTTAACTTGTAACGCTAATAAATCAAAATCCCCTGATTTATGCGGGAAGTGAGAAAAATGCGGCGTTAAATAGCTTACACAACCAATCGGCAAACTTTTTTTGTAAAGTACCTGCTCACCATCACCGATGATAAACTCAGTGCTCGCGCCACCAATATCGATGACCAAGCGGCGATGCTCACCTTGAGTATGATGAAACATACCAAGATAAATGAGCTCAGCTTCTCTATCACCTGAGATAATTTCAATGGGAAAAGGTAAAATGTTTAAAGCTTGTTGACAAAAGTCGTTGGAATTTGAAACCTGCCTCAATGTCGCAGTCGCAATAACCTTAACATGAGTGATTTGGTGTTGATTTAGTTTGTCAGCAAACATAGCCAAACACGCCAAACCATCTTTTATCGCCGCTTCACTCAATATGCCCTGAGTATCAATACCAGAAGCTAATCGCACTTTCTGTTTATACTTGGCAACAACTTGAGGAACACCGTCCTCCAGTGTTGCCACCAGCATATTAAAACTGTTTGAGCCTAAAGTGATGGCGGCGAAATCTTTACTCATGAATGTCTACGATTACGATTATTCCTAGGTGGGCGACCTGAGTTTCCGCCGGATGGTTTACCTGTTCTTCGCTCACGAGTATTACGTTGAGGTTGTTTTCGATGTACCGCTACCGGCTTAATGTCCGTCAACAAAGCTTCTCGGTCATAACCTGATACAGGAATCGAATGCTCAATGTACTGCTCAATGGCAGGTAAATTCAGCGCATACTCTTCACATGCAAAACTGACTGACATCCCTTTTTGCCCAGCACGGCCTGTACGACCAATTCGGTGCACATAATCTTCACAGTCATCAGGTAAATCGAAGTTATACACATGAGATACATCAGAGATATGCAGTCCACGTGCTGCGACATCGGTTGCGACTAAAAAGTCCAACTCACCTTTAGTGAAGCGATCTAAAATGCGTAAACGCTTTTTCTGCGGCACGTCACCTGTTAACAATCCAACACGGTGACTATCACCTTCCAACCAAGACCATAGCTTTTCACACATGTGCTTTGTGTTAGCAAAGATGATGGCTTTTTCCGGCCAATCTTCTTCAATCAAAGTCAGCAGTAGTGGAATTTTGTCTTCACCTGACGGATGAAACAATTCCTCTTGGATATTTTTTGAGGTTTTTTCATCAGGCGCAATTTCGACTTTAACTGGATCATTCATATGATCGTATGCCAGCTCTTGCACTTTCATAGAAAGCGTGGCTGAAAACAACATATTTAAACGCTGTTTCGCATCAGGCATACGACGGAATAAGAATCGAATGTCTTTAATAAAGCCTAAATCAAACATACGGTCTGCTTCATCAAGTACGACTGCTTGGATTGAGTTAAGACTGATGACACCTTGGCGAACATAATCGATAATACGACCTGTGGTACCAATTAAAATATCAACGCCCTTCTCTAAAACCTTCATTTGGGTTTCGTAGCTTTCACCACCGTATACGATGCCGACTTTTAACTTTGTATGCTTTGAAAGCAGTTGTGCATCTTTGGCAATTTGAATCGCAAGTTCACGAGTCGGTGCCATGATGATCGCACGAGGCTGATTGATGGCTCTCATCTCTGACGCAGGCGTCGTCAACAAATGGTTAAACGTTGCCACTAAAAAAGCCATTGTTTTGCCAGTCCCGGTTTGGGCTTGACCTGCAATGTCTTTATTTTGCAATAAGACGGGTAAAGATAAGGCTTGAATCGGAGTACAATGTTCGAATCCGTTCTCTTCTAGTGCTGATAACACCTTAGGTGCTAAAGAAAGATCAGCAAACTTTTGATTTGATAAATGTGTTTCGCTCATAGCGTAAGCATACCAGTTAGGGTTGCAACAAGATACTTGATCGTTTGTAATATCTAAACTACAAATTCGGTCTTTACTCTCAAATACTGTGTTTTACCAAAAGAGAAACGCTAACTCATTAAGTTTGAAATAAAAAACTTGTTGAAGCTTTCATCTTCCAATAAAACAACATAAATTATTCGTAACGACCAACTTGAAAATCAAATTGGTTAGCCCAATATACAGGTTAAGCCATTAACAAACCAGCAATGGCAACCTAACTGGAGAACATCATGAGCGATAAAATTGTATACCTGAGCGATGACAGCTTTGAAAATGACGTATTAAAAGCTGACGGCGTAGTACTTGTTGATTTCTGGGCAGAGTGGTGTGGCCCATGTAAAATGATTGCGCCAATCCTAGACGATATCGCTGAGGAATACGAAGGAAAAGTAACAGTAGCTAAGCTAAACGTTGACCAAAATAACGTTTCACCAGCTAAATATGGTGTACGTGGTATTCCAACACTATTACTGTTCAAGAACGGTGAAGTTGCAGCAACCAAAGTAGGTGCAATGTCTAAAACTCAATTAAAAGAGTTCATCGACGCTCAAGTGTAATTGTTAGGAGAGCAACTCCTCAATTACTCAACACTTGGTGCAATTTATAAATAATTGCACCAAGTTCAGCTAAATTTCTGGATCTTCGCCCTGCTTAGTGCTAGTTTGTAATCAAACAACATCTAACTACATTCACCTTCTCATAAACGACCAATAATCTGGAACACATATTATTTATACTGAAACGTCAGTGCATATAGTCGTGTAACACAAGACCCCAACATGAATTTATCAGAACTTAAAGAAACCCCCATATCAAAGCTAGTTGAACTGGCTGAGAGCATGAATCTCGACAATATGGGTCGCTCGCGCAAACAAGACATCATCTTTTCTATCCTAAAAGCTCACGCTAAAAGTGGTGAAGATATTTTTGGTGGCGGCGTATTAGAAATTCTCCAAGACGGTTTCGGCTTTTTACGTAGTGCCGGTGGCTCTTACCTAGCGGGCCCTGATGACATTTATGTCTCTCCAAGCCAAATTCGTCGTTTCAATATGCGTACGGGTGACACCATTCACGGTAAAATCCGTCCACCAAAAGAAGGTGAGCGTTATTTCGCACTATTAAAAGTTAATGAAGTTAACTTCGATAAGCCGGAAAACTCTCGCACCAAGATCTTATTCGAGAACTTAACACCACTGCACGCTGATGAACGTATCCGCATGGAGCGTGGTAATGGTTCTACGGAAGACATCACTGCACGTATTTTAGATTTATGTTCGCCTATAGGTAAAGGTCAGCGTGGTCTTATTGTTGCACCGCCAAAAGCGGGTAAAACACTGCTTCTTCAAAACATCGCTCAATCCATCAGTTATAACAACCCTGAAGTGGTATTGATGGTACTGCTTATTGACGAACGTCCTGAAGAAGTTACCGAGATGCAACGCTTGGTTAAAGGTGAAGTGATTGCTTCAACCTTTGATGAACCAGCAAGTCGTCACGTACAAGTGGCTGAGATGGTTATCGAAAAAGCTAAGCGCTTAGTTGAGCACAAGAAAGACGTTGTGATTCTGCTTGACTCGATCACTCGTTTAGCTCGTGCATACAACACCGTCATCCCATCATCAGGCAAAGTACTGACTGGTGGTGTTGATGCGAACGCATTACATCGTCCAAAACGTTTCTTTGGTGCAGCACGTAACATCGAACACGGCGGCAGCTTGACCATTATCGCTACAGCGTTAGTTGATACTGGCTCTAAGATGGACGAAGTCATTTACGAAGAATTTAAAGGTACAGGTAACCAAGAGTTACACCTTTCTCGTAAAGCGGCAGAAAAGCGTGTATTCCCAGCGATTGACTTCAACCGCTCAGGTACTCGTCGTGAAGAGAAACTCACAACGCCAGATGAACTTCAGAAGATGTGGATCCTGCGTAAAATCCTAAATCCAATGGATGAAGTGAGTGCGATGGAATTCTTAATCGATAAATTGGCCATGACCAAGACTAACGATGAATTCTTCACTGCAATGAAGCGTGCTAAGTCATAAGATTGAACACCATGCAGTTAAAAGCCAGTCTACCGACTGGCTTTTTTATTTCTGCTCACCAAGAAGTCGCACTATTCACCGATATCTTCATTCCACAGCTCAGGGTTTTCGTCGATAAACTGTGTCATCATTTCAATGCACTCTTGATCATCGAGTAATTCAATCTCCACTCCACGGCTTTTCAATAACTCTTCATCCCCCAAGAAAGTTTGGTTTTCACCAATAATCACTTTAGGGATCTCATACAACAAAATAGCACCGCTGCACATTGAGCATGGAGACAACGTAGTATAAAGTTCACAACGTCGATATTCCTGAGCCGTCAATCTGCCTGCATTCTCAAGCGCATCCATTTCACCATGCAATACACAACTGCCATTTTGCACTCGACGGTTATGTCCTCGCCCAATGATTTCACCCTCTTTAACTAAAACCGAACCAATAGGGATCCCACCTTCAGACAGCCCTTTCTTTGCTTCTTCCACCGCAGCTTGAAAAAATAAATTCATATCATCAGCCCCTCTACTCACCCGTTATTCAAATTCATCGCTCAGCAAAAGCGAAAAGCTTCCATTGCAAATGTGTATCAACAAATAAAAACAGATCTTTATCAACTTCGTTGCTATTTCAGCTGCTTCCAGAGCTCTGAGAAGATCACATTCGAATGTGGATGGGTAATACTATACAATTGCGCCATTACGAAATGTCAGTATAGGACGTAAACATGGCTTGGATACAACTGGTATTCCATTCAGACAATCTACACGCTGAAGCGCTTGGCGATTTGTTAATGGAACACGAAGCGCTTTCAATCACAATGGAAGACGGTAAAGATCAGCCCATTTTTGAACCAAAACTCGGTGAAACCCCTCTTTGGAACGACACCATAGTCACCGCATTATTTGAAGCGGATATGGATCTCAATCCTGTCGTTGATATGCTCAAAATGCATCCTGATGTTGATGACAATTTAAAATACAAGATTGAGCAAGTCGAAGACAAAGATTGGGTTCGAGAATGGATGGATAACTTCCACCCAATCCAATTTGGTACCCGCTTGTGGATCTGCCCAAGCTGGCGTGACATTCCTGATCCTGAAGCGATTAATGTCATACTCGATCCCGGTCTTGCATTTGGAACAGGCACACACCCAACCACAGCATTATGTTTAGAGTGGTTAGATGGCTTAGACTTATCAAACAGCAATGTCATCGATTTCGGATGTGGTTCTGGCATTTTGGCCGTTGCAGCACTAAAGTTGGGTGCTAAGACAGTGACGGGAATTGATATCGATTATCAAGCCATTGAAGCCTCAAAAGCCAATGCAGAAAGAAATGCGTGTAATGATCGTCTTTCTTTATACTTACCGGAAGACACACCTCCGAACTTGAAAGCAGACATTTTAGTCGCCAATATTCTTGCTGGTCCACTTAAAGAACTGGCACCACAAATCGCTAGCCACTTGAATTCAGGTGGAAAACTTGCACTCTCTGGTTTGCTCAGAGAACAAGCAGAAGAGCTAAAAGACTTTTATAGTCAATGGTTTGAAATGGATGCACCTCAACACAAAGATGACTGGAGCCGTTTGAGCGGGATTCGCAAATAGCCTAGCTGCTCACAAAACAAGCGAAACGTCATTGACCTCTACAACTCAAAATTGTAAACAGACTGTGTAAATGCCGTTGTTACTGAGATCACAGGAAATAAAAGTCAAGAAAAAAAGTTTCGCTCAGGTCATTTATTAACCTTTTCATGTGTGTCAAAAAGGGCTAATATAGCGCCCCTTTGACGCACAAGGTGACTAAAACTATGCAAATTGGACCCTATCAACTGAAGAATCAGCTGATCGTGGCACCAATGGCTGGCGTCACTGATCAGGCTTTTCGAAACCTATGTTTACGTCACGGTGCTGCATTAGCAGTATCTGAGATGCTGTCGTCTAATCCCGAGGTTTGGGACTCAGACAAAAGCCGGCATCGTATGGCGCACTCTGGCGAAGAAGGTTTACGATCTGTGCAGATAGCAGGCAGTGATCCAGAGTTAATGGCGAGAGCCGCTCAGTTCAATGTAGAACAAGGCGCTCACATCATTGACATTAATATGGGCTGCCCTGCAAAGAAAGTGAATAAGAAGCTCGCTGGTAGTGCGCTCATGCAAGACCCAGAACTTGTAGAACGCATCGTTAATGCTGTAGTAAGCAGTGTTGATGTACCAGTCACGCTGAAGATTCGCACGGGATGGGACCCAGAACACCGTAATGGTATTCAAATTGCCATGATAGCTGAAGCCTGCGGAATAGCCGCACTCGCCGTACATGGGCGAACGAGGCAGTGTATGTATAAAGGTAATGCCGAATACGACACAATAAGCGCAATTAAACAGTCGATCTCGATCCCTGTAGTTGCTAACGGCGATATAACAAGTCCTGAAAAAGCACGTTATGTGTTGGATAAAACAGGCGCCGATGCACTCATGGTTGGTCGAGGTGCGCAAGGACGCCCTTGGATTTTTAATGAAATTCAGCATTACTTAGAAACCGGAGAAAAACTGGCGCCAATCAGCCAGGAAGTCAAACGGCAAGTGATGTTGGAACATTTAACCAAGCTATACGACTTATATGGCGAATTTAAAGGAGTAAGGTTCGCTAGAAAGCATATAGGTTGGTATTTCAACCAAGAGCAACAACGCCAGTTTCGAGCCGAGTTTAATCGACTGGAAAGTGCGACAGAGCAGTATTCCATGGTGGAATGCTATTTTGAAGATTTAGATTAGATTTATTAAAGAGCAGAATACGAATGTTTGATCAGACAACTAATACAGAAGTTCATCCTCTTACCGTAGGTAAAATCGAAACAGCTAACGGTACTATTAAGCCACAATTATTACGTGACGCTGTAAAGCGCGCTGTAGCTAACTTCTTTCAACAGTTAGACGGTCAGGATGCTCAAGAAGTATATGAAATGGTTCTATGTGAAGTAGAAGCACCACTTCTTGACATCATCATGCAACACACTCGCGGTAACCAAACTCGCGCAGCGAACATGCTAGGTATCAACCGTGGTACTTTACGCAAGAAGCTAAAGAAATACGGCATGAACTAAAATCAAAGTCTTAACGCTTTGTAAATAAATGGGTTATACAGCAATGTGTAACCCATTTTTGTTATACAAATAAAAAACGCCTTCAAGGAATCAAAACATTCGGCTCCACATTGTTCCTCTCCATTTTATGGTTTTGAAACATGGAGAATGATTTTTCCTCTTGCTAACCCACTTTCGCTTAAACAGAAAGCTTTCGAAATATTTTGAATTCAACCCCCTCATAATCAAAAATTAATTTAACGAGAGCCTGTAGATCAAAATACAGATGTGCCTAAAAATATTAATACACAAAAGAATTGATTATTTATAGACTATTTTTAATTTTTAGATGGATTTAGCTGCAGCTACTTTCTTCAATCGCAATTCAATTGTGATGATATTACTCAAAAAGTAATGAGTTAGAAGTTCAACCTAAAGGACGTAAACCATTTTAATTAAAAGTTCCCCAAAATAGCTTAATTATTGGTGAATAATATTTCATTGTATTGTCCTTTTATTCCTAGAACATATAACAAATAATGTCTCGGCATCATGAGTCTTCAAATCCTTAGCTTTTGTCTAAATGAACTACATAGTTTTCTCGTATCAAGACATGTGATGCTTAATAAAAGTCAGCTCACATTAATACTTCTTGCTGGAGAAACAACATGTTGCGGAAGTCACTTTTACACACATTGATATTATCCTCTTTATCTTTCATTCCTTTTACTCACGCCTCAACCATAGATGCCAAACAGCACCCTGATTGGGTTCCAAATGGAAAGTGGGTAGGCGGTTTTTACGATGACTGGTCTTATTGGAAAAAGCCTGCTTCAGTCAAAACTCTAATTATGAATGGCCAAGAAAAACCCAACTTTATAACCTATGCATTCTTAAGCATAAAAAACTCTCAAGATACCGCTGAGCAACAATCTTATGGTGGTATGCCATACAATTCGATTGCCAGTAAACCTGATGGAACCGTATATAACTTAGATAACACTTTAGAGGGCAACATTAACAGCCAAATACAACAATCTTTAAGCAATTATGCCAGCAATAATAATATCCCTTTGCTGGCCTCGATAGGTGGTTGGAGCTTTGCTCAACAGTTTGAAAATATGTACCAAGACGCCAAAAACCAGGCTGTCGATGGTACTCATATTACTACAGATAACCCCATTGTAAGCACTTTTGTAGAAACAGCTTACAACTATGTTGTCGATCATAGTTTAAATGGGCTTAATATTGATTGGGAGTACCCTGGTTTTGTTAGAGGCAAGCCATCAGCCACCCCTCAAGAAATCAAAAATGAAGGGGCTTTCTTTACGTTACTAATACAACAATTGAGAAAAAAATTAGGAAAAAACTACTTACTCACTGTAGCTTCTAGAGCCATTATAAGTAATAAAGATGGTAAAGCAGCTAGCAGAATTACCGCCGATGGCTCAATCGATTGGGGAACGTTATCTGACGATCTTGATTGGATTGATTTGATGTCGTTTGATATTCATGGTGAATTTGATGCATACGATAAGAGTGGTACAGCTCAGTCAGCAACAGCACTTAGCGCCATCAACGCTAGCTTACAAATTTACTTTGACCAAAAGGTGCCACACAACAAGATTATTTTAGGTATTCCAGCCTACTCAAGAATGATGCTTGTTAAAGACAAACCGACTAAGAGCAATGATTACGGATATAACGATTCTTTGCAATATAACGGTATAGACGAGATTTTTACAGCCTTTAAAGATAATTACTACGGAGCTAATAGCCCTTATCAATACGCTTACAATGCGAACCCTGAACCCTACTATCCTATAGGTGGTATGGTTGACTTCACAGGTGCTTATAATTATCAGTGTTTCTTACAATTGGCAAATCAAGATATACAGCCAGGGCCACAAATCGGTGATTGTCCGCTCAACACCCCAAAGGATAACCGAGGAAATATAGGTGTAGAATTACCAAGTCTTGCGATTGCATATCCAAAAACGTCAGATGGCGATGTTGTCGCTTGGGCATACAACCAGACGCCTAATAGTGTACCTATGCTCTTTACGAAAGCACCAACCGACTACTATGATGCTTATCCTGTATATAGTATCGAAACCCCAAAAACAGTTCGCTTTAAGGTTAACCAAATCGTGAAGAAAAATAAGCTTGGAGGAGTTTGGTTCTGGACGCTTACCAATGATTCTATTGCTCAAGGGCACAACTACACACCGGGCGGCAAGCAACCACCTGCAGCTCAACCTGAATTTTCACTATTCCATGCCGCTTACCAAGCGTTAAATGGTCAATCTTAATTAAATATAAAACGCACTACTCATGGACGAGCAGTGTACTCCCTAAGGCAAGTTGCAAGCTATTACCTTAACGGTATACTGAGTTACCTCTTCCCTGTAATTAATAATATGCATCATAGACTCTTTTTCAGCACATTGTTAACCAGCTTTTTAACCATTCCGAGTGCTTTTGCAAACACACTGCCTTCACTGCCTGAAGCGGTTGCGAATAATTCAGTGGCAAAAGTAACCGTCGACAAACAAGATTATTTGTTGAGCTTTATGGGGCTTTCTCAAGGTAAAACTTATAATGATGTGCACAACAAAGCTTGGGCTTTAGCAGTAAAAGCAGATGCTAATTGGCAAATCACACCAGGTGGTGATACGACTAAATGGCAAACCTTGCCGCCCGTGCCTCATATCGAAGCATTAAAAGGCCGTTTAGCTTCGATTGCCATTGGTATCAAAGATACCGCTTATATCTTTGGTGGTTATACGGTTGCCGCTGATCACACTGAAGTCAGCACCAAAGACAATTATAAATTCGATATTAAAACTCAATCATACCAACGGATTGCCGACATGCCTGTCGCAGTAGATGACACAACTGCTATAAATTACCAAGATCGTTATATTTACCTGTTCAGTGGCTGGCACCAAAGTGGCAATGTTAATTTAGTGCAAGTTTACGATACGAAAACAAACTCCTGGGCACAAGCGACTCCAATGCCTATCCCCGCTACTTTTGGTCTAGCCGCTGGTTCTGTTGATAGAGAACTGGTGCTGTGTGATGGCGTAAAAGTGACAGCGCAAGAAAACAAAAAACGAACCTTTGAGTCTTCACCTAAATGTTTGTATGGCATCATCGATGAAAAAGATCACCTCAATATTCATTGGCAGGCGATTCCACACTTTATTGCTCCGTTATCGAAAACCAAAACGACTTCTAACATAGGCTATTATCGAATGGCCGCGGTAGGTGTCCCAGACGCCAATAATGCTGGTCAAATTGTGTTTATTGGAGGGAGTGACAACCCATACAACTACAACGGTATTGGTTATAACGGTAAGCCAAGTAAACCTTCTGCTTGGATGAACCGTTTTGATTTAGCGACCCATCAATGGTTAGTACCACAAAAATTGCCACAACCCTCAATGGATCATCGGGGATTAATTCTTTACAACGAAAGTTTGATCCGTATCGGTGGCATGACACAAAACCAGCACGTTACTGATAAGGTCTTCGTCGACCCCGTACAAAATCTGCGTTACAAATAGCCTCACTATAAGTCATCGTCAAAAGGACAAACCATGAAATTAGAAATGATCTGCACCGGTGAAGAAGTTCTCGCAGGACAAATTGTAGATACTAATGCCGCTTGGGTCGCAGATACGCTCATGGAACAAGGAATTGAAATGCAAAGACGCATTACCGTCGGTGATCGTCTTGAAGATTTGATTGATGCGTTTATTGAGCGCAGTAAGTTCGCCGATGTCATTATTGTGAATGGCGGTCTGGGCCCCACCAGTGATGACATGTCTGCTGAAGCGATGGCGCTCGCTAAAGGCGAAGCACTGATTGAGAATAAAGAATGGAGTCAACGACTCAGGGAATGGTTTGCCAAAAACAATCGCCCAATGCCAGAAAGTAACCTAAAGCAAGCCATGTTACCTGAGTCAGCCATTATTGTTGATAACCCTGTGGGTACCGCTTGTGGGTTCAGAGTTAAACTCAATAATGCATGGCTATTCTTCACACCTGGAGTGCCGTTCGAACTCAAGCACATGATTCATGAACAGTTTATTCCGTTTATTAAGCAAACCTTTGAAGTTGAAGAAAAGGTAAAGTTAAAAAAGCTACTGACATTAGGTGCAGGAGAATCAGCACTCGCTCAAGAACTCGAGAAGCTCAATGTACCAACAGGCATCACTATTGGTTATCGCTCTTCAATGCCGCATATTGAAATCAAGCTGTTCGCTCGTGGTGATGATGCCATTTCCGCACTACCTAACTTTACTCAAACAGTAAAAGATTGTTTAGGTGAAAGTGTCGTTGCTGAAGATGTACCAACATTAGCGGAAGCAATACACAATCAATTATTCGAGAGTAACTCTACTTTAGCTCTCGCAGAGTCCTGCACTGGCGGCATGCTTGCTAGCCAATTGATCGACTTTTCAGGCAGTTCAAAGTACTTAAAGCACTCTGTTGTCAGCTACAGTAATCAGGCCAAAATGCAGTTATTAGACGTACCAGCGACAACATTGGATAGCCATGGAGCTGTATCGATATCAACGGTAGAAGCTATGGCTGAGGGCGCGAGGAAAGTA
The DNA here is from genome assembly GCF_056591695.1 of Parashewanella sp. 2304DJ23-3. Classification (NCBI taxonomy): domain Bacteria; kingdom Pseudomonadati; phylum Pseudomonadota; class Gammaproteobacteria; order Alteromonadales; family Shewanellaceae; genus Parashewanella; species Parashewanella sp. 2304DJ23-3. Next base: position 146,634 of record NZ_JBWQOH010000005.1, read on the forward strand.
CTCGATAGCGATTTTGCGTTAGCCACAAGTGGTATTGCAGGCCCTGATGGTGGCAGCGACGAAAAACCCGTTGGTACAATTACAATAGCCCTTGCTTACCGTGGTGGTGTTGAAAGTCAAATGTTACGTCTGCCAAGAAGGTCGCGCAATTTAGTACGTAAACTTACCTGTGCTATTGCCTATGACATGTTGCGACGCAAATTGAATGGTGAGGCTGTAATCGCAGACTACGCATCATACTTTAGGGTTGAGCAATAATCATAAAAAAGGCGCAATTTAATTGCGCCTTCCTCAAATCAATAGGCGTTTGCTATCCCGTATTGCGCATGCCTGCGGCAACTCCAGCAATTGACAACATTAATGCTAATTCTAGATCCACAGAAGAATGCTCATTTTTTCGAGTACGTGACAACATTTCTACTTGTAAAAAGTGCAGAGGATCAATGTATGGATTACGCAAATTGATCGACTCTCGACTCCATGGCGTCATCGACATTAGCGTATCTGAGCCGCTGATCTCAAGTAGGGTATCACGGCCGTTATACAAACGTTCCCGCAATTTATCACCTAAGTGGTGTAATGATTTATCCACTAAGTAGGTTTCATAGTATTTGGAAATATCGGGCTCAGCTTTAGCATACACCATTTCTAACATTGACAGTCGTGTCGTAAAAAATGGCCATTCCCACTGCATTTCTTTCAAAATAGGCAGATCGCCATCGTCCACCAGCTTCCTCAGTGCTTCACCAGCACCTAACCAAGCCGGCAGCATCAAACGATTTTGCGACCAAGCAAAAATCCAAGGGATAGCACGTAAGCTTTCAATACCACCATCGACACGACGTTTCGCTGGTCGACTGCCTAACGGCAATTTACCAAGCTCGACTTCTGGCGTCGCACTTCTGAAATACTTAACGAAATCAGGTTCACCTCGTACAAAGTCACGATACGTTTTCACTGAAACTTTGGACAGCTTATCCATGGCTGCACGCCAACTCGGTTTAGGAGCCGGTGGTGGCAACAATGTCGCTTCAATGACTGCTGATGTGTATAAGCCTAAGCTCTTGCAGGCTTGCTTTGGCAAACCAAATTTAAAACGTATCATCTCACCTTGTTCAGTGACACGGATACGACCATCTACCGATCCCGGAGGCTGAGACAAAATAGCTTGATGAGACGGACCACCGCCACGTCCAATAGAACCACCGCGACCATGGAATAATGTCAGTTTAACCTCTGCTTTCTCACACACATCAACCAACTCTTCTTGTGCTTGATATTGTGCCCAAGCAGCGGCCATGGCTCCAGCATCTTTTGCAGAGTCAGAATAGCCAATCATCACCTCTTGTAGGCCTTGGGTATAACCTTTGTACCAATCAATTGCGAGTAAACGACCAATACAGTCTGCGGCTCCATTTAAATCATCTAAAGTCTCAAACAGTGGTACGATTCGCATTTGGTGTGGGCAGCAAGATTCTTTCAATAACAATAATACTGATAGGACATCTGACGGATTACTTGCCATCGAAATAACATATGAGCCCAATGCTTCTTTTGGTTGTTGTGCTACAAGCCGAGCGGTATCAATCACTTCCTGAACATCGGCAGACGGTTGCCAATTTGACGGGATCAGCGGGCGTTTACTTTGCAGTTCTTGCAGTAAAAACGCTTGTTTTTCCTCTTCCGTCCAAGACTGGTAATCACCTAAGTCGAGATAATCTACAATCTCCTCAACCACTTGAGTATGACGAGCAGAGTCCTGACGTATATCAAGTTTCAGCATGTTTACGCCAAAACAAGCAATGCGTCGTAATATATCCAACAATTTACCATTCGCAACAATTCGCATGCTGTTTTCACACAAACTGTTATACAGCATCATTAATGGCTTTCTTAGATCTTCCACTTGCCATATCAAAGTGTGCTTATCAAGATCTGGCTGGTGACCTTCTAGTCTGGCATCAAGGTATCCGATGGTTTCTTCAAGCTTGGTTCTGAGGTTTCTCAATACGAACCGATAAGGTTCAGCTTTGCCCTCAACATAATCTTGCAACTCCTGATTGGCTTGCTCCATCGACAGCTCACCAACCAACTCATTAATATCTTCGATATACAGTTCTGCAGCAGCTTTACGGTTTCGTACCAAAACTTCTTTGGTGACCTTTGCGGTCACAAAAGGATTGCCATCTCGGTCTCCCCCCATCCAACTTGAAAAACGGATAGGAGCGATATCAATCGGTAATTGCTCGCCAAAATGATGTTCGAGTTGATCGTTTAATTGCCTAAAAAATTCTGGCATTGCTTGCCATAATGACGTTTCAATGGTCGTTAACCCCCATTGCGCTTCATCAATCGGAGTTGGACGTTGGCTGCGAATTTCATTGGTATGCCAAATCTGTGCAATTAGCTCTCTCAACCGCAAAGTCACTTTGCGTTGCTCAATTTCTGATAATTTTGGGTTTTCTTGTTCTGCAAGACAGTCAACGACAGCGGCGTATTTTTGAATCAAAGTACGACGAGAAATCTCCGTTGGATGCGCCGTTAGCACCAAGTCGATTTCCATTTCTTTTAAACAATCAATAAAATCAGATTTCGCATGTGTCACTTGATTTTTTATCTTATGGAAAACTTGTTCCATCGGATCAGGCGCACACACTTTTTCATCACAATCACGACTGATCGAATGAAATTGCTCAGCCATATTGGCTAGGTTCAAAAACTGGTTAAACGCTTTTGCAAAAGGAATGAGCTCTTCATCAGGCAAGTCGGTCAATAATTCGAGTACTTGTTTTTTTGCATCATCATCACCTTGGCGTGATTGCTTTGCGAGTACTCTGATTTGCTCAACCTTATCAAGAAACTCTTGACCTAGATGAGCTTTCATCGTCTCACCTAGGATTTGCCCCAGGTTACTTACGTTTGCACGCAACGATGAATACATATCAACCGAATTTGGTTCCATAACTTCTCCGAACTTGTGAAAGAAACTTACAGCTTGCCTCTACTCTACAAGATTATGTAAAAAATGAAAGCTACGGATAAGTATGTTTTATGCGACTTTTTTTGCCAGTAACATCTTGTATTCAGAGTAATCTTGACTCTCAGTATTTATGTCTAAAACCTGATATTGATGTTTTATCAGCATCGACAACATGCCGTTATATCGGTTCTGTGTCTTAACTTGAAGAATTTGATAGCCTTTATCTTTTACCCAGTTTTCCTGAGCAATAAGTAAGGTTTGTGCAACCCCGATTTTACGGAAATCTTGTGCTACACCGCCAACCCAGCTATAAAAAGTTTTTTCATCTATCTCATAACCAAATTTATATCCTGCAACCTCACCTTCAATAAAAGCCAACAACAACAGAAATGGTTTATCTGCAATGCGTTGCTTTATCTCTGCGAGTGATACTCCCATATCTAGTTCAGGGATTTGTTTATTTAATTCATCCAAAAACTGAATATTGAGGTCTGTGAGTGATGTTACAGCTTTAATCGTAGTTTTATACATAAAACGGCCAAAGTTTAAGCAAAAACCAATGATATCAGATATCAAACGAACTGGTAATACCAGTCTCAATTAATGCTATAAACATCACAATAGGTCCTCATGGCATTTTTGATTTAGAAAGACGCTAACTAAATATTCATTACCTTGTGTTTACTTTAAACAGCAAAAAATCTAACTACCTAATTTTAGATTTAAAAATGTTTTTAGGCTCGTTTTTATGTGATTGGCGAATAAACCGAATGGACCTGAAGAGCTAACAGTGAGTTTGACTTTATCCTGCTGTAGCTTTTTAACCTCAACTAAAGGCTTTGCAACCACTGGCTTTTTATTTAGATATGTGATGCCTTCCACTCTCATTAAAAACCGATAGCTTTTATTTACTGGCAACTTTTTAACACAATCGTAAAGCTTACCATCAGCAAAACAAACATTCGACCTACCAAACCGACGGTTTGCCGCACTACCTTCAAACGTAACAGAGTGAACAGGAATAGGATTGATTGAAGCCATAAAGGTTAACTCTTTTTGGTGTAGCGTAAATCCAAATGTAGCAGAATCATCATGTCTTCAATGTTGCCATCTAATGAAAGATATTTCATATTACTCTTTGTGTTTCACTCTATGAATAATTAACAAATAATTAACTATTTATTTGATTTTAGGGATCGATTTTATATTTTTGATTAATAACTTCATTTTTTGCTCACAAGTTAGTCAAACAGCCGTTTTAACGACGTTCTGCACACAAAAAGGTGGTAATATTTCATTCGGTATAATGGATTTCATCCCATCATTGGAGGTTGTCTGCTGTGAATGAGCAGTCACAAGTCGCTGCACAGGTATTCAAATTACCTGTTACTAAACTGAATATTGGAATGTTCATTACGAAAATTGAGACCACCAGCAATAAGATAGTGATCTCTAATGCAGGTCAAATTAGAAACCTCGGTGATATCCATAAATTAAGACAACACAAAATTAAATTTGTATGGGTTGATGCAGAACGCTCAGCTTCGAACTGCGGTTTACCAACACCAAAGTTAGCAAATCATACACCTAAAGGTATAGATCCAAATACATCAGCAAACGCTTCACTATTATCACGTGAACAAAAGCACGAAAATGCCAAAGAATTAATCGGTGAAGCCAAGGGGTTGATCAAAAAGGTACTTGCCGAGACCTTTGAAGGAAAAGCCATTGAGGTTGCACCTTTTGAAGTATTAGCAGATAACATGATCGAATCAATGATCAAAGATTCTGATGCCATGCAATGCATCGCCGCATTAAGAACAAAAGACGCTTATTTGTTGGAGCACTCCATCAATGTTGCTTTCTTATTGGTTACTTTTGGTCGTTTCTTAAAACTTGATCGAGATGTCCTCAAGCAGCTTGCTGTTGGTGGGTTACTGCATGACATCGGTAAAGTTTATATTAATGATGCCATCCTGCACAAACCTGGCAAACTGACTGATGAAGAATTTGCCGAAATGAAAAGCCATCAAACTCATGCCATTGATATCGTGGCTCAAACACCAGGCCTTTCTCACATTACTCAAGATGTATGTTTAATGCATCATGAAAAACTGGATGGTAAGGGCTATCCAAGAGGTTTGACTGCTGAGCAAATTCCAATGCACGGTCGCATGAGTTGTATTGTTGATATTTATGATGCTCTGACAGCAACCCGTTGTTATAAAGAAGCCATGAGCCCTGCTGCAGCCTTTAAAATACTGCTTAAATTGACACCATTCCATCTCGATAAGGAGCTGGTGTATGATTTTATTCGCTGTATTGGCGTCTATCCAGTTGGCTCACTTGTTGAGCTTTCCGATGGACGAGTAGGTATCGTTTGGGAAGCAAAAAATCGAAACGTCCTCCACCCTGTGGTCAAGTGTTTCTACTCATTGACTTACAAACGCTATGTCCAAGTAGAGAACGTCGATTTACTGAAAAGTGATCTCAATATTGAGCGAGGGATCTCTCCAAGTTCATTGGATGTTGACCCGACACCATTCTACTGATCTGCAATGCCATTGATTGGCAAAAATATGTTGATCTCTAAACCATGCGACTCAATATTTTTTGCCGAAATTTGACCATGATGGGCTTTTATCGCCGCAGCCGTAATTGCTAAGCCCAAACCCCAACCTCCTGTAGACCTATCTCTGGCACTATCAGGTCGATAAAACGGCTCAAAAATGGCGTTGAGCTCTTTCTCGTCAATGCCAGGACCATCATCATAAATTTGAATGAATAAATTTTGGCTTGATTGAGTCACGGCAATCGTCACTTTATTTTCAGCATATCTAACTGCGTTACGAAGCACATTTTCTACGGCACGTGATAGCAGAGTTGGATAGATAAACATTTGTAAATCTTCAATATCTGTATGCGCAAACAATACCTTCCCTTGCTGTTCTGCCTCAAACTCAGCATCATCAATCACTTGCTGTAGTACATTGATAATGATGGTTTGTTGTCTTAAACGGGACTGACTGATTGTCGCTCTTGAGAGTGTTAATAGCTCCTCTATCAACTCTTCGAGCTGCTGTGCTTCATAACCAATACGTTCAATCTCGCTGCTTTGTTGACCCTTTTTTCTCGCCAACGCCAATGCCAACTGTAAACGAGTAAGTGGCGTTCGCAGTTCATGGGAGACATTACCAATCAGTTGTTGCTGCTGATTTACCATCGCTTCAATTGCATTCGCCATTCCATTAAAAGCACGAGCAAGCTGACCAATTTCATCACCTCGATCAGCTGTTTTTTGAATCACACGGTTACTTAAGTCACCTTGTGCTAATTTATCTGCGCTTTGCTTTAACTGCTTTAACGGCTTACCTAAGTGCCACGCCAATACACTGCATAACAAGCCTGAGAGCAAAATAGCAATTAATAAAATGGAAAGCTTGTTGTCCGCAAAATACAAAAACCACGGCTTGGGATGACGATTCTCAACTTGCCCATATAAGCTGTATTCGCTGCCATTGAGCATGAATTTGTAGGGCCCAAAAAATAATTGCTTGCGAAATTGATGCTTTAACGGTTGCCCCTCTTCTTCCACCAAAAACATAAAGTGTCTGAGCAAACGACTGTTTCGAGTGTAATTTAAAATGTTACCTTCACCATCTACGAGATACAACTTAAGAGGCCGACCTTCATAATCTCGGACTTTTTGCCATCGATGGAATTGTTTTTTAGTGAGTAATAATGGTTGTTTTTGAATACGTTTGCTGGTCTTTTTTAAGATTCGCTGCAGGTGATTCGGTAAAGGTGCTCTGTCGTGTTGTTCTTGTAACAAAGGCAACAAGGCCACGGCGCCCAGTGTAATAGAACTGCACAACCAAAAACCTAGGAGCAGTTTGATGAATATTCGGTTCGGCATCTGCAAGCGACCTCTTTAATTCTTTTTAAGGCAACCAAATGTATCCCTTGCCACGTACGGTTTTCACTCGTGGACGTTGATCTTTTCTTTCTGGTAACTTTTTTCTTAAGTTTGATAAGTGCATATCTAGACTGCGATCAAAGGGCATCAACTTCTTGCCCAACACTTTTTCACTGAGTATTTCTTTACTGACCATTTCACCTGTGTTTTCAACCAGCTCATATAAGAGCGCAAACTCGCTACCAGTAAGTTCGAGCAGTTGCTCATTGCAATAGGCTTCTTGCCGGCGAGGATCCAGAGTTAAATCTTCGTACGACGTCGTTTCATCTGATAATGCGGTTTCGCCAGCGGCGGTAATTAAACTGCGACGTAATATCGCTCTGACTCTTGCCACCAACTCCCTATCATTGAATGGCTTGGGTAAATAGTCATCTGCTCCTATCTCTAAACCCACCACGCGATCAATTTCATCGCCTCTTGCTGTTAACATCAGCACCGGGGTTTGTTTCTTAAGCCTGAGTTGTTTTAGCAAATCAAAACCATTCATCTTAGGTAACATGACATCCAACAGAATTAGATCATAATTTCCAGTTAACGCTTTATCCAGACCTTGCTGACCATCATAGGCCAGTGTCAGTTCAAATCCTTCCAACTCTAACAACTGAGCGAGCAAATCAGCTAAACCATGATCATCATCAATCAGCAATATTTTATTCATGGCTACCTCTTCTTGTTGAATGGTTAAATCAGTTTGAACGTACTATTGATAGTAGCATTTTAACAATAGCTTTAAATTGATAATCAAACATTTACATACCTTTACTTAACACCGAGTCAACCTTACGTTCAGCTCTGTAAGCTTAATCCCAGACAAATGAAAGGAGCACGATATGAAAACTTCAACTAAAGCTAAATTAACGGCATTAATGATCGCATTTGGCGCCACAAGCATTGCACCAACGGTACTAGCAGGTCAAGGACACGATCATTATCGAGGGCACCACAAAGTACCAATGGTGAAAATGATGCGTAAACTTGATCTAACGGATGAACAAAAGCAACAAGCTAAAAGCTTAGTAAAGAGCTATAAAAAAGAAATGAAGAGTAGCCGCGCATCCGTAGATGATCGTCAAGCACACTTTAATCAAGTTCAGGCATTAGTAAAAGCGGACAATTTTGATGAACAAGCAGCCAAAGACTTGGTTTCTCAAAACAGTGGCAAACGCCTTGATAATGCTGTTGCTCGTATCAAGTTACAACACGATCTTTATCAACTACTGACGCCTGAACAACAAGCTAAAGCTGAAGAATTAAAGACGAACTTCAAAAATAAGCGTTAATTATTTCTGGTTTATTGGCATAAACTAAGGCCGTTGTTTACTATTATGAATACTGTAACCATCTTAGTTTTATGCCATGCACCAATCCTCAAATTATGATTTTTGGGTCAAACTCGCCAGCCGAGCTTCAGTGATTGTGGCTCTGATCCTGATCGTCGTTAAATTATTTGCTTGGCTCTATTCTGGCAGTGCCAGTATGTTGGCCTCACTCGCCGATTCATTCGCTGATGCAGGTGCTTCAGTCATTAACTTTATTGCACTTCGCTATGCCATTACGCCAGCTGATGACGATCATAAATTTGGTCATGGTAAAGCAGAACCATTAGCCTCATTGGCACAATCCGCATTTATATTAGGCACGGCATTTTTATTACTTTTTTATGGTGGAGAACGCCTTATCGGCCCATCTGGTGTGACTAATACCACGATTGGCATATGGACCAGTATCTTTGCCATTATTCTGACTCTAGGATTAGTACTTCTACAACGACAGGCACTCAAGCACACAAACAGTAAAGTGATTAAGGCCGACTCGGTACACTACACCAGTGACATCATGCTTAATGCAGCGGTGTTAGTTGCTTTATATCTTGCTCAATATGGTTTTTGGTGGGCAGATGGTTTGTTTGCTGTTCTAATAGCGCTTTATCTTGGTTGGCAAAGTCTTGACTTAGGTTACCACTCGATCCATGAGCTCATGGATCGAGATTTAGGCGAAGAAGCACAACAGCGAATTATCAAAATTGCTACTGAACATCCCAAAGTTGAAGGCTATCATGACTTACGTACTCGCCAATCAGGCAAGACAGTATTTGTTCAAATGCATCTTGAACTTGATGGCAACCTAAGCTTAAGAGAAGCTCATGATATTGCAGACCAAGCCGAGAAAAGCATTTCTGCAGAATTTGAATACGCCGAAGTGATCATCCATCAAGATCCTCGTTAAGCTTAAATAAACGGTCGCTTAGAATAATACAAATTAAGCTGATAATGCCGCCCTCAGCGTTGCCTAAGGTTCTTTGCCAAGCAATATCAATTGATTGAACATGTGCACCACTGACACCTGTTAACAACATAATGGTGACTAATCCAGCCTGAAAAAAGAAATATTTCCTAGATGGTTGCCACCACATCAACAGCAAATAAATGCACAACCAACCTTCAAGTATCCACACCCAGTTAATCTGCAATTGGTAATAATGAATCACTTGTAATGTCGCTAACGAAAAAAGCACGCCTAAACCGGCACCAAAGACTCTATGGAAAAATTTAGTATGACTGTGCTCAAAAGTCAGCTGTATAGAGACAACTGCAGCACCAATCAGTGCCTGCACCGTCAAAGATTGCAACCCGGAAATTTGATTAACTATAACGACCACAAAAAATATTAATATGATTCGGATAGATTTAATTAAGGCTTTCACATCCCAAATAAATGACTTTCGAAACGAACTGCGCTGCTTTAGCGAGGTTGTCAGTAATTCGATTTCAAAACGAATGTTGTCAATCGGAGCAACCCTGCCAATATCTTTCCAGCTTTTCACTAAAAGGTTAGTCGAAACCGCAATGGCACTTCCTAGTAGTACATCCAAGGTCCAACTCTCTCCCAGCGAGAGCGCAAAGCTGGCAGATGAATTCAATTCAGCGGCCATCGTGAATGCCAGAACAATCGAACAAATAAGCATTGCATATGGGCGAAAACGAATAAAATACAAATAAAAACACCCCAAAATTGCTATCAGAAACAACGCCTGCTGTATCAGAATAAAGTTACTTCCTAAACTCACAATCAAATTTAAAATGAAAATACCGAGAAGCGCTCCAGTGATTCGCTCAGTAGTTTTTAAATAGATTTCATGGGCATAGATATTGGTCAAAATATAACAAGTAATAATGCACATGTACGGAGAAGGCATTGACCATTTAGAAGATAACCAAGCCGCAATACTGGTTGAACTGAGTATCAGTATCGGATTTGTTGCAGGAGAAGTTTTCGACATTGCGCTCATTTTTCTTTGATATCTATCATGATGAAAATTATAGAACTTGAGAATAAATCCGTTACACTGCTTTCATTTATGGATAAAAATGTAAGTGGCCATGGTAACCCTACGATCCTTGTTTGTACTCATTTGCCTACTCTTTTCTTTCTTCTCACAAGCGACACAACAGGTTCTTTTTGATGCAAATCGGCAACGTCCAATTTCGATTACGATTGCATTGCCAGAAAAGAACAACTGTAAAGCATCATCACCTTGTAACGTTGCAATAATAAGTTCTGGGTATGGTGTATTGCACACAGAATACCAATTCATTACTGACACGCTGTTGAATAACCAGTTCGCTGTGGTAACTGTTCAACACCAACGAGAAACCGATCCACCATTATCAACCGCCCAACCATACCTAGAAACTCGTGCAGAGAACTGGCAGAGAGGAGCTGAAAACTTACGTTATGTCATTAAAACACTACCCTCTACATTTCCTGAGCTCAACTTTGAGCATTTAACTCTGGTCGGTCATTCAAATGGTGGTGATATTGGTGCTTGGTATATTCGAAATATCTCTAATCACGTTCATACATTGATCACTTTGGATCATCGCCGTGTTCCGTTACCTCGTGTAAAAGACATTAGGGTGCTATCAATCAGAGGTTCTGACTTTCCGGCTGACCCTAACGTGTTATATACAGAAGAAGAACTTAAACGATATCAGGCTTGTGTGGTGACAATTAAAAAATCCCGCCATAATGATATGACAGATCATGGTCCTACTTGGTTAAAAGTAGCGATAAAACAATCAATTAATCGTTTCCTCAATATAAACAGTGTGGATAGCCTATGCATTTAATTGGACTTTGCCCAAATGAAAGGGTTGCTCAAACCTTTTATGATTATATGAAGCAACACAATGTTGAGTGCCATCTCAATGCGCTTGAATCTGGTGTAGAGATATTCATTGCAGACCAGAATATGGTTAACGAGGTTCAAAATGAATTTGAAGCCTTTATGCAGCAACCATTTCATTCAAAATATACCCAGTCTTCTTGGGAAGTTGGTGATACCAACACTCAGTTCAATTATGGTTCGTCAAGCACGCCTTTAGTGAGACAGTTTTTAGCTGAAAGTGGCCCGTTTTCATTGTCTATTTTCTTTATTTGTGTGGCTATTTTTGCTTTGATGAACATAGGGTTTGGACAGGAGCTGTATGAAAGTTTATCGTTTTATGGTGCCACAAATTCCGACAATTCGGGTCAAGTTTGGCGCTTAATCACCCCCATTTTCATCCATTTCTCGCTCAGTCACATCTTGTCTAATCTGCTCTGGTGGTGGTATTTCGGTGGGAAAGTCGAAAAAAGAATCGGCATCACGCCACTCTTAACACTGATCATTGCGGGGGGAATTCTACCCAATGCCGTGCAATACTGGATGTCAGGCCCAAATTTTGGGGGCCTATCAGGTGTAGTTTATGCATTATTGGCTTACGTCTGGGTTATCAGCCGAAAACGGCCTGACTATGGTCTGATTATGCCACCAGCATTAATCATCGTGTCTGTAGCTTGGATCGTTTTAGGATTGAGTGGTTTATTACCTTTACCGATTGGTAATGGTGCTCACTTAGCTGGTTTTGTCGTAGGTTTAATTCAAGGCTGGGTAGACTGTCGACGTCCACCCAAAGATAACGTTTAAGTCATTTCAATGACTTTATTCACTAACTTACTGATCCCTGCGTTCGCTTCTAAAATTGAGTTCGCCAGCATATAAGCTGGTGTACTCACAATTTTATTTTCTTCATCGATCACAATGTTATCAACAGCCGTTGATTCATGCTGACCACCCATACAGTTGAATGCAAATGCCGTATCTTCGTCATTACCAATCGTCGCCTTGGCTTTAGGACCATATATTCTTGGGATCATAATTGGCGCAATGCACATAAACCCAACTGGTTTATTGGCTGTTTTAAATTTATCTATAGCTTGAACTACCTGTGGCTTTACTTCACAGTCAGCACCACTTACCGCATAATCACTTAAATTTTTTGCTGCACCGAAACCACCAGGAACAATCAAAGCATCAAACTGTTCGACATCAATCTTACTTACATCGCTGATCTCCCCTCGAGCGATCCGAGCAGATTCAACGAGAACGTTTCGTTGTTGAGATTCTTCAACCTCACCAGTCAAATGATTCACCACATGCATTTGAGCTTCGTTTGGCGCAAAACACTCGTACTCTGCCCCAGCCTGTGCAATGGCTAATAATGTTAATACGCCCTCGTGTACTTCAGTTCCATCAAAAACACCACAACCACTCAGTAATACAGCGACTCGTTTCATAACTCCTACCTATAAATCTAAAATTTGTTAAAAGTTGGTTAATTTATGATTGATTTGTCTAAAAATCATGCTAACTTATTTAAATGCCTTAAGGCTACAAGATCTTAATAACATTTCATGGATGAAAATAATGATCAAAACAAAATCCACATTTTTCGATGATAATTCCAGCTAAACTATCCTTTAGTAAAAACAAATACTAATATTTATTTTTCAATTAGTTACAGCTAAAGCAGATATTAGATCATAGATCGTTCAACAGGATCACTCATTAAAACCCACAGACTTATCCACAGGCTGAAGGTGTTTTTTCGTAGCTGAATTTTATTGTCTGTGGCAGACTATTCCACTATTCATCTTCTTTTTAAACTATTAATAACTTATGCCTACGATTGCTGAAAACCCACTCGTCCTAGTAGACGGTTCTTCATACCTTTATCGTGCTTATTATGCGCCGCCACATTTAACCAACTCAAAAGGTGAAGCAACGGGTGCCGTTTATGGTGTCGTAAACATGCTTCGTAGCTTATTAAAACAGTACTCTCCGTCACATATTGCAGTCATTTTTGATGCTAAAGGCAAAACCTTCAGAAATGACATGTACAGCGATTATAAGGCTCAGCGCCCACCCATGCCGGACGATTTACGCTCTCAAATAGAGCCACTTCATCGGATCATCAAAGCAATGGGATTGCCATTAATTTCCATACCCGGCGTAGAAGCTGATGATGTCATTGGTACCATCGCCGTTAATGCCAGTAAAGAAGGTCGAAATGTCCTGATTAGTACCGGTGATAAAGATATGGCGCAATTGGTTGATGAAAACGTTACTCTCATCAACACAATGACGGACACCATTATGGGAGCAAAAGAAGTCACCAATAAGTTCGGCGTTGGCCCGGAATTGATCATCGATTTGCTGGCGCTAATGGGCGATAAAGCCGATAACATTCCGGGGTTGCCTGGCGTCGGTGAAAAAACAGCATTAGCGATGCTTCAAGGTGTTGGTAGCGTGGCGAAGTTACTCGACGATCCGGACGCAGTCACTCAAGTGACTTTCCGTGGTTCAAAGTCGATGCCAACTAAAATTAGAGATAATGCTGAAGCACTTCAACTGTCTTACGATCTTGCGACCATCAAAATTAATGTCGAACTTGAACAACCTTGGCAAGAACTTATCCACAAAGAACAAGATAAAGATGAACTGATTAAATGCTTTGGGGAAATGGAATTTAAACGTTGGCTCGCAGAGCTGCTTGATTCCAGTTCAGGCGTTGTTAATCACCAAGCTGAAGTCACTGACGATGATGAAGCTCAGCCTGAAGCCATTGACGCTGAATACGATACGATCTTAACTGAAGAGTCATTAAGTCAGTGGTTAACACAACTCGAAGCTGCTGAGCTAATTTGCTTAGATACAGAAACCACTAGCCTCAATTACATGGATGCGAAGCTTGTCGGACTGTCCTTTGCAATAGAAGCAGGTAAAGCCGCTTACTTGCCGTTAGCTCATGATTATTTAGATGCACCACAGCAACTGGATTTTAACGGCACGATTGCCAAACTAAAACCTATTTTAGAAAACCCTGCCATTAAAAAAGTTGGTCAAAACCTGAAATATGATATCGCCATTCTGGCGAATGTGGGTATTGAGCTGAAAGGCGTTGAATTCGATACCATGCTAGAGTCTTACGTATTTAATTCCGTTGCTTCTCGTCATGATATGGACGGTATGGCGCTGAAATACCTAGGCCATAAAGCTATCAGCTTTGAAGAGGTTGCAGGTAAAGGAGCTAAACAGCTCACTTTCAATCAAATCTCATTGGAGCAAGCAGCCCCTTATGCCGCTGAAGATGCCGATATTACATTACGTCTTCACCAGCATTTATGGAGTCGCTTAGAAAAGTCTCCTGAGCTTACCAACATCTTTACCGATATCGAAATGCCAGTGTTATCAATCTTATCTAAAATGGAGCGCAATGGTGTTCTGATTGACAGCATGCTTTTGGGTCAGCAAAGCCAAGAGTTAGCACAAAAAATAGATGAATTAGAACAACAAGCATATGAAATTGCCGGTGAAAAGTTTAACTTGAGTTCACCAAAGCAACTTCAAGCTCTGTTTTTTGAAAAACTCGGTTATCCGATCATCAAAAAAACCCCCAAAGGCGCACCTTCTACTGCAGAAGACGTTTTGGTAGAACTTGCGCTAGATTACCCTTTACCTAAAATCATTCTTGAACACCGCAGTCTATCTAAATTAAAGAGCACTTACACTGACAAGTTACCACTGATGGTCAATGGCAAAACAGGCCGTGTGCACACCAGCTATCACCAAGCCAATGCAGCTACAGGGCGTTTATCTTCCAGCGACCCGAACTTACAGAATATTCCAATTCGAACTGAAGAAGGCCGACGTATTCGCCAAGCCTTTATCGCTCCTGAAGGTAAATGCGTTCTTGCTGCGGATTACTCACAGATTGAACTGCGCATCATGGCGCATTTATCTCAAGACAAAGGCTTGCTCGATGCTTTTGCAGAAGGTAAAGACATTCACCGCGCAACAGCGGCTGAAGTATTTGATGTTGATTTTTCTGAGGTAACAACGGAGCAACGTCGCCGTGCTAAAGCCGTGAATTTTGGTTTGATCTACGGTATGTCAGCTTTTGGTTTAGCCAAACAGTTAGATATCGCACGTGCAGAAGCGCAATCGTATATCGACACCTACTTTGCAAGATACCCGGGTGTAAAACGTTATATGGAAGAGACTCGAGCACTGGCGGCAGAAAAAGGCTATGTTGAAACGTTATTTGGCCGCAGATTATACTTGCCAGAAATTAATGCCCGAAATGCCATGCGACGACAAGCGGCAGAACGCGCAGCGATTAATGCTCCTATGCAAGGGACAGCCGCTGATATCATCAAAAAGGCAATGATAATCGTGTCAGACTGGATTGAGTCGGAAACTCATGGTGAAATCACTATGTTGATGCAGGTACACGATGAATTGGTGTTTGAAGTTGATGCTGCACATGCTGAATCATTACAACAAAAAGTATGTGAGCTAATGGCTAAGGCTGCTGAACTCGATGTCCCCCTACTTGCAGAAGCAGGCCTGGGAGATAACTGGCAACAAGCACACTAAACTGCATTAAAAGAATATTGTAAAACTAAAATTAATTTTACAAGTCCGCTGAATTTTCTATGCTCATAGTTAGGGTTCTCCAAACTATGAGCATATGAATCAACACGCCGGACTTCCTGCTCGTCAATTTACACTCGTCATTAAAATTGGTACTAGCGTCTTAACCACTGGTACTCAAGCACTTAATCGTGCTCATATGGTTGAGCTATCTCGTCAATGTGCGCAACTAAAATCATCTGGTCATCGAGTCGTATTGGTCTCATCTGGTGCCATTGCAGCTGGCCGTGAGCACCTTGAGTTTCCTCATCTTAATAACTCTATGGCAAACAAGCAGCTACTTGCAGCCGTAGGTCAAAGCCAACTTATTCATACATGGGAGACGCTTTTCGGATTGTACGATATAAAAATCGGCCAAATGCTATTAACCCGTGCTGATTTGAAAGACAGAGAGCGTTTTCTGAATGCCCGTGACACGGTCCAAGCACTACTGACTCACAATATTATTCCTATTATTAACGAAAATGATGCCGTCGCCACCAGCGAGATAAAAGTGGGCGATAACGATAACCTTTCAGCACTTGCAGCGATTCTATGCGGCGCAGATAAACTGCTAATGCTAACTGATCAACAGGGTTTATTCAGTTGCGATCCGAATAACAACCCTGACGCTAAGCTAATCAAAAGAGTAAATGACATTGATGATGATTTAATGAGAATTGCAACTTGCAGTAACTCGACACTTGGCACTGGCGGAATGCTGACTAAATTGCAAGCCGCTAATGTAGCTACAAGAGCCGGCATTGAAGTGATCATCACATCAGGCTTATCCAGCAATGCGATTTTAGATAGCTTAGTTAGTGGTGCTGATTGCACTACTATTTCAGCCTCTAACACTGCACTCGAAAATCGTAAAAAGTGGATTCTGGCAGGGCCAACTGCATCAGGCGAACTGACAATTGATGATGGTGCAATAACGGCAATAACACAAAACGGCAGCAGTTTATTGGCTAAAGGTATCACTCAAGTCTCTGGCACATTTAACCGCGGCGAAGTAGTACGCATTAAGAGTCTTCAAGGCACTTTAATTGCTCGAGGGCTTATCAGTTACTCCAGTGACGACTTAACCAAGATCATTGGTCATCACAGCAATGAAATCCATGACTTATTGGGTTATGACTATGGCACTGAAGCCCTGCACCGAGATGATTTAGTGATTTTCTAAGGTAACGTTATATGAAAGAGCAAAAATTAGAGGCCATCGGAGAAGCAGCAAAGCAAGCCAGTATCGAGCTAGCAAGTCTTCCAACAAAAGTAAAAAATGATGCGTTAGCCATGATAGCAAAAGAGATAGAGGCTAACACTGACCAAATTCTTGCTGCAAACGCTAAAGATATGCAGCTTGCAGCACAAGTAAAGACTCCGAGTGCTTTACAAGACCGTTTACTGCTCAACCCTGAACGTCTTACAGCCATCATCAATGATATTCGCCATGTCATATCTTTGGACGACCCTATCGGCTCTGAACAAAACTTAAGAGTGCTTGCGAATGGCTTAACTCTCAGCCAAAGAAGTACACCACTTGGTGTGATTGGTGTCATTTATGAAGCAAGACCAAATGTCACCATTGATATTGCCACTTTATGTTTAAAAACAGGTAACGCCTGTATCTTGAGGGGTGGTAAAGAAACATTACATTCGAATATCGCATTAATTCAAGTTATTCATAAGGCATTATCAAAAGTAGGTATTTCAGACTCAGCGGTTCAATATATTGAGAATACCGACAGACAACTGATTGCTGACTTATTAAAACTGGACACTTACATCGACATGATTATTCCCCGAGGTGGCCCTCTACTTCAAACTATGTGCAAGGAGCAAAGTACCATCCCGGTCATTATTGGTGGCTTTGGTATTAGCCATATTTTCGTCGATGAAAGTGCAGAAATAACCGAATCAGTTCAACTCATTAACAATGCAAAGCTGCATCGTCCATCGGCATGTAATTCACTTGACACCCTTTTAGTTCATGAAAAGATTGCTAGTCAGCTTTTGCCAACACTACAACAAACACTTTCAAGCAAAGTATTCTTTGTTGTTGATAAAGCATCAGCTAAAGCAATGATTAACAATGACAATGTCCGTTTAGCAGAACAAGGTGATTACGATAAAGAATGGTTAAATAATACGCTAAGTATTAAAATTGTTTCAAATATTGATGCGGCCATTGCTCACATGCGTGAACATAATGCGAGTCACTCAGACAGTATTCTGACCAACAACTTACAGCATGCTGAACAGTTTCTCAATCAAGTTAACTCTGCCGCAGTGTACGTGAATGCTAGCACTCGATTTACTGATGGCGCTCAGTTTGGATTAGGCGCTGAAGTCGCTGTCTCTACACAAAAATTACATGCCAGAGGCCCTATGGGGCTAGAAGCACTCACAACATATAAATGGATAGGTAAAGGTGATTACTTGATTAGAACCTAGATCGAGTTCACATAATTGCATCGTTTTTGTAAAAACTGTTTTTCAATTTGAAACAAAGCGATTAATATTATCGGCGTAGGGTACAGAGGTTAAGATGTTCTATCTTTCAGACCTTTATTTAATCACTTTAAGTGATAAGCCAAATTCTGGCGCCTCAGCTTTTAGCTGGGGCTTTTTTTCGTCTGTAATTTATCATTTATCAATATTCATATTCTTCTAGATCACAATTTCTAATATTATTTCAGACATCACTCCCATCAAATTTAGTCATGCGAAGACAAAAGAATTACATAAGTTCAAATGGTTATGAAGCGTTTAAAACAACAGTATTAAAATACGTTTAAATAGCCATTTAAACTCACAAAAACAGTTTAGAGTTTTTACTTTAATTTTTGAAATTTTCAGGTATGCTGTGTCTTGTTGAGCGCCATCAAATGTATTTGATGGAACTTGAGTCTTGTTGAAATTTTTAGCTTCTCCCCAAAAGAGCTAATTTATTTTTTACCGGTAACGATTGTTACCGGTTTTTTTATGCCTAAACATTTTTCAATAAAAAAGCCGACAATGTATGTCGGCTTTCATCGAGCGAAGTTAAAATCATTCTGATGCTTCAGGCTCAATAGTATCCATATGATTTTGATACCAAGAATTAAGTACATTATATACTTTAGGCTTTCCAAAACCTTTCGTTGACGAAAATGGCTCAACAAGCACTTTTGTATCAAAGCTAGCCAGTTTTTTTCGAACTTCATTAACTGCTTTCATACGAGCACTTTGCGCTAACTTATCGGCCTTTGTCAGCAAAGCCAGAACAGGTAGCTCACTCTCTACAGCCCATTCGATCATTTGCATATCAAGATCTTTCAAAGGGTGACGGATATCCATCAACACCACGACTCCGGCTAAACTTGATCTCTCTTGTAAATACTCACCTAAGGCTTGTTGCCATTTTTTTTTCAAAGCAAGTGGGACTTGAGCAAAGCCGTATCCTGGTAAGTCCACCAAACGACAATGTTCATTTATTTCAAAAACATTGATTAATTGAGTTCTACCTGGTGTTTTACTGGTTCTTGCTAAGCTTTTTTGTTCAGTCAGTGCATTTAGTGCACTCGACTTACCTGCGTTAGAACGCCCAGCGAAAGCGATTTCTATACCCTGTTCAGCGTTCAAATGCTGATCCAAATGTGCAATGTCTGGGGCACTGATTAGAAACTTAGCTTTACGAAAATCTAACTCTTGGTCAGCCACTATTTACTCCAATTTTCAATCGCAATACTATAATTATTCAAGGATTGCTTACTTTTCCACGTTTTCGTGTAGAATATTAGCTTGATCACAATATTTGTATGTTATCACGCTTGCGGGTCATCCTAGTAAGCTCAGGACAATATTTCTTAAAAAGAAGTAGGAACGCCATGAAAAAGTTAGTTTTAGTGCTGTCTGTTATCTTTGCCGCACTTTCTGTGTCTGCACAAGCTGCAGAAGGTAACGCAGAAGCCGGTAAAGCAAAAGCTGCCATCTGCGCCGCCTGTCACAGTATGGACGGGAACAGTATGGTACCTCTGTACCCTAAGTTAGCCGGTCAACACGCCCCTTACTTAACCAAACAATTACATGACTTTAAATCAGCAGCTACCTCTGGTGGCAAAGAAGGTCGTAATGACCCTATTATGGCTGGTTTTGTTATGGCATTAAGCGATCAAGATATGGCTGATCTAGCCGCTTACTTCGCAAGCCAAAAAGTTACTCACACTCCTGCAGCTGAATTTCCTGCAATAGGCAAGAAACTGTACGAAGCAGGTGACGCTGAGCGCGGCATCCCAGCTTGTATGGCATGTCACGGTCCAGCCGGTAAAGGTATGGGACTGGCAGGCTTTCCTTCTCTTACAGGTCAACACGCTGTTTATATCAAAGCACAGCTTAATAAGTTCAAAGCTGGTCAGCGTCATAATGATCTGAATGGTATGATGGAAGGTGTTGCGAAAAAACTTAACGATAGCGATATCGATGCCATCACTAAATATATTGCTTCTTTAAAGTAATAAGTGATTGATTAAAAAAAGGGTGTGTTGTGACACCCTTTTTTAAAACCAACAGACTATCGTTTACGTTAACGTCAATTTAAATTTAAATTTATTGACATTTTTTTGTAACTTGGGTTTAATGCGCCCTGTACCGAGATAAGCCCAACTGTTCATAAAAAAATAACATTTATCTATTGAACAGATTTCGGACACAACATTTAAGATATAAGAATAAAGTTAAACTAATAATAATAACATTCGTTAAAACCGCTCTCTAAAAATAATAAGAGTCGAGGCTTTCATTTAAAGCCCAGGTTATCAACATTGTAAGGAACGACTAATTTTAGTCACTTCGCATTTTTGCATTGCCTTACGCCCTTTGAGGTATTTACTTTTTCGAGTTGAAGGATTCAGCAAGAGCAAGCTAAATGCACTCACATCAACAATAACATGGATGGTTTATTTTGCATCACAGACGATGTACTGATGACACATGTCGTCAATCTAAAAGTCACGGTAGTGACACTAACAAAAAGCGTCTGGAAGACCAATAATAATAAGTTCGATGCAAGGAAAGCTGTTAGTCAAGATACCGACCGGGAGCGTCGCTACGCAAGTATGGATACTTGGGATCAAGAATAAGGTGTCCTTGACACTCAAAACTATAGGCTGCAGAGTCAAATCTGCAGCCTTTTTCTTTTGTGATACAATACGCTCAATTTCCTATCCATTAGCTCTCTGAAGAACACTATGGCACGCAGTAAAAAAACTCGTAAAGTAAATGAAAATGCACCTAAGCATGCGCCAAGAACCAAAAAAGCCGATCGCCAAGTGATCGGAAAGAAACGTAATAATGGTAAAAAGCCAGGAAGCCGTCAAAACGAAGCCCAGTTGAAATCTGACTCACGTGTTGCTGGCACAGCAAAAGATCCACGTCACGGCAGTAAAAAAGCTGTTTCGTTAACAGTTGAAGCCCCTAAAAAAGTCGCTTCTTCACCAAAACCCAAACAACCAAAGTTGGGTGATCAACAGCGGTTACTGCAATTGGAAGAAGATCCAAGACTTAACCAATTACTGGATCAGCTGGAAGAAGGTCGTGTATTAGCTGCTGAAGATGAGAAGTGGTTGAATACTCAATTAGACGAAATGGAGCGTCTAATGGACAAATTAGGCTTAAGTGCTGAAGATGATATTAAACCAACACCGACGGATAAAGACGAACAGCTGTTACAACAGTTTGAGTCAGGTGAGTCAGCGTTAGATATGTATCGTCAGGACTAATTATGGCTACGGCATTATTGATTGTTGGTTTCATCATTATTGTGGGTCTTACAGCTTATGCCACCAAGTTGTTGTTACAGCTGCGACAGCAGACACAAGCCAAGGAACAGCTTAAACAGCAAAAGCATGAACAAGCTAAGGCTAAGAAAGAGTCTATCTTAGAAGACGTTCGCTATATTGCTGCGGCTATGCTTGAAGATCGCTGTGAGCTGTCTGAAGGCGTCGTGCGGATTGCTCGATTATTTGAAGTTATTTCATTAACTGAGCAAGTGAATGTTCGATATCCAATGCTTTATCAACACTTTGAGGTGATCCGTGAGCATCCCATTATGGAGCACCGTAAAGCATTGCCGAAACGTGAACGTATGCAATTGGATATGCAGCGCATGAAATCTGAGGCTGCGTTAGAAGCTGAGATTTTAAAAGAAGCAGAAAGCTTACAACATTTTAAATTGGAAAGTGTACTCCATTAATGAGAAAGAGCAGCTTAAGCTGCTCTTTTTACACCATTCACTGTTTTAAAACCTTGCCCGCTTTAATGATCAGGTTTGGCGTCTCTAATAACTCAACCTCTTGCAAAGGGTCACCAGCTACACCAACTAAATCGGCCCACTTTCCTTTAGCAATATGACCAATATTGACTTCACCAAGTCGCTCTGCCGCTACGTAAGTGGCACTTCTAATAGCTTCAATTGCAGGCATTCCGGCATCAACCATCAATTTGAATTCTTTGCCATTCTCACCATGAGCAAATACACCAGCGTCTGTGCCAAACGCAATAGTTACTCCGGCTTTATATGCTTTAGCAAAAGTTTCTTGAATTTTAGGACCGATAGTGGCGGCTTTTGGACGAACCACTTCAGGGAAGAATCCATCTATTTTTGCTTTTTCTGCAACATAAGCACCAGCACTTAATGTTGGAACAAGCGCCACATCATGCTTCTTCATTAAACTGAATAGCTCATCATCAAGGTAAGTCCCATGTTCAATGGTATCAACACCAGCAAGAATGGCTCGTTTAATGCCTTCTTTTCCATGACCATGAACGGCGACTTTAAAGCCATAGTCTTTTGCTGCTGCCACAATAGCCTCAAGTTCATTATCTGTAAATTGAGGATTTTGACCGCTTTTGGCTACTGATAATACACCACCTGTAGCAGTAATTTTAATGAGATCAGCACCTTCTTTATAACGTTGTCTAACGGCCTTAAATGCATCCTCGACGCCATTGATAACACCATGTTTAGGTCCAGGATCACCCATTAACTCAAGGTTGCGACCATTAGTATGATCAGCATGACCACCGGTCGTTGCAATCGATGTTCCTGCGGTATAGATTCTCGGGCCTTGAATGTAGCCCTTTGCGATAGCGGTTCTTAACGCCACTGAGGCATTTCCCGAGTCGCCTAAATCACGAATCGTGGTAAAGCCGGCATCAAGTGTTTTTTGTGCATACAAACTGCCACGAAGCGCAATATCAGCAGGGTTCAGTGTAAATGGCTCCATGTAAGACTTAGGACCACCTTGATAAGATAAATGCGTATGCATATCGATAAAGCCAGGCATCACTGTACCCTGTCTATAATCAATAACAACATCATCCGTTGAAGGTGATGTAAACCCTGCTTGGATGGCGATGATCTTGTCATCTTTTATCACAATGGTCTTATTTTTAGATGGCACGGCACTTTTACCATCAATGAGCTGACCGGCATAAATAAGGGTATCTGCCAATGCATTCACACTGATCATCGTTAAGCTGGCTGCAAGTAGGGTTCGTTTCATACTATTTTTTCCGTTTTTTCTTGTTTTATAACATCCTATCGTAAATTTTGAGTTATTAACAAACTGTAAAAAGCACATGATTTATATCACTGTCAAATTCACAACCTGCTTTAGATCAAAGTTTTGAAAGTAGAGTTAAGGCATACTTCGCACAATTCAATAGATTTACCCTAAAGCCGGAGGAAAGGTTTTGAGTCATTTACCTACAATTAGCTGGGATCAGTCAATGATCGAGAAGTACAACTACAGTGGTCCTCGCTATACCTCTTACCCAACGGCTTTAGAGTTTGATGACAGTTTCAGCCACCAGCAGTTATTGACGGCGATTGAAACCAGTAAAAGCCGTAAGTTATCGCTTTATATCCATATCCCATTTTGCGCTAAGCTTTGCTATTACTGCGGCTGCAATAAAGTGATCACTCGGCATAAGCATAAAGCTGAGCAATACCTTGAGTATTTAAAAACAGAGATAATCAAACGAGCGCCTTTGTTCAAAGACTATCAAGTAACACAAATGCACTGGGGCGGTGGTACGCCAACCTATTTAGAACCAGAACAAATTTTGTGGCTTACTGAACAACTCAAATCTGCTTTTAACTTCGCTGATGAAGGTGAGTATTCGATTGAAATTGACCCTCGTGAAATTAAGTTGTCTATGTTGGATACACTCAAAGAAGCCGGTTTCAACCGTATTTCTGTTGGGGTTCAAGACTTTAATAAACAAGTTCAAGTTGCAGTAAACCGTGAACAAGACGAGCAATTTATTTTCGATCTAATTGGTCGAGCTAAAGCTCTGGGATTTGTTTCGACAAACGTTGACTTGATCTACGGTCTACCGCATCAAACACCAGATAGCTTTGCTAAAACCATTGACCGCATCATCGAGTTATCCCCTGATCGTTTATCCGTGTTCAATTATGCTCATTTACCTGCTCGTTTTGCAGCTCAGCGTAAAATTAAAGATGCAGATATGCCAACCCCAGCCGCTAAACTCGAAATATTGCATCAAACCATTGAATCTTTAACAGGTGCAGGTTATCAGTTTATTGGCATGGACCACTTTGCTAAACCTGACGATGAGCTCGCTCGCTTGCAGCGTGATGGTAAACTTCACCGTAACTTCCAGGGCTATACCACTCAAGAAGAATGTGATCTGCTTGGTTTAGGTGTTTCTTCCATCAGCCAAATTGGCGATTGTTATGCGCAAAACCAAAAAGAAGTTCGTGAATACTATCGAGCGATTGATGATCAAGAACACGCACTTTGGAAAGGTTGCTTACTGGATCGTGACGATGAAATTCGTCGTGCAGTCATAAAACAGCTGATTTGTCACTTTGAACTGGATATGACCAAGATGGAGCAACAGCTTGGTATTGAGTTTGAAAGTTACTTTGCAGAAGATCTAAAGCTGCTTCAAACCTTTATCAATGATGAGCTTGTAAATCTAAATAACCGAGTTCTGACCGTGAGCGCTACTGGTCACCTGCTTATTCGCAATATTTGTATGTGTTTTGATAAATATTTCAGAGAAAAAGCACGTCAGCAACAATTCTCAAGAGTGATTTAACTCATCTCTTTTAAGGCTGAAGTTATTCATCTTCGGCCTTACCTTCTATTGGTTTATTCCCTGAAAACATCGCTGAGATTATGCCAGGGTGATGTTTAATTTCTGTTTTTACCGCTGCCAAAATGTGCATAACGATCAAGAACATTAATAAGTACACCGAATAGCGATGTACATTCCCCATCAATGATTTAAAGGGTTCAAGCTGCTCCTTCGCAGCCGAGTCAACAAACGTAGCATCATAAGGGCGAATCTTAGAGGGCATTTCTCCTCGCTCTGCAATGAACGTTTGAACCGTTGAACCAAAAGGAGGGTAATAAATATCCGTACCTGCTCTCACTAACCCCGTAATCATTATGGTAATCAGTAATACAAACATGATCACGACCGATATGCGCCCTAGAGGCGTATGACCAATATATTGAGGCCGATGTCCTTCAGCCTTCTTTGTCTGATATTGTGAAATTTCAGTTAGTGTTACTCGTCTGCGGATAAGCGCTGAATGCCTTGGTGCACACCAGCCCCACAATAAACGAATGATAAGGTTTAGTGTGAAACCATAACCAATGAATACATGAAGTTTTTTCAGACCAATTTTCGCATCTGTGCCAGTAATTCCTAATGAAGCTTTATTCATCATTAGCAATCCGAGCGCAATCAATGCAAAAACAAAAATAACATTGAGCCAGTGGAAAATACGACGAGGTAAATCCCAAACGTTGTGAACCTTAATGGACAAAGGAAAAACTCTAATCTAAAAAGCCATACTTCAGATTATATAAGACAAAAGCTTAACCTACCGTTAACGCACGCTTGATGGTTCCACTTTCCATTTCAGCAACTTTATCAGCAAAGACTGTTGCCTCTTGCTGAGAGTGGGTAACAAAAATCACCGTGATCCCTTGAGCCTTAAAAATCATTCTCAACTCTTTCATGATGCTTGATTTTAAGTGATTATCGATATTCGAAAAAGGCTCATCCATTAATAAAATATTGGGCTTGGGAGCCAGCGCTCTGGCGACGGCTACTCGTTGTTGTTGTCCGCCAGAAAGCTCATGAGGATAACGGTCACGATAGTTTTGCAAGTCCACTAACTGCAAACATTCATTAACTCTTTCTGCTTGTTGTTTCTTAGGTTGTTGACTTAAACCAAAGGTAATATTTTCAGCTACTGTTAAATGTGGGAACAGTGCATAGTCTTGAAATACGAAACCAATATTGCGCTGTTGTGTCGGCACAAATTGTTTGCCTTCTACGTATTGCCCTGCAATGACAATACTCCCTCTATTAGGCTTTAAAAGCCCTGCCACCAATTTTAATACCGTCGTCTTACCGCAGCCGCTGGCACCGAGTAAGCACAAAATTTCACCGGCATTCAATGACAAAGATAAATCAGAAACAATCTGGTTACCTTCAATTTGATAATCTAAATTTTCTAGCTTCAAAACAGGAGCATCAATCACTTGTTGTTGGTCTTGGGTCATTAGAGTTGCTCCATTTTCTTAGAAACAAAAATTACTGGGGTGAGACTCAATAAAATGATCATTAAGGCGCTTAAAGCTCCCATTTCAAGCTGCTCGTCTGATGCATGCTGATAAACATACGTAGCGAGAGTCTCAAAATCAAACGGCCTAAGCAGCAGTGATGCAGGTAATTCTTTAATACATTCGATAAATACCAATACTAACGCACTCAACAAAGCAGGCTTTAATATTGGCAATTGAATTTGAGTCCATGTCCGCCAGCGAGATGCGCCAAGCGTCATTGCCGCTTCATCAATATTGGTGGGCATTTGTTGATAAGCCGAACTGACTTGACCAATGCTAATTGCAGCAAATCGAATACTGTAAGCTAAAATCAATGCAAAAATGCTACCTGAAAACAATAATCCTAGACGTTCTTCGGTAAGTGAGTAAAACCAAGTATTGACCCACTTATCTAATCCCGTTAGTGGAATGAGCACTGCAATCGCTAACACAGTGCCCGGAACAGCATAACCCAATGAGCTGATATTAAGTAAACTGCGGCTTTGTGCACTTGGTTGAGTCCTGACACTGAAATTAACGATTAATGCCATGATCACTGTAACCACTGCCGCAATAGCCGCTAATTTGAGAGTTTGCAATAAGTATTGCCACTGCTGACTTTCAATATTTTGTTGCCAATAATCAGTGAGGTATTGAATAAGGTGAACAACAGGCAACACAAAGCCAATCGCAATAACAATGAAGCAACTCAACCAAATAACCATTTGTTGCGTCACACTTGCCTTTTCTCTACTACTTTTGCCTTGATAACTTTTTGCAGCAAAGAATTGTTGGCGCCTACGGCTATAGCGCTCCAATATGACGAACAACAGTACAATGATAAGTGTTAATACTGCTATTTTGGCAGCAGAAGCCAATGAACCGTATACCAACCATGTATCATATACTGCTGTCGTTAAGGTACTGACAGCAAATAACTGCACAGTACCAAAGTCGGCTAGCGCCTCCATAGCTACCAGCGTGCATCCCACGGCGATAGCTGGACGTATCATTGGCAATTGTATTTTCCAAAAGATTCGAGACGAAGAAGCTCCTAGTGTTGTGGCAGCGGATGTGAGGCTTTCAGGCAACTGCCTGAATGCGGTGTAAGCAAGTAAGAATAGGTAAGGGTATAGAGCCAAACCCAACACAATCCCTGCCCCCCAGACATTACTAATATTGAGCACCCAATAATCTTGTGCGGTTTGCCAACCAAACCATTCACGTAGTGTCGTCTGAATTGGGCCTGCAAAATCTAACCATTCCGTCAATATGTAACCATTGATATAAGCCGGTATAGCTAAGGGCAGCACCATCAGGACAGTGAGCAGTAAACGCCCTTTAAATTCATAACGGCTACACCACCAGGCTGGTAAAATGGCAATCGCTAACGCAGTAATGACCGCAATGAATGTAACACCAATGCTGTTGCCAATGTAGGTCAATAAGACATTAGCAGGAATGTCATCGAGTGAAGCGCCTGTATCACCGGTGAAAAATGCTTCAGCAACTAATGCCAGTAGCGGAATAAAAACTAAGCTGGCAGTAAGCCAACTTAGAAAATGAGTAGAATTAACTATTTTTCGAATGGACACTATAAAGTCTTTAAACTCGGGTTAGGGCGTTACGCACAGGCATAATAAATGATGTGATCAAAGTTGCAACATATCCAAAGCTGTAACGCCGTAAAGTACTGAAACAGAGTTTAATAATTAAAGATCAAAACCAACTTTGTCGACGAGCTTAAGCGCCTTTGGACGATATTCAGCTACTTTCTCAAGCGGAAGCGCATCTGCTTTATAGTCACCCCAGCTTTTTACTAGCTTTGATGGAGCAACACTTGGATTTACAGGATATTCCATGTTCAGCTCCGCATATAGTGACTGCGCTTTATTGCTCGCTAAGAAATTAATGAGCTTTTGTGCAGCATCCTTATGTGGTGCGTGTTTCGCAATGACTGCTCCTGATACATTAATGTGGGAGCCGCGATCTGTTTGATTCGGGAAATTAAGATTAACGGCGTTGGCCCATGCAATCTGCTTTTTATCGTTAAGCATTTTGCCAAGATAGTAACTGTTTCCTAATGATACATCGCACAATCCTTCTTTGATGGCTTTGACTTGTGCTCTATCGTTTCCTTGTGGTTTACGGGCTAGATTGGCTTTAACACCACGCAACCAGCTTTCAGTTCCTGCTTCACCGTGGTGAGCGATCATAGAAGCAATCAACCCTAGATTATATGGATGCTTACCACTGCGAGTACAAATTTTCCCTGCAAACTCAGGCTTCGCTAAATCTTCATAGCGCATACTTGAAAGATCACCTGCACGAGCTTTAGATGAATACACATTGCGAACACGCTTCGTTAAGGCTAGCCAATGTTGCTCAGAATCGCGGAACTGCGGGGAAATTTGAGATTTAATCTCAGGCGTTATCGCATAGGTTTGAGTTAACTTTTCATCTTTCAACTGCAATAACTTAGAAAAGTTTGAAGTTAGTACTATGTCTGCCGGTGATAGTTCACCTTCACGTTTCAAACGCTGAATTAAGCCTTTTTTGGCAAAAACTACTTTGGTTTTAATGCCCGTTTCTTTCGTAAATTGATCAAGAATCGGATTAATTAAAAAAGGTTGACGAAACGAGTAGATATTTACTTGTTCATCAGCAGCCTGTACTGATGTAGACATAATGCCACCAGCTATCAATAATCCCGTGAGTATTCGCTTCATCTTCTTGTCACCCCTTGCATCTTAATGATAATTATTCGCAATTATATAGGGTATGCGATGCATTTTATAGCATTTCGATCAAAAAAATGCCGCTCATTTGATGAACGGCACTTTCTTAATAAAACCATCGGGTGATGAAGCTTCTTTTGAACAATTACAGACGAATGCCTTCAATAGCGAGCTCAAGCTCGACATGTGTTGATGCTGGACCAAGGTTGTAATCAATTCCATAATCGGCGAGTTTAATGTCGGTAGTACCTACAAAACCGGCACGATAACCACCCCAAGGGTCTTTACCTTCGCCTAATTTTTCAATTGGAAAACTGATCGTTTTTGTCACTCCATGCAGCGTGAACTGGCCTGTTACTGTCCCATGAGTGGCGTCATCAAACTTAATCGACGTGCTTTCGAATTTTGATGTTGGATATTTACTGACATTTAAGAAATCTTTTCCTCGCAAATGCTTATCACGCTCAGCATGGTTAGAATCAATACTTGCGGTATTAATATCAATAATAATTTTAGAGGCATTTGGGTCTGATTTATCCCAATTAAACTTACCATCAAACTGATTAAAGCGGCCGTATAACCAGCTGTAACCTAAATGTTTAATTTTGAAGTTAACAAATGCATGAGCACCACGAACATCAACTTGATAGTCTGCTGCACTTGCGATACCTGAAAAACCAAGTACGCTGGCAAACGTTGCCGCTAATAATGTTACTTTTTTCATATCTTTTCCTTTACCCTTTTTGTTACGGCAATATCCGCTTTAACGTTTCGTCTTTATCGATAAAATGATGTTTTAGTGCTGCTGCGACATGTAATGCAACCAACGAAATCAAAGTCCAAGCCAGTCCCCAATGAATCAATCCAGCAATGTCTTCTTGTTGCTCATGTATACTAGGCAGTGCCATGACTTCAAACGCACCAAAAACGTCGATACTGCGCCCGTCAGCCGTTGAGATCAGATACCCAGAAATTAATAATGCGGCTAGAACCAAATATAAAACTCGGTGAGCCCATTTCGCCGCTTTATTAACAAATGCAGTATTCGTCGCTAATTCTCGAGGTTTCGTAGAATACTTTCGCCAGATTAACCGCAATGCTAGAGCGGCAAACAAAATTATGCCAATCGCTTTATGAAGCTCTAATGATCCTCGATACCACTCGTCATAATAACTAAGCTCAACCATATATAAGCCCAAGCCAAATAAACCAAAAATTGACAGAGCCATTAACCAATGGAGCAAAACTGAAATGAGCCCATAGCGGTCATTAGTATTCGTTAATTGCATACTTACATCTCTACAAATTCAGAGACTTAAGATTAACCAGTTTTTAGTTGGATTAAAATCGACATATATGGAAAACTATTGTTCATAAATAGACAAAACTTTTTGAAGGTAGGATGAACAGTTCTTGGGATGATTTTAAAAGCGCATTCGAAGTTGCTAAAGCAGGAAGCCTAAGTCAAGCTGCAAAACATTTAGGTATTTCCCACTCAACACTCTTAAGGCACATCGATCGTTTAGAGCAAAACCTTACTACGAAATTGTTTATTCGTCATCAAAGAGGTTATCAGCTCACCGAAGCTGGCCAAGTTTTACTTACCCAGTTGCCTTTTATACAACATCAAATCACTAAAATGGAGGCGCTTATCCAAGATACCTCCGATGAACTTTCTGGTGACATAGTGATTACGACGGTTCCCAGTTACGCCACGAGAATGCACAAGGGTTTTAAATTTTTGATGGAGGACTACCCTAAGCTTCATTTAACAATGCTTGCAACCGATGAAGTCATCGACTTAGCAGCAGGCAAAGTTCATGTCGCTATTCGTCCAGGAAATAAACCGAACAGTAATGATCTGATTGTAAAACCACTAACGACTGCAGAGCTTCAGATATATGCCAGTAAAGATTATGAAGAAGCCTATGGTTTACCCACCTGTTTTGATGATTTAAACCAGCATAAATGGATAATGCCAACCGGATTCAAGCGCCATATTCCTGTATTCAAGCCTTTATTCGAACACATTGAACAAACCAATATCATTTACCAATCTAATCACTTTTCCGACATTGCAGGAGCGGTCGCAGAAGGCATGGGCGTAGGAATAGCCTCAACGATTTTCGGGAATGAAAAATCTCTGATAAAAACACCATTCCAAATAAAAGGGCATCAAGAACAAAATTGGTTCATTTATCATAAGGATTTGAGAAATAGCCGTAAAGTGGCTGTTTTGTACGACTATTTATCTAAGTACATCGATAATTAACGGCTTAACGTAACCTCTGAGATATAGCCTTTTTCAGCTTGGGGTAATGCATTAACAATCATTTTTGCAGCATCTTGAGCTGACATAAAACTTTCAGTTGGATAATCAACACCAGTGTTATCCCAAAAACCTGTATTCATCCCTGCTGGATAAATCGAGACAATGCGTAATTTTGAGCCTTTTGCTTCTTCCCTTAGTGACTCAGTAAATCCTCTAACGCCCCACTTAGCTGCGCAATAAATACTTTCACCTGCCTTCCCCTTTAGTGCTGCTGTCGACATAACATTGACGATAGTTCCACCAGCTACCTTCATAGATTTGAATAAAGCTTTGCATGGATTGATTACGGGCAATAGATTATTAGTGAGACTTTTCTCGATATCAACCGGATTGAGTTCATCAAGCTGACCAAACAAACCTGAGCCAGCACAATTTATCAGCAGCTTTGGTGTACCACGATCAATAAGTAGACGGGAAAAAATATGTTCGCACTCAGAATAACGTTCTAAATTGACTTTCTCTATTGAAGCGGTATCGCTGAACTCTACTTTTAATTGTTGTAGTTTGGTGGTGTCTCGACCCAATAAGACAAGATGGTCATCACCTTGAAGCAGAAGATTAATGATAGCTTGAGCCAAGCCACCAGTAGCACCAGTCACGACGATATAAGACATAGGTTAACTCTAGTGATTCACTTATTTTTAGTATCTCATAAATCCATTTTATTTAATCAACATAGATACATGAATGAGAGGTGAAACTTTATTTATTTTTATGCCAGTAGCGGGTGTATAAATTATGATTAAAAACAACATATTTCACTCGGGCTTTTGATGACTGCGTCAATTTCATCAAATAGAACATTATTGAAACCTTTTGCAGCTGAGCATTCAATTACTGCTGAGCGATTGAAACGACTATTTTCTCCTGATTTAGATCAAGCAGCTTCTATGGGCGCCATAGATCAACTTTTACAACTGTGCACTCATAGTGGTAAATCCAAACAAGAATTCCTAACTCAAGCACACATGCTCCTTCATCACAGTGTTTGTTTCATTCATCGTGGAAACTTTGATCTACCTGATGAGCATGAAGCCGTTTTTTTAAGTGAGTCAGTAGATGGCTTATCTGCTTATTCGAATATGGAGATTGGGCTTACACACAAATATGAATGGCTACAAAGCAGGCTTAAGCCGGATGTTTTCGCAAAGCTTAAACTTCATGAGTTTCCTCTTAATGGAGAGCAAGTCATTCTACTTGGAGATGACGCCTTAATGAGCCAAAGCCTTGAGGAGCAATTCTTTACAGCCAGAGTTCAGAATAAAGATCTTTTTTTCCATATTATTACGCTTTCTATCATTCACGCTAAAGTCAATTTAGATCGGTTTAATGCTGAGCTGGCGAAAATGGGAATGAAGCCAACGAACACAGCTGATTTAGATGCTCCAGAAAAGAGAGACGGACCAATACTCATAGCCCTAGTTCAGTTTTATTTCTCAACGTCGACACAAATTGAACCAATTAAAGCTATTCTCAAGCGAATTAACTTGACTGAACATACTGCTCCGAAAATATCAGATCGTTTTGATGCATCAATGGATGCCATCAAAATTCAATGTCAGTTCTACGAAAAACTGAGCCGTCAAACCGCTTCAGAAAGGAGTGACTTTATTGAACAAAGAAAAATGGCGTTTTTGACATTTGTGACCGCTTATTTAGCATACCTTAAAGAAAATCAGACTTTCACTGCTGAAGCCCAAGAGGCAACAACTGAAGTGGTTGCAGTTCAAGAGCGTAAACTTCAAGTTTTAGCTCAAGAGGCGTTAATGAGCTTGCATAGACAAAAGACTTCTATAAGACATGAATCATTAGAGCCAAGTATGCTTTCAAAACCTAATGACTCACTAACGCAATCGACTCAAACCGAATTAACGTCTTCAGAAATTAAAGCACAACTCACCGAACTTAGTATCAGAGAGAATGAAAAACCGATGCGACAGATATCTCGCCAATATCATGAAATTATATAACTCATAAATTATGAAGAGTAGAAAACGAAGGTTACTGCATATTTGTCATTAAGCTAAAAAGCTTAACGTGCTCAGTCCGGCCACTTGTCAGAGCCAAACGGCGTTCGCTTACTATTTTTCAGTCACTGGGCTGAAAAACTTAATGTGCTCAGTCCGGCCACTTGCCAGAGCCAAGCGGCGTTCGCTTACTATTTTTCAGCCATTGGGCTGAAAAACTTAACGTGCTCACCCTTCTCGTGAAGCTGGCCTTTTCTATAGGCACAAAAAAACCGCTCGAAAGCGGCTTTTTTAAGTGTTAACTAAACGTCGATATTACTCAACGATTTTAGCTACAACACCAGCACCAACTGTACGGCCACCTTCACGGATTGCGAAGCGTAAACCTTCGTCCATCGCGATTGGACAGATTAGTGTAACAACCATCTTGATGTTGTCACCAGGCATTACCATTTCAACGCCTTCTGGTAGCTCAATTGTTCCTGTTACGTCAGTTGTACGGAAGTAGAACTGTGGACGGTAACCTTTGAAGAAAGGAGTGTGACGACCACCCTCTTCTTTTGAAAGTACATATACTTCTGATTCGAAAGTAGTGTGTGGAGTGATTGAACCAGGCGCTGCCAATACTTGACCACGCTCAACTTCATCACGCTTAGTACCACGTAGTAGTACACCACAGTTCTCGCCTGCACGACCTTCGTCAAGCAGTTTACGGAACATTTCAACACCAGTACAAGTAGTAACTGTAGTATCTTTGATACCTACGATTTCTACTTCGTCACCAACTTTGATGATACCGCGCTCAACACGACCCGTTACAACTGTACCACGGCCTTGGATTGAGAATACGTCTTCGATTGGTAGAATGAATGCACCGTCGATTGCACGCTCTGGCTCTGGAATGTAAGTGTCTAGAGCGTTAGCTAGCTCAAGAATCTTCTCTTCCCACTGTGCTTCACCGTTTAGTGCGCCTAGTGCTGAACCTTGGATAACTGGTAAGTCATCACCTGGGAATTCATATTCAGATAGAAGTTCACGAACTTCCATTTCTACTAGCTCTAGAAGCTCTTCATCGTCAACCATGTCACATTTGTTCATGAATACGATGATGAATGGTACACCAACCTGACGTGAAAGCAGGATGTGCTCACGTGTTTGTGGCATTGGACCATCTGTAGAAGCTACTACTAGGATAGCGCCGTCCATTTGTGCAGCACCGGTAATCATGTTTTTAACATAATCGGCGTGACCTGGGCAATCTACGTGCGCGTAGTGACGTGTCTCTGTATCGTATTCGATGTGAGATGTATTAATTGTAATACCACGCTCACGCTCTTCTGGTGCATTATCGATTTGTGCGAAATCTTTAACGTCACCACCGAAAGCTTTAGTTAAAACGTGCGAGATAGCTGCTGTTAGAGTAGTTTTACCGTGGTCAACGTGACCGATTGTACCAACGTTAACGTGCGGTTTATTACGTTCAAATTTTTCTTTAGCCACTTTACTATTCCTTTCTTTTCAGGATGTCCGACGGCAAGCCGGACGGCATAAATCAGTTAATATTGTACCTGTAAACAGGTGTCGGAACTCGATAGCTTAGCCTCGAGCTTCCATCATCGCTTTTGCAATGTTTTGCGGCGCCCCGTTGTACTTCAAAAACTCCATAGAGTAAGAAGCACGACCTTGAGTCGCTGATCGCAAGTCGGTCGCATAACCAAACATTTCAGATAGAGGTACTACGGCACGAACGATTTTGATGCCAGCAACGCCGTCATCCATCCCGTCAATCATGCCGCGGCGACGGTTTAGGTCACCTACGACATCACCCATGTACTCTTCTGGGGTAGTCACTTCTACCTTCATGCAGGGTTCGAGCAACACCGGATCCGCTTCAAGCGCACCCTTTTTGAAGCCCATAGAACCAGCAATCTTGAACGCCATTTCATTCGAATCAACTTCATGGAATGAGCCGTCGAATAACGTGACCTTCACGTCCAACACAGGGAAGCCAGCTAAAACGCCACTCTTCATCTGCTCTTGGATACCTTTGTCAACAGATGGGATGTATTCACGAGGAACAGTACCACCCACAATTTCGTTGACGAATTCATAACCCGAGCCTTGCTCTTGAGGCTCAAGTTTCAACCACACATGACCATACTGGCCACGCCCGCCGGACTGTCGAACGAATTTACCTTCGACTTCAACGGTGCTACTGATAGTTTCACGGTAAGCAACCTGAGGTTTACCCACGTTACAATCTACCTTGAACTCGCGGCGCATGCGGTCAACAATAATATCTAGGTGTAATTCACCCATACCAGAAATCAAGGTCTGACCTGACTCTTGGTCGGTTTCTACACGGAACGATGGATCTTCTGCAGCTAGCTTCTGTAGCGCTATCGCCATTTTTTCTTGGTCTGCTTGAGAGCGTGGTTCAACCGCAATCGTGATCACAGGATCTGGGAACTCCATACGTTCCAAAACCACTTTATGTTGTGCATCACACAGGGTATCCCCTGTTGTCACGTCTTTTAGACCAATCAAAGCAGCAATATCACCGGCGCGAACTTCTTTCAGTTCGTTACGGTCATTAGCGTGCATCTGAACAATACGTCCAATCCGTTCTTTTTTCTCTTTTACTGAGTTGTATACCATCGCACCCGCTTGCAGGACGCCTGAATAGACACGTACGAAGGTTAACGTTCCCACGAATGGGTCAGTAGCAATTTTAAAAGCAAGTGCCGAGAATGGCTCACTGTCGTCACTGTGACGCTCAACTTCCTTCTCTCGATCATCAATACCTTTAATTGCAGGGACATCGATTGGTGCTGGTAGATATTCTACCACGGCATCCAATACCGCTTGTACCCCTTTGTTCTTAAATGCACTACCACAAGTTGCTAATACAATTTCATTATCGATAGTACGTTGGCGAAGTGCTGTTTTGATTTCTTCTTCTGACAATTCACCTTCTTCAAGGTACTTGTCCATCAGCTCTTCTGATGCCTCTGCAGCAGCTTCAACTAAGTATTCACGCATTTCTGCGGCTTTATCGGCAAGCTCTGCTGGAATATCTTCATGTGTGAAAGAAGCACCTTGGTCTTCTTCACTCCAGTTAATCGCCTTCATCTTAATCAGGTCGATAACGCCCTTGAAATCTTCTTCGGCGCCAATGTTTAACTGGATAGGTACACAAGTAGCACCTAAACGATTGCGAATTTGTTCAACAACACGGTCATAGTCGGCACCCGCCCTATCCATCTTGTTCACAAATACCAAACGCGGAACAGCGTATTTATCGGCTTGACGCCAAACGGTTTCAGATTGCGGTTCAACACCTGAAGAACCACAGAAAACCACGACGGCACCATCTAATACACGTAATGAACGCTCTACCTCAATGGTAAAGTCTACGTGACCGGGTGTATCGATGATATTAATACGATGTTCGGAAAATTGTGCGTCCATACCACGCCAAAAAGTGGTGGTAGCCGCTGAAGTGATGGTAATACCACGTTCTTGCTCTTGTTCCATCCAGTCCATGGTTGCAGCGCCATCATGAACTTCACCAATCTTATGTGAAAGACCGGTGTAAAACAGAACACGTTCTGTGGTGGTGGTCTTACCTGCATCTACGTGAGCACAAATACCGATATTGCGGTAGCGCTCAATAGGAGTGTTACGAGCCACGAATATACCCTCTTTGCTAAAATTTCCATTTTAGCGGATTTGAAAAAAGCGTGGGTCCGAAGACCCACGCCAAGGCAATTACCAGCGGTAATGAGCGAATGCTTTGTTCGCTTCTGCCATACGATGCACGTCTTCGCGCTTCTTAACAGCAGTACCTTTATTTTCAGACGCATCTAGCATTTCACCTGCTAAACGCAAAGCCATAGATTTTTCACCACGCTTACGTGCAGCTTCAACCAACCAACGCATTGCTAACGCATTACGACGAACTGGACGCACTTCACATGGAACCTGGTAAGTTGAACCACCAACACGACGAGACTTAACCTCGACAGCTGGGCGAACATTTTCCAGAGCAGTTTCAAGGATGTTTAGATGATCTTCGCTTTTCTTTTCAGCAACAACATCTAAAGCCTTGTAGATAATTTTTTCTGCAACCGACTTTTTGCCGTCTTGCATTAGTACGTTGATGAACTTAGCCAGCAACTCACTGTTGAACTTTGGATCTGGTAGGATTTTACGTTGTCCTACAACGCGACGTCTTGGCATAACTTTTCTCCGTATGCTTCAGGTATTTCCAAAACTGGAATACAAATTTATTTAGCTTGGCCTTACTTTAACGGTAAAGTTAAGACTTAGGACGCTTAGCACCGTATTTAGAACGGCCTTGACGACGTGCAGTTACACCTGCACAGTCTAATGCGCCACGAACAGTGTGATAACGAACACCAGGCAAATCTTTAACACGACCGCCACGGATTAGAATCACGCTATGCTCTTGTAGGTTGTGACCTTCACCACCGATGTATGAAGTAACTTCAAAACCGTTAGTTAGACGTACACGCGCTACTTTACGTAGAGCTGAGTTAGGTTTTTTAGGTGTAGTAGTGTAAACACGAGTACAAACACCACGCTTTTGTGGGCACGCATTCAACGCTGGCACATTAGTTTTATCAACTTTTGGCTGGCGTGGCTTACGTACCAACTGGTTAACAGTTGCCATGTAATAGCTCCGATCTTTGTCGATCTATAAATCGACACATAAGGTATGAAAAATCTATTGCCCTACTGACAGACGATCTGACACTAGGACGCGGAATTTTAGAAAGCAATTGAGCAACTGTCAAGATTTAGCCAGTTTTTATCTCAATTTCGTAAGTTTAAGCCTTAATTGACCGGATTTAATCAGCGTTTTTCCCTCTCCTTATAACTAACACGCTCTTTAGAAGATATTTTTATAAGCTATGTTCATTAATCTTTAGTTCAGCAATGAATCATTATTCTGCAGATTAGGGTTATAAACATGAGCATCTAGCATGACAGTTTCTTCTGACACTCCTCAAACATGGGGGCAAGAACTCACCAATTATTCAAAAGATGTATTTTGGCCTACCGTTTCCAGCGGTATCACCTATGGTCCTCTTGGTGGTGGGGTTGCGTTTGCCACATCTTCTGGACTTTATATCTT
The DNA here is from genome assembly GCF_056591695.1 of Parashewanella sp. 2304DJ23-3. Classification (NCBI taxonomy): domain Bacteria; kingdom Pseudomonadati; phylum Pseudomonadota; class Gammaproteobacteria; order Alteromonadales; family Shewanellaceae; genus Parashewanella; species Parashewanella sp. 2304DJ23-3. Next base: position 185,222 of record NZ_JBWQOH010000005.1, read on the forward strand.
GAAAAGAAATGGGGAAAACTGTAATCCAGACCTAAAGTCGAGCAATATCTACAAGGGGGTATATCATGGCGCTAATATTGTCCTCCCAGCTTATGCGGCTTTTCATACCGCGCCTCAACAGTGTGCTAAATATGCATTTGACATCGGGTGTCAAGTCATAAAAGGTGTCGTTGCAGTAATCCCTTACGTTGCTGGAAACGGAGCTGGAGCCGTTGTTGATGCATGCACTGACCAAAGTAAACCTGATGATATTGAGGAAGGTACCGATATTAGAGAGGAAGTCCGAAAAGAGAAAAGCACTTCAGCAAGCTCTGCCAAACATTTTACTGTGAGTATGTTCACTCGAATTGGAGCTGGTGCTGTCCCTTCTTCGTTATTTTTTGCTTTGAATGCGATGCTTTATAATTAAGTACGTTTCACTTTAAACAAAAAAGGCGCCAAATTGGCGCCTTTTTAGATTAAGCATTAAAGATTAATCTTGAGTACCCGCTAAATTCAGTAGATCTGCTAAGTTTTGCTCAGCTTCACTTGCCGAAATTGGTGCTACTTCAGTTTCTTCTTCAACCTGTGCTGCGTTGCGTTTCTGATGATACGCATAACCAGTACCCGCAGGAATTAGGCGACCAACGATTACGTTCTCTTTCAAGCCACGTAATGGATCAGACTTACCACCAACTGCCGCTTCGGTAAGAACACGTGTAGTTTCTTGGAACGACGCCGCCGAGATGAATGACTCAGTTGCCAATGACGCTTTGGTGATACCTAATAGGTCACGTTCAAACGTTGCTGGCACTTTGCCTTGTGCTTCGAGTTCACGGTTAGCGATGTTAACGCGTGCTACTTCAGCTTGTTCACCTTCTAAGAAGTCCGTATCACCTGCCGATGTAATAGTACACTTACGCAGCATCTGGCGAACAATCACCTCGATGTGCTTATCGTTAATTTTTACACCTTGCAGACGGTATACGTCTTGCACTTCGTTAGTGATGTAGTTTGCTACATGGTGGATACCACGTAAACGCAGAATGTCGTGTGCCGCTTCTGGACCATCAGCGATCACTTCACCCTTCTCTACTTTTTCACCTTCGAACACGTTCAAGTTACGCCACTTAGGGATCATTTCCTCATACGTATCACCGCCTTCTGTAGGTGTGATTTGTAGACGACGTTTGCCCTTAGTTTCTTTACCGAATGCAATCGTACCTGAGATTTCTGCAAGAATTGCAGGCTCTTTAGGCTTACGTGCTTCGAATAAATCAGCAACTCGAGGTAGACCACCGGTAATATCACGAGTCTTCGAAGACTCTTGTGGAATACGTGCTAATGCGTCACCAACGTTGATGTCTGCGTTATCTTCTAGGTTAACTAATGCTTTACCTGGTAAGAAGTATTGTGCAACAACATCCGTACCTGGGATCATCAAGTCATTACCGTTAGCATCAACAAGACGAACCATTGGACGAAGTTCTTTACCTGAAGTCGTACGTTCAGCAGGGTCAATCACTTCAATTGAAGATAAACCTGTTAACTCATCTGTTTGACGAGTCATGGTTACGCCTTCAATCATGTCCACAAACTTAACTTTACCCGCTACTTCAGAAATAATCGGGTGAGTATGTGGATCCCAGTTCGCGATGATGTTACCCGCTTCAACTGATGCATCTTCTTGTGCTTCAAGAACGGTACCATAAGGTACTTTATAGCGCTCTTTCTCACGGCCCATGTCATCGATGATCGCAAGCTCAGATGAACGAGACACGATAACCAACTTGCCTTCGCTGCTGGTTACGTACTTAGCGTTATGCAGCTTCAGTGTACCTGCATTCTTAACTTGTACGTTGTTTTCAGCAGAAGCTCTCGACGCTGCACCACCAATGTGGAAGGTACGCATCGTAAGCTGTGTTCCTGGCTCACCAATTGACTGAGCAGCAACAACACCGATTGATTCACCGTGGTTAATGATATGACCACGAGCCAAATCACGACCATAACAGTTTGCACACACACCGAAGTCAGTTTCACAAGAGATTACTGAACGAACAATAACTTCATCAACTGATTGCTCTTCTAATAGGTCACACCATGCTTCGTCAAGCAAAGTATTACGAGGAGCAAGTACTTTTTCAGTACCAGGGTAGAATACATCTTGTGCAACAACACGACCCAATACGCGTTCGCGTAATGGTTCAACCACATCACCACCTTCAATCAGTGGTTTCATGGTCACACCTTCGTAGGTACCACAATCATCTTCAACAACCACAAGATCTTGCGCAACGTCTACTAGACGACGAGTTAGGTAACCCGAGTTTGCTGTCTTAAGTGCGGTATCGGCCAAACCTTTACGTGCACCGTGGGTTGAGATGAAGTACTGAAGTACGTTCAGACCTTCACGGAAGTTCGCCACAATCGGCGTTTCGATGATAGAACCATCTGGTTTCGCCATCAGACCACGCATACCAGCTAGCTGACGAATCTGTGCCGCACTACCACGAGCGCCTGAGTCGGCCATCATGTAGATGCTGTTAAACGAAGCTTGAGTTTCTTCTTCACCATCACGGTTGATCACGGTTTCAGAAGATAAGTTCTCCATCATCGCTTTCGAAACTTTTTCGTTCGCACTTGCCCAGATATCGATAACTTTGTTGTATCGCTCACCGGCTGTTACAAGACCAGATTGGAACTGTTCTTGAATTTCACGAACTTCAGCTTCAGCTTCAGCAACTAACGTGTACTTCTCATCTGGGATGACCATGTCATCAATACCAACAGAAGCACCAGATTTGGTTGCGTAACGGAAACCAGCGTACATCAATTGGTCAGCAAAGATAACGGTATCTTTAAGACCTAGTTGACGGTAACAGGTGTTCAACAATTTAGAGATTTGCTTCTTACCCATGTTCTGGTTAACAAGGTCAAAAGACAAACCTTTCGGCAACAATTGTGATAGCAATGCACGACCTACCGTTGTATCAACGATACGAGTGATTTCTGTTGCTTCACCATCTTCACCAAATTCAGTCTCAGTAAGACGAACTTTAATGCGAGCGTGTAATTCCGCTGCGCCTGTAGCATAAGCTTTTTCAACTTCGTCAGTCGAAGCAAATGCCATGCCTTCACCAGTACCATTAACTTTTTCACGGCTGGTGTAGTACAGACCCAATACCACGTCTTGAGAAGGCGTGATTACTGGCTCACCGTTTGCTGGTGACAAAATGTTGTTGGTTGACATCATTAGCGCACGAGCTTCTAATTGAGCTTCAAGCGTTAATGGAACGTGAACCGCCATTTGGTCACCATCGAAGTCGGCGTTATAAGCCGCACAAACGAGTGGATGCAGTTGAATTGCTTTACCTTCAATCAATACTGGTTCAAAGGCTTGAATACCCAGTCTGTGAAGTGTTGGTGCACGGTTAAGTAATACAGGATGCTCACGAATTACTTCGTCTAGCACGTCCCAAACTTCACCTATCTCACGCTCAACCATTTTCTTAGCAGCTTTAATGGTTGTTGCAAGACCACGACCTTCTAGCTTGCCGTAGATGAATGGCTTGAATAGCTCAAGTGCCATTTTCTTAGGCAGACCACATTGGTGCAAACGTAGAGTAGGACCTACAGTAATTACCGAACGACCAGAGTAATCTACACGCTTACCAAGAAGGTTTTGACGGAAACGACCTTGCTTACCTTTGATCATATCGGCCAAAGATTTAAGCGGACGCTTGTTTGAACCAGTGATAGCACGACCACGACGACCGTTATCTAATAGCGCATCAACAGACTCTTGCAACATACGCTTTTCGTTACGTACGATGATGTCCGGTGCAGCTAGGTCAAGAAGACGCTTCAAACGGTTGTTACGGTTGATAACACGACGATATAAGTCGTTCAAATCAGACGTCGCAAAACGGCCACCGTCTAGTGGTACTAATGGACGAAGATCAGGTGGAAGAACAGGAAGTACTTTTAAGATCATCCACTCTGGCTTGTTGCCTGATTGGAAGAATGCTTCAAGTAATTTAAGACGCTTAGTGATCTTCTTACGACGTGTTTCAGAGTTAATTGAAGGCAACTCTTCACGCATTTCTTCGATTTCTTTCTCAACATCGATAGCGCGTAGTAGATCCAGAACTGCTTCTGCACCCATTTTTGCTTCAAACTCGTCACCGTACTCTTCTAAAGAATCAAGGTACGCTTCTTCAGTCAGCATTTGACCGCGCTCAAGGCTAGTCATGCCGCCTTCAGTCACAACGTATGATTCAAAATACAGTACGCGTTCAATATCACGCAGTGTCATGTCCAGCATCAAACCAATACGAGATGGTAATGATTTTAGGAACCAGATATGTGCAACTGGGCTTGCCAGTTCAATGTGACCCATACGCTCACGACGTACTTTAGTCTGCGTTACTTCAACGCCACACTTTTCACAAATTACACCACGGTGCTTAAGACGTTTGTACTTACCACACAAACATTCGTAATCTTTAACTGGGCCAAAGATACGAGCACAGAATAGACCTTCACGCTCAGGCTTGAAGGTACGGTAGTTAATGGTTTCTGGCTTTTTAACTTCACCAAACGACCAAGAGCGGATCAAGTCTGGCGATGCTAAGCCAATTTTGATGCCTTCAAATTCTTCGGTCTTGTTCTGTTGTTTCAGAAACTTTAATAAATCTTTCACGTTTCTCTCCTGAAGGAGTTAAACCGGGTGCCCCGCTATGCGGGACACCATTACTTAGCCAAACACAATAATTGTGTTTATTCCTGATCTAACTCGATATTAATACCAAGCGAACGGATTTCCTTCAGTAATACGTTGAAGGATTCAGGCATACCAGGCTGCATCTGATGGTTACCGTCGACGATGTTCTTATACATCTGAGTACGACCGTTAACGTCATCCGACTTCACAGTTAGCATTTCTTGTAGAGTATATGCAGCACCATATGCTTCAAGTGCCCATACTTCCATCTCACCGAAACGCTGACCACCGAACTGTGCTTTACCACCCAACGGCTGCTGAGTAACCAAGCTGTACGAGCCAGTCGAACGAGCATGCATCTTGTCATCAACCAAGTGGTTCAGTTTCAGCATGTACATGTAACCTACGGTTACAGCACGCTCAAACTTGTCACCGGTACGGCCGTCGAATAAATCAACCTGACCTGACGTAGGTAAGTCAGCAAGTTCAAGCATTTGCTTGATCTCTTTCTCTTTCGCACCGTCAAATGCTGGCGTTGCGATAGGTAGACCACCTTTTAAGTTCTTAGCAAGACGCAGAACTTCGTCATCAGTAAAGCTGTCGATGTCGACTTTTTGTTGGATTTCATCACCAAGTTCGTAAACTTGTTTGATGTAACCACGAACTTCAGCAAGTGCACGTTGTGACTCAAGCATGTCAGCAATCTTGTTACCAACACCTTTCGCTGCCGCACCCATATGAACTTCCAGTACCTGACCGATGTTCATACGTGATGGTACACCTAGAGGGTTAAGTACGATATCAACTGGGTTACCGTGCTCATCGTAAGGCATGTCTTCGATAGGACAGATCTTCGAGATAACACCTTTGTTACCATGACGACCCGCCATCTTATCACCTGGCTGGATTGTACGTTTAACCGCAAGGTAAACCTTAACGATCTTCAATACACCTGGTGCTAAATCATCACCTTTAGAGATCTTGCGACGCTTGATGTCTAAACGGTTTTCAAAATCTGCTTTAACTTCAGCATGCTGATCAGCCAGTTGCTCAAGTTCAGTTTGCTTATCTTCATTGCTCAATACTTGAGTCAATAAATCTTTACCAGCAACACCAGCAACGTTAACGCCTTGCGCAGAAAGTAAGTTACGTGCACGTTCAAAGATGCCTTCTTCAAGGATCTTAAACTCTTCGCTCATATCTTTACGAGCTTGAGCAATATGCATTTCTTCGATTTCAACCGCACGCTTGTCTTTCTCTACGCCATCGCGAGTGAAGACTTGAACGTCAATGATGGTACCTTTAACAGAGTTCGGTACACGCAGTGAACTGTCTTTAACGTCTGAAGCTTTTTCACCGAAGATAGCACGCAATAGCTTTTCTTCTGGTGTAAGCTGGGTTTCACCTTTAGGGGTTACTTTACCCACTAAGATGTCGCCGCCTTTAACTTCAGCACCGATGTAAACGATGCCTGACTCATCTAACTTAGACAGTGCAGACTCACCAACATTTGGAATGTCAGCTGTGATCTCTTCGCTACCCAACTTAGTATCACGAGCAATACAAGACAGCTCTTGAATGTGAATCGTTGAGAAACGGTCTTCTTGCGCAACGCGCTCAGAAATTAAGATCGAATCCTCGAAGTTATAACCGTTCCAAGGCATGAAGGCGATACGCATGTTCTGACCTAGTGCTAAATCACCTAAGTCAGTTGATGGACCGTCAGCCAGTACGTCACCACGAACAATTGGATCACCAACAGAACAACAAGGACGTTGGTTAATACACGTATTTTGGTTTGAACGGGTATACTTAGTCAGGTTGTAGATATCAATACCTGCTTCACCTGGTTGCAGTTCAGATTCATTCACCTTAACTACAATGCGAGAAGCATCTACATAATCAACTTTACCACCACGTTTGGCCGCAACAACAACACCAGAGTCAACCGCAAGCGTACGTTCAATACCAGTACCTACTAGCGGCTTTTCAGCAACTAATGTTGGTACTGCTTGACGTTGCATGTTCGCACCCATCAATGCACGGTTAGCATCATCGTGTTCTAGGAACGGAATTAACGATGCTGCAACAGAAATAATCTGCTGTGGTGATACATCCATATACTGCACTTCGTGTGCTGGCATGAATGTAGACTCGCCACGGTGACGAACAGCAATTTGCTCTTCAACCATGCGACCATCATCATCAACTTCAACGTTTGCCTGTGCAATCACGAAGCGACCTTCTTCAATCGCTGATAGGTATTCCACATCATCAGTGATAACACTATCAACAACTTTACGATAAGGTGTTTCTAGGAAACCGAAAGAGTTAGTACGAGCAAATGACGCTAATGAGTTGATCAGACCAATGTTTGGTCCTTCAGGCGTTTCAATCGGACATAGACGACCATAGTGAGTCGGATGTACGTCACGTACTTCGAAGCCTGCGCGCTCACGAGTCAAACCACCTGGGCCTAATGCAGAAATACGACGCTTATGCGTTACTTCTGATAGCGGGTTGTTTTGATCCATGAACTGAGATAACTGTGAAGAACCAAAGAATTCTTTCACGGCTGCTGAAATTGGCTTAGCGTTGATCAAGTCTTGTGGCATCAGCTCAGCTAAATCGCCAAGGCTTAAACGCTCACGTACTGCACGTTCAACACGTACAAGACCAACACGGAATTGGTTTTCCGCCATTTCACCAACGCTACGAATACGACGGTTACCTAGATGATCGATGTCATCAACTTCGTCGTTACCGTTACGGATTTCAATGATTTTTTTCATTACCGTAACGATGTCTTCTTTAGACAGCGTGCCTGTACCTTCTTCTTCCTCAATCGCCAAACGACGGTTGAACTTCATACGACCTACTTTAGACAGATCATAACGTTCATCAGAGAAGAATAGGTTTTGGAATAAACCTTCAGCCGCATCTTTGGTTGGTGGCTCACCTGGACGCATCATACGGTAGATTTCTACCAATGCTTCCAAACGGTTTGTCGTTGGATCAAGTTTTAGCGTATCAGAAATGTATGCACCATGATCTAAATCATTGATGAATAACGTTGATACTTCTTTGATACCTGCAAGAGATAGATTTGCTAAATCTTCTAAGCTGATTTCAGCGTTCGCAGAAACAAGAACTTCGCCTGTATCTGGATCGATGTAATCCTGTGCTGAAAGTTTGCCAACAATATACTCAACCGGTACTTCAAGGTTTGTTGTGTTAGTTTTTGCAAGCTGGCGGATATGACGTGCAGTAATACGTTTGCCCGCTTCAACTAATACATTACCTTCTGCATCTTTTACATCAAAGCTTGCAGTTTCACCACGTAAACGGTCTGGATTCAGATCCATTACCAGTGAATCTTTTTTCACAGTAAACGTAATGCGGTCAAAGAATATATCTAAGATCTCTTGAGTTGAAAACTCAAGCGCACGCAGCATGATAGTCGCAGGTAATTTACGGCGACGGTCAATACGTACGAATAAAGCATCTTTTGGATCAAATTCGAAATCTAACCATGAACCACGGTAAGGAATAACACGTGCGTTATAAAGCACCTTACCAGAAGAGTGGGTTTTACCACGGTCGTGATCGAAGAAAACACCAGGAGAACGATGTAACTGAGAAACGATAACACGTTCAGTACCGTTAATAACGAAGGTACCGTTACCAGTCATCAATGGGATATCACCCATGTATACATCTTGTTCTTTGATGTCTTTTACTGTGCCTGCAGCCGCTTCACGGTCATAGATTACAAGGCGCAGTTTTACGCGCAATGGCGCTGAGTATGTAACACCACGGATTTGACATTCTTTCACATCAAATTCTGGTTCACCCAGAGTGTAGCTTACATATTGAAGCTCAGAGGTTCCTGAGAAACTCTTGATGGGAAAAACGCTACGGAATGCGGCTTCAAAACCACGTTCACCCGTTGGATCTTGATCGGTGAATTTCTTAAAAGAGTCTAATTGAATAGACAATAGGTACGGAATGTCCAAAACTTGTGGACGTTTACCGAAATCTTTACGAATACGCTTCTTTTCAGAATAGGAGTAAACCATGGGTTTCCTCTGCTAGCAGATGTGACCAACACTGAAGACATTTGTCCACAGCACGTTTGCCCATCACCGTTGATAATACAAGCCAGCCAGTAATCTCTGCTGGTGTATTTTAGTCTGATTATACGAATTAATTAATCAGTACCACTCTGGCGATAAACGGTGAAAATTTCGCCTGCGCTTTAGCGCAAAAAAGGCCAACGGTCAAAAAACCGCCAGCCTCCACTCAATCCTAACTGGGTTGAGTGAGTAAGTCTATAAAAGAGCTTACTTGATTTCTACAGCAGCGCCAGCAGCTTCTAGATCTTTAACTAGAGCTTCAGCTTCTTCTTTAGAAATTGCTTCTTTAACTGCAACTGGTGCAGATTCAGCCATACCTTTAGCTTCTTTCAGGCCTAGACCTGTAGCGCCACGTAGAGCTTTAATTACAGCAACTTTGTTGTCGCCGTGAGAAGTAAGAATTACGTCGAATTCTGTTTTCTCTTCAGCAGCAGCAGCGTCACCACCACCTGAAACTACTGCAGCTGCAGCAGATACGCCGAATTTTTCTTCCATTGCTTCAACTAGTTCAACAACTTCCATTACTGACATTTCAGCAAGTGCTTCTAAGATTTGGTCTTTAGTGATAGACATTAGAAATATTTCCTATTGTTCTGAATTCAATTTTTATAAGTAGCGTACTTAAAATTAAGCTGCTTCTTTTTGATCGCGTAGAGCGGCCAATGTACGTACAAGCTTGCCAGCAGATGCTTCTTTTAGAGTCATCATGAACTGAGCTAGTGCTTCTTCGTAAGTTGGTAATTTCGCTAAACGATCAATATCTGTTGCAGGGATGAAATCTCCCTCAAAGGCTGCACCTTTAACTTCGAAGTTCTCTTGACCTTTAGCGAAGTCTTTTAAAAGACGCGCTGCAGCACCTGGGTGCTCGTTAGAGAATGCAAGCAAAGTTGGACCGGTAAAGCTTTCGCCTAGGCACTCATAATCAGTACCTTCAACTGCGCGACGTGCTAACGTGTTACGAACAACACGAATATAAACACCGTTTTCGCGAGCAGCTTTGCGTAAACCAGTCATGTCACCTACAGTAACGCCGCGTGAATCGGCAACTACAGCTGACAGTGCACCTTTGGCAACTTCGTTGACTTCAGCAACAATTGCTTTTTTGTCTTCGAGATTTAATGCCATTGGCTTTATGCTCCTGGATTCTACCTGAGGGTAATTCCTCAGTATTAACCATACTTAACATCAAAATGATGTTAAGAAACTTACGGTGCAGAATGTCCAGAAGAACCGAATTCTTTCTGGGGCCTGACACCGTCTACGTAGGGGATATTAAGTTCTTCTGCACTCATAACGAGTTTTACCGGAAAAACACCTACGGTCTTGGACGGAAACTTGTATTTTTTATTTTTCATAAAGAAAAACGAAAATAACAAGCTTCAACCCTAATCCCACTTCATCGATTAAAATGAAAATCGGGGCGCAAGATTATAAAACAATCAGTGCGACTTGTATACCCGTAAACCGAGATTCGATTCACGGATATATAGAGATCACTTATGCGATTTCTAAAGAACCCTGTTCAACTGTAACACCTGCACCCATAGTGGTAGAGATGCTAACCTTCTTCATGAACACGCCTTTAGCAGAAGCAGGTTTTGCTTTCTTAAGTGCGGCCAATAAAGATTCTAGGTTTTCTTTCAGTTGAGCTGGTTCAAAGTCCACTTTACCGATAGTAGTGTGGATGATACCGTTCTTATCGTTACGGTAACGGATTTGACCCGCTTTAGCGTTCTTAACTGCTTCTGCAACGTTAGGCGTTACAGTACCAGTTTTAGGGTTAGGCATTAGACCACGTGGACCTAAGATTTGACCTAACTGACCTACAACGCGCATTGCATCTGGAGAAGCAACAACAACATCGAAGTTCATTTCACCCGCTTTAACTTGTGCAGCAAGTTCGTCCATGCCCACAAGTTCAGCACCAGCTTCTTTAGCTGCTTCTGCGTTAGCACCTTGAGTGAACACAGCAACACGTACTTCACGACCAGTACCGTGCGGAAGTACAGTAGCACCACGAACGTTTTGATCTGATTTACGAGCATCAATGCCAAGATTTACAGCAACATCTACACTTTCAACAAATTTAACAGTTGCTAGTTCTTTAAGAAGAGCTACTGCTTCATTGATATCGTATGCTTTAGTTACTTCTACTTTTTCGCGGATCACGCGCATGCGTTTAGTAAGCTTCGCCATTGTATTAACCCTCTACTACCAAACCCATTGAACGTGCAGTACCTTCGATAGAACGCATCATAGCTTCTACGTCAGCACCAGTCATGTCATTCGCTTTCACTTCTACAATTTCTTGTACTTGAGCGCGAGTAACAGTTCCTACTTTCTCTTCGTGTGGACGACCTGAGCCAGATTTGATCTTAGCTGCTTTCTTAAGTAAGAAAGATGCAGGTGGCGTCTTAGTTTCAAAAGTGAAAGAACGGTCGGTATATACTGTAATAACAACAGGAACCGGCATGCCTTTTTCCATCTTTTCTGTACGTGCGTTAAACGCTTTACAGAATTCCATGATGTTCACACCTTTTTGACCTAGAGCAGGACCAACTGGTGGCGATGGATTGGCAGAGCCAGATTTTACTTGTAGCTTGATGTAGCCATCAATTTTCTTAGCCATTTTGACTTTCCTCAGTTTGGGTTCAAACGCTATTCAACAACAGGTTGATAGCTCCCCGTAAAACAACGGATGCGGATTATATAAAAATCCGCATCCGCATACAAATCAATTTTGTGTTAAATTTGAGCGATATCGTTTAATTTAAACTTAGCTCTTTTCAACTTGACTGAAATCCAGCTCAACTGGTGTAGAACGACCAAAGATCATTACCGATACTTTTAGGCGGCTCTTTTCGTAATCCACTTCTTCAACAGTACCGTTGAAGTCAGCAAATGGACCGTCAGTAACGCGAACCACTTCACCTGGCTCGAACATAACGCGATGCGTTGGAGACTCAGTAGTTTCTTGAAGACGAGCAAGAATTTTGTCTGCTTCACGATCAGTGATCGGTGCAGGGCGATCAGATGTACCGCCAATGAAACCCATCACTCTAGGAATACTTTTCACTAAGTGCCAGCTTTCATCGTTCATTTCCATCTGAACTAATACATAACCAGGGAAGAATTTACGTTCACTTTTGCGACGTTGACCCGCACGCATCTCAATGACTTCTTCCGTCGGAACGAGTACTTCACCGAAGTAGTCTTCCATGTTGTGCATTTTGATGTGCTCGATAAGAGATTTACAAACTCGGCCTTCATAGCCTGAGAATGCTTGAACCACATACCATCTCTTTTTAGCTTCAGTAGCTTCTGTCATTGTTAATGCCTATACGCCAGTGATGAAATTGATAACTTTTAATAACCCCATATCCAATAACCATAGTATAACGGCTAGGAATGCGGTGGCTGCTAAGACAATAAACGTCGTATTCAGTGCCTCTTGCCGGGTAGGCCAAATCACTTTACGCACTTCAATCTGCGCTTCACGTGCAAATTCAAGTGCTCTCTTTCCTTTTACGGTTTGCAATGCAATAAAACCTGCAATAGCAAACGCTACAATCACAGCGATAGCACGTATTAATACGCTTTCTTCACTGTAAAACTGATTACCTACTACGGCTGCAGCAACTAAAATTACCGCCACACCCCATTTTACAATATCCAGAGAGTTACCCTGGTCTTCAGTATTCGCTGTCATTGGTTGTTTCCGTTACTCTTTACGACGAGTATATTTGTCTTTAACGCTAACACTTCAATACGTTGTTGTATCAAAATGCCTATTGAAACATGGTTGCCTATCCGAACTACCCCAAAACCATTGATTCGGATTTTTGCATGTAAAATAACACACAAGGTAAAAAATCGGCCATAGATTGTATGCTTTATGGCTGCCGTTATCAAGAAGATCAAATGACATAGCTCACTGAACTCATGACTAAACAATCGAGACTGCAACTCTAAATGTCATATAACATTACAAACCCGATATTGAGTCTATGACAAATAGCTCGCAATATGTATAGTTAAATCAACATACAAATACAGTTTTGAAGCAATCTGTATCGTGCCAAATCGAGATGTATTGATGATGGAGTATCGGTATATCTGAATTAATATCAAAAATGTTGCTAAATTGAAGCTCCGACAAGATCGATTTAAATGAGATATATGGGTTATCGAGATAGCTTTCTGTAGTAGACGACGTGTTAGCTCTTGCCTAAATCTCTTTTAATTCCAGCTAAATATGCCATTCTATGTTGATTTAGCTATGAAATAATAACCAACTATTGGACTCTACTTTATGAATAAGCCAACGTTTACGGCTTGTATTTTTGCTGTTGCAAGTTTAACGACTTCGTTAACGTCTTTCGCTGCTGATATCCCGTTAGCAAGCGTTAAATCTGACGTTTCCATCCTTGCCAGTGATGATATGCAAGGCCGAGCCAGTTTTACCCCTGGTGCTGAAAAAGCAGCAAACTACATCGCTAAGCGCTTTAAAGAAATTGGACTTACACCACTAAAAGATTCATTTAAGCAAACGTTTGATGTGTACGTTCGTCAAGTTGCGAGCAGTTCAATTACTTTAAACAATAAAACTGTACCGATGGAAGACATTGCTGTGATATCAAACAGCCCTGAACTTCAGTGGCAAAAGTCCGACTTTACTCATGTCAGTAATATCGACGCCAAGAGCGATTTACGCAGTTCACTTTCAAAGCTGAATCAACAAGGCGGCAACCACCTAGTGCTTGTTGATCCTTCACATAAAAAGTTATTCAAACGTTATCAAGCCTATTTCGCTCACCCTAAAACCAAGCTTGATGACACTGATGGTGGTTCATTAGTTCTAGTATTGACTCCAGTCCAGCAGCCTGAACATTTCACTGTTTCGGTAAAAACAAAGATTGAAACTAAAAAATTAACCAACATTGTTGGTGTGCTTCCGGGTAAAACCAAAGATGATGAATCTGTTATTTACTCTGCTCACTATGATCACCTTGGAGTAAAAAAACATCCAAAGAAAGGTGAAAAAGACATTATCTTTAATGGTGCCGACGATGATGCCAGCGGTGTAACTGGTGTGATTAACTTGGCGCAATATTTCAAAACCCAAGCCAATAATCAGCGCCGATTAGTGTTTGTTGCGTTCGCCGCCGAAGAGCTGGGTGGTTTTGGCTCTCAGTTTTTCTCGAAAAGTCTAGATGCTGACAAAATAATCGCCATGATCAATATGGAAATGATTGGCAAGCCATCTAAGTTTGGGAAAGGTAAAGTTTGGATGACGGGTTTTGAACGCTCTGATCTGGCTAAAATAATGAATGCGGCCCTGAAACATGAACATAAAGAAATTTATGCAGACCCATATCCAAAGCAACGCTTATTCTACCGCTCAGATAATGCAACTTTGGCTCGCTTAGGCGTACCTGCTCATAGCTTCAGTAGCACTCAGATAGATAAAGATCCTCATTATCATAACGTCTCTGATGAATTGAAGACATTAGATTTGAGATCGATGCAAAAAGTCATCGAAACTATCGCCGATGCCAGCGCACCGCTCGTTTCGGGTAAAGCGACACCAACTCGAATCGATCAATCTAAAGTTAATCAAAGCGGGAAGATCTTCTAACCACTGCGAATAGGTTTGCTCCCGCAATAGCGGGAGCTGACTGAGCGATTCCACCAGCTTTTTACTCAGATCATGTATCCTGCTGATGTTGCCATCTAACTTAACTAGCCTATAAAACTGCCATGAAACCCAATCGGCAGATGATAGGGCAACCACGCTTTTGCAAGAGGCCCATTCGCAACATCCTTGGCATCAAAAACGGTTAGACATGTACGTTTGCTCGGCATGTGTAATGCGGTTCCCATTAGGTATTGCCCTCCTGCTTTCGTTTTTATCGGTACGTGCTCTTCAACAAAGTAATCTCGGCCATAATCATAGTGGCTGATTTCTCGAGTTTGATAGTGCAGTGAGTTAATTGAATGGCTCCATAAACTGTCAGAGTTTCCACTCACATAAAATAACTGCTCACTCTTCTGCCCCACCTCATCAGCAAATACTCTGGGAAATTCAGTACCACTATCCAATATTGCGGTGCTCACCTCGCCTGACAGTTTAAGCGTCACTAAGACTGTCTCAGCCCGAGCGGCATTACGCACCGTCTCACCCGTCATCAAATTCGACATTTGATACAAAACATCGACATCGGCATATAAACTCATATCGAACTGTATCTCTCCCTGCTTACCCTCCCATGCATTACCAAAGTGAAATACAAACCCCGGCGGTAATTCATACTGTCTATTGATGGTTAGTTTATGCTTATCAATCACAAGCACTTTCATCGCTTGATGTGGTGCAAATTCGATCCCCGAAAAATAGCCATCTCCTTTGGCAAACAAGTTTCGCTTTAGAGACGGTAATATCAGTAAAATATGCTTTTGAGTGATTATAAAGTCGTGCAACATACCGCCTTTGTAACGGCTATCAATCACCCCAACATTCTTTACTTTACCGTCTGGGTAGAGGTGGTAAAGCACGACACTGCCTGATGGATGCAAACCAAAATTCCAAATATCGCCATTCGCTTCAACCTTGGGGTGCGCAGAAAATGGTAAACCTGTTAACTTGGAGTCATATCGGGTGCCTTTGCCTAAATCTATCTGTTCAAGATAACCTAATGTTTGTGCATTAATTCGAGTTGCACTTCCGGCTTCCCATAATGCCCACAAATCATTCCCTACCGGAATCACATTGGTGTTTGCGGTATTAATGGCATTACTGGATACTACCGCTTTGCCATTGAAAATTTTTGTCTCGGGGCCAGAATAGACAAACTCGCCAGCGTGCTCTTCTTGCGAAAACTTTGGCGTATGAATAAAGCGCCCTCGATGCGTTACTTTGCCACCAGCAATGCAAAAATGTTGCAACATACCGTCACCTTCAAATAAATGCTGATAACGAATGCCGTTTCGCTCAAGTTTTGCCGGTCCATTTCGATAATACTGCCCTTGTAAATCTTTTGGCAGATGCCCTTCTATTTTTAATTCCTTACATTCAAAATCATTTTTCACATTTTCAAAACCGATCAGCTCTGCATGTAATCTCTTTGCTTGTGCGAATGATTCAGATACCGACTGTTGTTTTATGTTCGATAATTCAGCCATCACCGCAAACGCCGGTTTTGCGGCAACGAGTCCAGCTCCGATAGCTGGGGCCATTTTTAATAATTGACGACGTTCCATCTCACCACTCCCTATGGATAAATGACTTGGCTTTGATTTTGTACTGTGCCATTACTTAATACTTGGAATGTCATCTGCTGATATTTAGCGGGTCCCATGTCGGGCTTCGCATTATTGGAATAGCCGAATCCTTCTGTCGGCATCCCAAACAAATTCAAATCCATTTTTTGATTGCTATTCTGATCATGAAAATAACGAATGACATACTCACCTTCAGGTAATCGATTGAATCCAATAACTGTAGTTTGTGTTGATGGATAAACCCGTTGAGCTCGATAAGGTGAATTATTGCGATAATTTTCTTCACCTTTAAATAACGCCACATAAATATCACCGTCGCTTTGTTTAATCCCGCTTATGGTAAAGTCGACATCTCCTGCATTCACAGAACTGATGGTTGAACATGACAGAATAACGATAGTCATCAGTAGTTTGCTGTTCGCTAAAGGTAAAGTAATTTTATTAGGTGTAGATCTCATCTTTCTTCTCCATTAGATTGCCTCGGGCTAAATAAACGGTAGAATCAGGTGATTATTTTTTAAATGGAATTTACGTGAACCGCACCGATTTCTTCGCAAAAGAAGTACTTAGCGTGGTGGTGTTCAGTTAACGAATCGTGAAATGAACGTTCAAACTATTTTGTTAAAGTCAGAACGACTAAGAACCTCTTTACTGATGGTCGTTATTGGCATCTTTATTGGTTTTCTTGCTCCTTTTGGCATGCATCATTATGGTTTGTTGATCACCATACCTTATTGGTCTGTCACCTGCTTATTGGGTTACTGGATATTCAGCCCACTCCATAACGTTGGAGATGAGTATCTAACAGGCATAATTAGACCAGCATGGCTTAGACAAACTATTGTGTTGCTCTTCAGTTCAGTGATATTCGCCTTGTTTCTCCCGCTATGGAATATTGTCACATTATCACTTTCATTCAGTTATTTTGACGTTGTCATCTATGCTTTTCCTCAGGTCTTAGTTATTGCTACCGCTTTAACACTGTTATCGATTGTCAAGAATCGTTATATTCAGCAGCGACAACAACTGATTGACTTCGACAAGAAGATAACCTCAAAAAATGTCGAACAAACGATTGCAAACCAACAACTGAGCAATTTCTTAATGCTGTTACCGGAAGATAAGCAAGGCCAACTGCTTTGTCTTGAAATGGACGACCATTACTTAAAAGTCCATACCCACCAAGGCCAGCATTTATTACTCATGAGATTTAAAGATGCATTAGAACGCTTATCAGCATATTCAGGGTTTCAAACTCACCGTTCATGGTGGGTAGCTAAAGATGCCATAAGCGAAATCAATAAAGATGGCAGAAAGTACTCAATTACACTCTTAAATCAAATGCAAGTGCCTGTTTCAAAAACATTCGAACCTCAAATTAAAGCGCTTCAACAAAATAATACTTAAAATAACAAGGAAATGTTATGCAAGAAAATACTGCGACGACATTAAACTCTCGACTCGCTAAGGCTGAGTTCACAGGAAAATCTGGCGAGTTTTTCAAAATCTGGATTGTTAATATTCTGCTGACGATACTCACATTAGGCATTTACAGTGCATGGGCAAAAGTGAGAACCAATCAATATCTTCACGGCCATACAAAATTAGAAGGACACAGTTTTAAATACTTAGCAACGCCACTGCAAATATTGAAAGGACGGATACTGGCGGTCATCGTTTTTCTGCTATTTTCGTTTTTATCTACCGTTAATCCTTTATTCAGTGTGTTACTGACATTGCTTTTGCTTTGCGCAACACCATGGTTGATCGTGCAAGGACTCAAGTTTTCAATGCGAATGACAGCATATCGCAACATTCGATTTTCCTTCGAAGGTAAAATCGGTGATGTCGTGATTAACTTTATTCTACTGCCAATTCTGTCTGTATTTACCCTGTACCTCATTTTGCCTTGGGTATTTCAACGTATGGATAAGTTCATCTTTGACAACATTACCTACGGCGGCAAAAAGTTTAACCTGAAAACTGATGTTGGGCAGTATTTCGTTGCGGCTCTAACGGCATTAGCTTTTATCATCATTGCGATAATTGCAATTGCCGTTGTCGGCGGTGTAGCGGCATTTCAAATGATTGGCTTAGGTGAGTCAGAAGAGATCGGCAGTGCGGCTATCATGGCTATCTTTGGACTTTATGCGGTGATGTTTGCGCTCTACTTTGTTGCGTTTTCCATTTACCGAGCCATGATCCTGAAACACATTACCGATTCATTGGAGATTGAGGGCATTGCGAACTTCAACACTGATATGAAAATTGTCGATTATATCTTTCTGTCTATCACGAATAGTCTAATGCTGATTGCTAGCTTTGGTTTAGCTTACCCCGTTACCGTCGTGCGTAAAAATCGCTTTATTGCCTCACATTTGACTGTTGAACTGACCGAAGACGCCGATAAGCTGGTTAATACTGTCGATGGCAAAGATGCAGCCTTTGGTGAAGAAGCTGCTGGCCTATTTGATGCCGATCTATCATTCACATAAGACGACATCATAATGATAGAAATTATTGGTGATTACCATTTATCTGGTTCGGCGCAGTATATCTGCGTCCGAGCTGTATTAAAAAATGATCACAGCATCAGCTTCTTTTCGCATGAATCAGGCGAACTTATCCAACAATATTTTGCTTCTGACTATGAGATTGGTACCGTCATTCCAAGTTTGGCAGTAGATTTAGAGTTTAGTGATGGCAGTTTATTTACACCTGATGAGGCTAATTTTAGATGGCCCCAGCTTACGCCTAAAAATACCTTAGCTTCTTGGTTAGAAACCCATTGGACGTTTGTTATTGGAGCAAGCCTATTTGTTCCTTTCTTCCTATGGATAATGGTCACTAAAGTATTACCTGCCGCTGCTGACGCTAGCGTTCCTTTACTGCCCGACTTTGTGGCTCAACAAACCGGTAAACAAACGCTAGCAGTGCTGGATGAAACCATGCTTGAACCATCCAAGCTGGATCAAGAGCAGCAAGATGAATTACGCAATCAGTGGCAGCACATGATCGTGCAGTTGCAGCTTCCAAATAAGCAACTCCAATTATATTTTAGAGATGCAGATATTGGCGCCAATGCGTTTACTCTACCCGATGGCAGTGTGATTGTAACAGATGACATAGTTGAGCTCATGAAGCATCACCCAAATGCGTTGAAGGCCGTGTTACTTCACGAAATTGGTCACGTAGAGCACCAGCATGGTATGAAACAATTAGCACGCAGCACAGCGATCACCATGCTGTTTGCCTTAATGCTGGGAGATATTGAAGGTGCAGGGGAAATGATCATCGGTGCAGGCAGTAGTTTACTGCAAGCCTCATTCTCACGAGATATGGAACGAGAGGCCGATGAGTACTCCCACCAGCAACTGAAACAATTGGGCATATCGCCTTCTGCGTTTGGGGAAGCTATCAAGCTATTGGAACAATCTCATGGTGGAAAGCTCGATAAAAGTGCTAAAGGGCTGAACCATTGGCTTGAGTATTTGAATAGCCATCCCAGCAGTGAAGAGCGAATAGATAAAGCAAATACTGCCAACGAAAATACACAATGAACAAGTACTCAATATTGGATTGGTCAACATTCAAAGCTGCCTGACTTACAATGGTAAACTTGTAACCATTCAATCTACTGTTGTTTGCTATAAACTCACAAAAGAAATTTGCACTCAGACCGTTGACCCATAATCTTGATCCACTAATGAGAAATCTCTGACTCTTTTGTAGGCATTAAAAAAGGCCGCCTAAGCGACCTTTCTTTGTGTTCACTAAACGTCGATATTACTCAACGATTTTAGCTACAACACCAGCACCAACTGTAAAGCACCGGCCTCCGGCCACTTGTCAGAACCAAGTGGCGTTCGCTTACTATTTTTCAGCCACTGGGCTGAAAAACTTAACGTGCTCACCCTTCTCGTGAAGCTGGCCTTTTCTATAGGCACAAAAAAACCGCTCGAAAGCGGCTTTTTTAAGTGTTAACTAAACGTCGATATTACTCAACGATTTTAGCTACAACACCAGCACCAACTGTACGGCCACCTTCACGGATTGCGAAGCGTAAACCTTCGTCCATCGCGATTGGACAGATTAGTGTAACAACCATCTTGATGTTGTCACCAGGCATTACCATTTCAACGCCTTCTGGTAGCTCAATTGTTCCTGTTACGTCAGTTGTACGGAAGTAGAACTGTGGACGGTAACCTTTGAAGAAAGGAGTGTGACGACCACCCTCTTCTTTTGAAAGTACATATACTTCTGATTCGAAAGTAGTGTGTGGAGTGATTGAACCAGGCGCTGCCAATACTTGACCACGCTCAACTTCATCACGCTTAGTACCACGTAGTAGTACACCACAGTTCTCGCCTGCACGACCTTCGTCAAGCAGTTTACGGAACATTTCAACACCAGTACAAGTAGTAACTGTAGTATCTTTGATACCTACGATTTCTACTTCGTCACCAACTTTGATGATACCGCGCTCAACACGACCCGTTACAACTGTACCACGGCCTTGGATTGAGAATACGTCTTCGATTGGTAGAATGAATGCACCGTCGATTGCACGCTCTGGCTCTGGAATGTAAGTGTCTAGAGCGTTAGCTAGCTCAAGAATCTTCTCTTCCCACTGTGCTTCACCGTTTAGTGCGCCTAGTGCTGAACCTTGGATAACTGGTAAGTCATCACCTGGGAATTCATATTCAGATAGAAGTTCACGAACTTCCATTTCTACTAGCTCTAGAAGCTCTTCATCGTCAACCATGTCACATTTGTTCATGAATACGATGATGAATGGTACACCAACCTGACGTGAAAGCAGGATGTGCTCACGTGTTTGTGGCATTGGACCATCTGTAGAAGCTACTACTAGGATAGCGCCGTCCATTTGTGCAGCACCGGTAATCATGTTTTTAACATAATCGGCGTGACCTGGGCAATCTACGTGCGCGTAGTGACGTGTCTCTGTATCGTATTCGATGTGAGATGTATTAATTGTAATACCACGCTCACGCTCTTCTGGTGCATTATCGATTTGTGCGAAATCTTTAACGTCACCACCGAAAGCTTTAGTTAAAACGTGCGAGATAGCTGCTGTTAGAGTAGTTTTACCGTGGTCAACGTGACCGATTGTACCAACGTTAACGTGCGGTTTATTACGTTCAAATTTTTCTTTAGCCATGGTATGCCTCAGTCCAACCTTTTTATCAGGTAGTGAATGTTATATAGCAAAAAATCGACGCATAAATGCATCGAACAGAAATTTAATTTTACTTAATTAAGATAGTGGGAGCAATTTTAAGGAAGAATTCATGGTGCTGATAGGCAGATTTGAACTGCCGACCTCACCCTTACCAAGGGTGCGCTCTACCAACTGAGCCATATCAGCAACGAAATTGGAGCGGGCGGCGGGAATCGAACCCGCGTTATCAGCTTGGAAGGCTGGAGTAATACCATTATACGACGCCCGCGCAACCTTATTATAGGCTACCTACTACCTATTGAAATGAAGATGGTGGAGGGAGAAGGATTCGAACCTTCGAAGGCAGAGCCGTCAGATTTACAGTCTGATCCCTTTGGCCACTCGGGAACCCCTCCATCATAATGGTGCCGGCACCAAGAGTCGAACTCGGGACCTACTGATTACAAGTCAGTTGCTCTACCAACTGAGCTATGCCGGCGCATCATTTCGGAACGGGATATTAGGTAAATGTGGCAGTAAGTGCAATAGCAAAATGCAAATTATCGAAAAAAAAGTATTAAATGACGTTTTTTTGGGCTTAAATTTAGCATTTTGTTTAAAATTAATGCTAAAGAACAACAAGTTCACACAAACAGTCCTCACTAAAAATTATTCGTTTGAGCTATGTTAATGAATAAGATATGGTGCATTCGATTTAATTTTGTAGTTTGAGAATAAGATAAACGATGATTTCAGCACAATCTGCCCACCAGGCTTTATATATGGCATTTGGTCGTGACCAATGGAGCGACTTGCGAAACTCTGTGCCGTTAACCTTAAATGAAGCCGACTTGGACAACCTAAAAGGTATTAATGAGCGCTTATCCTTATCTGAAGTTACTGATATCTATCTACCTCTAAGTCGTTTACTCAATCTGATTGTTAAATCTAAACAGCAACGCAGTGAAGTACTGGATAAGTTTTTAGTCAACGATGCACCTAAGCCGCCATACATCATCAGTATTTCAGGGAGTGTCGCTGTAGGAAAAAGTACCACTGCACGTATTCTTCAAGCTTTGCTCCGACATTGGCCTGAGCACCCTAAGGTTGAACTTGTTACCACGGATGGTTTTTTGCATCCATTAGAAGCATTAAAAGAGCGTGGCTTAATGCAGCGTAAAGGGTTTCCTGAAAGCTATGATATGAAAATGCTGGTTGATTTCATTTCTGATGTGAAATCAGGTGAACCAGAAGTGCATGCCCCTTTATATTCCCACGTAACTTATGACCGTATTACGGACAAAACCCAAAAGATCAATCAACCTGACATACTAATCCTTGAAGGGTTAAACGTATTACAAACAGGGCTTGATGCTCAATCTTCTACCAATCGACCATTTTTGTCTGATTTTGTGGATTTCTCGATTTTCGTTGATGCCGATTACAACTTGCTGAAGCAATGGTATATCGAGCGTTTTTTACAATTTAGAAGTGTAGCCTTTGCCGATGATAACTCTTACTTTCATCACTATGCTGAACTGAATGATGCTGCGGCGACCGACATTGCCGAGAATATTTGGGATTCAATCAACGGCCCGAATCTGATGGAAAATATCCTTCCAACCCGTGAGCGAGCCAATTTAATACTACGTAAGGGACGAGACCACTTGATGAACCAAGTGTTATTGAGAAAGTAACGCTAAGAAAGCAGGCTCTATGAGCCTGCTCTAACACTGATCTCACCACCAACAAACGCTTTAACTTCGCCGTCAACCTCAAGCAATAAAGCACCTTGAGTATCAATACCTCGACAAACCCCTTCAATGACATTATCTGCCATCAATAACTTGATCGGTTGATCTCGATACAAATCGACTTTTTGCCAACGTTCGACAAAAACGGATAAACCCGACTGCTCAAATTGTTGGATATCAGCTTTTAACTGTTGATGTAATGCAATTGCGAATTCTGTTTTGTCTGGTAAGGCTTGCTGGGACACAATATCTGCCCAAGGTTGGTCAATTTGTTCAGCTGCCGTGGTTGGCATCGACAAATTTACCCCAATTCCAATCACTACATTGCACTCGCCATCCGCTTGCCCTGACATTTCGACTAAAATTCCCGCAAGCTTTTTACCTTCAAGATATACATCATTCGGCCATTTCACCGCTACATCATTGAGCCCGAGCTTTTCTAGTACGCTTGCCAGTGAACAACCAACAACCAAACTCAAGCCCATTGCTTGTGCCATACCTTGTGGAAACTGCCACAACATTGAAGCATATAGGTGGCTGCCATAAGGTGACGCCCACTTACGCCCACGACGACCACGCCCCGCACTTTGATATTCAGCGATGCAAATATCACCCGATTTAAGCTCTTCAGCGTGTTTCAATATAAAGCTGTTGGTTGAATCAATTTCATCAAAATAAAAGCAGCGATCATCGACTTGATGCACTAGCACATCACCATCGATCAAGGGCACTGGCTTTTCCAGCTTATAGCCTTTGCCTTTTACGCTATAGATCCCCACTCCGGCTTGCTCAAGAGCATCAACATGGTTGCTGATGGTTGCCCTCGATACATCCAACTGTTTTGCTAATGCTTCACCTGACAAAAACGAGTCAGTTTGATTTAATGCCGCCAGTATTTGTCGACGACGATGCCATTGCTCAGCCATGAAACTCAATCTCCCCATGTTTTCCGATCAGACGAGGCTCGACTTCAAGCTCAACGCCGAAAGTGTCACGCACTTTCGCAGCCACAAAACTCGCCAATTGAATAATTTGTTTACCTGTTGCACCACCGTGATTAACCAACACTAACGCTTGCTTATCATGCACGCCTACATTCTCGATACGATGCCCTTTTAAGCCTGCTTGATCAATCAGCCACCCTGCAGCTAACTTCATGCCATTATCAACAGAATAAGCGACGATGAGCGGAAAGTGTTTAAGTAATTCTTGATAAACGGCATTTGACACGATTGGATTTTTAAAAAAACTGCCTACATTACCAATGACGTTAGGATCAGGCAGTTTACTTTGCCTGACTTCACACACACGTTTAAAGATGTCGCTTGCCGTTACTGTTTGTGCGCTGAAGTCTTTTAAAGGCCCATAGTTGATTACGGGCTTCCACTGCTTGGGTAGTTTAAATCCTACTCTCAAAATCACGGTTTGGTTCTTTAGCGCATTTTTAAAAATAGAGTCTCGATAGCCAAACTGGCATTCGGCAGCCGTAAGTTGTTTCACGGTGTTATCTGGTAGATGATAAAATTCTACCCAATCACAAAATTTTTCTAGCTCTACGCCATACGCACCAATATTCTGAATCGGCGATGCACCGACAGTGCCAGGAATGAGCGCTAGGTTCTCAAAGCCACCTATGCCTTGATTAACCAAGGTTTCCACGAACCGTGGCCAATCTTCACCTGCCTCTGCACTCAAATGAAAATATTCACTATCTTCAGTAATCTTCACACCTTGAGATTCCACTTTAATTACCTCGCCATCAAAGTCATCGGTGAAAACAAGATTACTGCCGCCGCCAAGTACCAACAATGAATTTGCTTCGCCACCATAAGCGTGGCAAAACTCAATAATGGATTCATAGGAATTCAGCCGAGTAAGTTGCTGACAGTTTTGGGCTACCCCTAATGTGTTGAATTCTGTTAAAGAATGAGAATGACCTGGCATAGTATTCGGATTTAGAGATAAAAAAGTCATTGTACTGAGTAACACAAGTTATTGCAGTACAATGACATAATTTTTAAAGGATCAAGTTATTAAACTTGAAAAAGGGCAAAGGTTACGCTGCTTCCAAGCCCGATACCGATAACCAATATCACAATGAGCATCCAAATTGGGGTTTGAACATTCTCGACATCCACTTCTGCCTCAACGTCAGCAGCCACTAATAATTGCTCAAGTTTCAGTTCTAGTACTGACGCAATGGCCAATGCAGTGTCATTCGATGCCGTACCATAACGCTCAACCCGTTGAATCGTTCGCAAGCTGATTCATCATTTTGTCCTTTGTCGTGAATTTGAATCCACTGTATGCACCTTTCTTAAACCTACATACGACAGTTATCAGCCATGGCACAATTGTGACATTCGACACTCATATGACAACCAAATAAAATCAGTAGGTTACAAATAGCTTCTCTGATACTCACATCAAGCATCATTTTTAGATAAAATGTCAGCAACATTTGTTTAAATCGAGAAAAGATGGATTTTGCCAGCAAGTTAGATTTGTTATGCGACATAGTTCAATGTGGCTCTTTCACTAAAGTGGCCGATTTGCACAATGTTGATCGATCCGTAATTTCAAAGCAAATAAAGGCACTGGAAACAGAGCTAGGTGTACGCTTATTGAATCGTTCTACGCGAGCACTTTCGCTCACTGATGCTGGTAAGAGTATTCATCAACATGCTCTTACTGTTCGAGAAGCGTTAGTTACCACTCAAAAACTTGCAGAGTCATTCCATGATTCCCCAAAGGGCAAACTCACAATTACTGGGCCCACGACGTTTGGTCAGCAATACCTTAGACAAGCGATAAATCGTTTTATGCTGACGTACCCTGAGACTGAAATTGAATTGATTCTGGATGATAAGCGTTTTGATATTATCAATGAAGGCATTGATATCGCCTTCAGAATCGGCCCAACTCGTGATTCAAATTTGATCGCTAGAAAGCTCGCCAAAAACAACCTTGCCATTCTCACATCTGAAGGCTTTATCAACCAATATGGTAAGCCAAAAAACCTTGACGAATTACTTAAGCTCCCAGCGGTTATCTATTCAAACAATGAATACAATTTAGGAAAACTGGAAATCAGCGAATCCGCTACAAGTGCACAGTTGATAAAAAAAACAATGAAGGCTCGCTTTACCGCTAATGACGTCGGCACCATGTTCAGTGCCGTTGCATCTGGAATCGGCTATGCTCAATTTGCAATGTCGACGATTCAACGCCCTATTACAGAAGATAGGCTGGTACCGTTACTGACTGATCATCGGCTGGTAGATGCTGGCGAGATCTACGCACTCTACCCTCACCGAAACCAGACACCGTTAGTGAACCTATTTATTAACACGGTACAAGACATTATTGGTAATCCACCGATTTGGGAAAGCTATATCGAAGGTTTTTCTAAGCTCTACCCTTCACCAACTTTAAAGTCTAAACAACCGTAGAAATAATTTCGGATTCAGGTAGACGAGACTTAGGAAGTCCGGCATTAAAATCACCTTCACTGCGATACCCTAATGCAACGACACCTACAGCTGTAAAGCCCTGCTCTCTGAGTTCAAACTCTTTGTCTAAAGTAGGCATATCGATGCCTTCCATTGGTAGTGCATCAATGCCTAATACTGCGGCACCTGTGAGCAATGAGCCGATATTAAGATAAACTTGTTTCTCTAACCAATGCTGAAGATCTTTGAAATCAAACCGATGCAGATCAACAAACATTTTTCTCGCACCATGCACCATAGCCTTGAACTCAGGAGCATCGTAGCGACCATCTTTATCTTCAGTTTCTGTTAAATGATTTAAAAAATCTTCCGTCATTTCAGTACGAGCACAAAAAACGACAACATGAGAAGCATCAAGAATTTTTTGGGTATTAAAGTCGTACTTTTCAGAACCCTTAGCAACACGTTGCTTCGCAGTTTCAGTTTCAGCAATTAAGAAGTGCCATGGCTGTGAATTGACACTGGATGGGCTAAAACGAAGTAAAGAATGAACCTGATCAAGCATTTCTGGACTGATTTTTTTGCTGGTATCAAACTCTTTGGTTGAGTAGCGAGTTAACATTACATCATTTAAATTCATTTACTGGTGCTCCTAAAAAATAGTCCACCGATTATCAATGAAATGACCATTCAGTACGATAACGTTAACAACAATTCATTGTTGCCTATAAAGCAACAATAAGTAGCGAGTAGACCAAGACAAATCGGATTTTCCGATCTTATCAATAAGAGAACACTGCTATTCATCGGCTTTATATTCATCTCAGGAGTACTCGTTACATAATACATACGCTACAAGATAAGGATAAATCTTAGTCATAGGCTGCACATACTGTATTTATTCAATAGCGGGTAACGGTATACTTCAAGTCAGATATTTTTGTGTACTCAACAAATTTATTTAGGTTTCAGTAATTGTGAGGTTAGATTAAACTGATAAATCAATAACTCTAAAAGGACTCTCAATTGCTGTTATTACTGGTTTACGTTTCCATTGCCATTGGTGTTTCCTTTTTGTGTTCTATTTTGGAAGCGGTGTTGCTCAGCATCACTCCTGGCTATCTCGCCTATTTAAAAAAGCAGGGCAAGCCTTCTTATCAGCAACTTAAAAAACTGAAAGATGACGTTGATAGACCCTTAGCTTCTATTCTGACGCTTAATACAATTGCACACACTATTGGCGCTGCAAGTGCCGGTGCACACGCGACCGTAGTATTCGGCAGTGAGTGGTTAGGTGTATTTTCTGCTGTACTGACCTTAGGTATTTTATTACTTTCAGACATCATCCCAAAAACAATAGGTGCGACTTATTGGCGTCAACTGTCATCGATAACTGGCTACACACTCAATTGGATGGTTTGGGTTTTAAGCCCGTTTATATGGATATCGAGTATCGTTACTCGATTCGTTTCCCACCAAAAACCAGAAGCACTACTTCGTGAAGAGTTGTCTGCGATTGCCACACTTGCAGGCGAAACAGGTGAGCTGGATTCAGGGGAATCTAAATTATTTGAAAATATTCTGACTCTGAAACAAACCACAGTCAGTAAAGTGCTCACACCTCGCACCGTTGTTTTTCGAGTCCCCGACACTTTATCAATTGATGAGTTCTTTGCAAAATATGCCACTAACTCTTTTTCTCGGGCTCTGGTTTATCACGAAAATAAAGATAACATCGTCGGTTTTGTTCACAAACTTGAGCTGTATCGCTACCAGCAACAACATGATGGTGAAGCCAGCATTGGAAGAGTATTAAGACCTGTTAGAGCTTTATTAAAAACGATTTCTTTAGCGACAGCGCTTGAATTAATGTTGAGTCAAAAGCAGCAATTAACCATTGTCGTTGATGAATATGGCAGCTTAAACGGCGTACTATCACTCGAAGACATATTTGAGCATATGGTTGGCGAAGAAATCATGGATGAAGTCGACAACACACCTGATCTTCAACAAGCTGCTCACCTACGTTGGGAGAAATGGAAGCAAGATCACAGTGTGATTGATAACGGAGACGATGAACATAAACAAGGAAAGGAATGAAAACTGTAATCATATTTGGAAGCAGTAATAATGATGGCAATACCAGATCCATTTGTAAGCTGGTTGTTCTCAACACGGATATCGATTTAATTGATTTGAATGAGTTTAATATCCAGCCATTCAACTACGATATAGCTCAACAAGGTGACGACTTCCTGAAGTTGTTCAAGAAAATATTAGATTACGACCAACTCATTTTTGCTACACCTGTATATTGGTATGCACCAAGTGGCCAAATGAAAATATTCATTGATCGATTTTCAGATTTACTACAGCTACACAAACCGCTGGGAAGACAATTAAAAGCGAAAAGTGCAGCTATCATCGCCACTGGTGCAGATACTATTCCCAAAACGTGTTTTGAAGACATGTTTAAGCATACATTTAACTATCTAGGTATGAAATACCATGGGCTGTTATACATAAGCTTTGGTAAAGATGATCATCCGGAAGCAACACAACAGATTAAAATATCCAACTTCAAAGTTAAGCTAGCAATTGATGAGTCAAATTAAAGGGGACAGCAACATCAATTAATTTAGGCAAGGATAATTGTGCGTCTCTGGCAAGTCGTTTTTGCACATATTCTTGCTCTGTCGAGCGTCCATTAAGCATCACATTTTTTTGTTTTTCATCTGCAATCAGTAAATCAATATGAGGTAATTCTTGTTCTTGGGGATAATCATGGCAAAGTTGTACATGATAATCATCAGGGAAGTCATACAATCCTTCAATAGACTCATACAATTCATGAGCACTACCACCAGGAAAATCGACTCTAGAAGTGCCTCGTTGAGGTGAAAAAAGCGTATCACCGACAAATAAATACTCGCCAATCTTATACGTTACTGAGTCTGGAGTGTGACCCGGCGTTTCAATGACCTCAATGACTTCTGTCCCCAACGTCAACCTGGTGTGCTGATCAACAAAAAAATCGAAACGAGCTAAAGGACAGTGGTACAACTTATCTTTCCACTGCTCGAATACTTGTGCAATTTTCTGACAAACAGCAATTTGTCCACCAAGCTTACCTTTGATGTATTTTGCTGCTGATAAATGATCGGCATGTATATGGGTTTCAAGGAGATACTTTAAATTAAGACCCTGACGTCGAATGGTGTTAATAATCTCATCTGCAGAATCAAAACCGATAATACCTTCACGATAATCCAAAACAGTATCAATCAATACTGCTTCACTGCCATCGGAGACTAAATAAGTTAATGTGCCACTTTGACGATGAAAAAAATGTTGAACATTCATAATCTAGAGCTAAATTGGGCTTTTCTTCAAAATAACCAAATTAGCTAATGTCGACAAATTAAAAAAAGTTAATACAATTATTTTCATCATCAGAAACGCAAAAAGCCCTAGCTATTTAGCTAGGGCTTTTTACTTAT
>NZ_JBWQOH010000006.1:0-207717 GCF_056591695.1 Parashewanella sp. 2304DJ23-3
GGCTAACCTATTTTCGATATAGCAACAGATTGTATTTGATAATCACTAAACTCTGGTTGAGTTATGCACTCTATATTTATTTCACCAACCGATGGAATATCTTCTTTTTTTATTTTTTTTAGAGTGTTTTTATAGTCAATAATAAAATCTGCTTTAAAAACAATGCGCATACCATTCTCTATAACATCACGCAAAGCAGTAACATCTTTTTGATCATTAAGATAACCAAAATAATATGTCTTTTTTATTTCATAGTTGATTAAAAAATTATCAACTGTTTTTTTATTTCCATTTGCATCGCGAATATAAAAAGGTGGAGTTATTTCGGTTGGGCAATAACCTTTTTCAGATTTTTCATATTGCGCCAATGTATCTGGAGAAAGCTTTTGTAAATCGCTTTCTAACGCTTTAACCACATTAATATCGTTGACATTAAATATAGCATCTCGATGAATTCGATCACCTTTATTGAAGAACGCTTGGAATGTTGGATTCGCATTAACTGAAGAAATCTCGGTAACTAAAACAGGGATCTCAATATCAATTTTCCATTTTTCACTTAATGCTTCATGTGCGGTATATAATGAAATACCCAATCGTTTTGCTTTATTTATAGCCGTTGAAGAAAAACCATTAGACGATACTAATACTCCTTTGTTCGCATTAACATCTTGCATTACTGAATGAAGCGAGTCTACAACTCCTACGCTAACTTTATCCTTGTAGTCCTTACATTCGATAATAGTTTTAATTTTCATTCCTGCTATTTCGGAAGTAATTAAAACATCAATTTGCCTTGGACCATCTTTACCTTCGAGCTTTATATCATGCTGAACCTTTTCATAGTCTGGCTGCTTTACTAGTTGAGCAAATATTTTTTCCGTAAGTTTTTCAAATTTAGTACCAGACTTCATTATTACTCCATTATGTGAAGGTAGCCTAACGCCCGCATAACGGGCAAATGCTGGTTGGCTATAATCCGAAGCGCAGCGTAGGAGCCAACCAGTATTTGT
This sequence comes from Parashewanella sp. 2304DJ23-3, assembly GCF_056591695.1. Taxonomy (NCBI): domain Bacteria; kingdom Pseudomonadati; phylum Pseudomonadota; class Gammaproteobacteria; order Alteromonadales; family Shewanellaceae; genus Parashewanella; species Parashewanella sp. 2304DJ23-3. The sequence continues at coordinate 1,014 of NZ_JBWQOH010000006.1, forward strand.
CCAGTTGATGCGCTTGTTAGGCGAACTGCAATACTTGTTAACAGCACCACCGCCTGACTTTTAATTTTTTGAACAAAACAAACTGCTTGAATTTGTTTTTGCCACGCTACCGCAAGGCTTAACTTTGAGCCTTACTTTAATAGCCGACAAGCTAATGGCGCAAGATGAAAGTTAGATCTTACGCTGATAGTTGACGCCAATTAGCGCAACCACTGATTTAAAGGCGAAAACACGTTGCCTGAATTTAAACCTGCAACCGATAATTTTGCCGTAATCACTAAAACCAATAAATAATTGATTTCGTGGCAAACGCATAACGCCTGCATAACAGGCGCAAATTGTTTGGCTATAATTTGCTACGAAGGAGCAAAGCCAAACAGTTTTGCGTCCTTGTTGATGCACTTGTTAGCTAACCTTACTCAAATGTATCAGGAGAGTAAATGGCCATTTCAATACCTAAATTTAATTTGCCTGCCAAATTAATTAATTGTTTCGGTAGATGGTCATTTTGATTAACTATCTTTTCATTTAATCTTGAATATATTGGAAAATCTAAGTAGCCATCAGCATCAGGAATAGCAATAATTAGTGTATTTAATTCCTCAAAATGTAAAGTTAAAAATTGTATTGCATCATTAACTTGTGTTGGGAAGTCATCCCAATCTGCATCTGATACATCAAATGAAACAACAAAAGAGTTACTTTTCCTTTTGCTATTTTTACTTCTACATTCACCTTTATCAAAAACGCTGTAAACAGGAACTGATGTAGTTTCGCAGAGCTTCTTAAACGAGAAGTTTTCACTGTGAATTTTTAAAAAACACATACACCTGCCTTGGTTAGCTAACGCCCGCTTAACGGGCAAATACTGTTTGGCTATAATCCGAAGCGCAGCGTAGGAGCCAACCAGTATTTGTCCTTGTTGAAGCGCTTGTTAGTACTCTACTCGCCATCGCTAATATCGTAACATGAAAAACAAAATTCTAAATTAAGAGCTGCAATGGCAGCTATCTCGGATTTAGTGAGAGTTAAGTTGCATTGGTCTTTATAGAAGTAACCAATATAAATATGTGGTTCATCTGCCCCAAGTTTGCGGAGAACATCAATTTTGCCACTTAAAGCCTCAGTTAACCATAAAATACGGTTATTCATATTTATCTCTTCCGGTACTTTAAGAGTACCTGAACCATATGGTACAGGTTTACCTTTATATTTTCCTCGAACTCCAATATCACCAAATTCAATTTTATTGGAAAAAATAAGGCCTGTGGCATTCTCACCTTTCGTCGGAGAAAATTTATCACCAGAAAAATTAATACTTACGGATATATCGTCAATCATAATTAAAGTACTAACGCCGCATTAACAGGCGCAAAACGTTGGCTTATACTTTGCGACGCAGGAGCAAAAGCCAACGATTTTGCGTCCTGTTGAATGCCTTGTTATATGGCTTTAAAACCACTTATTTTTCATTTCTTTGATTTGAGTTAAACGCAATTGCTCATATGCTTTAACCTTAGCGTTAAATTGATCCTGATTATAGAAAGGAAACTGTAAGTAATAATGTTTTCCAAATTTACTTGAAACATGAACTTGTTTACCTTTGTAAATAGGAGTTTCTTCACACCAAACCCCCGTGCTGTCTCGTATTGTATGTTTAAACAAAGACAGTTTAGCTTTATTAAGATCGATAACGAATGATGAAAAAGTGCCAATTAGAACAATAATGTTTTGCTCAGAATCTTCGTCAACTAATTCAGAGATATCGGGTGATTCCATACTACTTGAAAATACATGAATTTTTTTCAAACAGGAAATAACTGTTGAACCAGAAAAAACGGTCACACCAAAAGCCCATGCTCCCATTCTAAATTCACCTAATTCATGTAACTCTATTCGATAATCCATACCTTCCGAGCCATATAACGCCCGCTTAACGGGCAAATACTGGTTGGCTATAATCCGGAGCGCAGCGTAGGAGCCAACCAGTATTTGTCCTGTTGAAGCGCTTGTTATGCATTTTACCAAAGTTCTTTGATGAGAGAGATTTTGCCGTCTGTAAAACCAAATAAAGCTAAAAGTGGTTCAGAGCCTTTCCAACTACCATCACTTTGAATAATACCCCTTGAATACTCAACAGCTAAATAATTTTTACCTGAGATAGTTTTTAAAATACGTTTCTGGTTTTTATCGGTATTTTGATACCTACCTAGCTCTAAATTTCGAAGAAACGCTTTTCGCCAAGTATTTTTGTCGAAGTTTGCCTCATATTCAACGTGAACATATTTTACATTTTTATGCGTTAAATCCAGAAGAGCGTCAATATCAGTTGGAGTCGAACCTTTCCTTGCGACTTTATCTAAAGCTGTAAAGTACAGTTTAACCTGTTCTAGTTGGCACTCCGATTTACAATCAGTCGCAAACGATTTATTTGCAATAACAAATAAGAGAAGTACCCAAGAAATTTTTACAATAATATTCATTACAACTCCATTGCTTGATGAATGCATAACGCCCAGTTAACGGGCAAATAGTGTTTGGCTATAATTTGCGACGCAGGAGCAAAGCCAAACAGTATTTGTCCTGTTGAACTGCTTGTTAGCAGTTTACTCGATTTTATAAATTTCTATGCTTCCGACTTTTTTACCCTCGGCACTCCCGCCATGATGGTGATAAGGACGGCGAAAGAAAAATTCAACTTCGGTATTTTTCGTAATATAGGCACATTCAATTTTTGCACGTTTAAAAGTTGAAATTGCTGCCTTTATTGCCGATTCCGATGATGAAAAAATTTGGTCGTCTTTTTGTAAATTACCACTTTGCCTTAAAATACGAAGGAGGTATTTACCACCTTGTTGCAATGAGCAAATATCATGAAGTTGCTCAAAATATACAACACTATCATCATTTGGATCGTCAAGTTGCCTTTGCCGAGAAGAAATTGTTGCCCAAGTAATAATTGCCATAATAACAGCAGCTATTAATCCAAGAATTGTATTAGTTTGTTGAACCATGATGATACCGACATACTGCTAACAGCTTATTAGAAGGAAAAAGTCTCGCTTTTACACATCAGACTTCGACCTTTCTCTTTAGAAATTTATCGTAAAATCTACACGTTAATCTTTTAGATTTCAATGTCTAATAATTTTTACTCAAAAGTATCACTTACGTTAAAACAAGAAAAAACCCTTCTTTGCGGTGGAAAGCGGGAATATTTGAACTACTGTTTATTTATCCATGGGAAAAAATTAAAAATTATGAGTAATTCGCCATTTCTGAACAGCATCAAGGAATACATGATTAGCCGTCACTTTGCTAAACGTACCATTGAAACTTATCAACATTGGATTAAAGGTTACATCTTATTTAATGGGAAGAAGCATCCTAACGAGTTGGATGATAAACACGTTGAGAATTATCTATCATTTTTAGCTAATCAGAAAAATGTTGCCCCTTCTACACAACGAATAGCACTGAATGCGATAGGTTTCCTTTATAAAGAAATTCTTAAATCACCAATATCACTGGATTTACAATTTAATAAGTCTGCCCGTCAAACAAAATTACCCGTTGTGTTGACACAAAAAGAAGTCACTCAATTACTGAAGCAAGTGGATACAAATAAACAGCTCGTAATTAAGCTCTTATATGGCAGTGGGCTCAGGCTCATGGAATCATTACGGTTACGTATTCAAGATATTGATTTCGATTACTGCTCAATCATGGTCTGGAATGGTAAAGGCGGTAAACACCGACGAGTCACTTTAGCTAAAGAGTTAATCGAGCCTTTGAAGTTACAAATTGAACTGTGTCGCTCGTTGTTCCAGCATGATATTGAACTGGAAGACTATAGTGGTGTTTATTTACCGTATGCTCTAGCTCAAAAGTATCCTCATGCACCTAAAATGTTCAATTGGCATTTCCTATTTCCCTCTTCTAGGTTAAGTAATGATCCTCATGCTCAAAATGATGTCAGACGTCACCATATCGATGAGACGTCAGTTAGAAAAGCAGTAGCGATGGCAGCAAAAAAGGCTGGGATACAAAAACGAGTGAACTGCCATACATTAAGGCACTCTTTTGCAACCCATTTATTACAACGAGGTACTGACATAAGAACGGTTCAAGAACAGTTGGGTCACACAGATTTAAGAACGACGCAAATTTATACACACGTCATACAAGCAGGAGCAAATGGCGTTAGAAGTCCTTTAAGCGATCTTTAAAATATTTATCGGTTTGTCAAAGTATGGTGTGATCCAAGTATCAATTTGATATATTAGCGTAGCGTTATCGTTACCGTGGAAAAATAATTATGAAAGGGAAAGCAACGTCGTTTGACATTGCCCATCTCGCAGGGGTTTCTCAATCCACTGTTTCTAGAGCTTTACGTAACAGTTCTCTTGTAAAAAAAGAAACTATTGAAGAAGTTAAGCGAATAGCTAAAGAGCTCAATTATAAAGTCGATAAACACGCCAGTAGTTTACGTACTCAAACAAGCAAAACTCTGGCACTTTTAATTTTTGCAGATCCAACATCAGATAATTCATTAATTAATCCTTTTTTCTTATCAATGCTGGGGTCAATTACTCAAGCAACGGCTAAAAAAGAATACGATCTATTGCTTTCTTTTCAGCACCACTCAGATGATTGGCACGCAGATTATGAAGATAGTCAAAAGGCCGATGGCATCATTTTACTTGGCTATGGTGATGCGGTTGACTTCGAACCCAAGTTAAAGCAATTAGATGAACAAGGCACTCATTACGTTCGTTGGGGCCCCCAGTCAGATAATCATCCTTCAATTTGCTGCGATAATAAAGATGGTGGTTTACAAGCTACGAGCCATTTACTGGCGTTTGGCCATAAAAAAATTGCCTTTATTGGCGATGCATCTGTTCACTGCCCAGAGTTCTTTGACCGCTATCAAGGTTACGCTGAAGCCTTAATAAAGTCAGGGCAACCTATTGAGCCGAAGCTACAGTTAGACGCAATTTCTACTGAACAATCAGGTTATGAAGCAACATTGAAATTAATTGAAAGCCGTCAGAGCTTTTCTGCGATTTTTGCTGCCAGTGATCTTATTGCTATTGGTGCCATTAAGGCATTAAAAGAAAAAGGTAAACACATTCCAACTGATATCAGTGTTGTTGGTTTTGACGACATTCAAATTGCGCAGTTTATGAATCCACCTTTGACAACAATTAAACAAGATACCGTCAAAGCTGGTGAGGTGTTGGTTGATATTTTAATTGATAAAATTCAGGGTAATGATCAGAAACAAATCTTTTTGAGCCCAGAGTTAATTACTCGAACATCAAGTAAACCAGTCTAGAACATAAAAAAGCCCCAAATATGGGGCTTTCCTCAATTAAAGACGACCAAGCCGATGCGCCATTGAGTTTCTTAGCGCTTTAAGTAAGTCAGGCGATGTTATTTCTTGATTGAGTAAAAACACCTTAACACTATGTGGGTTCAAACGAATCGATTTACCTGAGCTCAACTCTTTTTGAGTACCTTCGAGCGCTTCAGTCCACTTACCGACTGGTAAGTTATTTGGCAACTTGAACTTTTGTGAACTCTCGCCTTTATTCAATAAAACTAATGCCGTTTGGTTTACACCTTGGTATTGATAGATACGATAAAATACGGCTTTATCATCGCTCAGCTCTACAGGAATTTGTAGACCTTTTTGCAATGCAATGTTTTCTTTTCGTACTTTCGCAATTTTTGCTAAGTGTTCAGCAATTTTATTGTTCTTGGATTTAGCGATATTCTCGACACCGTAATAGTTTCGGTTGCCAAAATGTTCGCCCTTCCCTCGTTCAAATCCAATTTCACTACCGTAATAAACAACAGGGATACCGCGTGCAGTAAATAGCCAATTGTGAGCATCAATAAAGCCATTATCAGTCGCATTCATACGAGCCATGTCGTGGTTATCGTAAAATGTAGTTAACATATAAGGGTTCGCATAAGGACCATCAACTAAATGCAGTGCTTCACTTAAATGTTCAAAACCTTTGCCACCCGCAAACACTTCATCCAATGCTTTTTTTAATGGAAAATCTAATACGCTCATACCGCCAAACTTAGAGTATGTGTATTGCGCAATATCGTTGGCGTCGTACGAGTATGCTTCACCAAACATAAATAGATTTGGATAATGTGCACGAATTTTTTGAGTAAACTTACCCCAAACTTCTGCTGGTACATGTTTTACGGTATCAATACGAAATGCTGACGCACCGTCACCTAACCATTGAAGGTAAGCGTCAACAAAGTAATTTAAGGCTTCATCGTTTTCGACATTGATGTCAGCAAGCTGCGCTAAGTCAGGTTTGGGATAAAACCAACTGTGCATAGGCTCAGTTTCAGGCTTTAAATTTTCAGGTGATAAGTTCATATGATCGGCCACCAATTTGCCACTTTTGTCATACAACTTGCCAAACTCAGGCTGTATGTCAGGCATGGTATAAGCCGGTGAACCATGGTTTATCACAACATCTAAAATCGTCTTAATGTCGTGTTTTGCGAATTCTTCATTCAATTGCTTGTAGTTGAGGTTTTTCGACGGTAAGTGTTTATCAAGTTGATAAAAATTTACCCCCCAATACCCATGATAACCAGACTTTTCTCTATCCATAGCAAATCCGGTCGGCTTGATCTCATAACCACCGGTGAATGCTTCGGCTGGGTTTTGAATGATTGGCGTCATCCAAACTGAAGTAAACCCAAGATTTTTGATGTATTCAGCATGATCGAGAAGACCTCTAAAGTCCCCTCCTAAATAGCCTACATTAGCTTGCTCGCCTGTTGGCCAATTAAGCGCCTTATCAAAACCTGTGTCCTGCTCAAAGTTATTACTTTTATCGCCATCGACAAAACGGTCAGTAATTACGAAATAAACATTTTCTTTCGCAAATGGATGCAAGGTTCCGTAAAAATCTTCTGCTTGTGCCGACGTAAAGCAAACTGAAACTGCCAACGCTAGTGCTATTTTTTTCATTATTGTTATTGCCCTATGGCTTGAATTCTATTGATACTAATAAAATGAAGGACTCTGAATGCCCGAAAACTTAGGCATTCAGTACCTGACCATAAATTTCTTAAGATTTTATCGTCAGGTACTTAATAGATAAAACCTATTCACTCACGTCTGTTGAAACTCGTAAGGCAAACAAGCCAGAAATAACTAAGCTTATTGCACCAATGAGCAATGCATAAATCGGCTGACTGTCGAAGCCGAGTCTTAATAATAGGCCTAAAACACTTGCTGCTAATAGCTGAGGGATCACAATGAAGAAATTAAATATCCCCATATAAATGCCCATCTTGTTTGCTGGTAATGAACCAGCAAGCATTGCATATGGTAATGATAAAATCGAAGCCCAAGCAAAACCGACACCTATCATTGAGATGATCAGGTAATTAGGATTTTTGATAACTAAGAAGAGGGCTAATCCAATCGCACCAAGCAGTAAATTGATAAAATGCGTTTTGCGTAACCCAATCGCTTTAACCATATAAGGAATAAGAATTGCGGCTAATGCAGCAAAACCGTTATACGCTGCAAAAAGCACTCCAACCCAGTTTGCACCATCGTTATAAGCCACAGACGATGGGTCTGAGCTACCAAAGTGAACTGATGTAACGGTCGCTGTGGTATAAATCCACATGGCAAACAATGCAAACCATGAGAAGAACTGAACAACAGCCAGTTGCTTCATCGTACTTGGCATCGTAAACAAGTCTTCAAAAATGGTGTCAAAACCAGTGATTTTAGAATCACCTTTACGACGCATTGATACAAGTAATTGCAATAAACCAAAAAATGCGATGCTGATCGTTAAGACATATAGCTGTTTATCCCACTGGTTATCAAACACCAGGAATGTTGACAACAAGCCAGTTGCAAGCCAACCAAGGCCATTTCTTAAAAAGCTCTGCGCAGATACAGTAAGCTTTTGATCATCATCAGTTACATTTGAGTCACTAAATGATGCTAACTCTTCTGGTGAATATTCTTTTGTGGAAAACACCGTCCAGCAAATTGCACCCAGTAATACCACTGCGCCAGCATAGAAGGAGTATTTAACCGTGTCAGGGATTACACCTTCTACGGCGTGATTATCAACACCAAAATGGGCTAAAACCCACGGTAACATTGAGGCAACGACAGCACCAATACCGATAAAGAAACTCTGCATCGAATAGCCTTTCGCCTGCTGATTTTTTGGCATGTTATCAGCGACAAATGCTCTAAATGGCTCCATTGACACGTTAATAGAAGCGTCGAGAATCCAAAGTAAGCCAGCTGCCATCCATAAGTAACTTGCGTTAGGCATTAATACTAGAGCTAAACTGGTGAAAATAGCACCATAGAGGAAGTAAGGTCTTCGTCTGCCTAAGCCTGCCCACGTTTTATCACTAAAGTGACCAATGATCGGCTGTACTAATAACCCTGTTACAGGGCCTGCAATCCATAAAATTGGGATCGCGTCCATTTCCGCACCAAGGGTTTGGAAAATACGGCTCATATTGGCATTTTGTAGAGCAAAACCAAACTGGAGGCCTAAGAAGCCAAAACACATATTCCAGATTTGCCAAAAGGTTAACTGCGGCTTATCGTTCGCCATTCGAGTTTCCTTATTTTATTTTTTATATCCGATAATAAGTAACTGGCCATAAGTGTTCTGACAAAACATTTCACCAGCTACTTAGCGGTTTTTTAGTTACCTAATATTATCGGGGTTAAGTGACTTTAAACACTTATTACATACGTATTCAGTCAAAATACAGTAGTGAACTGTTAGCTTCAGTATAAATGTATATTTTATAGGCATATATTATGCATTCTGAACTAACTATGCAGCGCGTTGAGGAAAGCGTAGCTCAGCAGCTCTGGTCTAGAGAGTCACCTAACTCTATCACTGTGGAAGACAATACATTCTCTTTAGATTCAAAATCTACAAAGAGGGGTAGAGTTGAATGGGTAATTTCAGAAACATCTCGTGAGGACAAAACCGTCGCATATTATTTTAGCAAGTTTATAAACTTTGTACCCAGAATTTTTGAACCAATAGATTACCTGATTCATGGTTCTACAGATTTGCGCATATCTGCCAACGTATTAGCTACAGCTTTAAATAAAGAAGGGATAAGTCCACTCCAATCAGCAAAAGTTAATTGTGCAAGTGCATATGATGAAGCTAATGAGTTTATTGAACTTACTAACGATGTTCAACCTTCCGAGGATATTTCGACAGGCGAACATAAGTCAAATCTTCAAGAATTTCTTAGCACTGAGAAAGGAGTTGAAGCGCTAAAAATTGTATCTAAAACTTTTAAAGTACAGAAACCTACAGAGTTTATGAAAGAATTAGATACAAGTCATGAAGAAGCAATATATTCTAGACCTACAGCTTCTAGAGCAACAATTAACAACAAAACATTTGTATGCCCTTTTAGTTTAGAAAGGCTGTCACCCGAAACCGCTATACAAATAAAAGTGACAGACTCTCAAACAAAGCAACAACAGTGGCTAACAGTATCAAGGCAAGGATTAAGAAAGTTCTATTTGCTCGAACAATCAAAATCCCAACGCCTTAAAGAATCATTAGACGCTCACCCTTTAACTCCTTCAGATGTTAGGTCCGTCATGAAACGTGGAATAACTAGCAGCCTATTTTGTCTTAACAATGGTGAAAGTTTGTCCTTCCCCAAGTTTTGATGAAAAAGAAAGTAACTTATCTTTAAATTCAAATGGTATCGGTTTGTTATTGATTAATACTTTTTGCGGAGTACTTTTTAATCCGCGAACAATCAAATCCAGCTTTCTATTTTTAATAAAGTTTCTTTTTTCGGCTTTAACTTTAATGGCAAGCAAAGATTCATCATTTAAACTGCCAAAACTAAAAAAGTCATATTTTTCAGCTTTGATGCTGTTTGGGTTAATACCATCATCATCATACATTTGACCGCTTGCATGTTTAATCGAATCATCATGATAGTAATGCAGCGTTAGGTTTTTCGTTGAATAATCTTTTGTAGATTGCACAGCTTCAACCATAGGGATAAAACTGCCCGCTTTTACAAGTACAGGTAAAGTTTCTAAATCCGTAGGTTGAGTGATGGTTTTACCACCTTGATAGCGAGTGCCTTTAAAGAAGTCAAACCAAACACCATTAGGTAGTTCTACGCTCACCTCTGTGATTTCAGGGTTTACCACTGGAGTGACCAAAAACGCATCACCCCACATATAGCTTTTGGCATTATCAAACGCCTTACTTGAGTTTTGAGCAAACATCAACGGGCGCATTAACGGCATCCCTGTTGTACTGTTTTCAAAAGCTAGCGTGTAGTTATATGGCAGCAACTGATATCTCAATTTAATGTACTTGCGCACTATGTCTTTGGTTTTCTCATCATGAAAAACCGGCTCAGGAGCGATATTGTCTTGTGCGTGTGGACGATAAACTGGTTGGAAAACACCATATTGTAACCAGCGAGTATAAAGTTCAGGATCGAATTTTTCACCACCAGCAAAACCACCTAAGTCTGAGTGCGTGTACCCTAAACCTAATAATCCCATTTGCAAGCTAAGCTCAACCTGAGGCTTTAGCCCGCCCCAACTTCTACTAACATCGCCTGTCCAGGGGATCATGCCGTAGCGTTGTGAACCAACAAAACCAGAGCGCATCATGATCATATGTCGCTGCTCAGGTTGAGCTTGCTTTAACTTTTCTGAAAGGTTTTTCGCCCACTGATGACCGTACGCATTATGAACTTCATTGGCCGCTGCCGTTTCTGACACGTTAATGCCATCTAAGGTATGGATGGTGTCATGAGGATGCACCTCAGGCTCACCTAAATCGCCCCACCAACCTGCAACGCCTTGCTCTAAAAGTGGTTGATATTTATCCCAGAACCACTCCTGCCCTTTCTTCGAAAACACATCGACTAAACCAGTGTTACCGAAATAGAAATCCCACGTTTTTACATCGCCAGCAAAGTTCTTAGCAAGTGCCTCAGCGGATACAGCTTCATCCCATCGTTTTGACGTTGAAAGAATAAAAGGCTCAGTGATCAAAATGGTATTCACGCCTTTTTCTTTGAAATCAGCGATCATTTTTTCTGGCTCAGGGAAGCTATCGTTATCCCAGGCTAGGTTACCCATCGTGCCTTTGATCTCTTTGCCAAACCAAAATAAATCTAAAACAACAGCATCAAGAGGAATATCCTGATCAATAAACGCATTTACTGTTTCTTCAGTTTGTTGCTGAGTTTTATAGCCAAAACGAGAAGCAAAGTTACCAAACGCCCAACGAGGAGGCATTGGCTGACGACCCGTAACCTCTGTTAAGTTTTCAATGAGCTCTGGATAGTTTTCACCAGCAGCAACAATGTAGGCACTTCGACCACCTTCAGCTTCAAACTTTAAAACATCTTTTTCAGTTTTACCGAAATCAAGCCAGCCGTTTGCTGAGTTGTCAAAAATGAGCGCATATTTATTGTTAGACATTACCGCTGGTAAGCCGTAGTACATTTGTTCAGCATGCGTAGTGTAGCCGTAGGAAGCTTTGTTGTATAAAGGCACCCGTTGACCACGACGATCCATACCCAATACTCGCTGTCCACCACCAGCTAACTTTTCATTTTCCTCTAACTTAAATCGAAAACCACGAATGTTATCGTGATTAATCAAGCCCGATTCTTCTGAAAGAATTTGTTTGTCGTTATGAAAATAACTCAGTTTGAAAGGCTGCTTTTGAATGTTAACGGTCAAGTCATTCAGTTTGTAGCGATAACCTTTTGATGTTTTAGATAGCTTACCTTTTGAGTACTCAACGTCTTCAGCAATCGAAAATGAAGGCAATTGCTTCATTCCTTGTACTTGATAATGAACGCTGACCGCTCCTTCGCCGATGGCATCGACAATGACTTTGTATTCATCTGTTTTTAGAACAAGGTGCTTGCCTTTGAATTCAGCTGATTCAAGATCAGCGGCCAGTGATGATGTTGAGAAGGCACCTAAAGCTATGGATATTGAGAGCGTTAATTTTTTTATCATAATTTTATAATTCTTGTATTGCTTACGAGAATGAAAGTAAACCTTTACCCTCACCCTCTTATTCTGAAAGATTAAATGTTCACTTCTAAAATACGAGACATTAATGGACTCATAGGTAGTGACGAGGTTCCAACACCTGCGTTGATCACTAAGCTATATTCACCACCATTTAATCGATCAATTAACACATATTCGCCATCTTCCAGCCCTAATTTACTCACTACTGAAGCAGGTAGCTGATAATTTACTTCTGCGGCTTCTGATTGTGAGAAATTAGACATAACAATCAGCTTTTGTTTGTCGTCAAAACGAACATAGCTGTATAAGTCGCCGTTATAGCCTTGTGATTGTTGGTTGGCTTTATGCGTAGAAACAAACTCACCCATTAGTGCACTTGAACCACGAGTGAAATTAAGTAGTTTTCGATAATAGCTTTGTAACGCTTTTTGATCGGCAGACAATAGAGCACCATCAAATTTACCGCCATTCATCCATTGTTGGTGAGCCGGTACGCCCCAATAATCAAAAATTGACGTACGGCTTGCTTTACCAAAGCCAGCATCTTTCTCACCTTTTTCACCAACTGTTTGGCCAAAGTAGATCATGGTTGGCCCTTTACCCATAGTCGCTGAAACCACCATCGCAGGCAGTGCGTTTTCAGCTTTCCCGGCAAATTCAGGGCTAGCGATACGTTGCTCATCATGGTTTTCTAGGAAGTGCAGTAAGTTTTCATCGATGTCTGCATACATGTTTGCCACTTCATCTAGTACATCTGTATTGCGTTTATCTTGAATAATTTCTTTTAGACGATCATACAAATCAACTTTATCGTAAAGATAATCCATCTTACCTAAATGGATGAAGTCACGATAAATTTTTGGTTGATAGATTTCAGCCAATAAGAATGCATCAGGGTTCTGCATTTTAATGTGGCTGTTCATGTAACTCCAAAACTCTACCGGCACCATCTCTGCCATATCATAACGGAAACCATCAACACCTTTTGCAGTCCAATACAATGCAATATCTTTGAACTTAACCCAAGAACTTGGTACTTCTTTACCTTGCCAGAATTCAAAGTGCGCTTTTACATCTTTATTGGCATATTCTGCTGGTAATGTCGGGAAATCGTAAGTGCCATCAGGGCGAACACCATAATTCACTTTGACGGTTTCATACCAATCGTGAAAATGTGGTTGCGATTTACGCGACCCGTTACCAGTCCATTTAGCTGGTTTTTCAGTAAATTCACCGTCAATCATTGGGTGCTTTTCACCACCAAGAACTTGATAACCATCTAACCATTCAGGGAGCTTAAAATCTTTGCCTTTAACATAATAAAAGTTATTGTGCTTAGCGTAACTCAATTCTGGGTTATCAGACTCACCAAAATCTTCAACACCTTCTGGTTTAGACAACGACTTATAATTACGAGCAATGTGGTTTGGAACAATATCAATGACGGCTTTTAAGCCGTTACTGTGAGTACGTGCCACGAGTGCTTCGAATTCTTGAAGACGATTAGCAGGATCAACCGCCAAATCAGGGTTCACATTATAGTAATCTTTTACTGCATAAGGTGAGCCAGCACGCCCTTTAATTACTTCAGGGTCATCATTACTAATGCCATAAGCGGTATAATCACGTACTAAATCATGGTGTAGTACGCCTGTGTACCACACATAATTCGCACCTAAGTCTTTAATAGCTTTTAAAGCGGTATCATCGATGTCGTTAAATTTACCTACACCGTTTTCCTCAATGGTGCCCCACTCTTTATTGGTGGTTTTTGTATTACCGAACAGTCGAGTAAACATCTGGTAAACAACCACTTTTCCTTGTTTTTTCTCTTGAGATTCAACTTGTGCTTGTGGTTCTTCATTATTTTTTGAACAAGCCGTTAACCCCAATCCACTGGCAATACATAAAGAAAGTGCAGATAAAATAAATGTTTTAGTTTTTTTCATTGTTGAATCCTTTACTCTTTTCTGTGAACACATTTAGCCTTTGGAACAATAGTGCTGTAAAAATTCATCATGTGTTGGAAGCGCATTCGAACACTTATGGTAGATGCTGGATAAGTCATTCAAGAAATCAGTCAATTGCTGTTTTGATAACGCATCAGCGATGGGGTGATATTTTTGGGGAACAATGCCTTGACCAATCATGACTTGTTGCCATGCCGTATGAGCAAACAAATCCTCTGGGTTACGACTTACTTCTGCGGTTTCCTTAAATAATTCAATTTTATCTTTTAGATTTTTAGGGATATCCATATGCCTACAATGCTTCCAGAATGACGCTGACTTATTGTTTAAGCAGTAGTGTAAAATAATAAAGTCACGAATATGTTTGAATTCGTATTCAGACTGTTTATTAAATTCTTTTCTTGCAAATTCAAATGCATCTGTTTGTGGAAATAGCTTTATCAGTCTCATTATCGCAGACTGAATTAGATGAATACTGGTTGACTCAAGTGGCTCAAGAAAGCCACTCGACAAACCAATAGAAATGCAGTTTTTATTCCACTGTTTAAGACGTCTACCAACCTTAAATTTAATCAGTTTAGGCTCAGCAATTGGTTTACTCGGTAAACTTTCAAGGAGCAGTGACTTAGCATCTTCATCAGCAAGATAACGGCTACTGTAAACTAAACCATTGCCTATTCGATGTTGCAGAGGAATTTGCCATTGCCAACCTGAATCATGGGCAATTGACTTTGTATAAGGTAGCGTAGAATCCAGTTTCTCAGAAGGGACGGCCAATGCCCTATCGCAAGGCAAAAAGTGCGACCAATCCTCATATCCTGTTCCTAATATTTTTTCAATTAAAAAAGCATGCTGACCAGAACAATCAATAAATATATCAGCTTCGATTTCGCTTCCATCTGATAACTGAATACTCTTGATGTTACCAGAGTCGTTTTCAAGCGTTGCTGCTTTAACCAAGCCCTCTACTCGTGTCACACCTGTACGTATTGCAACATTGCTCAGATAGTTAGCATATAAACCTGCATCAAAATGATAAGCGTGCACAAGCCCAGGAAGATTTGTATTGGGGATTTGATTAACCAGATTATATTTACCTGCTTGAGCCGCTTGATAATTAAAAGAGTAATTCCAAAAAGTTTCCGGTTTTTGCTGACTTTTCAGCCAATAATGATGAAATTGAGTAAAACCAAGATCTTTACCTAACGCACCAAAAGCATGCATATAACTGTCGCCTTGCTGGTTCCAGTTTTCAAATTGAATACCCAGCTTAATACTTGCTTGCGTTTCACGCATAAACTCGTGTTCCTCAATACCTAAGGTTTGATTAAACACGGTCAATGGAGGAATTGAGGCTTCTCCAACTCCAATGGTTCCAATATCTTTTGATTCAACTAATGTGATTTCAATATTTGGCATAAGTTTTGAGAGCATTGCAGCACTCATCCAGCCTGCACTGCCACCACCTAGAATCACAACTGAGGTAATTTTTTTCATTTAATTTTGACTCAGGTTATTTACCAATTGAAATAACAACTCTGAAATTCTTATTACAATTGATAATCCACTAAAACAGAAAAACCCCAGACTCACATAAGCAAACCTGGGGTTTCATCATTTTTGATTACAACTTGTAGCTGAATCCTAATAGATAGTTACGGCCATAGATTTGGTAATCTTTAACTTGGCGTTTATCACCGTTTTCATAAGTCGTAAACGGTTCATCTGTTAGGTTAGTAACTTGGAAAAGAACTGAAAGTCCTTCAAGTGACTTGATGTTTGACTGGCTAAAGTCATAACCAATTTGTGCGTCTACTACCGTTTCCTCATCAACAAAGCGTTGTGTTCTTACTAATGAAAGACCACTTACTTCACCTAAGAACTCACTACGATAACGTGCACTAATACGAGCTTGGAAACCATAATCTTCGTAATAGAATGTTACGTTACCAACACGCTTAGACAGACCTGGTAAATCTGTTGGTTCACTGCCCTTCTTCTCTACAACACGTGAATCGTTGTATGAGTAACTCGCATTTAAACCAAATGCATGTAGAGAGTCATGAATCAGAGAACCCGTTAAGTTCGTAGATAACTCTATGCCCTTGATGTAACCACCTTCACCATTTTGCCACTGTGACAAGAAACCTTGGTCAATAGCTGGAGCAGTATCACCAGTATAAGGTGTACCACTAAAGTCAGTTAGCGTGCCTTCTTTGTAGATATAGTTTTCTAGATCTTTGTAGTAAAACGCAGCTGCAAAATAACCCTCATCAAGATAGTACTCATAGCTCACGTCATATTGCCATGCTAACCATGGTTTCAATTTAACGTTACCAGAGTTACCGCCCCAAGGTGAATTGTTCACATCAGTTGAATCAACTTTGCTTTGGTCGAATGTCACACTTGAACTTGCATTCATTTGATCCATTCTTGGCCGAGCTAATGTACGCGCTGTTGCAAAGCGTAATAAGTTGTCTTCTGCCACTTCCCAGTTTAAGTTCAAGCTAGGCAATACTTCAGTAAAGCTATACTCATCATAAGTTGGACGTAATGCTGTCTTGCCATCGATGATTTGTGCTTCTAAGCCGTTAGAACTTTGAGTAGTACGAACAACTTGAACACCAACGTTACCTGTTAGAGAGCGATCTAACACTTCTGTCTCAATGTTAGCCTTTACGTAACCTGTTGATACTTTCTCGCGAACATCCCACGTGTTTTCTGCTCGGCCTGTTTCTGTTGCGCCTTGAGATGCTTCGTTATAGATACCTGAGCGATATAAACCCATAGCGTCGTAACTTAGAATGTTACCCATTCCGATGAAGCCTAACGAAGTTGGACTGTGTAGGAATTCTTGAGGAACAGCAGTTGTACCAGGGTAATCTTTAAGCGTTAGATATACACCTTCATCTTCTTTTGATTTTTCACGATCTGAGTAGTTAACACCAAACTCAATTGAACTGATTGCTCCATCGTCAAATACGCGTTCAGCAGTCAAGCGAAGCGACTTCAGTTCGTCTTCAATTTCTAATGTATTTAAAAATCCATCTTGTGCATCACTTGGTGTTGCAACACCATTACCCCAGTTAAAAGGGCCACCTAATTTAACTAAATTAGGATTAGAGTAATCAATCGTTGGATGGAAAGTAGCACCAGTAGTGCCGTTCATAGTAACGCGAAGATCTTCACAACCACCAGGAGTACAACCATTGCCACGGCTTGTACCAGCGTATGTTTCTAGACCGAAATCTGTACGCTCTGCTTTTGAATATGAAAGATCTGCAAGCACAGTCCAATTATCATTAATGACATATTCGTTCTTCCAACCAAGCGATACAGTATCAGCATCACGTTCGTTGACATCATTTCGCACTAAAATTTTAGCATTCTTGAATGTTACGTCAGTCGCTAAACCGTCGACACGTTCGTTAACGACGGTACCTTCGTTAGCTGAGCCATTACCCCACTGGCCCGGGATTTCAGTACCACGAAGTGTTTGTGTGTCATTAAATTTTGAGTAGAACACATCTAAACTAGAAGTGAATTGCTCATTTGGTTGGTATTCAAAAACACCCATGAAACCATCACGCTCTAGTAAGCTAGAACGAACATATGGTTTTGCACCACCAAGGACTAATGTGTCATCATCGAAATTAGGGTAACCCCACGCATTCCAGCGCTCTTCTTGGTTCGGAGAGCTCAGTCTCGCATAGCCTAATGCAATACCAAACGTATCATCAGCAAACTGATCGATATAAGAAATGCTCGCTCTGTACCCAGAGTCTTTGCTGTCTGAATTTAGTTTACCAAGACTGTTGTTCTCGCCACGAGCATTAATAGCTACTGTGCGTTCACCATGTGCAAGAGGACTAATTGTTTGAAGATCAATTGTGCCACCAATAGCTTGAGCTAATACGCTCGCATCAGGTGTTTTATAAACAACTACACTATTTAGAAGCTCTGAAGGATATTGATCAAATTCGATACCGCGGTTATCACTAATAGTAACTTGCTCACGACCATTTAGTGTTGCTGCAGTAAATTCTGGTGATAAACCACGAATAGACACTACGTTTGCACGACCATCTAAACGTTGAGTAGCAAGACCTGGAAGACGTGCTAATGACTCTGCAATACTTACGTCAGGTAGTTTACCAATTTCTTCTGCAGAAATAGCTTCAACAACAGAGCTAGAATCTTTCTTTGTAGCCTGAGAGGTTAATAGGCTTGAACGGATACCTGAAATCTGAATTACTTCAACGTTATCTGCTGCGGCTTTTGTTTCTTCGTCTGCAGCGAACGCCGGTGAAGTTAAACCTGCTGTTGCGAGAGCAAGCGTCAGCATGCTTGGCTTAAACGGTGACATAATATCTCCATGTCAATAGTTATTATTATTTATGGCTAAAATGAGCGGGAGTTATTATGAAAACGACTTATTTCCGTTCCGCTTCGACTTAATTTCAGCCGTTCCTGACCTAACAGTTAAACTGCAACTTATAGGCACAAATTCATCACGGAGCGATGTTAATCAAATGCATATATGTCAAACAAACTTTTACATACGTATTCAGATTTTGAATTATAAAGACTTTGGTCACAAAAATTTAATAAATATTTGATATTGCTTTTGAACTTCATATAACGAAACCTGACTAAGTCATTGAAACAAAAGGCTTTGAAATCGACTTTTATTGTTTTTGTTTTATTCTTAACCCAATGAATTTACAGGGTGTTCCTGCAGATTAAATAATAAGCATCACAGGGTATTTTTTTAGGTTTAGAGAAAAACGGTCATAATTATCGACAAGATCTATTTTAAATTACATTTTTAACAAAAATTACAAATAACACTTATTAAGACTGAATAAAAGGCTCTAATTAGTCCTTAAATCGCAAATAACCAACCACATTGTGTAATTATATTTCATATACGTAAGTTAAACTCTGAATTCGTATGCACAATGACGAATTGACTGTGTTTGTTTACTATTTGCATAATTTTAAAATGTAATACTAGAAACTAACTTTTTGAATGTTATTTTCTGGCCAAAGAGACGAGCATTAAAGATGAATCAATCTGAAATTAAGTGGTGGCAAGGTGCCATGATTTACCAAGTCTACCCACGCAGTTTTTCTGATAGTAATGGTGATGGCATTGGTGATCTAAAAGGTATCACCAATAAATTAGATTACATTGCCAGTCTTGGTGTAGATGCAATTTGGATTTCACCTTTTTTCAAATCACCAATGAAAGACTTTGGATACGATATTGCTGACTATCGAGATATCGATCCCCTCTTTGGTAATATGGCTGATTTTGATGAATTGCTTGAGCAAGCCCATCAACGCAATTTAAAAATCATGATTGATCAAGTGCTAAGTCATACATCTAATGAGCACGCTTGGTTTACTGAGAGCCGTGCATCAAAAGTTAATGACAAATCAGATTGGTACGTTTGGGCTGATGCAAACCAAGATGGCACTCCACCTAACAATTGGATGTCGATTTTTGGTGGTGTTGCTTGGCAGTGGGAACCTCGTCGTCAACAGTATTACTTACATAATTTCTTGTCTTCTCAGCCTGATCTCAACTTTCATAACCCAGATGTACAACAAGGGGTATTGGACAACGTTGAGTTTTGGCTTAAGAAAGGTGTCGATGGCTTACGCCTTGATGCCATTAACTTTTGCTTCCATGATGCTGAATTAAAAGATAATCCTGCCAAGCCGATTGATAAGCGTCAAGGTCGTGGTTTTTCAGAAGATAACCCTTACGCATTCCAATATCACTATTACAACAACACACAGCCTGAAAACTTAGCCTTTTTAGAACGCTTACGTGCCTTGATGGACAAATACCCAAATACTGCAGCATTGGGTGAGATATCTTCTGAAGACTCATTAGCTACTATGGCTGAATACACCGAAGAAGGTCGTATTCATATGGGTTACAGTTTTGAACTACTGACAAATGATTACAGTGCTAAGTACATTCGTGAAACGGTACAAACACTCGAAGAAAAAGTAACTTCGGGTTGGCCTTCTTGGTCAGTGAGCAATCATGATGTTCAAAGAGTTGCAACCCGTTGGGGTACAAACGACAACAATGCTGAACAATGTAAGATGATAACTGCACTGGTTGCCAGTCTTCGGGGTAGCATTTGTTTTTATCAAGGTGAAGAGCTTGGTCTACCAGAAGCTGATATTGCCTTTGAAGATTTACAAGATCCTTACGGCATTACTTTCTGGCCAACGTTTAAAGGTCGTGATGGTTGTAGAACTCCCATGCCTTGGCATCAAGCTCAACAAAATGCTGGATTTAGCCTCAACAAGCCTTGGCTACCTGTGGTTGAAGCACATAAAGCTTTAGCTGTTGATGTTCAAGATAATGATAAAAACTCAGTATTGAATAACTTCAGAAGTTTTATGGCTTGGAGAAAACAGCATAAAGCATTAGTCGCCGGTAATATCGAGTTTATTGAGATCGAAGAACCACTACTTATGTTTAAGCGTACTTTTGATGGTGAAACAGTAGTTTGCGGTTTTAATTTATCAAATGAAGCGGTAAGTACGACTCTTCCAATAAGCTTAGAGAGTATTGAGAGTCCTGTGAAGTCTCAAGCTGAAGTTTCTGGAAGTGAAGTTAACTTCCCGCCTTATTCTGTCTTTTTCGCTAAATAAACTGTCTTATCGACGAGGTTAAATACTCTCCCTGAGGATCTGCAGGCTATCTCAGCCTGTAGATCATTGTTTTCTTCCTTGCTTCTCTCGTATACTCATTTTACAACAAAAATGGGGTGCGCTATGAAACGTTTATTATCACTTTCAATCGTTTGTATTATTTTATCTGGCTGTCAGACTATTTCTCCTGAAGAATGTAAATCAGCAGATTGGTATAATCGTGGAATAAATGACGGCTCAGATGGCCTTAAAACGTCAATACTGAAAAGTTACACACAAGAGTGCGCCGAAGCCGGTATCAGTGTAAATTCAGACGAATGGCGCAGAGGCTACGAGCTTGGTTTACAAACCTATTGTACAGCAGAGAATGGCTACTTTGTGGGTAGTAAAGGTCTTGCTTATAATGGTGTTTGTCATAATCGACAATTTCTCGAAAACTATAAACTTGGCAATAAAGAGTATCAGCTCGAACAAAAGCGCCAAGAGATTAGAAATGAAATCAATCAGCTCCAAGATAAGCTCAATAATGAAACCGACAAGTCAAAACGAAAAGAGTTGCGTAAAAAAATTGAAAGACTTGAAGACCGCTTAGATTCACTCTACAAACCTGATATATCTTTTGAAATAAATTTTTGAATTTAACGCCAGAAACAACAAAAACACTTTTTAAGTGATATCCGATTATCGCTTTTGCCATGCTTGCATAATGGTGAAGTTTCATTATCTGTATCAGACATTGATGGTTCTGCAGGCTGGTCAAGAGCGAGTGTTTGAGCCGTCATTACTTTCCTTTCTTTGGAAGTCAAATCAGCACAACCTCCGATTAAATCCTCAGGTAAAGCCCACAAATTATCATCATCAGAATATATGTCTTTGTAGCCAGTAGGGTCATAATTAGTCAGCGCTAAACTTATTGATCTGCACTCTTTAGTTACTCTCTTCCTCAAAAAACTCACTAACTTGACCCGAAAATCAACTTTATTGTCTTCCTGTTGATACCTAACGACTTTAATCTGAAATTTTTTACTAGTTAAAAACTGATTGTCATCATTTGGGTTTCTAAATATGAAAATGAAATGCTTTTTGTAATTATCAGCTTGACTCAGTTCAGAGCGAATTTGAGTAATTTGTGTTTTATCGTTAAAAGAAACACCTTCGAGATCCCTTAGCTTCCATGGGTTAACGTCGATTCTTAATTGGGATGTTTGTATCTTGCTCATCATAGATACTTAAAAAGTAAACTTGATCTCGACAATAACAATTAAAACAGTGTACTTACAAACATAACCAGCTTCCATTAAGGTCACATTCAACAGCTCCATAGTGTAAGTAAATCGAATAATAAAGATAAGCTCGTCAAACTCGAGCTTATCTCAGGATTCAATTCAAAGAGTTAAAGCTGAAGCGATAATGACTCCTCTTCTTTTTGTCTCTGTTCAACAATCAACTTTTGATAGCACAGAGAAAGTAGTGCGAGCTCAAACAAGGCAAACATTGCATGTAGCACAACTGAAACGCTGATAAAAAACCATCCTTCAAAACTAGCAATGCTCTCAGTGATTATAGAGCTCAAAATCGGAATTAACGAAAGTACAAAAAATACTTTCCATTTTACCGTTGAAGTAGCTTCCCATGCATCACCAAAACTGATTGATTCATCAACTGCTCTTGATGGTAAGACTATCATAAAGCGACACATTACCACCCCAATAATACCGTAGCTTATAATCATAATTAATGACGTTAATGTTTGAGCGTTGTATCCATGTAAATTATCAACAATTGCTCCCAAACCAGCCAAAAGAAGACCTATCACTAACCCTATAGGGATCATAAGAAGCCCCAATAGAATGCTGATTCCAAAGAACTTCAAATCTCTCATCTTAGGAACAATTGCGTCGATAAAATACAACTTGGAACGCTTAATATAAATTCGATGGCAATTCACTGCGGCTTTAACAAAGCCATAAATCATGATCATGAATACAAGGAAAAAATATTTCAAATCCGGAATTACCTCGGAAAGAGGATCAGCATCTAAGGTAAAGCCATCTACTTTTCCAACAATTTTATAATAAAGTGCGAAAATGAGTGAAAACACGATGACAAGTGGCGTAGTTGCAATTAAGACATCAAGTTTTTTACGAATAGTGATACTAATTGCTTCAGAAATAATCGTTCTGATAGAAAAGTTGATATTACTCAAGTTAAAAAATCCTTTTATTTTTATTAGTTTAAGATCTTACCATTTGTTAATTGTTGGTCACAAATTAAATCGTGAAACTTTCGTGATAATTTCGAGATATTGGCGTGAACTTTACCATTCATCATATCCAGCATATTCTGACATGGAGATAAAAATGAAATTACGCAACCTATACAAGTCGATTGCACTGGCTGGAATTATGGCCTTACCTGCAACAGCAGCAGAACTTGAAATTAAAGTAACCAATTTAACTCACGGTAACTATTTCACCCCAATTCTTGCTGCTGCTCATGATAACGAATTGCACTTATTCCAATCAGGCGAAAAAGCAACTGCAGAGTTGCAAGCGATGGCCGAAGGTGGCGCAATTGCAGGCTTAGCAACAACGGTAAAAGCTGCTGCTGGCGTAACTGCTGAAGACCCAGCAGGAGGTCTGTTGGCTCCAAATACCAAAACAGAAACTTTCGTACTTGATTCTGGTGATAATACACATTTATCTCTTGTTGCAATGATGCTTCCAACAAATGATGCGTTCATTGGTTTAGATGCTTGGGAAATCCCAACTGAACCAGGAACTTATACTTTAAACGTTAATGCTTATGACGCTGGTACTGAAGCCAATGATGAATTAGTTGTTGGTATGCCAGGTGGCGCACCTGGTGCTGCCGGTATTCCTGTTGCACCAGGCGGAGATGCTGGAACGGGTGGTACAGGTTTTGCTAATACCGCTTCAAATGAAAATGTTCACATCCACCCTGGTGTTGTTGGTGATACGGACGAAAATGGTGGTTTGAGTGATTTAGATAGCCGTATTCACCGCTGGTTAAACCCTGTTGCTCGCATTGTAGTTACTGTTAAGTAATCGGAGGACTGGTTTATGCCATATTCATTTTCAAAAAAAGCAGTACTCGCTGCAAGTATTGTAGGTACATTGTTGCTGACGGGTTGCCCTGACAACGACAAGAAGTCAACGCCTGAACAACCAGAGCCACCAGCACCAACGCCTGCTGTAACTTTTGACTATAAAGTTACCATTACGAACTTAACACCAGAGCAACCACTATCCCCAATTGCTGTAGTGTTGCATAACTCTGACACACCATTATTCGTTGCTGGTGAAACAGCATCTGATGCTTTAGAACTTCTTGCTGAAGCTGGTGACAATTCAGCTTTAGAGACAGCTGAAGGCGTTACGCAATTCTTTAGTGCTGAAGCACCAACCGGCCCTGGTCAAAGAGAGATAATTGACATCACTCTTAATGAAGATCAGCTTAATAACGTAAGTGTATTAAGTATGCTTGTGAATACCAATGATGCATTTACAGGTGTGAGTAACTTTAACCTTTCTTCACTAGAAAGCGGTCAAAAAGTATCTTTTAGAGCTAACGTTTACGACTCTGGTACTGAAGCGAATACCGAAGCGAAAGGTACAATTCCGGGACCTGCGGATCAAGGTCAAGGCTTTGATGCCGAGCGTGATGATGTAAATAGAGTATACATTCACTCAGGTGTAATTAGTAAAGAAGATGGTCTAGCAGACTCTGTTTTATTTGCTAAACATCGCTTTGACAACCCTGCAATGTCAGTGGTTATTGAACGCACAAATTAATCTGAGCTTACGATAAAATTAAATTACAACTTCATGATTGTTATGAAGTTGTAATTATTTTCATTTTATTCTGAAATATTTTGAAACACTGCAAGGTCTGATTAACGAGGGCTTTGGGAGATTCAAAATATGAACGGAAAAAGTGCACTACTAAACCAGCAAAACAAAAAGAAAGTACTTCTTGTTGAAGATGAACAAGAGTTAGCTAACCTCGTTTTACTGAATCTTTCGCTATTAGATTTAGATGTCGTTCATTGCTCTACAATATGTCATGCAAAGACACTTCTCTCTTCTGCACATTTTGATGCTATTTTATTAGATCGAATGTTACCTGATGGTGACGGATTAATGCTTTGTATGGAGTTAAGTAAAGCTAACTCTCAAATTCCGATTATGATGCTCACCGCAAAAGCTGAAGAAGCTGATATTGTATTAGGATTAGAATCTGGGGCAGATGATTACTTAGCCAAACCATTCAGCGTATTAGAGCTAAGAGCACGTGTTAAAGCGATGCTACGTCGCTCGTTAAAAGTTCAACTTAACTCTGCTGTACCCTCTCAACACATAGAGCATGGACTAATTAGAATTGATGGTGACACAAGAGAAGTGTTCGCAGAAAATCGCAGCGTTGACCTAACAGCCACTGAATTTGATTTACTTCATTACCTTGCCACACACCCTCAACAAGTCTTCAGTCGATTACAGCTTTTGGAAGCAGTATGGGGTTATAATTATGATGGTTATGAACATACGGTTAATAGCCATATCAATCGCTTACGTTCAAAATTATCTCGCCATTGTGGCAATCAAGATCTCGTAAAAACAGTTTGGGGTGTAGGTTATAAGTTTTCACCTCCAGAGGTTCAGGTGGCATAATGAATTCTTTATTCAGCCGCTTATGGTTATCAATTACTTTTACCATTGTACTCTTAGTTTCTGCATTATGGGCATGGTTTAATTACTCACAAGTTCACTCACAAAATCTTGTACAGCAATCACTTCATAAAGAGCTTGCTGAGCACATGGCACATATCAACCCGCTACTATCACAAGGTGTTACTGCTGATGAGGCAATAAAAGAAGCGTTTCATGATTTCATGCTGCTCGGCCCGAGCTTTGAGATTTATACTCTGGATAAGAATGGTATAGTTGTTTCTTTCGCTGCTAAAGACAGCGTGATCAGGCATAGAAAAATCCCTCTAAGGCCAATTCATCAATTTCTGAATAGCTCCCCTCTTCCAATTTACAATGTAGATCCAAGAGGACACGGAGAAAAAATATTTTCAGCCATACGATTATTCGATAAATCTAATAACCACACAGGTTTTCTCTATGTCATCATTGGTGGAGAGAAGTTTGATGCATGGCAATCATTAACCGCAACGTCTCAAAACCTTACACAACTTACCATTGTTTTAATTTTTATTGTCATTGCAGTAAGTACTGTATTTGCGCTATTAATTCAATTTTTTATTTCTCCTACTAAAAAGCTTGCCAACAATTTATCTCAATTGAACGTTGATTCCCTCGGCACACAATTGCAACTCAATAAACCAGCTAGGAGCAGTATCGAAATTTCAGAATTAACCAATGATATTAATTTGTTATTAAGCAAAATAAATACACAACACCAGCAGATAACAAGTTCACATGAAGCTAAACACGAATTTTTATTGCACCTCTCACACGATCTAAAAACACCGTTAAGTGTTCTACTAGGCTACATTGAAACGTGGCTTGCATCACCTGAACAAGAGCGACAAGATAAATGGATTGAAATTTCAGCTCAATCTGGTGAGAAGCTGAAAGGATTACTGACCCAACTATTAGAACTTGCGGCCATCGAAAATAATTTAATAACGCCCAACATTGTAAACTTTGAAGCTGTTGAACTTTTCGAAGAATTAGCATTAATGTATCAGCACCAAGCTGAAAGCAGGAAAATTCAAGCAAACATTCACTGCCCTGAAAATATTGAACTGATTACTGATATCAACTTGCTTCGTAGAATTTTATGTAATTTACTGGATAATGCATTTAGGTACACGCCCCATGGCGGGATGATTGAAGTCATGATAATCGAGGAAAATAACCAAACCTTGATAAAAGTTAATGATTCCGGTCCCGGTATTTCAGACACCAACATTCATGCATTAACGAATAAAAACACCACGCATTATAGCGGAAAGTTATTGCCGGAACTTGGTGTAGGTCTATCAATCGTAAAGAAATTATCTGCGCTATTAAATCTAGAAATTCATATTAAAAATAAAACAGAAGGCGGAACTTGTTTCCAAATAACGTTAAGAAACAGTCAACAACATGACTAAAACATAAATTAAGCTTAATTTGCACTGTTGTTGATTCAGAACCAAAATATAGGTATAGAAAAACCTTTACAATTTGACAAAATTAACAAGGGAAACTTTAAACTAGGTTGACTTATGGCTGCGAATACAGGTTCAACAACAACTACCACTCCGACCTTAGTAACTGATTATAAAGATGCTGAGGTTGAGTTTAGTTGTGAGAAACTAAATAAGGTAGTTGTCAGTGGTAACGATGTAGCTTTCCGTGGTGCTTGGTATTCTAGAAATAAAACTCCCCAAGACAAAGATATTCAAGTTAACGTTAAAGGGACAAACTATAAAGTTACAGTCAAAACTGACTTCACAAATAATACCGTTAAAATATCTGGTCCAAGTGTTGCCCTAGCAGAATTTCATGTTAAAACACCATTTAAAAGTGGTGTCTATAGAGCCATTGATGATGGCCAAACCAAAAAAACTTACGCTCTTTATAGTGGCAAATATCTTGTCAGCACCCCTGAATATCAGCCTTATCGTAAACTCCATGATATGTTCCTCAAAGAGTTCGAGGACGCTAATAATCCTGATGACGCTTTACTCAAACATGAAGATGGTAAAGACGATGCAAGGTTGACTAAAGCTAGAAAGGCCAATTCAGAACGTTACGACGATTATGCTATTAGACAACTTATCTTCAACTTAAAACGTCAAGGCCAAGTTTCATTAACTGTCGACGAAATCCATCACTTCATTAAGAAAGGTCTCACGGTTGAACAGATGAATGCTCCTGCCAATAAAACTAAATTAGAAAAGCTGCTTAAAATGACGGATCCCGAAAAGTTCAAGCCTGCTGATTACGAATTTATTCTTAATGATTTAGGACTAAAACAGGGGGATAAAGGCAAATTTGAAGTCCTCACAGATGGAGCATCATCGAAAGGTATCCGCGCTATGGTCCTTGGCACAGATGGAGATGTTGATAAGCGACTTTATTTAGAAAAGGCACAAGAAGCGGTAAGAGCAGCATTAATGGCTGAGAATATTAGACAAGCACTTAAATTTGCTGCTGAGAGCCGTGAAAAAGCTGCAAGTTCGACACAAGGAACTACACTGGAAAATCCAATTGACATTCATCCTGATCATAAAGTAGGTTTCGGTAACCCATTCAAAACTGGAGGTTTAACTGAACCTGTTGGCGAAAATGATGCAATTAGCATCAGTAAATCACCTAAAGGTTTAGAAAAATCAAATTATGATGCACAAATGGATAAACTAAAAAAAATGCACAAAGAAAAAACAGACCAGCGAAAAGCCGCCGAATCAGGAACACCCCCGCCGCCTGTAACTTTGCCTAGTGTAGATTTGGAAGGAGGTACTGATGGTACTGATGGTACTGATGATACTGATGGTACTCAGCCTTCTGCACAGGCAACCACTCCTACAGTACCACTTCCACAACCAAATCTATCTCAACCATCGGCTGCTGCATCGAATGTACCTCCGGGTAACCCAGCTTCTGGTAGCACTCCATCTAATCATACAGAAGCACAAGACTGATTATTACCTACTAAGTTGATGGTTACGAATATGATAATAATTAATTAGAGATTAATTTACGGGTAATAACCCTACTGTTTCTGAATTCATCCGTGCTGCCTGTCATAAAGGCAATTACTATTGCCCCTTCAATAAGCAAATAAACAGCATCAATCAATTCTTGTGAAGTTGACGTTAGATGATCAGAAATGATTCTTTTGATTTTGAGCTTATGTTCCATACAATGCTGTTTAATTTCTTCACTCTGACGCGATAACCCTACAGATGTATTGATAAAGTAACATCCATAAAAGTCATTTAACTTATCAACCTTATTATCAAACCAGTCTTCGACCGCCGAAAAAAGCACTTCTAATACTTCATTATCATTACTGACTTGAACTAAGCGTGACTCGAGCCAATTACAAAAAACTTCATCACGCTTTTGTAATGTTGCAATGATCAATGCTTCTTTACTCTTAAAGTGATGATATAACGTCTTCTTCGCAATACCTGATTTTTTAAGGATTTCATTTATACCAACTTCATTGACGCCGTTTTGATAGAAAAGCTCTGCTGCCGTATCGATAAGTATTTCACGTTTCATAATTGGGCCACTTTCACAGTATTCGTATTCTAGATTGACACATGTAGACCAATCTGTCTATTATAAAAATGTAGACAGGCCAGTCTACTCAAATAACAAGGTTTAGTATGAAAAAACTCATCTTAAGTCTGCTTGCTGGCGCAGGCGCATCAATTTCAATTGCCTTATTAAGCTGGGCTGAAACATTCAGTATGGATATTACGCTGCTAATCGCACCTTTTGGTGCTACCGCAGTGTTAGTCTTTGGAGTACCAGACAGTCCACTTGCACAACCTAAAAATGTGATTATCGGACATGTGATTGCAGCAATTATCGGTGTCTTATTTGTTCAATTTTTTGAAATAAACGCAGTGACATCAGGTATTGCTGTGGGATTAAGCATTTCACTAATGATGTTAAGTAAAACAACGCACCCTCCTGCTGGGGCCACTGCATTATTGGCTGTGCTTACAGGACAAAGTTGGGGATTCATTTTAACACCAGTGTTACTGGGCGCTGTTGCTCTTGTTGTATTAGGTAAAGTTTATAACAAATTCAGCAATGATTTAGTCAAAATTTAACGGATTTTTGAGCAAGGACGCTCCCAGCTAAATTCAAAAAGTTATGCTGCTTACAAATATTAAAACCTGCTTTACGAAGTTCATCAACCAGCTCATGGTGATTAAACCTATTGGTTTGCGGATGCTCGAAAATTCGCTTAGAAATTGGATTACATATCGCAGCTCTATATAAATCTTCAATGACAAAATAGCCATTAGGTTTTAAAGCACGATAAACTTCTGTGATGGCCTTTTGCCAATTAGGAATGTGATGGAACACTGCAAAATTAAAAACTAAGTCAAAAGTACTTTTCAGAAATGGTAAATCGGAGCCATCTGCATTGATCAAGTGAATATTTTCTCTATCAATCAAGTTTGTGTTGACCGAGTCAACCATATCTTTATCGAAATCAATCGCCGTTAACTGCTTTGGCGAGAAATGATTCCTGATTAATGATATACCATTACCATAACCGCATCCAATCTCTAGTGCTGACTCAATATTGTTGGGTACCTCTGAAAAAAGATTCAACAGCAATGGTGCCTCAACGTGATCTTGAATCCAATACCTTAATGGGTGACTGACTACTCGCTTTTCAAAATTATTTAATCTCATAATGGTTCCGGCAAATAACTTAACGCTTTTTATACGTATGCATAAGCTACAGAGTTTAGGGTCTGTTGATTTTTTAGGATTAAATTTTGTGCTATTTGAGCGCATATCTGTTCAAGGCGTGAACAGTAAAGCTTAGCCATCTAAATGAGCTGATCACAACACAGTACAGTAGACGCTCAAAAACATCGAAGACAGCGTAAATTGATCATTTCTGTTGCGTTATCGCTTGCTAATTTGGAAACGAAGTAACGACGGTTTTGTTTGTCGGTAATAACCAAACCGCACAAGCTCCGTCTTGCATAAAAAAACAATTTATCGCTGCAAAAAAAATCACGAAAGATCAACAGACCCTAATCGCTTACAGAGACCAAATTTTAAAATGCTAACTACTCTTATTAATTAGCATTCAACATACCTTCTTTCAATCAATGCAATTAATACTCTTGGCACATCGGATGAATCATCAACTCATCGATTACAACATTTTTTGGCGTAGAAAGAACATATTCGACAGCTTGTGCAATATCCTCGGGTTGTAACCAATCTTTTTTATGTTGTTCACCCTTTTCACTACCCGCAAAACAAGAATCTGTCATCCCTGGGTATAAGTTTGAAACCTTAACATTAAATGGACGTAATTCCGCTCGCATACTTGCCGACATCCCTTCTTGGGCATACTTACTCGCACAATAACTACTTCCATTAGCAAATGTTCTTTTAGAAACATCTGATTCAATGGTAATAATATGTCCTTCTTTTTGTGACTTGAGTTTTGGAATGACTAATTTATTGAGATAAAAAGAACCTAGAACATTTACATTTAGAGTCTGCTGCATTTCTTCAATGCTTGTTTCTTCTAGAGGTTTAAATACTCCAACACCAGCATTGTTAACTAAACCATAAATATCTTTATGCTGTTCTAAAATATTAGAAATTATATTTTCAAGAGCATGATAATCGGTGATATCAACATCATAGATACTGATATTATTAGATTCTTTAGCTAACTCTTGGAGCTCAGATAAGTTACGTGCAAGTGCGATAACATGGTAGGCTTTACTTAATTGTAAACTGATTGCACGGCCAATGCCTCGTGAGGCTCCTGTAATTATTATTGATTTCATATTATTTTTCATTGTTACTATACATAAAGGGGATGTGCATGACTGTATGCTGACTCTTTCTGTGATTGATTCTTCCTTTGAACTACCTCAAGCGCAATAGAGCTAAGTCCAACAATGAAATCTTGATCGGCAAACGTTACCTTTTGAGGGTCTGGGTCTGGGTAATCAAAATGAACATCATATATTTGTTTTACATTCAATGTTCGACTCCAAGTACGCACTGTGTCATGAAAAGCTTCTTGGTTACGATAAAAGAAACTCAATTGTTCTTTGGTAAGTGGTGCACCGTTTTTATTAAAACTATTTAAAAAGCTTGCTTTTATACCTTTGATTACATACTCCCCTCCCTCAAAAGCAATTTTTACTTTTTCCTCCATGTGTTTTTGTACTTGTTCTTTGTCCAAATGAGTATTTTTCGAAGATCTATCCATATCAAGGATTTCGCCAGTATCAACAAAATTTTCTAAATCTTCTAAGTCTTCATCTTCTGAAAAATTCAATTCATGTAAAGGAATATTTATTTCAGGAAAAATAAGCATGTCACCCTGTAAAATACGAATTTGATGAACTACAGGCCCTTCCTTCCTTCTTAAAGAAGAGTTTGTAAAACCCTCCCCATCAAATTTAACACTTTTTTGCCAGGATCCTTGTCGGGCCGGCTCCAAGATGCTGGTTTCTAATTTAATATCACGTGTTTCAAGGTATACTTTGTGTAAAAGCCTAGTAAATTCTAGTACTTTAGTATCTGTTAATTGCTTTTCATCAATCAGTCGTTCTAGTTCATTGGCTTTCTCTACTAAACTAAATACTAAACAGTCATGAATAGGAGTCGGTGGAAACAGTCCTTCCACTTCAATGAAAACAGTAGATGAGTCGTCACTTTCAAGAATATTGACTTTGTATGGCTTACCATTAACTTGTCTTCCCCACTCTTGCATCTCTAAAATCATTCGTACAATACCCATTGTAGCTTTGGCAGAACCTTTTTTTGCATATTCAGCGGTATAAAAAAGGAGTTCCTGCGCCATAAAAGTTGGCAATGTCACTAATTCATCTGCCAAATCCCGCTTTTCAACCATAGCTAATTGTGGTTGAATATCGAATGGTGAGTACGAAAATTCTTTCTTGATGCCTAAGTAAGGTAGATTGACCTTTGCTTCGCATCTTTCACTTGTTTTATTATAATCAAAAGACAGTTTAAGAAAGTCCCTTGGTGATTCAATTGCTAGTTTCTTTAATATTCTAGCTGCTTGGATCTTCTTTGACACCGGAATTTCTTCATTACCATCTTTATCATGGGTCAATAAAAAAATGGCACCACACACTTTAGCTTTATCAAAATTATGAAACCAACATTTTATGGAATCAATACCTCCCATGTATGTTGCTTCTTCATACGTAGATGCATTCTCGATTTTTTCAAGACGACTTTGTTTTAAGACACTAAAGTCTCTAGAACTTTTACCTCTATAATTCGAAAATGTGATCGCCATTGAATAACCTTTTTTTATTAACTAAAAGTATAATCAAAGCTTCAAGTTTCTATCTTATTTAAGGGTGAATTTTTAATTAATTATTGGCAATATTTCGTATTTTATTCAGCTATTTTATAATCAAAATGCTTATAAGCCCTTGGCGTTGCTATACGGCCACGGTGAGTTCGTTGAATAAAACCCTGTTGAATTAAGAAAGGCTCTAACACGTCTTCAATGGTTTCACGTTCTTCACCAATGGCAGCAGCTAAATTATCCAAACCTACAGGACCACCATCGAATTTTTCAATAATGGCTAGTAATAGCTTTCTGTCCATGTAATCAAAGCCTTCGCCATCAACATCCAACAAATCCAGCGCCATTGATGCCGTTGATTGAGTAATACGACCATCATGCTTTACTTCAGCATAATCACGTACACGACGAAGTAAGCGGTTAGCAATTCGCGGAGTACCGCGAGAGCGTTTAGCAATTTCAAATGCGCCTTCGGTATCTACATCTAGCCCCATTACACCAGCACTTCTTGTAACAATAGTAGTTAGGTCTTGATCGTTATAAAACTCTAACCGTAAAGGGATACCAAAACGTGCCCGTAAAGGCGATGTTAATGCCCCTGCCCTGGTTGTCGCACCAACTAAGGTAAACGGAGGTAAATCTAATTTGATTGAACGCGCTGCGGGACCTTCACCAATCATAATATCTAATTGATAATCTTCCATTGCAGGGTAAAGCACTTCTTCTACTACAGAGCTTAAACGATGAATCTCATCAATAAACAGCACATCACCTTCTTCAAGGTTGGTTAGTAAAGCAGCTAAATCTCCAGCTTTTTCCAATACAGGCCCAGACGTTGATTTGATATTTACACCCATCTCATTAGCAACAATCATAGCCAGAGTTGTTTTACCTAACCCTGGAGGGCCGTATATCAGCATATGATCTAATGCTTCTTTTCGATTTTTTGCTGCTTGGATAAAAACTTGAAGTTGATCGCATATATCATCCTGCCCCGTGTAGTCCACCAGCATTTTGGGGCGCATAGCGCGATCGACGGTCTCTTCTTGCGGTTCTGTTTGCGGTGCAATCAGTCTATCGGCTTCAATCATCTTCAAAATTCCTTTTTACTTATCAAAGCATCGACTTTAAAGCAGCTTTAATCAAGGCTTCTGAGGTAACACCATCTTGATAAACCGCTGAAACCGCTTTACTTGCTTGTGCAGGTTTATACCCTAATGCAAGTAAGGCTGCGATAGCATCCTCTTCGGCCGTATTAATTTCAGGCTTTGGCGCATAGTCAGATTTCAAGACAAACTCACGTTCGCTACCTTGTGATGCTTCCATTAGGCTCTTGAGTTTATCTCTCATTTCGACCAATAAGCGTTCAGCTGTTTTCTTCCCTACACCTGGTAACTTTACTAACGTGGCAATATCATTTCGCTCAACACACGCAACAAATTCAGAGGCTGTCATGCCTGACAAAATAGTCAATGCCAGCTTGGGGCCTACACCGTTGGTTTTTATGAGTAAACGGAATAAAGCACGCTCTTGCTTAGTAGTAAAACCATAAAGCAGTTGTGCATCTTCACGAACGACAAAGTGCGTAAATAGTGCAACGGATTCATTAAGCTCCGGTAATTCATAAAAACAGGTCAAAGGGACTTGGAGTTCATAACCCACGCCT
The DNA here is from genome assembly GCF_056591695.1 of Parashewanella sp. 2304DJ23-3. Lineage (NCBI taxonomy): Bacteria > Pseudomonadati > Pseudomonadota > Gammaproteobacteria > Alteromonadales > Shewanellaceae > Parashewanella > Parashewanella sp. 2304DJ23-3. The sequence continues at coordinate 35,479 of NZ_JBWQOH010000006.1, forward strand.
TGGACATCAATTAAAATTTCAGGTGCTTGTTTTTCGATTAATGTTCCGGCAATTCGACCAATCATTTATATCTTCCGTATGTTCTTGATTTTGCTTGTCCTGACATCGCAGCCAGACTTTGTATTGTATGATAATGACATAAAGCCACACCAAGTGCATCAGCGGCATCAGCTTGTGGTGCAGCAGGTAACTTTAACAAGTGCTGCACCATATGTTGCACTTGTTCTTTTTTTGCTCGACCAGTGCCAACTACCGCATTTTTGATTTGAGTTGCTGAATATTCCGCAACAGATAAATCAGCATTGGTTGCAGCAACAATAGCGGCGCCGCGGGCTTGACCAAGTTTGAGTGCTGAATCCGCATTTTTTGCCATAAAAACACGTTCAATAGCAAATTGATCAGGCTGGTATTGTCTGATAATTTCAGACAGACCATCAAAAATGATTTTAAGCCGAGCGGCTAAATCATCACCGCTGGTGCGAATACAACCACTTCCTATATATGTTTGTCGACGTCCTGTGAACTCAATAATTCCATATCCGGTAATGCGAGAACCAGGATCAACGCCTAAAATAATTGGCATACCTTGCCTTAATGTTTAATCTAACTGTTCCATAATTTCATCTGAAATTTCAGCGTTATGATAAACCTCTTGCACATCATCATGCTCTTCAAGCATATCTATCAAACGCATAAATTTAGCAGCTGTATTTGCATCAAGCTCAGCTTTAGTTGACGCTGTTTGTGCAATTTCATCATGATCTGCTTCGAAATTTGCAGCTTTTAATGCATCTTTAACTTCGTAAAAATCAGCAGGTGTCGTAATTACATCCATGCTAGAATCATCATGCGTAACAACATCTTCAGCACCAGCCTCAAGTGCTGCATCCATAAGCCCATCTTCATCAACGCCAGGCGCAAATGAAATAACCCCCTGCTTAGTGAACAAGTAAGAAACGGAGCCGTCTGTCCCTAAGTTACCACCAGACTTGTTAAACGCATGGCGAACTCCGGTTACAGTGCGATTTCGGTTGTCCGTCATAGTTTCAACCATCACCGCGGTACCACCCGGACCATAGCCTTCGTAAAGAATAACTTCTAATTGCTGACCATCTAGCTCACCTGCACCACGCTTTATTGCGCGCTCCATGGTATCACGAGTCATATTAGCACCAAGCGCTTTATCCATAGCAGAGCGTAATCGCGGATTTGAATCAGGATCTGATCCACCTTCACGCGCTGCAACGCTCAACTCTCTAATCAGCTTAGTAAAGATTTTTCCTCGCTTGGCATCTTGTGCGGCTTTACGATGTCGAATGTTCGCCCATTTGCTATGTCCGGCCATACAATTCTCCTGATGATGGGGTACGTTAAATTCAAAATAATTCGCTACAAAAAAACACCGAGGCAAATGCCCCGGTAATTATTTAGCTAAAGATTGATAAAGCTTACTCAGCGTCTTTTTCTTCAGGCTCTTTAGCGATTGTTTCAATCCCTAACTCTTTTAATTGGTCAGGATTAGCAAAACCTGGAGCGTTCGTTAATGGGCAAGCCGCTGTAGTCGTTTTCGGGAATGCCATTACATCACGAATAGATTGAGCACCGGTCATTAACATGATGATACGGTCAAGACCAAATGCTAAACCAGCGTGTGGTGGTGTACCATAACGAAGCGCTTCTAATAAGAAGCCAAACTTCTCTTTCGCTTCTTCATCAGAAATACCAAGAATACGGAAGACCGCTGCTTGCATTTCAGCATCGTGAATACGAACTGAACCACCGCCTAACTCACAACCATTTAATACCATGTCATAAGCATCTGAAATTTGATTTGCTGGGTCGGCTTCCAATTGCTCAGGCGTAATACCACGTGGGGCAGTAAATGGGTGATGCACTGCATGTAAACTACCGTTATGTTTTTCAAACATAGGGAAGTCAACGACCCAAAGCGGTTTCCAATCACCCTCAAGTAACTCAAAATCTTCACCCGCTTTTAAGCGTAATGCTCCCATAGCTTCAGCAACCGTTGTTGCATTGTCAGCACCAAACAAAATGATATCGCCAGTTTGTGCGCCTGTGCGCTCAACAATCGCTTTAACAATATCTTCGGTTAAGAATTTAAGTACTGGCGACTGTATACCGTCCATGCCTGCATCTAAATCGTTAACCTTCATCCACGCTAAGCCTTTAGCGCCATAGATACCAACATATTTTGTGTATTCATCAATGTTTTTACGCGAAAGTTTAGCGCCCGTCGGAATACGAAGTGCCGTTACACGTCCTTCAGGATCATTTGCAGGTCCTTTAAATACTGCAAACTCAACGTCTTTAACTAAGTCCGCAACGTCTACTAACTCAAGTGGGTTACGCAAATCTGGTTTATCTGAACCAAAACGACGCATAGCTTCTTCATAGCTCATGCGTGGGAAGTCACCTAAATCCACGTTTAATAAATCTTGGAATAATTTACGCACCATTTCTTCAGTTTTGGCCATCACTTGTTCAGATGACATAAATGAAGTTTCGATATCGATTTGGGTAAATTCTGGTTGACGATCTGCACGTAAATCTTCATCACGGAAGCACTTAACGATTTGATAGTAACGGTCAAAGCCAGACATCATCAACAATTGTTTGAAGATTTGTGGTGATTGAGGCAAAGCAAAGAATTGACCTTTATAAGTACGACTTGGTACTAGATAATCACGTGCGCCTTCCGGTGTAGCTTTTGTTAGAATCGGAGTTTCGATATCTAAAAAGCCGCTATCATCAAGGAAGCGACGAACTGCACTTGTCACTTTTGACCGGAAGATTAATCGGTCAGCCATTTCAGGACGACGTAAATCTAAATAACGATATTTTAAACGTGCTTCTTCACTATTATTCTGATGATCATCCATGCTCAATGGCAATGGTGCAGCTTTGTTGATGATAGTAAGTTCTTTACCTAAAACTTCAATCTCACCCGTTTTCATGCCTTTGTTTACTTGGCTGTCTGGACGATCACGCACAAGGCCTTTAACTTGAACACAAAATTCTGCACGTAGGCTGCTTGCTGTATCAAATACTTCAGGTAAATCTGGATCGTAAACAACTTGAATTAAGCCTTCACGATCTCTTAAGTCTAAAAATACTACGCCACCAAGATCGCGACTACGGTTGACCCAACCTACTAAGGTTACTTCTTCACCAACGTGAGCAATATTCACGTCCCCACAATAATGACTGCGCATTTAATTTTTATCCTTTATAAATGATCGGAACTTCTAGAAAGTGACTCATTATAGAGAAAGAATTCGGTTAACCAAAGCAATTATCAAACTGGTCGGCTAATGTTCAACCAAGTTTGTGTTTTTTGAAGTAATCGAATGGTAAAAGGGCTAATTAACCTAAGCGATACTTAAGCAAAACTCAGGTTAATTAGGGTAATGACTAGCTCGTCATATAACTGTTTTCAGGAGTATCTTTAGCAAGCTGCATCAACTTATCAGCCTGCTTTAAAAGCTCAATAGGGTTATCGGCATCCATAGGATAAAATGCAACACCAATGCTAACGGTGACCGGCACATCAGGCACTTGTGCTTCAGTAACACGATTTAATGCTACCAGGGCATTTTCTGCAACTTGGCAAACGGCATCAAACTCTTGGGCTCTATTCAGTACAATAACGAACTCATCGCTACCAAAGCGGGCAAGCGTATCCGATTTTCTGATAGTTCCTGCTAATGCATTAGCGACGGCAATCAATAATTCATCACCATTACTATAGCCCTTCATTTCATTAACGAGTTTGAAATTATCTAAACCAATGAACATTACTGCAAAACGTGTTTGTTCACGGCTGTGAGTGAGCACAGCACTTGTCAATCTATCATCAAGTAATCGACGATTTAAAAGACCTGTTAAATTATCATGTGTATTTAAGTACTGAATTCTTTGCTCAACTTTATGACGCTTTACCCTTTCTCTTTGCACTTTGTTATTCATTCGCCAATAAGTGAGAAAGCTTAACGTCACTACCGCTAATATAACTGATAGGTACGTCATCCAACGACGGTACTTATAATGTTCACTCAAATTTGCACCAGGTACCCATTTTAAATATATATCCTGTTTTTTTGTTTGATCGAGTTGATTCAAAGCAATATTCAAAAGTGGTATGAGTTCGTTATATTTAGGATTTACACCAAAGTGGCTTTGCTGCATTGATATTTCAGGCAACAAGGACAAATTTAAATCATGATAACCTTCGCTTTTCATTAATGAGGCTAGCGTCATGAGTTTATTAATGAATATATCCGCTTTTTCATTTGCAACAGCTTCAACGCCAGACTGAGTATTATCAACTGGAATGATTTTAATTGAAGGGCTTATCGACAGCAGTTTATCTTTCACATCATAACCGTTCACCAAAGCAACTTTTAAATTACTTAGCTGGTTCAAACTGAACAATCCGGCATGTTCAAACCGAGATACAATCGCCCAGGAAGTTGGCCAATAAGAACTCGAAAACTCAAAACTCTTTTCTCTATCATTAGATTTAGCTACGCTGCCAACAATATCAACGTCACCTGTTTTTAGTGCATCCAACAATTGAGGCCAGGTATCATATGCAATAGGTTGAATTTTCAGTTTTAAATGGGTCTTGATGTGTTCTATAACATCAGCGTTAATACCATTAAAATCACCATTATCATCTTGAAACTCGAGTGGAGCCCAGCTTTTCAAATATCCCAACTTGAGTGCAGGTAACTTTTCTAAAAAATCGATTTGATTTGCAGACAGAGTAAGAATGGTATCAGAAACTAAGTGAACTTGATCTGCTGGATTAAGAACCCACTTTTTTTCCATTTCAGAAAGCTGACTGTACGGTAAACGATTGAACCCTTCGACGAGTTTACTTCGCAGCCCCTCATTACCCCGTTGAATGACAACATAGACAGGCGAACTATATTCGACATCAGGAACTTGATAAAACTCCGACCAAATTTCATCAATCAGTAATTTATGTTGAGTTGCAGCAGCTGGCGCAATAAAACCATCCAAACTACCTTCTATTGATGCTTGCATCATATTGGTTACGTTTTCAAACACAACGATGTTTGATTTATTGAGTGCTTTTTTTAAATTTTCATAATAAGTAACACCCGCTAAAACACCGACTTTTAAATTATCAAACCTATCTATCTTTTCGTTTTTATTAGAATGAATGAACAATCTATGTTTGACATCATTGAGCTTCCAAGCATCTATTAATTCTGAGTCGTTTAGGCTTTCTGGGTTAGCAATAACAACTTCTATATCGCCTTCTTTTAATGCAGTAAGACTCTCGTTATTATCATAAAAAACAAAATTAACTTTCGTTTTAGCTGCTTGAGACCATGCACGCCATAAATCAATGTAGAATCCATGTGGGATGCCGTTAATTCCAAGCTCTGAGAATGGCTCATTATTTTTTGAAAGTGCAACGCTAATACCTGCAACGTGATGACTATCAAAACCGATCCAACGTTGCTTCACTTCTCTTTTTGAAGCATCTGTTAGTTGAGAGAAACCTTCATTAATTTTCGATAACGAACTCGCTTGTCGCTTTGAAGTAGCTATTTGCAGTGGTATTTCAGATATTTTAATTCTTTTTTCATAAGGAAATAATCCAGTAATATCAAACTGCCTTGAACGCTCTCTAAGGTAGCCATTCAAACCTGCAAAAACCAAGATATCACCTTTCGTTGCTGCGTCGAGTAACGAAGTTCGAGAATCAAATACTTTAAAACTCGCATCCGGGATTAATTTTGATAGTAATGCCTTATGAGCAGATCCTTTTACAATACCTATCGCGTAGCCAGAGACATCTTCAAGGGTTAACACATGATCGGCTAAGCGATGAACATAGAGATGAGCAGATACTTGAGCGAGTGGCTCACCGAATTCAAAAATCAATTCTCTGGGGCGAGTGTTCGCCATACCAGCGTGAACATCAGCAGTACCATTCTCAACCATTTCTAGAGTTTCAGGCCAATTTGCAACACGAAACTCAATAGGTGTATTCGTTGACTTACCCCACTCTTTCCATAGATCTACCAGGTATCCATCTGCATTTCCCACATCATTTTGATACTGGAAAGGAAAACTGTCATCCCCTACAGCAATAACCAGCGGAGATTCTTTACATACACTTAAAAAAGAAATGAAAGAACAAAAGAAAAGAGCGGATAATCGAATAAATGTCTTCAAGGCCATTCCTTAGCGCGCGATCACATGTAAACAATTTGTTTATAAAATGTATTAGACAGGATTTTTAATGAAAATACTAGTCCTTCCACTTGCTGCCATCACAGACTCTTAGATAAAATACCTACAGTTTTTATTCACTTTTTAATCTATGACTCATTCACAGGACAAGATTTACGCTCGCCCTCACTCAACTATCGACAAATTTAAATTTGATAATAACGTTGCGGGTGTTTTCGATGACATGATTCGTCGCTCAATTCCTAACTATGAGCAAATTATCGCTTCAATAGGTGATATTGCAGCTCAAACTGTTCAAAAAAATACCAATGTATATGATTTAGGATGTTCATTGGGTACTGCAACAATTAGTATGCGTCGTAAAATATCGACTGAAAACGTAAAAATTATTGCCGTTGATAACAGTGAATCAATGATAAAGCGTTGCAGTGAACATATTAGCGCTTATCGAAGTGACATTCCCGTTGAGCTTGTTTGTGCCGATATCAATAACATCAATATTGAAAATGCTTCAGTTGTTGTATTGAATTTTACTTTGCAATTTTTAGAACCTGCTGCCAGAAAACAATTAATCGAAAAAATTTACAATGGATTAGTTGAAGGCGGTGCTCTAATTTTGTCTGAAAAATTGCAATTCAGTAAACCAAAAATACAGCATTTATTGGATGATCTGCATCTCGACTTTAAGCGGGCTAATGGCTACAGTGAACTCGAAATTAGCCAAAAACGATCAGCGCTTGAAGACGTAATGAGAACAGAAACCGCTGACTCTCATATATCACGACTAAATGAATGTGGTTTTCAACAAGCCAGTGTTTGGTTCCAGTGTTTTAACTTTGCCTCAATGGTAGCAATTAAATGATTTCTTTTACTTCCTTTTACCAGCAAATTGCTGACTCAAATTTAAATCACTGGTTAGAAACCATTCCATCTATTTTGGGTGATTGGCAACGTAGTCACAAACATGGCACCCTCCCTAAATGGGAAAAAGTACTCAGAAAACTTAATTACCCAACGCCAAATAATGTCGACTTTACCAGCAGCGTCACCATTGGTTCTGGCGAACAGCTATCCAGAGGTGAAAGAGAGAAACTAGAAAACTTATTGCAACTATTTCACCCTTGGCGCAAAGGTCCATATAGCGTTCACGGTATTCATATCGATACTGAATGGCGCAGTGATTGGAAATGGGAGCGTGTGAGTCCACACATAACTTCTTTAAAAAACAGAACAGTACTTGATGTTGGTTGCGGTAGTGGTTATCACATGTGGCGTATGCTCGGAGAAGAAGCCAAGCGAGTCGTTGGCATCGATCCATCGAGCTTGTTTCTTTGTCAATTCGAAGCCATTAAACGTTTAACAAATGCACCCGATTTACCGATTCATTTATTGCCTTTAGGCATAGAAGAGTTACCACCATTGGATGCATTCGACACCGTGTTTTCGATGGGCGTGTTGTATCATCGTCGCTCTCCTATCGATCATATTATGCAATTACGTGATCAGCTTAGAACAGGTGGTGAGTTAGTACTTGAAACATTAGTTGTTGAAGGTGACGAAAGTACTGTTCTCGTTCCACAAGATCGTTATGGAAAAATGAACAACGTCTGGTTCTTGCCATCAGTTAAAGCACTTATACGTTGGCTAGAAAAGTGTGACTTTATTGATGTTCGTTGTGTAGATGTAGACACTACATCATTAGCTGAGCAACGACGTACTGATTGGATGCGAAACGAATCATTGGTCGATTACCTTGATCCAAATGACGTTACAAAAACGGTTGAAGGGTATCCTGCTCCAATGCGTGCAACCATCGTTGCAACGAAAAACGAACCTAATCACGACTTAAAGTAAGCTCACCTGATGGAGTATTTTTTATTACAATTAAATACTCCACAGTTCTGAATTTTCAATCTATCCTAACCACATGAATAATCGACACTTAGCACGTCAATGACTAAATATCTCCTTTGCATTCCATTATTGCTCACTTGTCTTCAAGTCAAAGCTGAACAGTCGTTAATCAACCTACTTTATACTCAGTGTGAAAGCTTACCTAGCATTGATATTTTGTCAGATACTCCCCTTGCTGAGCAGCAGCATCGTTATGAACAACAAAGCCTTGCTATCAACAACATTAGTGATAGTTTAAATTACCTCAGACAATTCCCTCTAAGCACAAGTACTACTGAAAAGCTTATTAATTGCCAAATGGAACTTGCTAAAATTTGGGAGAATTTCATTCGTTCTAAATCTTCAAACACTTTTATAGATGCGTTAAATAGCTCTTCGATTCCAAAGCAAAAATTACTTGGTTTACAGCTAAAAGTTTCAAAACAAAAACTTATACCTGAAAATGATTTAGCGCGGCTTAGAACAATGGAAGCCATTTTCAGAAGTAACCTCAAAACAAAAACAGCTCGAATTACAGTGGGAAATAAAAAATGCGCTTTACATGGTTTCACTCAATTCGGCTTTGAAGAAAAGTACTCTATTTCCAGTTACCTCATTAACCAACCAAATCAAGAGTGCAGAAAACTCGTTTGGAACCAGTTCTATCAACGACCTTATCTTGCTAAGTCCCTAAATGAGATAGTAGAAATCCGAACGCAACAAGCTAAAAATAATGGCTACGCTGACTATACTCACCTTGTCATTGCAAATAATTTTTTAGATACACCCGAGTTAATCGAACAGTTTTTAACAATAAAAGCCAATAAAAAAGCAAGCCTCCCATGGAACATTGGTTCTGATTTGGCAAATGTTCCTAACTCTCTTCAAAACAAAACAGAAGTTGAAGCTAAAAAACTTATATTGAATGCTTTAAAGAATCTGACTAAATTTTCGATTCGCCATGATTTTATTGATAATCAAGTGATACGCTTATGGTACAAAGGCCACCTTCTTGGTGACATGATACTCATTACAGACGCTCAATATCAGGCACCTTCAGATGTCATACGTTACCCTGTTATTGGTTACCAGTATGCTCAAGCTAGAGTATTCACAACCTCAAACTTAAAGACACTAAGCCAGAAAAAATATCTTCTGACTCAACTCGCAAAAGTGATCGCTGATTTTGCTAAAACGTCAGATAGCTACCTTACAAGCAATGCAATTGAGAGCAATGATTCAGCGAATATCGGAGAACAATGGTTGGCAAAGTACTTTATTTCCAATCAATTAAGCCAAAGTATACCGAATCAACGACAAGCTTTGGCTAAGCAATATTTAAAACTGCTTAATATTCTTAGAGCAAGAATAGCATTAAAACTTTATACAAAAAAAGGCGTCACAGAGCATGATTTAACATCATTGCTTACATCTACATTTGGCTCTCAATTTCCCATTAAAAATAACTATCTATTGAGTTTTGAGGGGATGATCGACTCCGGGCCCAATTATTATGCAGTTCTCTGGCAAAAAGATTTAGCCTCTTACCTGTATCAATACAGTCTTAAGCACGGTCTGAATACACAATTTTTTGAGCATTTAATTATTAACGAGCAACAATTAAGTTTCCAAGAAAATTTACAGTTACTCTTAAATAAAAAAGTATCTAAAGATGAATTAATTAGATTAGTTACTAAAAAACTCATTTAGGTTTAACCTGTTTTAAATTGAAAATTAATCTTAATTTATAAATCCATTGATAAATTTATAACTTGGTAAAATCATCAAAACAACCTAATTTTTGAAGAAAGTTTTGCATCCAATTTATATCGTTGATCTCCGTAATCACGCTTGCGTCGAGTCATACTCTGCACTGGCTAAAGAGATATTATCAACGAAGACTTCATATATCACTTTTCGCTTTATCAGCGATGACTATATTCATGAAAAAATATATGAAGTCAGCTTTTCTAAAGACAGAGTGATGCTCCTCTCATCGTCTGAAAGCGTAGAAAAGAAAATTAAACAATTTACTGCTCCTCAATCTGAAGACGAAAGCTCTATTTCTGAAAAAAGTAGAACACTCACCTTTGAATCTCCTAATAATGCAATGGAGATGGATCTATTTCATGAAGATGGTGGAAATAGTAAACAAATTTCTGAGAGTTCCAATGATGAAGAATCAGATTCATTAGGAGAGCCTTCATTTGAACAACAAGCCAACCAAGAGGTTGATGAATACGCATACAAATGGATTGAATTAACTGACTCCCCTCACTCTGAATCAAATAGTAGCCATATTCCATTTGAACATGGTCATTGTGAGCAAGAGAGCTCTTTGAGCGACATAGATCAATCAACTCAATTTGTTTTTCACACCCCAAAAGGCAAAGATTTATCTCATTCTTTTACAGTATCCCAAACAACTTTTATTAATCATCTGCATAATTCAATTAACTCTGGCACACGTCTTTTAAAATATTATAAAGCTTCAAAAAATTCAGAAAAGATGCCTGAAGCCATACCTGAAAGCCTTTCGTTACTTTCACCCGAACAACAATTACTTTTATTGGAATGTGCAATCAAAAGAGAAAATTTGAATTTAGTTAAAATTCTAGCGCCATCCAATTTCACTTTAGACTCGCAAGATAAAGATGGAAATACATTGCTTCACCTAGCCGTATTAACCAAAAACATTGAACTAATTGAATTAATCGCTCAGTACAGTACTCACTCTAACAATGTAAAGAATTCTAATGGGAAAACAGCACTGGAAATTGCATTCCTAAATGGTGATGCACACGCAGTCATGGCGCTCTTAAAATATACGGATATTGGAGATATCAACTCTCCAATATCAACCAGTTGCGCCTCTCCACTCATTATGGTTTTGAAACTAAAAGACCTAAAAACACTTAAGCTCCTGTTACAAAATAACAGTTTATCTAAAAATGATGACCTCACTAACTTCAATGCTTTATTACTGTCAATAAATATAGGTTTTCATGAAGGCACAGTGCTGTTAATACAGCATGATATCGATGTCGACTCCATCAATGAACAAGGTAAAACCGTATTAGATATAGCTATAGAGCAAAAGAATTATTTAGCTTGTAATACCTTGATCAAATGGGGTGCAACATTCTCATCACGTAGATTCAAACCTTATAAGACAAATGAGCAAGCAGAGCTGATCATTAAAGCGTTATTTCCAGAAGACAAAGAATCAATACATATTGATACTCTTTTTCAAATTCAAAAAATGAAATTAGATGCAATCGCAAGCGTTTTACTAAGAAGAGTCGTTGAATTTCCAATTGCAGAATGCCAACTGTACAAAGCAATCAAAAACCAAAACTCCTCTGAAGTTATACAGATTTTAAATCACAATCCAAATTTGAGTCTTGATTGTATAGATGAAAATAAAAATACATTCCTACACCTTGCAGCGGAACATCTAGACCCAGAGCCTGTGGAGGCGTTAATTTTAAGAGGTTTAAGTATCCATAATGTTATAAATAATGATAATTTTACCGCTCTTGAGTTGGCGGTTCATAGTTCTAACACTGCTGCTGTTAGTATAATGATGAGCTTTAGGAAGCACTTTGATATCAACCTCAGTTCAGAGTCCTCCCCTAAAAAAGCAAGTCGCCTAGAAGTCGCTATGACCAATGACCGTAAATCAATCTTGAAATTTTTGCTGGAAAATGGAGCAGATGTAAATACACCATGCGTAGGTAAACAGCCCACACTACTGTTATATGCAGTGTCGCAAGAAAAACTACCACTGATTCAACTTGTCGCTGAATTTGGTGCAGACTTTAAATGTTTAGATCATAATCAATGCACAGTATTTGAGCTTTGCTCTAAACTTCAATCACCAATTATGTTTAACGCATTATTGGCGCTATCTTCATCTCGCCCTAGGATACATAAACATACACTATTAAGCCTTGGGATTGGAGGTTGTGAGTTAGAGGTACTTAAACATGCAACTCAGCTAAAGTTGGATTTTATTGTCGAATTTATCCTAAAAAGAAAGCCAACTTACCCAATCCTGGAAGTACAGTTATTCGAGAGCATAAAAAAAGGAGAAAATATAGAGGACGTTATACCTAAGGAAGATACTGTACTTAATACAGAATTAACTGACAGAGATGGAAATACCATTTTACACTGCGCCGTAAATATTGGAGATTCTGAAATCATCGAAAGCGTTATAGAGCTAGGAGCTAAAGTGCATTCGACAAAAAATAATCAGGCTCTCACCCCTATTCAATTAGCAATAGTTGCCCAAAACGAAATTGCAGTAGAACTCTTGGTAGAAAGAGTACATTTAGAAGATTCTGATTTTCAAACTGAAAATAGCGCTGACTCATTGTTGTGTATGGCCACTCAAACAAATAGCATACAGCTAGTAAAATTACTTTACAATCAAGGTGTTGACCTTGAAATTGCATTTAAAGGCTCACGCAATACAGCATTGATGATTGCAACTTCTAATGCACAATTAGACGTTATGACTTTTCTCCTCAAAATGGGCGTTGATACAGAATCAGTTAATGCTGAAGGCAGGACTGCTCTTAAAATAGCGTATAAAAATAAACACATTGAATGCTGTAATTTACTGCTCTGTTATGGCGCCAAGCCTTTTCCTCATCTTAAATATAACTTTTCACTCCTAGGAATGGGCGAAAACCTACATGAAACACTTAAGTATTGTGAAGCAAAAAAACTTTTTGGCTTTTTATATCTGATCTTGAATAGATTTCCATACTTACCGCTAGCAGAGCTTGCGCTTTTAGAACATGCAAAAAATGACGAAGCAGCTCATAAACTCGAAGCTTCACTATCAAAAGAATCGTTAATGTTGAAGCTTAAAGATTCAAATGGTTCAACCGCACTCCACAATGCTACGCTTCATTCTGCAACAAAAAACATCAAGTTATTGGGTGTAGCAAAAGTTGATGCCAATACTGATGAAGATGAAGAAGGCTATACTCCACTTCAGCGAGCGATCATCAGTTCAAATACAAAAGCTATCGATGCCTTATTACAATACTGCCCAATTAAAAATATAGACGCCGTTTCAAAAAAAGGGCATTGGACCTGTATGAGTCTTTGTATAAAAGCTGGAGACATTAAAACAGCTCAAAAGCTTTTTGATAAAGGTGCGAGTTTAGACTCTGGAAACTCAGATGCGAATGTACCAATTTTAGTTGCAATAGAGTCAAAAAGAAGCCGTGTTGTTGATTGGCTTTGCAAAAAACGCGTTAATTTAGATGTTTTTTCCTCCAATGAACCTCTTTCACATTTTGCAGCTAGATCGAATAACTTTGATATTATGGACATATTAATAAAGTCAGGCTTGAAACTGTCTTGGAAGGATAGTAACGGTGATAATGCTTATGATTTCGCTTATAAAAATGACTTCAGAAGAGTGCTATGGAAAATAAAAACTGAGATTGAAGTAGCCGCAGTTGAGGCTATACAGCCTCTAGAAGAGTTTGAACTTATTGATGAACTAATTGTTACAGACACAACCGAAGGTGAAATAGCTTAGTTTTGTAGAATCGGATTGCCGAACAAAACACTCTCACCATTACCGTCAATTATCAGCGCATCATTATCACCCATTAAAAAACAGTTTGAAGGCACGCGCCCTTTTTCAATCATAAGAAATTTATCACTAACATGTGGAACAATCATAAAATCAACCAAACTTAAACCACTCAAATTTTGCAATTTGTTAGAATTGACGTCTCCACAAAGCTCAGCTGACTCAATGGATGATGTCATTATCATCGCACCTGCACTAACACCGATAAGTACTCCACCAGCTAAATAGAACTCAATCAATCGCTTATCTAAGTTGCGTTCTTTGATAAACTCAAGAAACCGAAAAGTGTTTCCGCCACTAAGATGTATTGCATCTTGGGCTAATAGCATTTCAAGCGAACGTGAATTGAACTCACTTTCAAGCTCCAGATATACGCCCATTTTATAACCTAACTCTTTATAAAACCTTTGAGTTGCGTTGAAATACATTCGCTCAGAGTCAGGTTGTGATGCTAGATAACCAATACTTTTAGACTTTTTTCCCAGAGCTTGCTGAATGGCTAAGCGTCCATTTTCACTTTCATGTTGGCTTAAGAATACTAATTTTCCCTTCCTTGAATGTGTTGTCAGCATAACTTATGTGTTTTCCTTACTGGATCAATGAAAAAATATTGTGTTATTAACGGTCTAAGTTAACTCATCCTATTTAGCACTAGAAGTAATAATATGAAAAATCTCATAAAAAGTTTTACTGGCTTGGCTTTGATTCTTTTCAGCCTAAACGTTTATGCAGCCGATAGTTTTAAACCTGCTCCCAATTTTTCTCTAAAAGATGCATCGGGTAAAGTTCATACGTTACAGAGTTATGCAGGTAAGCCATTGATAATTCAGTTTTGGGCAACGTGGTGCCCTTACTGTAAAAAACTGCAACCTGGTTTGAACAAAATCTATCATAAATTTACTGACAAAAATGGCGTTCACAAAGTTCAAGTTATCGGGATTTCGTTTGATGAAGAAAAAGGTGCACAACCCGCTTTAGTGCTAAAGCAAAGAGGTATTGATTTCCCTACTCTATTAAATGGAGAGCAAGCAGCTAAAGCGTATGGCGTACAAGGCACACCAACAACCATCTTTATCGATAAACATGGAAAACTGCTTGGTAAAACGATCACATCTAATCCAGATGACAAAAAACTACATTTAGCGGCCAAAGCTCTCGCAAAGCTTTGATTGATAACTCAAGTTCCATTATTCTGTCGGAAAAACAAATAAAAGGCAGAGTAATGGCACATTTTTATCACGTCGGAACACCTAACACCCCTTGGGGAGCAAGTGAAAAACAACAGTGGTATAACACTACCTCGCTAAAGCGTAGCTATAACGAAGAAGTTTTAGCGAAGCTTGAAGATGTAAGTGATAACTTTGACATCATTCAATATGGTTCTCTTCCAATTAATCCAGAAAAGTACCCTCTTTTCGCTCTAAAGTCTAAAAACTGGAACAGCAACAAACCAACAGCACTTATCACAGGTGGCGTCCACGGCTATGAAACCAGTGGTGTTCAAGGTGCTATACTTTTTGCTAAAGAATTTGCAGCTAAATATTTAGAACATTTCAATTTAGTCATTACTCCCTGTATCAGCCCTTGGGGATATGAAACCATAAATCGTTGGAACCCGAACGCCGTAGATCCAAACCGTTCATTTGTTGAAAGCTCGCCATCAGAAGAAGCTGCTCAGGTTATGGCTTTTGTGAATGGATTATCTACACCTATTTTTGTTCACATTGACCTTCATGAAACCACTGATTCTGATGAAAATGAATTTAGACCTGCTTTAGCTTCCCGTGATGGTAAATCTTGTAAAGAGGGAACAATCCCCGATGGGTTTTATCTCGTCGGCGACAGTGAATTACCACAATATGAGTTCCAAAAAGCAATCATTGATTCCGTTAAAAAAGTAACTCACATCGCACCACCAGAAGCTGACGGACAAATTTTAAGTAAACCTGTTGAGCAGGATGGGGTTATCAACTACCCAACTAAAGCTTTAGGTTTATGCGCTGGCTTTACAAGTCGTCAATATTGCACAACCACTGAAGTTTATCCAGACAGCCCCAAAGTAACGGTCAAAGAATGTAACTTGGCACAAGTTGCGGCCATTACTGGCGGTTTAGATTATTTACTCAGTAAGATATAATGCAACTCAAGCCGGTTAGGATAACCGGCTATTCCCTAAAACCATGGATTCGGTGAAGAAATTGTCTAAGAGAAATTTATTTTTTAAGCCTACATTTAAGCTTTCTTTTTTACACCCAAGATACATTGGTACTTGGATAGGTGTACTTGTTGTATTTCTAGTAGGTTTATTACCCTGCTCTACAAGAAGAAAACTCTCTCATAAATTGGCGAGTCTAGTAATTCTCTTTGCCAAAAAACCGATTCATATTGCAAGAGTAAACATTACTACCTGTTTTCCTGATCTTCCCAAACAGCAGGTAGATAAACTACTTCACAAAAATACGGTTAACTTTTTAACTGAAATATTTTCGCAAACTCAATTGCTACTTTGTGACAATGAAAAACTTGCAAATAAAGTTGCTATCAAAGGCTCAGAGTTTATTCAGCAAAGTCTAGATAATGACAAACCAGTAATCTTCATTCTTCCGCATGTATGGGGAATAGACTTTGCAGGTTTAAGACTAAACGCTGAAATTCCCATGGTTTCGATGGCTAAACCTCATAAGAATCCGATTTATAACTGGATTGCAGCCAAGATTAGAACAGGAAACGGTGGTAAGATTTATAAGCGTGAAGCAGGTTTACGCTGTGTGATTACTGAACTCAGAAATAAAAAATGCTTTTTATACTTACCCGATGAAGATCTTGGCATTAAGCACTCAGTATTCGCACCGTTTTTTTCAACGCCAAAAGCAACACTTCCCGTTGTTGCCCGCTTAGCTAAAGCTACAAACGCCACAGTCATCCCAGTAAACTTAACCTATTGTGATTCGACTCATAGATTTAACGTCAACCTACAAACACCACTTCATCTTGAATCTTTAACGTCTAAGGAAGAAGAAGCTACAGTCTTGAATAAGACAGTGGAAGAAGTTATTAAAGTATCGCCAGAGCAGTACATGTGGTTTTTAAGAATCTTTAAAACAAGGCCAGATGGAAAGAAAGGTTTTTATAGTAAGAAGTTAGATAATGAAACTAAGAAAGTTTCTTAGGCTTTTATCGTATGTTTTCGGTTGAAATACTTTAGCAAAGCTAATCTCTTTTTAGGCGATAGACCAAAGTAAAGACAGATTATCGGACAAGGCAAGAAAAATAGCATAGCAGGATCAATATGCGCCCCATCAATCAGCAGAAATAGATTACCCGCATACAAGACCACAATGCCTGTAATACCAATCAGGAGCAGTAATAATCTATAAACTTTTTCTAAGGCTTTCATATTGATATTTGTTTGTTCTGATAAGGCATTATAAAAGCTTAGGCTTTTGAAATACAATTTGTTTGATTCTTGCTTTTCAGAATAGCCATATCAAGTGATTTGTCTATTCTGGGTAAAGCGAGTTTTTGGACAATTCCGAGTTTCAGTTTCAATTCATAATCCTCCGATTACAGTAAAAAAGTACCTCTAAGGTCAAATTACTTAAAACCACGATAAGTCCTAAAAATACAACTTATGGCTTGCGACAGAAGTGCGCACAACGGCAGCTATAATAAACATAATTTTATCTCCCTCAAAATTGTAAGGAAACTAGTTATTTGTTGGTAACAATATGATATTTTATGTTTTTTTAATTAAAAGTAAGTGACTGTAATGAATAATTTTGTTCTCCACTTAATACTTTTGCTAGCACAATAAGGTTGTCTATTGAATATTCCAAAAGAATTATATAAGTATCGTGATTTTGAAAAATATTCAATTTTAAGTTTATTAAGCAAAGGTTTATGGATACCGAAGCCATCTCAACTTAATGATCCTTTCGATGCGCAATTAAAACTTAGCATTACAGATGTAACCTTAAAGCAATTTGAAGACGCATTTTCACAATTTAAAGAAATGTATCTGAAAGATGATGATGCTCCAATTTTCTTAGAAAAATTATTCCAAGATAATAAGCCAAATGATTTTTTAAAGAAAAAAGTCGAAGTATTCTGTGAATTTTGGGAAAAAGAATCAGAAAAAGTAGGTATTTTATCCCTTTCTGAAGATGCCAAAAGCACTACCATGTGGTCTCACTATGCAGATAATCATACTGGTATTTGCATTGGATACGACCCTGAGAAATTATCTCCACAATCACCAAATGGAGCTATAGATTGGCTACGCAAAGTTACCTATATGGAAGAAAGTGAGATTATCAGAAACGCATACTTGCTCTACGCAAAATCTGGTATGGCAAATACCCATGAATCCCTTATGGAACTTTATTTTAAAATGCTATCTGTTAAGTCATTAGACTGGGCTTATGAAAAAGAATGGCGTTTCTTGTGTCCCGATATTGGTGGGCGTGTTTACAACCTAGAAATTGATGCGATAACTAGCGTTACTTTTGGTCTTCGAACGTCGATTGAAACTAAAACTGCAATATCTCACCTGCTGAGGTACCATAATAAGAAAACACACTTCTATCAGATGATTAGGCGTGATCACACAATTGGACTTCAGCGTGTTGGAATGAGTGGTGTTTCTGAATACTGGAAAAAACCATACGAATCATAGTGCTAAAGTGTTTAAACGGACGACTCGAGCAGTTAGTTGGGTTCCAATTTACTACACATTTTAACTACAAATTGTAGTTGTTTAACACAGTATCATAAGCTTAGGAAAAGACTTTGAGCAATTGCCCCTTACTGATGTTGTTGAAAGTCTATTACTTAAAGCTATCAACCTCTTTTTCCAAGAACAAAATCCTACTGACTTTTAGCTTGTAACATTAGAAATCGTATTGCAGTGAATAGTCATTGCCAGCAAGGAATGGGGCATTTATTGAAAGTGCTACGCACTTTATAAGGTCGTGGTCTTTCCAACCACACCGGAGCAAAAAGGGATTCACCAGCAAATCCCTTCTTGCATCATCCCGTGCCGCCCCACAAAGTTAAACATTATTCGTCTTACAGCAAAAATATTCTAACGCTTCCGATGGTACATCCATGTACCTCGGAAGCTAGCGCAGCGTCCATGCTGCGCTCACGATATTTTCACTGATAACTCATAACAACTTTGTCATGGGAACCTTCGTAGCCTGCAAAGTTATCAGATTAATTTAAAGAAAAGTTAGATATCGTTTAAGGGCTGATACTTCCCATCGAAGCTGTTGAAAATATTATTGAATATAAAATGGCGTAAGACCGACATGGACGTCGGTCTAGTCTCAGTGGTACATGGATGTACCATCTGAGGCGTTAGGCATTTATTCAAGAATGTTTGAAACGCCTAGCTTCGTTTGGGCGGCATGGAGAGATCCAAGAGAGGGTTTGCTGTAGAACCCTTTCTTGGTCGGGTTTGGGCTGAATGCCCAAGGTGTTTAAACTTCGCAGAAGTTTTAGCTTTGATTCAAAGCATTACGCTTTGCATCAAAAAGTCACTAGATACTAACTACATGCTGATATGACAATATTAGGCTGTTCTGGAAACTCAAAAGGGGAAGTAGCTGAAGGCTTCCCCTTTTGGCGGTGTGGAGTGCAACTCCACGACTTTAAAAACTTCGAAGAAGTTTAACTTCAGATAATTGATGCAACAGCATCAAAACTACAATCTCAATCCACCATCAATCTCAAACACACGACCATTCACATAATCATTTTCAATGATAAATTGAACAGTAGAAGAAATCTCATCTGCTTGACCTAAACGACGTACAGGCACCATTTGCTCTAAACGTTCTAACGCTTCTGGTTTCATTGCTGCAGTCATTTCAGTTTCAATTACACCAGGAGCAACAGCAGCACTGCGTATACCATGACGAGCTAACTCTTTCGCCCAACCAGTGCTCATTGCAACAACAGCAGCTTTTGAAGCAGCGTAGTTGGTTTGACCAATGTTACCTGCTTTAGCAATACTTGAAATATTGATGATCACACCTTGCTGTTGTGATTCAATCATTGCTGCTGCAGCTTCACGGCCACAAAGGAATGAGCCAGTAAGGTTAACGTTAATCACTGATTGGAATTGAGCCAAAGACATTCTGTCGGTTACTTTGCCTTCTTTCGCTTTTAAAAGCATGCCATCACGTAGAATACCAGCGCAGTTCACCAGCACATTAACTTGGCCTAGATCTTCAAGAATATATTGGAAACCCGCAACAACATCTTCTTCATCTGTAATGTCTAAAGCGTAACCTTGAACTGTTGCAGTACCAAGGTCTGCACAAGCTTTTTCAAGCTTATCTTGGTCAACATCGATAAGTGCCAATTTAGCGCCCAGTACAGCAAAGTTCTGCGCCATTGCAAAACCTAAACCACCTGCACCGCCAGTAATGACTACGACCTTATCTTTTAAATCCATTGGTTGTTCCTTATTCGTTATTTGCTTTAGCAAAAGCGTCAAAAATACTTGAGAAGTCACGACGGCCATTACCTTTACGAGCATGATTAACATACATGCTTCTTGCTAATGCGCCTAGCGGAGTACTTGAATTAGTCAACAGTGCCGCTTCTTGTGATAAACCTAAATCTTTAACCATCAAATCTACCATAAAACCACCTTGGTAGTCGTTAGATGAAGGTACTGATTCCATTACGTTTGGACAAGGATTGTACTTTTCAAGTGTCCAGTTGCCGCCGCTGCTTACTTTCATGATGTCAGACAGCACTTTTGCGTCTAAGCCATGGTCACGACCCAGTTGTAATGCTTCTGAAGTCCCAACCATTAACACTGCTAGTAGCATGTTATTACAAATTTTAGCGACTTGACCTGCACCAGCAGAACCCGCATGGAAAATATTAGCTCCCATTGCATTTAAAACAGCTTGAGATTTATCAAAGGCGTGATCAGAACCACCACAAATAAAGGTGAGTGTTCCTGCCGCTGCGCCTGCTGTACCACCAGACACTGGTGCATCCATGAATTCAACGCCTTTAATCGCTGCCGCTTCTGCAACAAATTTTGCACTTTCAGCATCAATCGTTGAACTGTCTATCAATAGAGTATCTCTGCCAATAACGTCCAGTAAACCTTGTTGACCAGCACTGCCAATGTACAAGCTCTTCACATGCTTGCCCGCAGGTAACATAGTAACAACGGCATCAACATCTGTTGCAGCGTCTAATGCTGTCGCAGCAGCGACGGCACCTTGAGAAACAAGCGAATCAATGGCTGCTGGAACAAGATCAAAAACGTTAACATCAAACCCAGCTTTCAATAAGTTGGCCGCCATTGGGCCGCCCATATTACCTAAACCAATAAATGCAATTTTTTTCATTTTGTTTGTTATCCTTACTTTAAAGCGCAGCTAAAGGGTGCTCTTTCCAAGGTGACGTTATGATCTTTTGAATTAAGTCACTTGGTACTTCAGAGACAGAATTTTGATGCCATTTCGGGTTACGATCTTTATCAATTAATAATGCACGAACGCCTTCATTGAAATCGCCAATAGCCAAACAATTCACACTCACCGCTAACTCCCAACGGAAAACATCTGCAAGCGATAAATCTGTGCCTAATTGAGCTTGTTCAAAAATCAGCTGACAACTGATTGGGCTACCAGAGAGCATTGCCGCTTTTGCACGACTTAGCCATTTTTCATCCGTTTCAAGATCGGTCATGCGTGTAACAATGTCGTTTAAGCTGCCGCTCATCAGGGTGTCGATTAAGCCTTGATTATTAGCAATAACACTTTCACCTTTCGGGAGAGCACTTTTTAATGCAACTTCATGTAATGCCTCATCAAGGTATTGATGATTCATTCCAATATCATCGCCCCAGTCAACTGTGGCTAAGACATCAAACATAGGCTCTTTATCATCATTATTAAGGTAATGATTCGCCATGCCAACATAACAAGCATCTGCAGCGTTCATTTGATAGGCGGTAAAACCTAAAAACAAACCAGACTTACCCGGTGTTCGGTTCAAGAAATAACTGCCACCCACATCTGGGAATAAACCAATTGTCACTTCAGGCATGGCAATTCGAGAAGTCTCAGTAACCACTCGATGACTCGCTCCCGCCATGAGACCAACACCACCGCCCATTACAAATCCATTACCCCAAACCATAACAGGTTTATCAAAGGTGTGAATTAAATGATCCAGTTGATACTCTTCAGTAAAAAACGTCTTAGCAGCTTCAGCAACTTGACCTTTGTTGGCAATTGATGCGTCATAAAGAGCACGAACATCACCGCCGGCACAAAATGCTTTTTCTCCACAACCATCTAAAACAACAAAAGCGATATGAGTATCGCTTTTCCATTTTGTTAACTGTTCGGTCAGCAAACGCACCATGTCCAGAGAGAGCGCATTTAGCGCTTTCTCTGCATTCAGCGTCGCCACACCAATAAGCTTTCCTGACGCTGTTGCTAGCGTTTGAAAACAAACTGATTGTTGGCATGTCATTAGCAGTTTCTCCATTCGGCTTTACGTTTCTCTAAAAACGCAGTTACGCCTTCTTTTTGATCTTCGGTATCAAAAAGCCCGACAAATAACTCTCGCTCTAGTGGTAACGCTTGAGTGCGTGGCATTGTGCGACCCGCTTGAATCAGCTCTTTACACACAGCAACTGAACTTGGTGATTGTTTAGCAACACGTTTGGCCAGTGCAATAGCTGCCTCTAACGATTGTCCTTGCTCAACAACCTCTTCAACTAAGCCTATTTTCTCAGCTTTGGCGGAATCAACACGCTCTCCGCACAGAATCATGCGCTTAGTCCAACCTTCACCGACTAAAGCGGTCAGATTTTGTGTACCACCAGCACAAGGCAATAAACCAACCGTCGCCTCGGGAAGTGCCATTACCGCTTGTTCTTCTGCAATTCGAATATCACAAGCAAGTGCAACTTCTAAACCACCACCCATTGAGTAGCCATTAATTGCGGCAATCGATACACCACGGAATGCGCTTAAAGTTTCAAATGCTTCGCCAAAATGTTTAGCCATTGATGCTGCGTTACCTTTGTCACCGTCAGCAAACAATTTCAGATCTGCACCAGCAGAGAAAAACTTCTCGCCCTCACCCGTAATAACCAATGCGTAAACGTCACGATTATTGTTTAATTCAAGTACGATACTTTTAAGTTCTTGAAGACTTTCCGCTGTCCATGTATTCGCAGGCGGGTTATTCATGGTTAAAACTGCGGTGTTACCTTCAATACGTTGTTTGATATTGCCCATGGCGAAATTCCTTATTTTATTTCTGCAGCAGCTTCGTCTAGTAAGCGGCGACTAATGATTAAACGCATGATTTCATTGGTGCCCTCAAGGATTTGATGAACACGTACATCACGAACGTGACGTTCGAGCGGGTATTCACGAATATACCCATATCCTCCATGGATTTGCAGCGCAGCATCGCACACTTGGAAGCCAATGTCGGTTGCAAAACGTTTTGCCATTGCACAGTAAGCGGTAGCCTCAGGGTCGCCTGAGTCTAATTTAAACGCAGCTAAGCGAACCATCTGACGAGCTGCAACTAATTCTGTTGCCATGTCCGCTAACTTAAATTGTAATGCTTGGAATGCAGCTAAAGGCTTTCCAAACTGTTTGCGTTCGTTCATATATTCAGTTGCACGCTCAAGTGCAGCTTGGGCTGTACCCACTGAACAGGTCGCAATATTAATACGTCCGCCATCTAAGCCTTTCATCGCAAAAGTAAAGCCTTGGCCTTCTTCGCCTAAAAGGTTGGCAACAGGCACACGCACTTCTTCGAATGTGATTAAACGTGTAGGTTGAGCATTCCAACCCATTTTATCTTCGGCTTTGCCGTAGATAACACCATCTGCATCAGCTGGGATTGCGATTGCTGAAATCCCTTTTGGTCCTGCTTCACCCGTTCGGCACATTACGACCAACAACTCAGTTTCACCAGCGCCAGAAATGAACATTTTTGAACCTGAGATGACGTACTCATCACCATCGCGAACTGCTTTGGTTTGTAGTGATGCAGCGTCAGATCCTGAACCTGGTTCAGTTAAACAATATGAAGCTAGCTTTTGACCTGTAGTAAGAGACTCAGACCACTCAGCACGAAAAGATTCGCTGCCCCATGTAGTTACCATCCAAGTCGCCATGTTATGAATGGTCAACATGGCCGTAGTTGCAGTGCAACCTTGGGCAAGTTCTTCGAAAATGATTGATGAATCTAGACGAGATAAGCCCATTCCACCTTCTGACTCTGGTGAATAAAGTGAACAAAAACCAAGCTCACCAGCTTGTTGAATTACGTCTTTAGGAAAATGGTGCTTCTCATCCCACTCTCCAGCAAATGGAGCTAATTGTTCTTGTGAGAATTGGCGGGCAAGATCAGCAAACTGGCGTTGATCTTCATTTAAATTGAAATCCATGTGACAACTCCTGTGTCGTGTCGTCTACTCTCCTCGTCTCGGAGAGACTTCTAAAACGGCAAAGGGCAGAATGCTCTGCCCCAAATATAGTTTTTACTTCTACTTCAACTCAATCGTCATATTCGGACCAGTTGCAATATCTGATTCATACCAACGAGAAGTAATGGTCTTAGTTTCAGTATAAAAACGAACCGCTTGCTTACCGTAAGCATGTTGGTCGCCATAGAAACTGCCTTTCCAACCAGTAAATGAGAAGAATGGTAGTGGCACTGGAATAGGCACGTTAATACCAACTTGTCCTACTTCTACGAAATGCTGATATTTACGAGCAGCTGCACCGCTAGCAGTAAAGATTGAAGTACCATTGCCATATGGGCTTGCATTAACCACTTCAATTGCCTCATCTAATGAGCCGGCCGTCATACAACAAAGCACAGGCCCAAAGATTTCTTCTTTGTAGATACTCATGTCAGTAGTAACATCAGAAAATACAGTTGGACCAACCCAGTTACCTGACTCATAACCTTCAACAGTAAAATTACTGCCATCAGTTAAACAAGTTGCACCTTCAGCTTTACCTTGCTCAATCAGCGTTAACACGCGCTCTTTAGCTGCAGGGCTAATAACAGGGCCATAAGCGGCATCTTTATCATTCCATAATCCAGGCTTAACTTTAGCAATTGCTGCATTAACTTCAGGGATCCATTCTGCCGCTTCACCAACAAAAATAGCGACTGAAATCGCCATACAACGCTGACCAGCTGCGCCTACAGAAGCACCTACAAGGTTATTAATAACTTGCTGTTTATTGGCGTCAGGCATAATTACGCAATGGTTTTTTGCACCAGCAAACGCTTGAACCCGTTTTAGGTTATCTGTACCCGTCTTATAGATGTATTGACCTACACCTACAGAGCCGACAAATGAGATTGCTTTAACGTCTTTATGTTCAAGCAGTACATCAACCGCCGTTTTATCGCCATGAACCATTTGCAATACGCCTTTTGGCGCACCTGCTTCTTCGAACAGTTCAACAAGACGCTGTGGTGTCATTGGATCTTGCTCAGAAGGTTTCAAAATAAAAGTGTTACCACAAGCAATAGCAAGCGGGAACATCCAAAGTGGGATCATCGCAGGGAAGTTAAATGGTGTAATACCCGCACAAACGCCTAAAGGCTGAGTGTAGCTGTAGGTATCAATCGAACGTGCAACGTTCTCAACTGTTTCGCCCATCAATAAAGATGCAACATTACAAGCGTGTTCAGCGACTTCAATACCGCGCCAAACATCACCTTTTGCATCATCAAAGGTTTTACCCGTTTCTTGCGCTAAGATTTCAGCAATTTCGTCGTGATGCTCTTTTAATAGGTGTTGATAACGAAGCATGACACGAGCACGCTCAGATACAGGAACTTCTTTCCATGTAACAAATGCTGCTTTTGCACTTTCAATTGCGGTTAAGACTTCAGTCTCAGTTGCTGCATTTACCACAGCAATCGTTTCATTATTTGCAGGGTTAGTGATTGCAATTTCCTTGCTGCCTTCACCTAGAGTAAATTCACCATCAATATAGTGCTTAACTTGAGTTACCATCTCACATTCCTATTTGTTGAAATACAGTAGCTAACGAGAGGTTAGCTACATTGAGCTTTTATTATTATTTTCGCTCGGGATTTATTTAAGTACCTGACCATAAATTTCTTAAGATTTTATCGTCAGGTACTTACTCGACTTCAATTGCCATTGCTGTAGCTTCACCGCCACCGATGCACAATGATGCAACACCACGGGTTAAGCCACGGTTTTTAAGTGAATGAATCAAAGTCACAAGAATTCGAGTACCAGAACATCCAATTGGGTGACCTAAAGCACAAGCTCCACCATTAACGTTCACTTTTGCTGAATCTAAACCAAGTTCAGAAATTGCCAACATCGTTACCATTGCAAACGCTTCATTGATTTCGTATAAATCAACAGAATCTTTACACCAACCTACTTTGTTCATTAAATCCATCATTGCACCAACAGGAGCCGTTGTGAATTTAGCTGGTTCTTGAGAGTGTGTTGTATGCGCTTTAATAGAAGCTAAAACATCTAAATTCATTTCTTTCGCTTGAGCACGAGTCATAACCATCACTGCGGCGGCACCGTCAGAAATAGAACTTGAGTTTGCTGCAGTGATAGTGCCATCTTTCGCAAATGCTGGACGCAATGCAGGAATTTTATCAGGGCGAGCATTACCTGGTTGCTCATCAGTATCAACAACGGTGTCACCACGACGAGATGTCACTGTTACTGGCGTAACTTCGTTTTTAAATGCACCAGAGTTGATAGCTGCGTTAGCCTTCTCAAGTGAACTTAATGCAAATTCATCCATTTTTTCACGAGTGATCCCAAACTCATCGGCAGTTTTTTGTGCAAACGTTCCCATTGCTCCGCCAGTATAAGCATCCTCAAGACCGTCAAGGAACATATGGTCCATAACTTTGCCGTGCCCCATACGCATGCCGCCACGAGCTTTGTCTAGCAGATATGGCGCAGCACTCATGCTTTCCATTCCGCCAGCAATAACGATATTCGCACTGCCTGCTTTCACAAGATCGTGGGCCAACATGACCGTTTTCATTCCTGAGCCACACACTTTATTAAGCGTTGTAGCGCCAACAGATAATGGTAGTTCTGCACCTAATGTTGCTTGACGAGCAGGAGCTTGCCCAAGCCCCGCAGGTAAAACACAGCCCATTAATACTTCATCGACCTTGTCACCAGCAATACCTGTCTCGTCGACCAGTGCTTTAATTGCTACAGCACCCAACTTAGGAGATGGCACACTTGAAAGCGAACCTTGAAAACCACCCATTGGGGTTCGTTTAGCTGAAACAATCACGATATCTTGGTCAAGTTTTTCCGAACTCATTATCTACTCCAGTACCTTTAACTCAGCATTCTGCTTAAATAAGTTATGCTTCATGAACAAACTTTGCACATGAATTTTTATTCTAATGAGCATAATGTGACGTTTACGCTAACGTAAAGCAAGTACTAATTGGTCTAATCAGCCGTTTTTGGTGTTTTTTTTGTCAGATTATATTTACATCAGATTATTTAAATCCGAATGCATAAAGTGAACTTCGGTCCATAATTAGGCGTAAAAATCGAGAATTCACTTGCTTATAAGAATCACTGAAAACACAATGAGGCACGTTTAAAGTTATATAAAAAATGATGAAACAACTTATCCTCGCTTCGAGCTCTGAATACCGCCAAGAGCTGTTAAATAAGTTACAGCTTCCTTTTACTTCTGTTTCACCAGATATTGATGAAGCACCTCAACCTGACGAAACATCTATTCAACTCGTAGAAAGGCTTGCAATCCAAAAAGCTAAAGCCGGTGCAATGATGGTTGATCCTGCGAGCGCTCTAGTTATCGGTTCAGATCAAGTAGCAGTGATTGATGGGAAGATTATTGGTAAACCATTAACGGTTGAGAAAGCCATTGAACAGCTCAAAGCTGCGTCAGGCAAAAGCATCACTTTTTATACCGGACTTTGTGTGTTTGATAAGCAGACTCTTGATCACAAATCACTAGTAGAACCTTTTACCGTTCATTTTAAAAAATTGTCCGAAGATCAAATCATTAATTATGTTGATAAAGAGCAACCACTTTGGTGTGCAGGGAGTTTTAAAAGCGAAGGTTTAGGAATTGCGTTATTTGAAAAGCTTGAAGGTGATGA
Source organism: Parashewanella sp. 2304DJ23-3 (assembly GCF_056591695.1). Lineage (NCBI taxonomy): Bacteria > Pseudomonadati > Pseudomonadota > Gammaproteobacteria > Alteromonadales > Shewanellaceae > Parashewanella > Parashewanella sp. 2304DJ23-3. The sequence goes on from NZ_JBWQOH010000006.1 coordinate 63,431, forward strand.
TCCAAATTCATTAGTTGGATTACCTTTGATTAAGCTAATTGAGTTATTGAAAGCGTTTAATTTTCACGTTTTATAGCGTCGATAAACTGGCCTGAAAATTTCAGGCCATCACCTTTCCTCCGTCTGACGACGGTACCAACATCAAGCTCTTTTCAATTTAGATAAAACTGCATCTAAATCATCATCTATTTTTGCTTGAACGATCTTTCGTTCTTCAGTGTCTGGATGAGTAAATTCCAATTGGGCAGCATGCAAGAATAAACGGCGTAAGCCCTGCTCTCTCATCGAGTCATCAAACTTAGCTTCACTGTACTTTTCATCGCAAGCAATTGGGTGACCTGTATACTGACAATGAACACGAATTTGATGTGTGCGTCCAGTCAAAGGGCTAGCTTTAACTAAAGTCGCACCTTGATACTTTTGTACAATTTTAAAACGAGTTTGCGATTGCTTTCCTTCAGCATTTACGCGCACTATACGTTCACCTGATTTTAGCGTTATTTTTAACAGCGGCGCATTAATCAACTTATCGCTCTTTTGCCATTCGCCTCTTACAAGTGCAAGATAATCTTTCTGCATTAATTTTTTACGCAGTTGGTCTTGCAGATGTTTAAGTGCACTTCGCTTTTTGGCAATCAATAAAATGCCAGACGTTTCCTTATCAAGGCGATGGACGAGCTCAAGGAACTTTTGTTGAGGTCGTAAACTACGTAATGCTTCAATAACACCATAATTAATCCCACTACCGCCATGAACAGCAATACCTGACGGTTTATTCAGCGCAATAAGGTGCTTATCTTCGTATACAATACGGTCTTCTAACTGAGTTACTTTCGCTAACTTCGGCGATGGTGCATTATCTTGGTTCGATTGCGATACTCGCACAGGCGGAACTCGAACTATGTCGCCTATTTGCAATTTATATTCAGGCTTAATGCGTTTTTTATTAACTCGCACTTCACCCTTGCGGATAATGCGATAAATCATACTTTTCGGTACACCTTTAAGTTTAGTGACCAAAAAGTTATCTATTCTCTGCCCTTCGTTATCTTCATCAATCGTGACAAAATGGACTTTTACGGCTAATTCTTGTGTTGTCATTGGAAATTCATCTGTATCTAATGCCGATATTGTACAAGATTTTCTGCTTTTGATTGCTGAATTTTTCAATTATTGCTATATTTCACTATTGGAAAGCAGTAATAAATGAAAATAGACTATTTTAACTGCTGAGCCGCGCGTGGTTCTTAGATAAAAATTCATTCAACAAGGTGGCAACTGATTGAGTTGCAAGCTTTATAGTGATCAAACTTTAAAATACATTGATTAAAAGCCAAACCTGAGACTGAAACCATAAAATCATGGTTTATCTGTAAGACCCACAAGAATTTGAACAATATTTTAACTGGTTATCAAACAGTTGTGTTCGATTCGGCATTATTGGAATATTACCCAGAATTTATGACAACGATCGACAAACAAAGAAACTCGTCGGTCTACAGAAATGACAACATAAATGAGTAACTTAAGGTAGCGACACGCAGCGATTGCGTCTTACAGACATCTTGCGCACCTATTACTAGCCTGTTGACCAAGCCGTGAGGTTTATATTTTTACACCAGGCCCATAATGCGATCTAACGCAGTGTTTGATGACCCATTAAATAGAAGAATGACGTCATCATGAAACGTATGTTAATTAATGCAACTCAATCGGAAGAGTTGCGCGTTGCCCTAGTTGATGGGCAACAGCTGTATGACCTAGACATTGAAAGTCCTGGTCATGAGCAGAAAAAAGCGAATATTTACAAAGGCAAAATCACCCGCGTAGAACCTTCTCTAGAAGCTGCATTTGTTGATTATGGCGCTGAACGCCATGGTTTCCTTCCTTTAAAAGAAATTGCTAAAGATTACTTTCCAAAAGGATATACTTTCCAAGGCCGTCCAAACATCAAAGAAGTGGTGTCAGAAGGTCAAGAAGTTATCGTACAAATTGATAAAGAAGAGCGTGGAAACAAAGGCGCTGCACTTACTACCTTTATCAGTTTGGCTGGTTCTTATTTAGTATTAATGCCAAATAACCCTCGTGCGGGCGGCATTTCACGCCGTATCGAAGGTGATGAGCGTACAGAGCTTAAAGCTGCACTATCACAATTAGACATACCACACGGTATGGGCTTAATTGTACGTACTGCTGGTGTTGGCAAAGACGCTGAAGAGCTAAAGTGGGATTTAAATGTTCTCCAGCACCACTGGAATGCCATTAAAGAAGCGGCAGATTCAAAACCTGCACCATTTTTAATTCACCAAGAAAGTAACGTTATTGCTCGTGCAATCCGTGATTACTTACGACGTGATGTTGGCGAGATTTTGATTGATCATGCTCGTATCTATGAAGAAGCAAAACAACATATTGGTTTAGTTCGCCCTGACTTTGTAGAGCGTGTTAAACCGTATAAATCTGAAGTGCCTCTATTTACGCATTATCAAATTGAATCTCAAATTGAATCAGCGTTCCAACGTGAAGTTCGTTTACCTTCTGGTGGTTCAATAGTAATCGATCCAACCGAAGCATTGACTTCTATTGATATCAACTCCTCTCGTGCAACGAAAGGCGGTGATATTGAAGAAACCGCATTAAATACAAACCTTGAAGCAGCCGATGAAATTGCTCGTCAATTACGTCTTCGTGATTTAGGTGGCCTAGTTGTTATCGACTTTATTGATATGACACCAGCGAAGCACCAACGCGAAGTTGAAAACCGTCTACGTGATGCCGTTCAGCATGACAGAGCGCGTGTTCAATTAGGCCGTATCTCACGCTTTGGTTTGATGGAAATGTCACGTCAGCGTTTACGCCCTTCTCTTGAAGAATCTGCTGCTAACTTGTGCCCACGCTGTCATGGTCAAGGTACTATCCGTGGTACTGAATCTTTAGCGCTTTCTATCTTACGTTTAATGGAAGAAGAAGCGATTAAAGAAAACACCAAACAAATTGAAGCTATCGTCCCAGTTGACGTAGCAGCCTTCCTGTTGAACGAAAAGCGTAAAGCGATTCGTATCACTGAAGAACGCCATGGTGTTGATGTTTATGTAATCCCAGATTCACATATGACTACTCCGGACTACAAAGTAGTTCGTCTTCGTAAAGATGAAGAAGTTATTGAATCAAGCTTCAACCGTACAGAAAAACCTGAGTCAAAACTTTACGAACCTCGTAAATTAGAGCGCGAAACAGCTGCTCAACCAGCACTTAAAGGTTTCAGTGCACCGAAGCAAGCGCCTCAAACAATAAAACCAGCAAAAGCAAAACCTGCTAAGAAAAAAGATTCTGAAAGCAAAGGTCTATTTGCCTCTCTTGTTTCTGCCATCACTAGCTTATTCAGCAGTGAAGAAAAACAGCCAGAAAATAAATCAAAATCTGGTCGTAAACCACAGGACAGAAACCAGCGCCGCAACAACCGTCGCAATGACAAACGTCGTCCTCGCAATAATGAGGCGAGAGACAACGAGTCTTCTGAAAATCAAGAGCGTAAAGAACGCACGCAACGTAACGCCAAATCTGAAGCTAAAGCTCGCCAACCGAAAAAGCAAGCACAAGAGCCTAAGGAAGAAGCTGTACGCGAACGTCGTCAACGCAGAAAGATGCAGAAAAAAGTACGTGTTAACAACGAGCAGCAAGAAGAAGCATTGTTAGCAAATGCTGAAACTGAAGTTCAGGCAACTGAGCCATCAAAAGCAGAGGTGAAAGAAAAACCGGCGAAGAAAGAAGCGAAAGAAACTAAGCCTCGTCAAACTCGTCGCAAGCCAAAAGCAAAAACTGAAGCAAAAGAAATTGCTGCAGAGCAAAAGGTTGAAGCTGAAGCTACAGCTGATGAATCAAAAGTTGCAGTTGCTGATAAAGAACAAGCTATTGTCGAGCAAGAAGTTCAGCCTACTAATACTGAAACGAAAGTAGATGAAGTTGGCACTCAGGACGTTGTTACAGACAATCAAGTTGACGAATCAGAAGATAAAGAGCCTACTCGCCGTAGTCGTCGTAGCCCTCGTCATTTAAGAGCGGCAGGTCAAAAACGTCGTAGAGATGAAAAACCAGCTCAGTCAGAAGATGCGCCAGTATTTGAAGCTCACGAAGAGATGCCAATCACCTTCGATTTCGAACAATTAAATAGTTCAGAAGCAGCAGAAACTACTGAACAGCCAGCTCAAGCAGAATTATTTGTAGAAACTGAAGCGAAAGCCACAGAAGATACGGTAACCGAAGTTGAATCTAAAACTGCTGAAAAGCCTAAAAAACCTGCAAGAAAGCCAAGAGCTAAAAAAGCTGACAAACAGGAAGAGCCTAAAGCGGTTGAAGCACCAACAGAAGACAATGCTCCAGAAACTGAAGTGACTCAAGACGTTGTTGCAACGGAAACTCAACCTGTCGTTGCTGTTCACGACGAAGGTGACTCAACAGTAGCAGAAGCAACTGCTGACGATGTTCAACCTGTTGAGAAACACGAAGAGGCACTGCAAGAAGACATTATTATTGTTGAGCCTGTAAAAACAACTGAAGCTAAAGCTGAAAAGCCAGCTAGAAAGCCAAGAGCTAAAAAGAAAGTTGTTGCTAAGGCTTCAAGTCGTTTTGAGACAATGACAAGCTCAGATACGAAAAAACCTGAAGTAATGCCTAAGCGAGACATTGAAACACCAAAAGGACGTGTTTACGAACGTTCTGAAGTTGAGGCCGCACCAAAAGATCGTGCAGTAAACCGTGCACAATCTGAAATGGCGAGTCCTCAGATTTAATTCAACGTATTAAGTTGAGAAAAAGAAAACGCCTTTTCACTTGAAAAGGCGTTTTTGTATCAAGAGTTCCGTCTGCGTTAGTTTGACATAGAGCTAACAGAAATAGAGATTGATTCCCTTTAGTCTTCATTTAATGTAATAAACCTGTCCTAAAAGACAAACCCACTAAAGCAAACAATATACTGATAATGGTCACAGGAATAATATGCCAAGCCAAAGACCACAATGTTTTTTCAGATAATTTTGGTATCACCCTCAAGCGTGCATCAATCGCAAAAATTGCAGTTAATAGAAGTAATATTAATTTGTAACTGATTAACTTAGATATCGGGTTTGAGAAGTCAAATAATGTCACGCCATCAGGCATCATGAATTTCATCAAGTAAAGGCCTGTTGAAATCTGAATAATAAGAGCAGGAATACCAATTTTTTCGTAGCAATTTTCGAATAGCTTAATGAACGCTAAATCTTTATGTTTAATTGCATAAGGTAAAATAGTGGTGGCGAGCACGATATGCCCTCCAGTCCATACGGTTGCAGCCAGCAAGTGAAGTGTCAAAGCGACAGTGTACATAGATACGATCCAAAATTGTCATTTGCACAAATCTTAGCAATTATGAAATATAAAGAAATTGACTTTGGACAATTTCGATTTATGAATTTTCATATCATACTAATTATCTAATTTAAATCTCTCCTTATAATACTTCTTACGTCCCTCTCCAATTAATAATCGCTCAACTTGGAGATTTGTTCATCGTTCTGTTTGCTATACTCACTTGCTGTCTTAAGTCTTACTTTAGCCATAATTATCACTCCTACTCTTTTCAACACCTCTAAAGAGTTTACTTTATCAAAGCGAAATGGTTCATGATTACAGCTTGTTTTTTGCAGCTTTTTAATTTGTGCGCCTAACCGTTTCTTAGCAGTATATAAGTTACAGCAATTAAGACTTATTTGGTTACACTCATCAGTTTGAGTGATTACTCCTCTATTATATAGAGAGCAAAGCCACACTTTCCAATGCTCTTTGAAATCGGTAGAGTTTAATGAATAGCACTGCTCTTTTTCCATTTTATCTATAACGGCTTCCAATGCTGATAGACTTTCTTTTTCCCGATTTGATTCAAGCTGAGGTTCGAGAGAAAGACCATCTAAATAAGTTTTGAAATCGTCGTAATCTAAATTAACAATATGCATAACTTTCTCAGATAAACTCTTAAAAAATTCTCTTTCAGTTGATAACTTAGAACTATCACCCAGCTCTACAGTACTAACAGAATATCTTTCTTCAGCCCTTCCTGATTTTTCCATTATAATCCGCAATTTGGGTACTGAACCTAAAGGAGATATTGACGACTCATCAGTTGGATTACTTTCAGATTTACTTCTCTTTATCGCTTTTACGGATTCAAATGGAGACTTTCTTTTGTATGGTGCCCTTTCAGTTATCGAAACTTGCTTTTGCTCTGTTATAAATGACTGCAGAATATCATTACATAAAGGCGTAGCTTTAGCAGAAAACTTTACATGTTTCTTTTCTCCTGGAGGAGCTAGAGTTATAACATCATCACTATTAGAAGGCTTTGAAGTAGAAACTTCAGATGGATCAACCAGTTTAAATAAATGATCTTCAACATCAGTGCAGTATAGAATGGGCGCTCCCACTGCAGCCAAAAAATCGTTCTGTTGGCGAAACCAGCTGGATGATGTCATTTTTGTACCCAGAAACTGATCACAATGTCTTTCACAAACCTTCCAGTCATGTGTTATTTCAACTGCATCACGCTTTTCACCTGAATTAGGATCTATGACTCTTCTTTTTAGCTGAGTATAAGGAACTATATCAACTGCATTTGCACCTTCGACTGACATACTATTCCGTTTAATGTTCAAATAATAAACATTATCAAATAATTTCAGAACAGAATTCGTTAAATTTCGTTAATGATTTTATTATCGCTGGAGGAGTGAAATAAAAGCCTAAGATTATTTAGGCTTCAGAAATTTTAAATCGAAAGGTTAAACTGCTTGACTTGTTTATCTAACTGTTCAGAAGCCTCTGCTAATTCGCCGTTTAATTGACTGATCTTTCCAGCAATACTGCTTGAATTAGAATATAGCTCATTTATCTCAGTAGCATTATTGCTAACTTCTTCAGTAACTGCACTTTGTTGGTCGGTTGCTGTTGCTATCTGCACATTCATGTCGTCAATGGTACTGACAAACTGCACAATGCGACTTAAATCTTCTCCTGCTGTTTGCACTTCAGATACGCTTTCATGTGCTTTTTCTAGCCCACGGGACATTGCTTGAACTGCTTCTTCAGCACCAGACTGAAGACGATCAGTCATAATTTTGATATCAGCAGTCGATGCTTTAGCTCGCTGAGCAAGACTTCGTACTTCATCTGCCACTACAGCAAACCCTCGACCAGTTTCACCTGCTCTAGCTGCTTCAATAGCTGCATTCAAAGCAAGTAGATTGGTTTGTTCAGCAATACCCGAAATAACATCTAGCACCCCTACAATGCCATGAATTTCTTTATCTAAGTTATTGATTGCACTTGAGGCTGCATTCATCTCTTCAGAAAGATCGTGAATTGATTTATCTGTCTTTTCGACTTCGGTATTACCCTCTTTAGCCTCTTGAGCAGCTTCGGAAGACGCATGAGCAGCATCCGCAGCATTAGAAGCTATTTGGCTAACAGTGGCACTGAGTTCTGTCATTGCAGCTGCAACTTGCTCTGCCTGACTCTGACCTTTTAAAACATCACTTTTCATCTCTTCACTTGCGAGATTAATGTGCTCAACAGTACTCGCAATTAATACCGAACTTTCTTTTGTGTTGAGGATAACTTTTTCAAATTCCGTCATCATACAATTAAAGGCTTTAGACAATTCACCCAACTCATCTTTAGCAGAATTGTCTATTCGAATAGACAAATCTAATTCATTACCTGCTCTAGCAATGTTTTTACTTAATAATTTAATGTTTGAACGTAGATACCCTGCAATCGAAACTGTTAACACCAGTATAATTAAGGTAAGTATTGATAATGCCAATGAACCAAAGATCAAAAACATTTCAGCTGACTTCAGCTTTTCTTTTGTCAGGCTTATGATTTGAGAAGAGAGATGTAACTCGAACTTTCTTAGTAACTCAATTCTGCTTGTTGCAACCTTAAACCAAGATTCTGGAGTTGTGGTCTCAACTTGTTTAGTGTCCATATCACGCACAATATTTCTCAAATGCCCGACTGTAGAAACAGCTTGTGAACTGAGCACTTGATTTTGGTATTTCTTGATGTTTTTTTCTGTAGAAAGCGCAAAAAATCGATTTTCGAAACTTTGTTGTTCAGCAACCAAATTAATGAACTTAGCAAATTTATTACTTGGAACATCGTTTTTGCCGAAAGTAGCACTTAATACTGCTCGCTCAAGCCCTGCTCTCTCCTTCATCTGAAGATAAGCACCAAAGGCTGCTACCTCTATTGAAATAGTGTGATCTTGAGCTTGCTTAGCAATAACATCAACCACTGAAAGCAGTTGTTTATTGATGTTCGTATAATAAGCAACTTGATCTTTAAGTGAAATATTAAGGGCATCGACACTTTGTCTAATCGAGTTTAATTCTGATAGCTCTCTTTCGAGTTGCTCTAACCCGAATTCGATACTTGAAGAATAATGGGTATTTATTATTTTTTGTTTGAGTTTTTGAATTTCTTTATTGACGAGTTGCCGCTGAGAAACAAGTTTCAATTTAAATGAAACGCCCCCTGAACCTATATATCCTGCACTCATTCCACGTTCTTTTTGAAGTTGGTGCACTAAGTTACTGTTCGTTTCAGCTAATTCAGTCAACTGCACCAAAGAATGTAAATTTTGGTAAGACTCCCATTCCCCCTTTATCAACAAACTTCCCCCAATCAAAGCACCAATAATTGGAGGGCAAATTAATAGCGCTAATTTCTGAGTAATACCCAGATTTAAAATCCATTGCCAACGCATATTTCAACCCCATATTTAAGCATTCAGTGCCATAAGGCGACACTATTTTTATGGGGAGTAAGTTAAATTTTAAGCAGTCATAAGTAAATACTCTCAGAACATAAATTGCTCAAACTTTGTCTCCTAAACGTGTTTTATTGACACTGATCAAACTTTGTTATTAGCGACAACATCGAAGCTAATCAAAGCCATAGTTTTAGAGCACATTAAAAAAATGACAATAAGTGATAAATGTTATTTTAACAGTATATTTTTAGTGCTACTGCTCTATTTTTTGTTCTACTTTACATCAATTTTTTTTTCTATATTCTCATTGATACTGAATGACCGGAGAGCAAAATGAAGAATAGTAACTATCAAAGCGCCCTCATATTGGGGATATTGATAGCACTCGGCTTATCAATATTAGGTTATACACTCGGAAACTCCGCTATAGAATACCGCCAATTTGAGCGCACAGTAAATGTAAAAGGTCTTTCTGAAAGAGACTACCCTGCTGACGTCGTTATTTGGCCGATTCAATACACAGTAGCTGACAACAAAATCAGTGGGATTTATGATTCAATTGAAACAAATACAAAAAAAATAAAAGATTTTCTTATGAAAAATGGGATTAAAGCTTCTGAGGTTTCAGTCTCCTCTCCTGAGATTACTGATAAATCAGCACAACGATACAGCAGTGATTCAAAAGCCGAATTCCGCTATACGGCCCAACAAACCGTGACCGTTTACTCTAAGCAAGTCGACAAGGTTAGAAACGTTATGGGTGCGCTGTCAGATCTAGGTAAACAGGGGATTGTATTTAATGGCAATGATTATAATGCGCGAACTGAATATCTATTTACACGACTGAATGAAATTAAACCTAAGATGATTGAAGAAGCAACAAAAAATGCACGAGTAGTTGCTGAAAAGTTTGCTTCCGATTCAAAGAGTCGTCTAGGTAAAATAAAGACTGCTTCACAAGGTCAATTTAGTATTTCTGAAAGAGACAAAAACAACCCTCAAATTAAAAAGGTAAGAGTTGTTTCAACAGTGACCTACTATCTTTCGGATTAATTATTTGAGCGACTTAGACAGTCGCTCCATACCCTCTTTAATTGTAACCAGAGGCTGATAACCAAAGTCGCTTTTAGCTTTGGAAATATCAAAATAATGGCTACAGGATAACTGTTTGGCTACAAAACGAGTCATCATTGGTTCGTCTTGTTTATTGAGCACCTTATATATTACTTCCAACAAAGCGCCTACAGCAAAAGCTAAACCCACGGATACCCTTTTCGTGATTGGTGGCAAACCATCGCAGGCCAAAATTAAATTGAGCATTTCTGCCATTTTTATAGGTTCGTCATTACTTAAAAAATAAGCATGCCCCGCACACTTCGAATTCTCGGACATGAGCCCATTCGCTGCCTGGATGTGTGCATAAGCCGCATTATCGATAAAGATCGTATCAACTAATTTATCTTTCTTTCCGACTAGCTTTAATCGCCCTGCTTTCCCTCTTTCTAATACTCTTGGTACTAAATGCGGATCTTCAGGGCCCCAAATTAGGTGTGGTCTTAATGCAACTGTTTTTAAAGTCGTATTGTTCGAGTCTAAAATAAGGCGCTCAGCCAGAGATTTCGAATGGGCATAATAATTTAAAAAATGAGTCGCATGAGGAGCGCTTTCATCAATACCATCTTCATCTTCACCTTTGAAAGTAACACTCGGTGTACTGGTGTATATCAAGTATGGAATATTGTGTACCTTGCAACCTTTTACAATATTCGATGCACCATCAACATTAGGTTTGAAGTAACTGTCTCTATCTCCCCAAACTCCAGCCTTTGAAGCCACATGAAAGACTAAATCACAACCTAGCATGGCATCAATAACGGTTTGCTCATTAGCTAAGTCACCTTGAACCATCGTAACACCCAGCTTTTCTAATTCAGGGTAATTACCACGAGCAAAGCCAGTAACCTTAATACCAGCTGCAATTAATCTTAAGGTAATCGCTCGACCTAGAAATCCACCTGCTCCAGTGACAAATACATGACGTACATTTAAAGCCAATTTTTCAAGTGCTTGTTGTTCTAGATGATGTAATTCCATAGTTTTAAAACCTAAATTCAAACTCTCTTCTGCGCCCAAATGGCAAGCTTTTCCCGGAATATTTTGGCGTTATGCCGAACATCCATTGGAAAACTGTCGTGGATTAAGAAGTGACAAATCCCAGACGATTGCTGATGTTGTTCAGCAAGTTCAATTAAATCTGCATATAGATCTTTCGATTTGCTGCACACCACACCCTGGCTTAACTCTAAACATATTAGAGGCTCAGTATTCCCTTCTATTTGAACACCCACTAGTGCTGAGCGTTTTACTTGAGGGTGAGTGTTGATAATCCGCTCACAAGGAATAGAATAATAGGGTTTCAACTTGGTTTCGACTCGATGCGCTTTACGGCCGCACATCCACAAACGCCCATGCTCATCAAGATATCCAAGATCGCCCATTCTATGACGCATTCGACCTAAAGCTTTATCAAAAATTTTAGCTTTTTGGGTTGCAGTATCTCGTTGGTAATAGAGTTGATTAACCATATCACCAGACACCACAATTTCACCAATTTGATGGCTCGGCAGCGTTAAGGCATCATCCCACTCTAAGATTTCATTCTCACAAATTCCAATGATAGCAACGCTAACAGCCTCAATTGGATAGCCAACGCATATTCCTGCCCCTGAATTTGTATCTTCTGCAGTATCGATCAATTCATGGCTTGAAAACTTCGAAACCGGCAGTGATTCCGTTGCACCGTATGAATTCAATACCTCAACGCTATCATTGAGCATTGTTGAAAAACGTTCTATCGCTTCAATAGTTACCGGTGCACCAGCTGAAATAACTCGTCTTATAGAGGGTAATTTATGATTTGACTGACTTCCCGCTTTACCTACAACATCAAGCAAAGCTGGATTGACAAATATATTGCTGCATTGATACTTCTCAATCGCTGCAAAGATGTGCTTCGGGTTTGCTGTGATTGGTTTACTGGCATCCATATCTGGTACAATCGACGCCATACCAAGCGCTGGGCCAAATAGAGAAAATAATGGAAAAGTTGCTAAATCCCGCTCTCCATGCTGTATACCATAGTCTTTTCTTAATGCTGTAATTTGTGCTTCAAACATACGGTGACTATAAACCACACCTTTAGGCGTTCCCGTACTGCCACTGGTAAACAAAATAGCGCACATATCGTCGGCTTCAAAACGCTCTAAATCAAACTCTGTAGAGTGTTGTGTTTTGAGTATCGTAGATAAGTTTGTTGCACCGGTAATGATACTCTGCAAGCTGGATAAATTTGAATTATCAACATTAATGTTAATACCAACGCTATTTTTCCCCCATCCCAGTAACCTGCGAGCAATGTGTGCTTTGGGAATACCAATAAAAGCGTCTGGCTCAGACTCAATAAAACACTGTTTGAGATTTCTAACGCCCATTCCAGGATCGACAATAACAGGTATAATTCCAGCTTTAAATAATGCGAATGTAAGCTGAAAAAACTCAATGCTAGGCGTAACCATCAAAACTGCTTTCATACCTGGCTTGAGTCCGTGTCCAAGCAATCCAGTTGCAACCCGATTACTTTGCAAGTCGAGTTGCTGAAAATTCAGCTCTTGATATTGGTATTGCCCACGAGAGAACTTTTGAATGGAAACGGCGAGATCATTTGGATTATTCTTCCCTGCCGCCACAAGGTGGCGACAGAGGTTGCAACTTTTATTTTCTGATTGTAGATTTTGCATTCATTCAGCTTAATCGTACTGAGCCATAAAATTCGATACAGCGCTCAATACTTCATCTCTTGCATCTTCAAGGATGTAATGGCCGCAATCATCAAACTCATGAACTTCAGCATTTGGAAATCGTGTTTTCCATTCTGCCAAGAAATGCTTATCAAATACAAAGTCTTTTAAACCCCAACATATAAGCATTGGCGTATCTTTAAAGGCATCGAGACCATCAGCAATGTCTGAAACCAATTGATAGTTTCTATCTCGGGGTGTCATTGGAATATCTTGAACGAATCTCAACGTAGAAATTCGGTTTTTCCAAGAATTAAATGGTGCGACATATGCTTCACGGACAGCTTTTGGCATCGGCTCACGTTTAACCCCGACATAAGAGGCTGCTGAAGAAAATGCATTAAAGCCACGAACCAATATGCTACCAAGCAAAGTATTACGACAAATCCACAGAGCAACGGGCAATGGCTTTGACTGAGGCAGATGAAAGGCTCCAGTGTTAAGAACAACCAATCGTTTGATACGATCGGGATGGCGAGCGGCATAACCCATACCGATCATTCCCCCCCAATCATGAACGACCAGAGTGATATTTTCTTTAACGTCCAGATGCTCCAATAATGCTTCCAGATCGTCAATACGGCTTTTTAAGGTGTAATCGTATGCATTGTCATCCGGCTTATCTGACAAACCACAACCAATATGATCAGGAACGATACACTGATAACTTTGCTGAAGTTGCTCAACTAAGTTGCGATAATAGTAACTCCAACTTGGGTTTCCATGAACCATAACTACAGGTTCACCACTTCCTTGATTTAAATAGTGCTGTTTTAAGCCATTGCGCTCAAAAAAATGTCCCTTACATGGCAGTAATGCCGACAGTTTATCTACATCTACCATTTCAACCCCAACATCATGCAATTCAAGCCACTACCAATACCCAAGAAACTGACTTGATCGCCCTTTTTTAAGAAGCCTTGATCATGCGCAATAGCAGCCGTTACAGGTAAAGATACGGTCCCCATATTGCCAAGCTTCTGGTAGGTGGGAAACTCTTTTTCAGACGGAATATTTAACGCAGTAAGCACTTGTTTTCGATTTGAAGCACCGACTTGGTGACAAATCACTTTATCAACTTGTTCAACTAACCAATTGCGTTGTTGTAAGAAATGTTCCCAAGTATGTTTAGCGAGTTCTACGCCTTCTTTTAATAGAGCAACTGCATCGGTTTTCATAAACTCACGATACAAGTGCTGCCCTGTTTCTTGAAGCCCCCACTGACATAACTCATGATGCTCTGGTGCTGAAAGATGGGATGCTCCAAGCAACTGATGCTGACGCTGGTTTTTAAGATCGAAACTGCCGTCAGTTAAAATTACAGCTACTGCGCCTGAACTGCCTGTCAAAGTAGCTAAAGACAAAGCGAACTTTTGCATGGTTGGCTCTGCAAGCATATCTTCGATCGTACTATCAACAATGTCTCTAGCAGATTCAGCCGAAACAACCATCCCTGCCTTGATCTGCCCTAACTCGATACGGTTTGCAATATCTAAAATACCAGACAATACGCCTAAACAAGCGTTACTGATATCATAAACAGCCGTGTGTTTAGAAACACCTATTTCAGAGGCGATGCGACATGCTGTTGCGGGCTCATGCTGATCACGGCAAACACCGGTATATACAACAGCACCTAATTCATTTACATCGATTTGAGTTTCATCAATGGCTTTTTTTGCAGCAGTGATTGCTCCATCTGATAAACGATGTCCTTTGGGCCACCAACGACGTTCTGTTATACCAGTTAGAGCAGCAAGTTGCCCTACAGGAATACGAAACTTTTGATAGATAGGCGCTAAACGAGACTCTAAATCATTACTCGATACCACTTCTGGAGCGAGTTCATAAGACAGGCTATTTATGAAAACCCGAGAATATTTCATGTAAAAAATTAGACTAATTCAAATTAATGCGACATTTGAGCAAGAATTTGACGGATATTCAATAAAAACCGTCATTTTAACTGTACTTTATTAGCTGTCATCAATAAGTTTTTATGGCAAAAATAAAACAAATAACCTTTATAAACAATGACTTTATATTAACTTAGTCTGTTTTAACCTAAATTTTACAAAATCTTACTCACCTGCACTTTTTTGCATCAATAATTAAGTTTCTTGGTGTCACTGACATATCACAAAATGTATTGATGTTTACTTTGTAACCATGTTCTTCAAGGAAAAGAGCTCGGTCATAAGCAAGCCACATTTCGAGCACATATCGGAAAACGTGTCTGACTAAGTCAATTTGTTTCGCAATACGATGCCTTTGTGCCCCAACAGCTAAATACTTTTCAAACTCGATACTTTCAACATAAATGATATTTTTAACATTAAAGGCCCAGTAACAAAAATGTTCAAATGTGCCGTTTAGCTGGCTTTGTTTGACTGTGGGTAGAGGTAGATATTGTTGAGAATCCAGCACTTCTCTTTGCAGTGCATCAAAGCTCAGCCGCCAATGTACTTCTTTGTTTCGTAATTTGTTGTGTTTATCGTTAGCAATTAAACTGTGCTGCAATGGTAACCTTAGATCAAATTTACTGAATGTTAACTCACTTGCTTTAGCTGGTTGTGATAAAGGTTGGTAGAGCTCATCTCGAATTAAATGATAACAACATGGTGAAATAGTAAGCTTTTGCGTATCAGCTTTAGTGCCTTGCTTAAGCAACTCAACATGAAGATCACCACAAGCATGCAGTGCCAGCGCATGTTGTTGTGGTTTAAATAACCTTGAGTCACATTCAAAAGCATCACCATGAACAAACATCTGGTTTATATCATGCTTTTTTGCTTGAATTTCACCGAGC
Organism: Parashewanella sp. 2304DJ23-3; assembly: GCF_056591695.1. Taxonomy (NCBI): domain Bacteria; kingdom Pseudomonadati; phylum Pseudomonadota; class Gammaproteobacteria; order Alteromonadales; family Shewanellaceae; genus Parashewanella; species Parashewanella sp. 2304DJ23-3. The sequence continues at coordinate 78,903 of NZ_JBWQOH010000006.1, forward strand.
TCGCACAGTTCCTGCTGCCACTCTAAGCTCACCACTTTGGATTTAGAAAGCTTTCCTATGAGCCGCCCTAGATGCCCTTTTCCAGCACACCATTCTAAATATGAATTTGGTGCTTCATCCTCGACTAAAACAGCGCTAGAGAATTGAGTTATTTGTTCCCATTTTCGACCTTTTATACCAGATGCAACACGCCCTATATCAATTGCAATTTGTTTCCCTTCAAATCGTGATACAAAGTCGGGTCGAGCATCGAAAAGTGTTTTATCAAATGTATTATTGCCGAGGTCTTGATTCAGCTTAGGAAGCAGGAGTTCTATGAGTTGTTGATGATTTGCATCTATATTGTCAATGTCTTCATTAGATAGCTGAGAGACAAACTGATATAAATTAGGGTACTCACATTGCCAAGGAACATCGAGATGATCAAAAGCCACAATTTGCCAAAGACTTTTGGTATTTACCAACACATTGTTTACAGCAGAAAAAGCTTTGGTAAAATCAACCAAAATAACTCCTAAAAAAATAAAATGATTAATTCACCTTGCGTTGCCCGCTGTGGTTTAAATGATGATGACTTTTGCATGGGTTGTCATCGTCACATTGATGAAATAGTAGCTTGGGGCAAAATAGATGACGAACAAAAGCTGATTATTCTAGCCAAATTAGATGAACGAAAAAAGAAATTTCAAGGTGAAAGTAATACTGGAATTCTCTCTAGAGATAAGTGGTTAGAGTCTGAGCAAAATATCAAGACAAACAATAAAATAGTTAAGAAATAATTAATCAAAGAATCCAAATTGTAAATCATCTTCATTTTCGGATTCGAATATAATTTTAGGTTCGATGTCATCTGAACCTTCAGATTCAAATAGGATATTTTCACTCAATTCGAACGATTCAGCTTTCAGATTGCCGCTCAAATTACTCAGTTTTGTCACCTCTTCATCAACAACTGAAACTGAATGATTTGAAGCGGTGGATTTAACCTCCGACACTAACGAATTTTCTGTAAATGGAAATTCATTAGCAACACAAATAATATCACTAACTTCAGCCCCCACTTCGGCTTTAGTAACTAATAGATCTCTTTTTGAAAACATGAACCCATACTTTGCATACTTTTCAATATCTTGATCTTCTTTTAATACTTTCTCTGAGTAGTCTAACTTGGCTCTCAATAACAGACGATACAAAACTCCTTCCCATTCTTTTTTTACTCCCATGAAGATAATTTTGTGTCCCAAAGTGACAAACTGCTTGATACTAGTCATCATTTTAAAGTTAAAATAAATCATTTACTCTTTGCGAGTAACAGGAAGCTCTTCGGGAAAACTCACTTCATTTTGGTTCAGTGAGAATAAAATGTCTTTTACATCCAAGTGCAGTTTTAACTGGTAACCAACTTCATCTGCTCGTTTGCTCGCCTGATTAATCCAACCTTTAAAGTCTGCAGGTTCAGGGTAGCCATTTTTCTGTTGCTCCCCTTCGCTAACGCTTCTTTTGTATCCTGCTGGGCGTTTACTCTCAAAGTGATGCGTTAATACAGGCTCTGAAAACTTTTCGAAATTTCCATGAGTCACAAATTGTTTAAAACCTATATTTTTAGTGCTGACCTCAGCACATTCTTTAAACGCAAAAACGTGTTCCTTAGCATGGTCACTCTTAAAAGTATGAGCAGTTTCTTCATAAAGTGTTTGATCAAGTAAATTATTTATTAAACAGACAATCTCATTTTCATCGTCTACTGTTTTATGTTCTACGAAAAAGTCTAACCCAGATTCAATTACTTCTTTTACCTTTCGACCAACAAAAGAAACCGTATACTCAAAAATAGAACCATCCGATCTTTCTAATTCCACTGTCGGGTTGTAATCAGTCAGAATAGAATTAGCTTTAGCTATATGAACTAACTCATTGATTGAATGTACAGAAAGGGATAACTTCAGCGATTCAGACATAAAATAAATTAGTCACCTTTAATCACTATTTATCTTTATTAAGCCAGCAAAAAATGAATTGTTCTACTTATCTAAACAAATCTTAACCATTTGTTTAAAAAGAATTATTGCTTTATTTCCATACATTATAAAACAACAATTCTTTATATTCTTAAATTGATATAGGATTCAATTTTGATGCTCTGGCAATTGGTTCGATTCATACGCATCAGAATAAGCATGATTATTATCTCTATGCTTAGCTTCATCTTCCCTCACAGCTAGAAGCACATCCTTTAATTTTGCTGCTTCGCTGAGCTCATAATAGTTAATTGCAATCATAGGGGCTTCAATATTCTCTACATTACCCAAATCGACTTGTTCGATATAGTCACTGTAACTTTTACAAGCTTCTTCTTCGAAGTAACCTACAATTCTATGCGCAATTTTAGGTGTAAAAAGATAGATAAAGCCATAAACAAGAATAAACGCACCTTGCCCAATAAACACCAATAAACGTTCAACCCAGCTTGGTTTTGCAATTTCAAGAAAGATCATTAGATGCATTCGCTCATTCTCAGCTTCATCCAGTAAATCACGTATCCAGCCGCCATCGTCTTTCATTCTACGTAAAGCTTTTAAGTGGTTAAACATGCCTGCAACCATTCCAGGAACTGCTGCAATCGTCTCCAGAATTACCGCTCTTTTAGCATATTTAGTGCCATAAAATATATTTAAAATAAACTTTAGACTTTGAGTGATTTTATAGGCCACTTTCTCAGAAAGTTTAATCGGTGTTCGATGCTCTAATTTAAATACAGTCATTTCAATTCCTAACGTCTGTCTATAGGAGAAATTTCATTTCGATTTCGATAGGTGTGTTACCTCTACACACCTATCATTAGAAAAGAGAAGTTAGTAACCAGCTGTGGCTGTTTTCGTTTTATGTCCTAATAAACCCAAAACGTTATTCAAGAGCCCTGATGCACCAATACGCAGCTTTTCAGGATGTTCACTCCACTCCTTACCAAATAACTCTGTTGCCATATCGATATACTGTTTCGCATCTTCCGCTGTACGTACACCGCCTGATGCCTTGAACCCTACGCGGCCCTGAACATTCATATTTTTAATTACATTGAGCATGGTTTTAGCAGCTTCAGGTGTTGCATTAACATCAACCATTCCTGTAGAAGTTTTCACCATATCTGTGCCCGCTTCTATTGATATTTCGGTAGCTCTACGAATAAGAGATTCATCCTGTAGCTCACCAGACTCAATAATGACCTTCATTAACGCTTTATCACCAATAACATCTCGGCACGTAGCTAAAAGCTTAAATCCAATATCTTCATTACCTGCAATGAGAGCTCTATACGGGAACGTTACATCAATCTCGTCCGCACCATACTCGAGTGCAGCTTTGGTTTCTCTAACAGCGATTTCAATGTCATCGCCACCGTTCGGAAAATTGGTTACTGTAACTAACCGAATGTGAGGCGTACCTTGTTCGTTGAGCTGCTTTCTAGCTGCAGGAATAAATTGAGGATAAATACATATTCCAGCTGTAGTCCCTGAATCTGTTTTTGCTTGCTTACACAGCTCAATGATGTCACTTTCTGCTACGGTATGATCCAACAGAGTAAGATCCATAAGTGCAATTGATTGTTGTGCGTAATACTTTTTGTTTTTCATAATGTGTTCTCCAGCATCAAAAATAAAATCTTCAATTCTTTTGAAATATCCCTTTCAATTCTTGATGCGGATTATAGAAATAGAGTAGATTCTGTAATAGATACAGAAAACGACTTTTAACCTATAACAGTTTGTGTGAGTAGTAGAATGGCCAAATACGAAAAGTTAATGGAAAGTATCAACGCACAGATAAATGATGGTGTTTGGGAAGTAGGGGAAAAGTTACCGTCACTTAGAAAACAAGCTAAGACTTCTGGATTGAGCTTGATGACTGTTTTGAATGCCTACCAAGCTCTAGAAAGCCAAGGCGTTATCGTTTCACACTCACGTTCTGGATATGTCGTTGCTCCCAAAATTACTCAACCCGCTTATAAGAGAACTAATCCAGATTTTGAAGCTATTGAAAGAGTTGATATTAACGATATTATTTTTGATGTTTTACAAAACAGCCGACGCCCTAACTTAATCAACTTCGGCTCTGTTTACCCGGATGCATCATTATATCCTCGAGCTCAAATCAATCGATCACTTGCCAATGCAGCTCGTACAATGCCAGCTTCAGCCATGATCGATAACTTCCCTCCTGGTAATGAAGATTTACGTCACATCATTTCCCAAAGATATGCCGCCCAAGGTATGAGTGTGTCACCGGATGAAATAGTTATTACTTCAGGTGCTCTAGAAGGTTTAAATTTGTGTTTACAAGCAGTCACGACTCCTGGAGATTGGGTAATTGTTGAATCACCGAGCTTTTATGGCTCATTGCAATCATTACAAAAACTCGGGTTAAGAGCACTTTCAATCCATACTCATCCGCAGACTGGCATCGATTTAAAAGCACTCGAAGCGGCTTTAAAGTCCCATAATGTAAAAGCTTGTTGGTTAATGACCAATCATCAAAATCCGATGGGCTTCACGCTCCCCAATAAGAATAAACAAGAACTTTCAAGGTTATTGAGTAAACATAAAGTTTATCTTATTGAAGATGATGTTTATCACGAATTATACGTTGGAAGTAAAAAGCCATTACCAACTAAAGCATTCGATCACAGAGACATGACATTACATTGCTCTTCATTTTCTAAATCATTAGTCGCAGGGTTTCGAATTGGTTGGGTGGCCGCAGGTGCAAAAGCGGAACAAATTCAAAAATTACAGTTGATGACAACAATGGCTGCAAGTGCACCAATGCAGCTTGCATTGACGAACTATTTAACTACTCGAAGTTATGAAACGCATTTACGTCTATTGAGAAAAACCTTGGCTCAAAGAAAATTTGCACTTTGGAAAGTACTTAACGAATACATGCCAAAATACGTAAAAATCAACTATTCGGAAGGAGGCTACTTCATTTGGATAGAACTACCTGAAAATATTGATGCTAGATACTTATACTCCGCATCTTTAGAGAAAAATATCAGTATTGCACCTGGCGCCATGTTCTCGTTAACGAAACAATTTAAAAACTGCTTTAGGCTAAACTCTTCATTTGAGTGTAATGATAAGCATATAAAAGCCATTAAAACCTTGTCAGAATTAATCGTAAAACTAAATAAAAATGCCCCAAAATAATATGGGGCATTTCAAATCTATATCGCTAAAATATTAGCTTTCACGCAGTAAGCTTGAACAGTTTTGAGAAAGTAACTGCCAACAGCGCCACAAGCCAAGTATCGCAACAACTATTGCCCCTGAAACAGGTGCAACCAACCACCAGTCCCAATGCATATACACATTAAGTTCGAACACTTGAGTTTTTAATAAATAAAGAGCAAACTCTGCAACCCAAACCGCTAACAAGCCAGCGACAGCCCCAAGAATACCGAACTCAAGAACCGTTGAGGCTCTTAATAACCAACCTGAACCGCCAAAAGTTCTTAACACAGCTAATTCACGTTTACGGCTTGCCATTCCGGCTTCAGTTTGTGCGATTAACACAAGTGAACTTGCAAGAATAACCAGCACTAAAACCAGCGTTAATGAAAGCGATACTTGATCAATAATTTGCCTTAATTGCTCAACCATAGCACCGACATCAATAATTGAAATGGTAGGAAATTGTTTAATCAACTCAAGGACGACTTCATCTTTGTTTGCCTTAGCCCCATCAAGGTGAAAACTTGCAATTGATGTATAGGCAAATGAAGACAGTGTCTCTTTAGTAAAGATCATAAAGAAGTTAGGTTGTAAGGTTTCCCAATGCACTTTTCGAATACTGGCCACTGTAGAAGTTACGTCACGTTGATCTATCGTAAAAGTCACTGTATCGCCAAGCTTCAAACCCAAACGTTTAGCAACACCCTCTTCAATTGAAACTTCATTCGGTTTTTGATTGAAATGTCCTTCTAAAATATCATTATTAGGCGGTAATGCATCACGCCAAGTTAAGTTGAGTTCGCGATGGAATCCAACACGCCCTTTTTCACCCGTGTTTTGTTCTGCTTTAGTGATAAACTTTTCATCGTTAATGGCCGTCATTCGGCCACGAATCACAGGGTAAATATCGGTCGCTTTTAATTGATGCTTATTAAAGAAGGTTTCCAGCGGTGTTGTGTCTTCTGGAGCAATATTCACCAAAAAGTAATTCGGTGCATTTGCAGGTAACTGCTGCTGCCACTCTTCTAATAAATCTTGCCTAAGTGCAAAAATCGTTAATAGTAAAACCAGCGCAGAGCTAAAGCCCACAAGTTGCACTGCATTTTGCCTCGCTCTTCGTCTTAAACCAGCAAGGGCAAGTTGTAGTGGATTACTGATTTTTAAACCAGCACCATGCCCTAGACGGATCATGATATAACCTACCAGCATTAACAACATTGCTAATACCACAACCGTAGACATCACAATCAACGTTAGAGTCAGGTTTTTAGAATAGATATAACCTAAGGCGCCCAGCGCCGTTAAACTTAGAACCACGTTTAACCACTGACCAATTGGAATATGTTGTAATTGGCGCTGCAATACTCTCAACGGTGGAATACTCAACAAGCGCATCAAAGGGTAAGCTGAAAACATAAAGGCGCTGAGTAAACCAGTGCTGATCCCGAGTACAATGGGTCGAACCATAGACGGATCATAACTTGCAATGTCCGCTGGCAAAAATCTAGTCAAACTGATATCAAGTATCCAGCCACCGAGTAAACCAAGTGCAATACCTAATACACAGATTAGCAACAGGTGAAAACTGAAGATAAAACGAATTTGCTTAGCGCTTGCACCAAAGGTTTTCAGCATAGCTACAGCGTCATAGTGACGTTGACAATAGCGTTGAGCAGCAATACCAATTGCAGTACAAGCCAAGGCAATACCCAATAAGCTGGCTAATAATAAAAATTGTTCTGCACGCTTGATCGCACCAGCCAATGGGGAATCACCACTTTCAACATCTTCCCAATCTTGAGTGCTGTTCAAACGTGGCTTAACATAGGTTTCAAATGATGTTAATTGATCATCTGATCCCGTAAATTGATAAACATACTTAATGCGGCTTCCAGGCTGAATAATCTGAGTTTTAGCCACATCCTCAGTGCGCATCAGTACTACGGGAGCAGAAGCAAACGGATTAAAACCTGCATCAGGCAGCCGAGAAATTTGCGCTGCCATGTTGAAATTAGACAGACCAATTTCAATTTGTTTAGGTTGATCGAGTAATCCCGCTAAACGAGTTTCATACCAGACAGCTCCTGACTTAGGTAAACCTCTAGCATCACCTGATGAAAGCTCAATTTTACCTTTTAATGGGTATTTGTCTCCAACCGCTTTAATGGTAACCAATTGAAACTCATCACCCGCATAGACCATTGACTGAAATTCCATATTGGTCACACGCTGTAAACCCATTTCATCAGCTTTTTGAAGAATGGCTGAATCCAATTTTACTGGTGAATCTATCACTCTGTCTGCGGCAATAAACTTGCTGGCTTCACCAGAAATGGCTGTCTGCAATCTCTCACTGACTCTGGATAAGCCACTAACCGACAATACAGCTAAAGTGATTGCTAATAAAATCAACACCAGTTGACCTTGCAGCAATTCACGTCTGAACAAGCGCCAAGCTAAGTTAAACTCCATTAGCTTGCCCTCTTTTCATCAACTTTAGTTATTTCAGCAAGCTGACCATTTTCCATTCGTACTTGACGTTGACACTTACTGGCCAAATCCATATCGTGCGTCACTACAACTAACGTTGTGTCACTCTGCTCGTTAAGGTCAAACAACATACGTTCAACCTTAGCGCCATTTTCACCATCTAAATTACCCGTAGGTTCATCAGCAAACAAAACCTTAGGCTCACTGATAAAGGCTCGAGCAATCGCAACTCTTTGTTGCTCCCCACCAGAAAGTTGCTTTGGTAAATGCGTTAAACGATGGCTTAATCCAACTCTGTCCAACATATCTAATGCTTTTTGCTTGGCGTTTTTAACACCAGCTAATTCAGCAGGTAACATCACGTTTTCAAGCGCTGTTAATGTATCCACCAGCATGAACGACTGAAAAATGAAACTGACTTTATCTTTACGTAACGCTGCTTTTTGTTCTTCGTTTAATTTGGATAGAGCAACCCCATCGAGCAGCACTTCACCAGACGTCGGAGTATCTAATGCCGCAAGCAAACCAAGTAAACTTGACTTGCCAGCGCCAGAAGGACCAACGATAGCAATGCTGTCTCCCTGCTTGACTTCTAGGTCAATGCCCTTGAGGATATTAAGCATACCTTCTTGAGTTTTTACTGATTTTTCGAGGTCGACGACTTTTATGGCTGGATTTTTTTCTTTATTTACACTCAAAACTCGTTCCTTACAGGCTGATAAACACAAAGCTATGCCTTTAAAACATAAATTACTGGCAGTTGTGCTGTTTACTTTAACAGCTTCTCCCGCCTTTGCAGACACTATATTAATACTCGGAGACAGCCTTGGTGCAAGCTATGGCATGGATGAAAATGTTGGTTGGGTAGCTAAATTACAAAAGCAAATGCCAGAACACAAAATTATTAATGCTTCTGTTAGTGGTGAAACTACAGCTGGCGGGTTACGTAGACTGCCCGCCCTGCTTGAGTCTACTAAACCTAACGTGGTTTTTATTGAGCTCGGTGGTAATGATGGTTTACGTGGTTTCTCACCTAAAAAGCTGAAATCAAATCTTACAAATTTAATTCAACTCTCCAAGGCTGCGAATACGAAAGTATTAGTTAGTGAAGTCATGGTGCCACCAAATTACGGCCCTCGATACAGCAAGAGCTTTTCTCAAGTTTATAAAGATCTTGCCAAAGATTCATCGATTACCGTTATCCCATTTTTTATGACGGAAATTGCACCGCACCCAGAATTGATGCAAAAAGATGGTATTCATCCAAATGAAAAAGCACAAGAAAAGATTGCCGATTTTGTAAGGCCTTGGTTAAAACTATAATTTATTATCCTTTCTTTTATTGGTGAATCGACTCTTCATGTAACCTTAATGGGTTCCAAAAATTTACCTGATGGCTTATACCTGCAGCGTTATAGGATGGTAGTTTAATGTTATAAACACTATTATATTGATGTTCAACTTTCTTATTTGGCTTTACTGTTTCAGTATATTGCTGAGCTTTTCCTGCTCTTCGCTTTATCCCTGATTCAGCAAGCTGTTCTGTTGGATTTCTTGCAGCAACTTTTTCTGCTGTTGCTGAAATCGTTGCAGCTTCTGTTGAAATACGGTTTGAGAATGCTAATACTTCATCCTTCATATCAGTTGTACTAGTATGTTTAATGCTTTCGTTTAGTGTTGATTGTTCCTCCTCTAATGCACGAGTAGTTGATCTATTTTCTGTGTTATCTATCACAATTTCTCTAGCTTGGCTCATGGTGTTTTTTGTTGAAGTGACTGAAACATCTGTTGATGTTATTTTTTTCTCAAGGCTTGCAGCTTTTTTATCAAAACCATAGCCATTCAACATTGCAGTTTCAAAATCTAGTGTTTTCTTAGTATCATGAATACGTGCTGCATTTCTTAAGAATGAGCTTATCCCAGCATTACAATTGCCTCGCATACCTGGAGAAACTTGATAAGATAAACTTGGGAAGGTTTCCATATCACACAATTTTGAATGAACTTTGCGAGTTAAAAAGTTTGTTTCAGGTTCGTCTTCTTTAGATACTTTGACACCAAGACAAAATCTTGGAATAGCTTGATATAGTTCAGATAATTCTTTAGGTGAGTAGTATTTCATCTCAGGTTTAAAATCAGAGACCATTTCTGATTCAGATTCATGACGCTGACAGGGCTGTGACGGCTCTTGATTACTCTCGACAGCTCGAACATCACTAGCTCTTTCTTTAGGTTTAATCGGAAGTGGGAAGTGAGAAAACTCATCTTCAGAATTCACTTCCAAAAATGCTTCTCCGTGCTTATTTCGCTGCAAGAAAGAATCAAGTTCTCGAATTTTTGTCAATGGAGTTTTTGCTAAATGCCTATCTCTCTCTGACTCAACGTAAACGACTTTAGAAACATCAGCAACAGGAGATTTACCGACTCCTCCCCTTCCTAACTTCTCATCGAGATATAATTGGAACAATGTAAGCGCTCTTACGGCCTCAAAAAAGCTAAATACGCTTACATCAGATACAGGAACAGCAGCGGTGGATCGTTGATAATGATACCAATCTCCAGTTGACGTTTCTTCAAGAACGGTATGCCACATTTCGCACGCTCTAATTTTGGCTTCATTTGTTCTGGCTCTAAAAATAAAACATATTTCTTTATTTACTTCTTCTAAAAAACCTTCTTGATTTTTCTGTTCTTCAGTCATGCCGACTGCTCTATCGTTTATATAAGCAGTACAGAAGTACTCAAGAAGGTTAAAAGTCTGCTCTGTTAACCTTCCTAAACACGCTAAAATCTTTTCTTTATCAACAGCCTCAAACTCTTTATCTTTATACTTTCTAATCGCATTTAATAAATCCTTATCAATTGTTAGAAATGCGCGCATATCATCAGAAGCAATAGTAAAAACAGGTGCAGGCTTTCCTTTTTTACCTATAAACACTTCTTTTTTTACCGTAGGTTCCCCCTTTTTGTTTTTGGATTCTGTTTCCGTGAATTTCAGCTTTAGATGTTTGCCACCTGGTTTTCCAATACCTATGTGTGTATGGATACCATGAAAGTCATGCCAACCTGGTTCAATAAAAAACGCCGCTAACGGGCTTCTTAAATAATAAAGGTTATTTGCTATATGCACTTTTACCTGACATAAGTCTTTTTTGGCTTTACCTAAATCTCGTTGAGTAAAACCAGTTAAAAGAACTTTACTATCTTGAAACTCTGCAACTTTATGAAAAAAATTCCTTCCTCTAAAATCACATCCCTCGAGAAAGCACTGCTCTTTCATGTCACAACCAACACGCTGGAAGTTTTCTCTTTGAAATATATAACTTGTGCTTTGGTTTACAAGATAGACGGCTTCAGAACTAAAAAACTTAGCGACGTAGTACTTTTGCTCTGTTGAGCTTTCATCGGTGCTATTGCTTGCAGAAGCCATATCGGAGTCTGAGTACTCCAAAATCCAAAGCTCTATTTTAGGAAGAGTCACATCTAAGTTTGGTTGCATCGATAATTTTAATTAGCATGGCTGAATAGCACTTATATTATCTTTAAGTCCTATGAGAATTTTAAATTTAAATTTAAATTAATCTTTAGTATTAATGTTAAATTATTTTAAAGATAACTGACCAGGAGATTTAACCTTATAATTCAATGCCATATAACAAGAAAGCGACTACTCACATCTTAATAATCACAATGTAGATTAAAGATCTTTAAATAAAAAGAGATAAAAAAAACAATAACATTCCACTCTGTGTTTTTGGTTTATTTATTGGTGTTCCATGCTCAAATTAACACGTTCAACTTGTTACATATTTTCTTTTTTGAAAGTATTTTTATTATGCTTGATATCTGCAACTTTACTTACCAGCTGTAAAAAAGAACCTACTCTTAACTGTGATAATGTAGATCTGAATGCTCCTTATGATGTCAATAATATTGACTTTAAAAAATTAAGATGTGCAAATAACGAACTACCAAGCTTTCCTAAAAATGAAAAAGTGGAGGCTCCTACTGTAGATAATCCATGGACCTCTCAAGCTTGCCCTAATTCTCTACTAGATTTAAGTAATGATGAAATCTTTAAGTGCGCGAATGCATCTGCTGTTGAAGCAATTGACGACGGTAGGGTAGATAAAAGAGCCCACGCCGTTAAGATATTAAATCAAGCAATAAAACAAACGAAGAACAGCTCCAATAACGTTGCTAAAGCTGCATTGTATATGGATAGAAGTTTACTGAGAGTTGCAATGGGTGGAGAAAATAATAAGAAATTTTATTTCATCGCTAACCTTTGGTACATCCAAAAAGATCTTAATGCAGCAAAAAAATTAGATCCGAATAATTTAAGTGTTCCTTACTGGGATTATGCCAATAGAATTATAAATTACTCTCTTTTAAATCAATGGAAAAATGCTGTAAATGTAGGTAATCAAGGTATACAAAACTTATATGATGTTGAACAAAAATATGGTGAAGATCAATTAATGGAAAGCTTGATAGGAGAAATTGCAATCTTCCCTGGCTTTCCATTAGCAACAGGAATACCACAAAAAATGCTCGCAATTCTTGATAAGACATCATGTTCTGATAATGTCCCAGGATGCAACCATAACGACTTAGCAGCACCATTTTCAGTTGAAGGGATAAACTACACATTTGCAGAAGCCTATGCCCGGATTGGAAATCGTGAAAAGATGATTGAGTACTTAAACAAAAGCCTCAATGCGAGTAACTTCAGCGATTGGCCATATCGAAAACTTGTTTTAGATGCTCTGAACTCGCCTGATGCTCTTATTGAGCAACTTACGAAAAAAGGACCATATAAACAAGTAACATTCGACATGAAAAGTAATCAGAACAGGAGCTGTTTACTCTGCCACGGTTTACAGAGGGACATTCATGAATAAAAACCTAGTAATCAAAGAGAGTTTTATACATTAAAATGCTCAGAAGTAAATATTGGCGAGCTAAGCACCTTAATTACATGATACTTTTTTTTATTGCAGTAATAAGCTGCCTGTATCTAATTGGTAACTCAACGTTTTTCTTTTTAATTAAATAAATGCTTTGAGTTACAACATAACTGGGATTAATGATTCTCACGAGCTCACCATATTTAGATGAAGCAATAGCGTGAACAGGTAAAGCTGTAAATCCAATTCCCTTTGAAACTGGCAACAATATTTGATCTATTTGATTAATATATGAGCCTTTCAATAATCTACTAACCTCAATTGCAGAGTTATTCTTATCAAAAATAAGGTTCAAATAATGCCATACATCAGGATGCTGAATCACAGGAACATTAATCAAATCAATTGCACTATCAATACTAGGCTCTTCTTTGCAACCTATCAGGCAAATTTGTTCTTTACCAACATCAATAAATTCAAAATTACGCTCTAAAGACTTACCTGTAACTAACCCAAACCCAATTTCATTATTTTTTATTTGCTGATAAATTTTGCTTTCAGGCGCTGACTCTACAGAAATATTTAATTCTGGGTACTCAACTTGTAAAGCTACTAATTTTGGGTAAATCAACTGACATAAGCTACCTGACATTGAAACAGCACACTCCCCTTTAAACGGAGAATCCACTTGCAACTCATCAATAAGCGCTTGTTCTTTAGTTTCAAATTCTTTTGCGTATTGATAGACCTTCAACCCTTGATCTGTCAGTTCGAACTTTTTACCTACTCTCACGATAAGATTTGAAGCCAGTTGCTGCTCTAATTTCAAAATATGCTGACTTACGCCTGGTTGAGTCATAAATAGTTTTTCAGCTGTTTTAGTAAAGTGCTGTGTTTCCACAAGTACTTTAAATGTCTTTAACCATTTTTGGTTTACCATCAGCCTCACCATAACGCTATATTATCATTTTAATAATTTATCATAATTTTTTATTTAGTCATTTTATATCTAATCTACAATTCATAATTGTAGACACTTGGATTTATAAGATGACAGCGAAACACAACGTTTACCCAAGAACCTTTTCACATATTGGAATATCCGTACCTGATCTTGAAAAAGCAGTGAAGTTTTATACAGAGGTCTTAGGTTGGTATTTGATTATGGAACCTACCGAAATTGTGGAAGACAACTCAGCTATTGGCGAAATGTGTACTGATGTATTTGGTGCAAACTGGAAAAAATTCCGTATTGCTCATATGTCCACGGGTGACCGTGTAGGCGTAGAGCTGTTTGAATTTGTCAATCAAGAAAACCCTGAAAATAACTTTGAATATTGGAAAACAGGTATTTTCCATTTTTGTGTTCAAGATCCTGACGTTGAAGGTCTTGCGGAAAAAATCGTTGCAGCAGGTGGTAAGAAGCGAATGCAGGAGCCTCGTTATTACTATCCGGGTGAAAAGCCATATCGCATGATTTATATGGAAGATCCATTTGGAAATATCTTAGAGATATACAGCCATAGCTATGAGTTAATCTATTCAAGTGGTGCATATAACGGCTAACAAATTGAAAGGTAAGTATTTTGTTGTCACTTACCTTTACCCCACATTGCCATTAAATAAACTATCATTCATATGTTTCTAAGGTGTTCACCTTATTCTTACTGCCTCCCCTTCATCGCACAATACTCCCATAAGCGAATAAGATGAAAATCAGTAAACCAATTCATCTTAACTATCGAATTTAAAAATTACTAAACGCATAAAATGCGTTCTAGGGGGATAAAATGAGTGGTATCGGTTCAGTAGATAGCGGTGCAGGTATTCAAGATGTATCAGATAAAACACAGTGGGATGATAAAGATCATTGGAGTATCACTGATTTTTTTCACAAGCATATGCCTAAAGTAACTTCTGATGTAGTTACGGTTGGAAACGATGTTAAAAACGGATTTGAAGGTATCAAACAGCTGGCAAAAGATGGTTTTGCAGATGCAAAAGATTTTGAAGCTCATGTAAAAAGTAACGGACTAAAAAACACTTTAAAAACCATGATGCATGACGAACTCGATGGTGATGGCCTACTTAATTCTATTGTATCTAAAGCTCATAAAGGGGCCATTACAGAGGATTTAAATAACTTAAGAGGCGTAGTCGCTAAAATGGAAAAAGACGCTAAACCATTAGAAGCAGATGCTGTTATTGCCGCAAAAAATGCTTGTAAAGTGGCAAAAGATGTAGCTGATTTAGTCAAGCAAGGTGCTGAACTCTACACAGGAACAGGCACACCTGATCTTGTCCAAGTCTTCGGTGACTTAAAAGATATTGTTACTTCCCTTGAAGCTGCTGTTCAAATGGGATCTAGCGGCACTACACATACCGACAATAAAACGACAAAGGATAATGCAAATGGATTAGACAACTTCAATCCATTTAACTCAGTTAATCCAAGTAGTGTATCAAACCTATACTCTTTGGACTCAATGAGAACAGACAAAACTGACACAGACAATCAAACGGGTAAACATAAGCATCATCACCATCATGGTCATCGACAACATCGCCACTCAAACAGAATGCTCAAGATGGCATAAGACAATAAGCAGGCCATTCATCACTATACGGCCTGCTTTTTTATTGCTAATTTTTTTTGCAATAAATTGCTTTAAATACACCAACCAAAGCAACGAACAACGCAAAAGCTCCCATCGCAAAAACGATATCTCCAGGGACTCTAGACCAAACCATATCTTGCATAAATGGGCTGTGAATAAATTCTGCTGAACGTACATACCAATAACCATGCGCATTAGCATTATAAGTTTGCCATAATCCAGCAGGTAAAAGTGCAAACACTACCATCAAGCCTAAACCTAGGTTAAGTAACTTGAATGAATAATTCATCCACTTCTCGTTCCATTTAACGTTAGGTGCTAACCCTCTTAAGCAAAATAGCATTAACCCGATACCTAACATGCCATAAACGCCGAACATCGCAGCATGACCATGGGCAGCAGTTGTATTTAACCCCTGCATATAATAAAGAGCAAGTGGCGTGTTGATTAAGAAACCAAGCAAGCCTGCACCCACTAGGTTCCAAAATGCGACAGCGCCAAAGAACTTAAGTGGCCAATGATAAAAATCAGTCCATTTAGCTTTTTTTTCTAATTTATTGTGCTGATAAGCCTCAAAGCCAATCACAGTAAGAGGAACTACTTCTAATGCTGAAAAGACACCACCTATTGCAATCACCGATATTGGTGTTCCAGTAAAATACAAATGATGGAAGGTGCCTAACACCCCGCCTCCAAGAAATATAATGGTTGAAAAAAGAACTGAGATAACGGCCGTTGAGTTACGCAAAAGCCCCATTTTTACAAATAGTAAAGCAATAATCGTCGTCGCAAAGACTTCAAATACTCCTTCGACCCAAAGATGAACGACCCACCAGCGCCAGTATTCAACAATACTGATATGGGTATGAAGCCCCCAAGCTAACCCAGCACCGTACAATAAAGCGATTGCAACAGAAGCTATGACTAACAACAATAGTAAAGATCTACTGTGCTTATTGTCTTTCAATGCTGGTAATAATGCCCTCACCATTAATACCAGCCATAAAACTAACCCAATGAACAAGAACCACTGCCAGAAACGCCCCAAGTCGACATAAGCATAACCTTGATGGCCAAACCAAAAATTCATCAGCAAGCTTTTAAAGTGCTGATTGACTCCTAACCACTCACCTGCAAACGAGCCAACAACAATAGTCAACAAACATACAAACAGAAAGTTAACTCCAAATTTTTGATATTTAGGTTCATGCCCTGAAATAATTGGTGCAACGTATAAACCAGTGGCTAGCCAAGCCGTTGCAATCCAAAACACTGCAAGTTGAGTGTGCCAAGTACGAGTAATACTGTAAGGAATGATTTTAGCGATAGGAATTCCGTAAAAGTCTTGCCCCTCAACCGTATAATGAGCCGTAATTGTGCCTAGAATGATCTGCAAACCAAAGAGTAAAATTACCGTCAAAAAATATTTAGCTGTTGCTCTCATCGAAGGTGTTTGTTCTAATCCCTGCAACTTATTTTGCTCTGATACACCGCCAATAGGCTCTAAATCATCTCGCCATTTGTCGTGTTGTTCTGCATAAAACCAAACTAACGTCCCAATGCCACCTAATAGCATTACAACGCTAATGATCGACCAAAGCAATAAACTGGCTGGCGGTGTATTCCCGACAAGAGGTTCATAAGGCCAGTTACTGGTATAGCTGATGTTATCGTGAGATCTGTTTGTTACTGAACTCCAACTAATCCAAAAAATAAACCCATTTAAATCATGCATGTCGGAATCAGATAACGTAATATCTGGAGAAAATGCGTACTCTTCTCTTAGTTTAAGTGAGTCAGGTGTACCGAGTGCCTGAAATACTTCGCTGAAATGATGTGCGACTTTAAAAATAGCAACTTGCCTCTCAGGAGATACGCTCACCTCACCAGTTTGCTGATTGTAGGTATTTTCCCTTAACTCGAGCTTTACTCTGGTTTTAAGTTCTTCTTGATCAAATTCTTTAATATCTTTATATGGAAGGTGATGAATTTCTTGAGACTCTTTATTTAGCATGGCTAATGCTTCACGATGAAGCCAATCAGCCCCCCAATCGGGTGCAACATAACTACCATGCCCCCATATGGTTCCTTTCTCCATTCCACCTAGTGATTGCCAAATATTTTGGCCTCGTTCAATTTGTGGTTTTGTAAAAATCACATCACCATTTGTTGAAATAACCCTTTCAGGAATTGGAGGTTTCATTTGGTAAATTTTGTGACCAAAAAAAAGCAAAACTGCAAAACTGATTAATGTTGAAATTGCCAAGGTCATCCATAATCGGCGCTTTTTAAAAGTTAACTTATAACTTTTCATCATTCTCTCCCAATCGTATGTAATTGGTTGTTATGATCCTTGGAGTATTATTTTTTCCTGTTAATAAAAAAAGGAGCTCTAAGGCTCCTTTCGTGTATATCTTCCATTTTTTTAGCTGTAAATTAGGTCGTTACGATTGTTGTCCATTCATCTAGCCAATTCAATGCTTCTAGCTCTGGTTCCATTGTTTCACAAGCGTCAATTCTAAATAACTCTTTCACCGCTTGCGCACCAATTTCTTCAAATAATGATTGCAATTGCTCGCCAGCCCCACAGTATGTCTCGTAGCTAGAATCTCCTAACCCAATGACGCTAAAGTGTAAATCAGGCAAGTAAAGACCGGTCGAACGAATCATTTCAAACCACGGAACTAAACCATCAGGCAAATCGCCTTGCCCTGTCGTAGAGCTAATTACAATCAGTTGTTGGTTAGCAGCGGGGGTGTAATCGACTAACTCTTCAGGTTGCCATAACTTGGCATCATAACCTTGATCGATGAGCTTCTCATTAACGGTTTCAGCTACAAACTGTGCACTTCCGTATACGGTTCCGAAAACGATATTTACCTTTACCAATGCTTTGCTCCGCTTATTTAATTGAATTGATTAAATCTAAACCTAACAATCATAACTTGTCAAAGTTTAAGCAATTTCATACTCTTTTCCACTCTGTAAACTCGAGTTATTCCAACCAAATTTAGCAAAAGCTTCCAACCATTCAGATTCAAGCTCCGCCTCAATCGATAAACGCTCATCAGTAACTGGATGAGTAAACTCTAACTTTTTAGCTATTAACCACAATCTACGAGTTGATAGAAAGTCTCTAATGAATTTATTCTGTTTACCATCACCGTGAGTAGTGTCCCCCAAAATAGGATGTCTAAAGTGGGCCAAATGACGTCTAAGTTGATGCTTGCGACCAGTAATAGGTTGGAGTTTCATTAACGCATAACGACTTGTAGGATAGCGGCCCGACTGATAAGGGATCTCTGCATTCAATAACGGCCAAAAATGGCTGACTGCATCTTGTGCTTCTTTATCTTTATCCGCATTTTTATCGGCAATATCGTCCAATTCTTCTTTCAACGGGTAATCCATCACGAGTGATTCATGCACATTACCACGCACTAATGCGAGATACGTTTTCTCTGTTGTTTTATCCTGAAACTGCTGGCATAAAAGGTTAGCAACTTCGCTACTCTTAGCAAAAAGTAGCACTCCAGAAGTTGGTCGATCTAATCGATGAACAGGAAAGACATGGCAACCTACAAGATCACGTGTCATTTGCATCGCAAAATATTTTTCTCTTCTTGCTAAGTAAGTGCGATGTACCAACAAGCCGGCAGGCTTGTGTATCGCAACCAAATGTTCGTCTTCGAATAAAACTTGAATCTCGGGAGGCTGTTCGAACTCAATGTCGTCTAAAACTACTTCTTGTGTCATTTAATAAGCTAATTTTATCAGGGCTAGATGAATTATCGGCTATGCTAACGCATGCTCATTCAAAAGTATAAATCAAAATGCTACACTCAAGCGATTGAAGTAACCACTACCCTATTGAGAATGAAACAATTACTCGACTTTTTACCTTTAATTATTTTCTTCACTGTCTACAAGTTTTTTGATATTTACACAGCCAGTGGAGCGCTGATTGTGGCAACAACATTACAGTTGTTCATCACGTATATTCTGTATAAAAAAGTAGAAAAAATGTTACTCGTCACTTTCGCTATGGTGACGGTTTTTGGGACGTTAACCCTTGTGTTGCATGATGACAACTTTATTAAGTGGAAAGTAACCTTCATTTACTTATTGTTCGCAGTCATTTTAGCTGCAAGCCAATTTATGAATAAATCTGTTCTGAAGTCAATGCTTGGAAAGGATATTGAAGCACCCGACTTTGTATGGAAAAAGCTGACCTGGTATTGGGCCGGATTTTTTATATTTTGTGCCATTCTAAATGTCTATATAGCTTTTAACCTGTCTCTTGACGCTTGGGTTAATTTCAAAGTTTTCGGTTTATCTGCACTGACAATTATCAATATTATTGCCACAGTTGCATACTTATATAAGTATCTTCCCGAAGAAAATAAAAAAGACTAAACCATTAAATTAATAACTAAATTGGTATCCCTATGTGGTATATGATTTCATCCCAAGATGTTGAAAACAGCTTGGAAAAGAGAAAAACAGTACGTGATCTACATATCGCCCGTTTAAAGCTTCTTGCTGACGAAGGACGATTAATGATAGCAGGACCTCACCCTGCAATCGATTCTAACGAACCTGGCGAAGCTGGTTTTACTGGTTCTTTGGTTGTCGCTGAATTTAATTCATTAGAAGACGCTCAAACTTGGGCTGACGCCGATCCTTATATCGCTGCAGGCGTATATAAAAACGTTATCGTAAAACCTTTTAAGCGAGTATTACCATAATGAAAATAGTTTCTTTTAATATTAATGGATTGAGAGCTCGTTTACATCAGTTGCAAGCCTTGATTGACACTCATCAGCCAGATGTTATTGGCCTTCAAGAAACAAAAGTGCATGACGAAGCGTTCCCGTTAGCAGACGTAGAAGCTATGGGCTATAAAGTTCACTTCCATGGTGGCAAAGCTCATTACGGCGTAGCAATGCTTTCAAAAGCTGAGCCACTCGAGATTCAAAAAGGCTTCCCTACCGATGAAGAAGACGCACAACGCAGAATGATCATCGGTAAATTCAAACAAGAAAATAGCAAAACGTTAACTGTCATCAATGGCTATTTTCCACAAGGTGAAAACATCGGCCATGAAACCAAGTTTCCGGCTAAGCGCAAGTTCTACAAAGACTTGATGCAATATTTAAATGAACATCACTCAAAAGATGAAGACATTGCGGTGATCGGTGATATCAATATTTCACCTATTGATTTAGATATTGGTATTGGGGATGTGAATGCTAAACGTTGGTTAAAAACTGGTAAATGCAGCTTCCAACTTGAAGAGCGTGAATGGTTACAAACCTTGTTAGACTGGGGTTTTATCGACACATTCCGTAAATTACACCCTACTCGTGAGGGGCGCTATTCATGGTTCGATTATCGAAGTAAGGGATTTGTTGATAATCGTGGGCTTCGTATTGACGTTGTTCTTGCTACTCCTTCTCTAGCAGATAGAGTGACCGAGTCAGATGTGGATTATGAACTGCGCAGTATTGAAAAGCCCTCTGATCATGCTCCGATTTGGAGCACTTTTAAATAAACGACAACTCCCTCTCATTATTATTTTTTGAGAGGGAGTTAGATTGAGATTTTCTTAACTAAATTAACTTCACTTCCATACTTCCATCTTCAAAGTATTTTACTATAAACGTACATTGAGAATCTTTTTTAATATGAACTGTTGTTTCAGAAATATTAGACGATTCATCATCTGCTCTTTCTTCAAAAGGCTTATCTTCTTTTATTAACTTAACAGTACTTCTTTTATCAAGCTTTACGGACTGCTCAGAGATATCTTGACCCCATTGTAATTTAGAATCTTTTACTCCTTGAACATAAAGGTAATACTTGCCTTCTGGTAAATAAGCACTAGCTTGATAGCAGGCTTCTCCCGTCTGAGTCAGGTCGAAGCCACCTTGATTATACCTAATATATACTTGACAAGGTGCAGGTAAATTAGCTGGTGATGCTTTTGTCTTAACAGAAGGAGACACTCTTTCATCCATCTCGCTAAAACTAGGTTTTACAGATGCTAATATAGCTTTACCACTCTCAGTCTCAGCAAACTTGTTTGCCAAACTTACAGATTTGGGCGTCTCACTATAACCAGCAGTAAATAAACTCCATTGCTCGGCAACAAACCTAGGTTCATTACTTACACTAAAATAAAACTTTTCCTTGGTTCTTGAGACCGATTCAGAGGTACCATTTTTATGAACAAACTCTGCTACAGTGCTTCTTTCACTTCTTTGTTCACCGGCCTTAATTTCAAATCCATTTATTTTTCATTAATATATTTTTCATTATCATGTCCTAGTGACTGGTAATCTCCGTTACCAGAGTTCACTACCCAAGTAATCGGGTTTTGAGCTAGTTTTGCATTTGCTATAATGCCTCCAATCATTTCGTCATTTAACTTTGTCCAAGCATAATTTTTTATGAGAAATATATAAAAGAAATATGGAAACACGTAAGCAACTTGTCAGTTTCGTTTTTAATAACTTCAATCAATTTGTCATTAGAAATAATATCTCATGGCTAATTGCCATTGTCTTTCAATTAGCGTCTCTGATTGATTCAGATAAGTTCTGGCAAACCTATCTGAGGTAACCCAGTTAAACTCTGAATGAATAAACATACCTTTTTGAATTTGGTAGCGATAAGATGCAGTAAATGCATTGCCATCTTCGTTATTATTGTCGCCCCAGGTTTGATCATTATCCGTGACTGAAAAATCTTCAAATCGCATTGAAATACGATGTGTATTCCAAGCTTTAGAAAGCAGAATATTGAAACTGTGATAATCATTATTTACCGCATCTTCACCAGTAGGCGCTTTCATTAACGTATCCCCTTTCATAAATTGAGCTAATAGATCAATGTTTAAAGGTAAACGCCATTTAATCCCTAAATGATGAAAACGAGTACGCCAAGAATATTGACCGTTCTTAACGACTGAGGTATCAGCATTATTATCGTAATAGCCTGCTGTTAACTTGCCATTACCTCGCCAATTCCATTCCGCAGTAAAGTTCGCCCCCACTCGAGTGTCTAAATCAAGAAAGGGATCAGACTCTTTGGCTTGACCTGATAATGGACCGTCGTTTCGCATTGCTAACAAGTCAGGAATTCGGATGGTTTCATGCCAAAGTGTTTGTCTAGAGCCTGTTGTCCAGCCATGCCAAGAGAGCATGGCACCCGTAGGATCATTATTAACAAAAGCTTCTGCTGTCAGTTTGAAATCATGTTTAGATTGATGAAATTTACCCAACCGTGACACAGAAAAGCTGGAACCTAAATGTCTCACCTCTTCAGCTATCCAAGAATTTATCATTGAAAAGCTTAATGTGTAAGGAGACGTCCAGGCCGTTGCATGATTTTCGATAGTAATTGTCGGATAGAGAATACCTGCTTTGGCAGTTATTCTATAACCATTTTCCGAAGGTAAGCTTTTATATTGAATAAAAGTTTCAGTAATACCTAAGCCTTCGTTTGTGTTATCTAGATATCCGTTAGCCACAATTTTAGATGAAATGTTATCAGTCCAATCAACATGATGGCTCAATCCCAATTGGGATAAAGATACTTGTGTACCTGAATTAAACCTCAGTTTTCCATGGCCGCCATCAACATAAGATTGTATTGAATCATTGTAAATTGCCCGAGCATCGATTACTCCAGAAAAATCTTGCTCAACGGCAATTGCACTCGTTCCGATTAAAATAAGTCCAAATATAGACTTCATATTATTTCCGATATTTTTGTTTTTATTTTATGTTTAGTCGTTTCAATTTACGTTTTGACGTAATCAAATCCGCTATCTATAACCCAATCGGTCAATTCATGACCTGGGATTGGGCGTGACAAATAATATCCTTGTGCCATTTCACACTTATGCTCAGCGAGCCAAATAAGTGTGTCCTTGTCTTCTACGCCCTCAGCAACCACAGTTAATTGCAAGTTATGTGCAAGTTCGAGTGTAGACTTAACAATAATTTGATCTTCTTTATTGTTCATTAAATGTTGAACAAACGAACGATCAATTTTTACTTCATGTACAGGCAATTCTTTTAACTGCCCTAAAGATGAATACCCTGTGCCAAAATCATCAATAGACAGTTTGAGTCCTTTATCACGCCAATGTTTTAACTGCATGATTGCACTATCAATATCTTCAACAACGGCATCTTCTGTTATTTCGAGCGTTAATGCATCAACAGGCATATCATTATACTCAACGGTATCTAAGAGCCATTGACAGAAATCAGGATCTTTTAAGTTCGCAGCAGAAATATTAACGGCTATAGATAACTCTAAACCCTGGCTTTTCCATATATGATATTGGTTAATTGCGGCTTGTAGAACCCATCGGGTTAACGAGTTCATCTGTCCTGTTTTTTCAGCTATAGGAATAAACACATCTGGCGGAATCATGCCTTTTTCAGGGTGTTGCCAACGAACTAGCGCTTCAACTTGCTTGACCTTATTAAATTTAAGACACAACTTAGGCTGATAAAACAAAACTAATTGATCATTTTCGATGGCAGATTTTAGTGCATTAACTAATTGGAAACGTTCCAATGAGTGCTGATCTATCTGCTTATCATAGACTTGATAATCTTGTTTATGGCTCTTTGCAAATTGCAGTGCTGTATTAGCTTGCTGAATGATATCTTCTAACGTTTTGCCATTTTTACTGCAACTTAAGCCCAGTGTAATTTGTAGGTCTAGATGAAGATCGTGATAACAATAAGAATGAGATACTTGGCTTTGAAGTTTGTAAATCTCACTTTGTAACTGTGTTAAATCAAAGTCTCTGTAAACAATTGCAAATTCATCACCAGATAATCGACAAACTAAATCGGTGCCTTCGATGCTCAGAAGTCGATTACCCACTTCTTTAATAACTTCATCACCTACTACATGACCCAGAGTTAAATTAACATCGGTCAGCCTTCGAATATTAATTAAACAAACAACCACATGCTCGTTATTTTTTAGCCACTCTTCGGCTTTGCGATCTAACTCATTACGATTTGATAAGTTGGTTAATGGATCATGAAATGCTTGATGAACAATTTTGTTTTCACGGCTGACAATGGCCGATTGCATCTCATTAAGCTCATGTGCTAGTTGAGCAAGCTCCAGTGTTGAACTCGATTTAACTTTAAAATCATAATTACCTTGAGCAATAAATTTAGCTTGCTCGATTAAGCGCTTGATTGGACGAGTTATACTGCCAGAGATAGCAAAAGCAACGAACATGGATAAAGGCAACATAAGGAGAACTAACCAAAACTGTCGCCACCACTGTTTTTGAAGTGCCTGAAGAACATCCGCTCTAGGCACATACATGTAAGCGTAGAGGCTATTGTTTTGAATTTTGCCTAATGACTGACGCCATAGTAAGTAATCTGGATTTTCTGTTCCAGTGGTTAAAAAAGAAGATAATGCAGTTTTTACATTTTGCTTAATTTCTAAACCTGAATAAGCGAAAATATTCGATTGCTGTCCTGAGATAGCAAAACCTGTCGAAAGACCTGTTTGCTGTTGTAAATCATTTGCTAAGGTCGAATCAATAAGATAACCAAACCCTATCCATCCAATAACACTACTGCCACCACTGGTGATTTCAGCAAATCTTAATTGATAGACTTTCCCGTCTAGTTCGTACAATTGGCTTAAGTTAGCCATATTGTCTGCTAGTAAATATCGGAACGTTTTACCTTGCTCGGGCCCTTTTACAGGACGAAGCTTACCTTTGTTATTTTGTTTTAATAATAACTGGCCTATAACTTTGCCTTCTTTAGATACAGCAATGGCCATATTCGCATTAATGCGTTTACGATGATTATTAAGTGCTAAAAGAAAGCTTTTGGTATCACCGTCGATAAAAATCTCTTTTAAACCAAAATCTTTTGCTGCTGTCTCGGCAAAAACATTTAAATAATAGCTTCGAGTTTCAAATTCAGAGCGGAAAACTTTTTCTGCGACAGCCATTCGGTTGGCTAACTGTTGCTGCTCAAGTTTCTCGTACGAATAATAGGCCATCCAAAATGAAAACGCCTGCACGGTAATGAGCAGTAAAACAAAAAAAGCAAAAATGCGGGTTTGCAGACGATTCATAAATTGCAACATCAATAATCTTCCAAAAACTCAAATTCATCAAGCGTAGACTGCTCTGGAATCGGAGACATATCAGCGTTAATTTGAATTACTTTATTCTCTGATAGAGGCCAATTGATCACTAAAGATTCTTTATTATCTCTCGCTTCTAATTGAGGGTGCCAAATATTGAGTTCGTACTTTCCTGCCGGTAAATCTACAAAATTTATCGTACCGCTCTCATCTGTTAAGCCATAAAAAGGAGTATCGACAACAAGAATATGTCCGCTCATCCAGTCATGAACATTACATCCCATTGCTACATGACCAGTTTCATTAAAGCTAATATCGCTTTTGGCTTTTTCTGCTCTCAATTTAAAAGAAAATCGTTTTGGACCAACAGCAGAATAGATATGATGAGTGATATCGTCTTCATTCAAAAACTTTGGTGAAGTACCTTTTTCAATTACGGTAATATAAGGTGAGAACTTTTTCCCCTTTTGCAGAACGTCGTTCTGCTTTGAGTTATCAGAATATGAACTGACATCCCCAGAGAATTGAGGTTGTAAATATACAGCGATCCCTTTGACAGGTTTGCCTTGATTATTATTAATAACAAAACTATTCGCTAAGGTACTACTAGAAACTATGACCATACAGACAAGCCATAAGCTTTTTAAAAACTTCATTAAACCCTACCCTTCAACATTATCGTAAACTTATTTACTTATAATTTACAATTAACAGAAAGGTCCATCTGAATAATAATTTCATTGATTATACATAAAAATATTATCAGAACTTCTTATTTAACGGTTTTACGTGCTGTGTGTTGATTAAACCGACAAATAATCACGTTTACTTTGATGTAGATTTACTTTTACGTTTATAAAAACGTTTTTTCTTCGTTGGGTTCGACGGTAAGCCCTGAAGCGCTGTCGGTAATTGACTGGACGCTTGCTCAATCAAGAGCTGTAAGTTAGTTTGTAAAGGCGCCATAAATGACTGATAGCGTATTTCTTTACGACTGATGGCATCAAGTTTAGACTCCCAAAGCGCTGTCATATCCGGTGTGGTTGCTGTTTCTGGCAAGCTGTTAATTAGCCCTCGTCCAGCAGGCGTCGACGTAATCGTTTTTCCTTGTCGCTGTAAAAAGTTTCTTTTAAACAACAGTTCGATAATACCAGCCCTTGTGGCTTCAGTACCTAACCCATCTGTGTCTTTAAGTATTTTCTTTATCTCAGAATCTTTCACATAACGATTAATTCCGGTCATCGCCGATAATAATGTTGCATCAGTAAAGAACTTAGGTGGTTGTGTTTGTTTCTCTATAAGCTCACCTGTATTGCAATATAAATTTTGTCCTTTAACTAAGTCAGGTAAGCGGCTCTGTAATTCATCTTTTTGGTCATCATTGTTATTTGATTTACTGCTTTTGAACAAAACCTTCCAGCCTTGCGATTTATCTTGCTTGGCTTTGGCAATGAAAAGGCCATTTTGAATAATGACTTCTACTATAGTTTCTAGATAAATATAAGCTGGATAAAACTGAGCTAAATATTGCCTTGCAACTTGCAAATAAACTTGCCTCTCTCGTTGGGACAATACTGACAAATTAGGTGTTTTTTCTGTCGGTACAATCGCATGATGTGCATCGACTTTACTGTCATTCCAAACTTTTGACTTTAATGCCGGGTTTGGCGCTGCAATACTTTCGAGTAATTCATTGGCACCATTTGAAATTGCAGAAAGTATCTGAGGTGCTAGCTTATGTTGTTCTTTTGGTAAATAGCGGCTATCAGACCTCGGATAAGTAATTAACTTATGCTTCTCGTATAAACTTTGACAGGTTGACAACACATCTTGAGCACTCATTCCATAGCGTTTCGAACAATCAATCTGCAATGATGATAAGTTATAAAGTAATGGCGGGGCTTGTTTCTTTTCTTTGCTGTTAACTTTATCGACTCGAGCCTCTTGCTCAGAGATTTTTGAAACTACATTTTGAGCAAGTTTTTTTGAAAGAACCCGCCCTTCCTCATCTTGATAAGGTGCACAAGCATCACTTGGTTTCCATTTTGCAGTGAACGTTTCATTTGTGTCGGTTTGAAGGTGTGCTAAAACCTCATAAAATGGTTTTGATTGAAAGTTTTCAATTTCTTCGTCTCTTCTTACAACTAATCCCAACAATGGCGTCTGCACTCTGCCCACAGATAATACACCGTTGTATCCTACTTTCTTTCCTTGAATAGTGTAAGCACGTGTCATGTTCATACCGAACAACCAATCGGCCCGGCTTCTTGCAAGTGCAGATGTTGCTAATGGAACAAATTCTTGATTTGATCGTAACTTACCTAACGCCCGTTTTACCGCTGAAGGATTCAAATCACTGATCAATAGCCTTTGTGCATTCTTTATTTTTGTCTGACTTACTTTAAGATAAGAAACTACTTCATCAACTAATAATTGGCCTTCGCGATCAGGATCACCTGCGTTAATAATTTGACTCGCTTGCTTAACAAGCTTTCTTAACACAGTTAATTGTTTGCGAGTTTTAGGCTTGGGCTTTAATTGCCATGCATCAGGAATGATAGGTAAATGTTCCAGCTTCCACGATTTATACTTATCATCGTAAGCATCTGGCTCGGCTTGCTCGAGAAGGTGACCTATACACCAAGAAACGCAATCACCATTTCCAACCTCTATGTATCCATCGTGTTTTTTATGAGGTTTCGGAAGTACGTCGGCGATGGCTCTCCCTAAACTTGGTTTCTCAGCTATATATAGGTTCATGAATAAAGATACTGGATAAAATTACAGTAACTTTACAGTTAAGTTAAACGAACTTCAACTTGATTGATTACAAAACTCTTTGTGCAAAGCACCGATTAAACGGGCCATTTCATCACTAGCCAATGAGTAATAGATAGATTGTGATTCTCTGCGTGTTTGTACTAATCCATCTTGTCTTAATTTAGCAAGATGTTGAGATAATGCCGATTGACTAAGATCTACGAGTTCATTCAGCTCATTTACGGCCAATTCACCTTGGCACAGATGACACAGAATTAATAACCGGTTCTCATTACTGATTGCTTTTAAAAGCCCAACGACATGACGTGCTTTTTCACGTAATTGACTTATATTGATATCTGGTTGTCCAGACATACTACCCCCTATTTTATTGTTACAGGCATTGTTAAATGCCATGCAACCCTTTGTCAATTTTATTCCAGTATTTCACTGCTTCCACTTGGATATTAGAAAAGACTAATATATATTATATAAGCATAACCTAATATTACAAAATGACATGATTGAATCACTATATCGCTTTGCATTAAATCGACCGAAAACGGTTTATTCTTTACTGCTTTTAATAGTATTTGTGTGTTTGGCGATGTTTCCAAAAATCACAATCGATACTGATCCTGAAAACATGTTACCTGCCTCTGATACCGATAGATCATTTCATAACAAGGTAAAAAGTGATTTCAATTTGCATGATATGTTGGTGATTGGCGCAATAAATCATTCCGAACAGGGAATCTATAACCCACAATCCTTATCAGCTCTTGAACAATTATCAAAACAAATAATGTCATTGAAGCACGTCATTTCACAGGATGTACTCTCGTTAAATACGGTCGACAATATTACTCAGGCCAAGCATGGTGGCATCAGCTTTCAATGGCTGATGAAAAGTGCTCCTGCCACTGAAAAGCAATCCGTAAATATAAAAACAGCCGTTTTACGTTTACCTTTACTTGCAAACACACTGGTTTCAAATGATGGCAAAGCCGCAGCAATTTATGTTGCCATTGATTCAAAACAGCACAGTTATCAAGTTGCTAAGAATATCCGCAAATTAATCGATGACATCCAATCAGAAGACAGTTATCACATTACTGGTTTACCTGTAGCTGAAGATCAATTTGGTTCAGAAATGTTCGTTCAAATGGGAATCGCGGCACCTATGGCGGGTTTAGCCATTTTCATACTGCTCCTTTGGTTTTTCAGAAGCATAAAGCTCGTCATAGGAACGATGATTGTCGCTATGGCTACGGTGATCATCACTATGGGTTTACTCATTGGAATGGGGTTTACTGTGCATATTATGTCGTCCATGATTGCGATTTTTTTAATGCCAATCGCCGTTGTTGACTCAACCCATATTCTTTCAGAATTTGCCGATGAATATCGTGACGGCAAAGATCCCAAAACCGTTATACAACAAGTCGTTTCAAAGCTATTCAAGCCCATGTTTTATACCTCACTGACTTCTGCAATTGGCTTTATATCATTGATGCTTACGCCCATTCCCCCCGTTAAAGTATTCGGGGGCTTTATCGCTTTTGGTATTTTATTGGCCTTTATCATCACCATTGTTTTTATCCCTTCCTATATTAGCAGCATGTCACCAGCAGCATTAAGTAAACTGCAAAGCTCAATGAGGAAGCAAGAGTCAGCGAAACTGCACACATTGCTACCTAAAGTAGGCAGTTTTGCTATTAAGAATAGACTTCTCATTCTGTTTGGATTCAGCACTCTTTTTATAATTAGCGCAGCTGGGATCAGCAAAATTCAAGTGAATGATAACCCTATCAATTGGTTCAAATCATCTCACGAGATCAGGGTGGCAGATAAAGCATTGAATCAGCATTTTGGCGGCACATATGACGCTTGGCTTGTGCTTGAAAGCGATAAAAAAACTCATACAGAAACGGAAAAATTATTAACTTCCCTAGAGCAAAACAAGTTCATTAATACCTCAGACTTAAATACCATTAACAACGCAACAAACCCAATTTCTCAAACCATTACCATACTTGATGACAAATTATTTAATGCAAATGTTCAGCAAGCACCAGTAATTGAGTCTTTCATCACAAAACTCGAAAAGCTTGAGCAAGCCAACAAAACATTTTTAAAGCCTGATAATTTATTGTGGATGCAAGAACTCCAATTTGAACTGATAAAGTCAGGCTTGGTCGGTAAAGTTAACGGCTTACCAGAGATTATTAAAACGGTTAATCGTGAGCTAAATGGTGGTTCCAATTCAGAATTCAAACTACCAAAAAGTAGCAACGCCGTTGCACAAACACTTTTGCAGTATCAATCATCACACAGACCTCAAGATTTATGGCACTTCGTAACTCCCGATTACAACTCTAGTTTGATGTGGCTGCAATTAACCAGCGGAGATAATCAACACATGTCTCGGGTCATAGATTTTGTTGAACACTACGTTACGATCCATCCTCTCCCTGACGATTTAAAGCTTGGCTGGGCGGGCAAAACCTATCTGAACGTGGTTTGGCAAAAAGCAATGGTCAACGGCATGTTAGAGAGCCTTGTATCCGCTTTTTTCATTGTTTTTTTAATGATGGTGATTCTATTTCGCTCTTTTAAATACGGCTTAATGGCTATGTTGCCACTTACACTCACCATCACCTTTATTTATGGCTTAATTGGTTGGATTGGTAAGGATTATGATATGCCAATCGCGGTTTTATCGGCTCTCACACTTGGCTTGTCGGTTGATTTTGCCATTCATTTTCTCGAACGATTTAGAGAAAACCTAAAACAGATTGGCGATGTAAAAGCCACTTTGAAAGTGATGTTCCAAGAACCAGCGAGAGCCATATCTCGTAATGCTATCGTTATCGCAGTCGGTTTTATGCCGCTGCTTGCAGCACCGTTAATACCATACATCACCGTTGGGTTTTTCCTTGCCAGCATTATGGTGTTATCGGGAATCGTTACTCTGCTCTTACTCCCTTCTATTCTATCTTTCAAAAGGAATGAAGCATGAACATCAAGACCGTAACTTTTTCACTACTCAGTTTGTTATTCACGCATCAAATTTATGCTGAAGAATTAAACGCACAACAAATAATGAATAAAGCTAATCGTAGCTACTACTATGCTGGTGATGATGGCCGTGCTGAAGCACGAATGAAAATCATCGACAAACAAGGCCGTACTCAACTACGACAATTTACCATTTTAAGAAAAGACGTTATTGATGGCGGCGAGCAAAATATGCTCATTCACTTCTCTCGCCCTAGCGACGTTAAAAACACCGTTTTCAGAGTCGTCAGACATCCACAAGCACAGGACGATCGCTGGCTTTACTTGCCCGGGCTAGATTTGATCAAGCGGATATCTTCAGGAGATAAGCGCACCTCGTTTGTCGGCTCTGACTTTTTTTATGAAGATATTTCTGGAAGGAGTCCAACGTTAGATTCACATAAGTTAATCGAACAAAGAGATAACCAATTTCATCTACAAAGTACTCCAAGAACTCCAAATGACGTTGAATTTTCTCACTACGAATCTTGGATTAATGCTAAGACCTTTTTACCAGTAAAAGTCACCTATTTCGATAAAAGTAACAAACCGTTACGAGAGTTAACAGCTGTTAAAACTAAAGTCATTCAAAACTATCCTGTAATCATTAGTGCTCAAGTTAAAAATTTTGCTACCGGTAATAAAACCATCATGCAATTAAGAGGCGTCAAATTTGACTTAGGTTTACCTAATAATATTTTCGGTGAGAAGAGCCTTCGCACTCCACCCTTTAAATGGTTAAAAAAGAGATAAAAATCCGATGCTAACTACGATAAGACCACATTGGCTTTTGATCTTCTTGCTTGTCGCAAGCACTGGTTTTGCAAGTGATAGTATTCAAACTGAAACTAGCAATACGAGCTCCGAATCAGACTGGGATCACGACTGGGAAGAGGATGATGAGTCGAAATTAGATTATTTTGGTTTTTTTGATGGAGCCTATGGCCAAAGACTGCAGCGTAACTCAGTAATTCAAGCTTCATCTACACTTAACGAGATTAGAGGTCGATTAGAAGCAAACTACCAAGACAGTGATTTCAATATAAGTGTGAGTGGCGACCTTGCTTATGATGCTGTCATCAAAGATACAGAAACGAAGCTAAGAACAGCTTATGTAGATTATAGTCTAACCGATAACTTGAACCTTAAAGCTGGCCGACAGATTTTAACTTGGGGGACTGGCGATTACTTATTCTTAAATGATCTCTTCCCAAAAGATTGGCAATCATTTTTTGCAGGAAGAGATGATGAATACTTAAAAGCACCATCGGACAGTATTAAGAGCAGTTGGTTTTCAGAAAACTCAAGTATCCAATGGGTTTGGACACCAAGCTTTGAACCTGACAACACCATTAACGGTGAACGCTTTTCTTTTTTTTCATCGTTAGCTAATGAGCAACTAAATCTCTTTCCCAAGCCAATCAAGTCATCAGGGGACACTTGGTCACTCAAACTGGCCACATCTTCTCAAGGTGTCGATTATGCTTTATATGCTCATAGAGGTTACTGGTCTACGCCTAACGGCTTAAACTTTGACTTACAGCCTTACTATCCAAGGTTAAATACTTATGGAGCGAGTATTCAATCACCACTTACTAAAGGCTTATTTAATGCTGAATTAGCCTGGTATGACAGTATCGAAGACGCCAAAGGTATCAATCCGTTTATTCCAAACTCACAATTGCGAGCATTAATTGGTTTCGAGCGTGAACTCATCGCTAACTTAACGTTTTCAATTCAATATTACTTGGAGCACACAAGAGACTATTCCAATCTGACTTCAAACTCACTAAACCCAAGGGTTGAACCTAAAAAAAATCGACAAGTTGCGACAATTCGTCTTAGATGGCTAGCCTATGCTAATAGGCTCACAATTAACGTCTTTAGTTTTTGGTCACCTACAGATAAAGATGCCTATTTCAAACCCAGTTTAACTTACAGACACAATGACTCTTGGTCTTTTTCAACAGGTCTAAATATTTTTACAGGCTCTAATAAACACAGTTTTTTTGGTCAGCATGAAGACAATTCAAATGCTTGGCTTCGATTAAGATTTAACTACTAATAAGGGCATATTATGAGTATCGAACGTGCAATCTTTATTTTTTCTGGCAGCATGATATTGCTATCTCTAGCTTTAACTTACTATGTAAGCCCACATTTTGTATGGCTAACCGTTTTCGTTGGTGCCAACTTATTTCAGTTTGGGTTTACTAAATTCTGCCCTATGGCTATTTTGCTGAAGAAATTTGGAATGAAACCTGAACGTAACATTTAAAAATTATGAACTCATGGAACAAATACTCCATGAGTGCACTGATACAGTGATGTTATCATCAGCGTAGTGATTGAGATATAAACCCCATAGTTCGATACACTCTAATTATACCAATTACAGTAATTAAATGCACAACTCAGAGCTATGTATGCGCACAAAGTACAAGCGAAATTTGTGAAGACATAGTTATTCTACGTTGAGACAATTTTGTGCAGTAATTTTTGCGCATACAAGCTCCCGAAGGGCAAGGCTAAAGGCTTCCATTACTGTGTTGCAAGTTTTTGAATTATCCCGATAGTACTGCAAACTTGCTCCTTGTACTGAAAACCTTTAGCTCTTGCTGAGTGGGAAGTTAATTACTGTAATTGGTATTACTGTAATTTGACTTCTCATCTTGCGGTGGTGTCAACCACTGGATATGAATACTTGCTGCTCCCTTTACAGTATTACCATTTGCATCTACGATGCGTCTAATTTCTTGGTCGCCCTGTAAGCTAATGGAAAACTTTAATGTATCAGATATCCTAGATGGTTTATTTTCAAAGTTTTGGACTGCATAACTACAGACTGCATCATATGCATTGAAGCTGTTATCTTTAGGCGGATTATGAAAAATTTTACAGGGTACTTTTTTATCAAAAGAGTATTGGGTACCAGTGATAATTGAAGGAGAAACGTCACTACTAGGATTCATAACTAACGCAAGTTGAAACTGGTTTAAGTAGGCTCCTCTGTAGATAAGCGGAACATTTTTAAAAGCATATTCAAAATAAATTGTATCATCCGTATAGCTCTTATTATTGGCTGGATCTTTCTCCTTTTCACCAGATGTTTTTTTTACTAACGTGATATCACAAAGATCTTTTCCTAATTCAAGTTGAAACGGGTCTTTTTGCGTTCCATTTCCTTTTATATATGGTAACCCTCCTTTTCCGGAACCTTTGATTCCTTGGGCACAGGTATCCGCAACCGCTTGGAACTGAGCAGCGGCAAGTAAAAAACCGAGACACACTGCAAATTTAATTTTCATCATCATCACCTAGTTTTATAAGTTCAATTGAAAAACACAAAACATTCTTGATAAAAGACTAGCCTATTTCACTCTAATTGCATGTTGGTGAACATTTCCTGAATAAATGAGCTATATAAATATAAGTGCATAAATAAACTCGAGGGTTATTTTCATGTCTATTGATATTAAGTATTCACTTTCTATTTTTTGCGGTTTTCTGTTATTACTTCCGACAATGTTACTTGCTAATGAACAATCTCAACCCGTAAAAATACTGAACGAGTATCGTACTCCGAAAGATATGGCACGGGATAAATATCGTCACCCTGCTGAAACCCTTACTTTCTTTGGCGTAAAGCCGACCCATACTGTTGTGGAAATTTGGCCAGATAGCGGCTGGTATACGCAAGTTATTGCACCAATATTAAGAAACAAAGGCCAATATATTGCAGCTCAATATCCTATTAACTCGATGAGTCGATATCACTCAAAAGCTCAAGCAAAATTCAAGAGTAAGTTTACCAATAAATTCAGGCGCTACGGCCGAATTGTAGTAACCCAATTTGAGCCACCGCATTACGTTCACCTTGCCCCACAACAGACAGCAGATGTTGTTCTCACATTCAGAAATATCCATAACTGGATGAGTTCGAATCAACAACATAATGTTTTTAAAGCCGCCTTTGCTGCACTAAAACCTGGTGGAGTATTGGGAATTGTTGAACATAAAGCGAAACCCGGGATTAGTTATTCTAAAATGATTGAAACTGGTTATGTTTCTGAAGCTTACGTAAAGAAACTAGCAATGAGTGCTGGTTTTGATTTTGCCGCAAGTAGTGATATTAACGCCAATCCTCGAGATACAAAAAACTATATCAATGGCGTTTGGGCACTTCCTCCAACACTCATCAATGGAAATAAAGGCAAAGGGAGAT
Source organism: Parashewanella sp. 2304DJ23-3 (assembly GCF_056591695.1). Classification (NCBI taxonomy): domain Bacteria; kingdom Pseudomonadati; phylum Pseudomonadota; class Gammaproteobacteria; order Alteromonadales; family Shewanellaceae; genus Parashewanella; species Parashewanella sp. 2304DJ23-3. The sequence continues at coordinate 114,346 of NZ_JBWQOH010000006.1, forward strand.
ACTTAAAAATTGGTGAAAGTGACAGAATGACACTTAAATTTGTGAAGCCTAAATAATTAGGCTTCACTTACAACTTGATACAAGTTTTTATCGATCCGCAGGTGTTTTTACGTTATAAAAAAGAACAATACGTCCAAGAAACTGAGAAATCTATAAATGAAAACAAAAACATCCCTACTTTATGGTGCTGTTGTTTGTATGGCTTTAGGTTCAACTGCTGCTCTTGCTCATGACTCTCATAGTGAACATGCGAAAGTAAAGCCTGAAATTCCAACCGCATTACAATATAACTTTGAATACCGAACTACAAAAGAGAAAGCTCGCGATGCATACCGTCATCCTAAGCAAACTCTCAAATTTTTTGGTGTTAAACCCACTGATACAGTAGTTGAGATTTGGCCTGGAGGCGGATGGTATACACAGATACTTGCTCCTGCTCTGCAAGGGGATGGGCAATATGTTGCAGCTCATTGGCCAAAAGATTCAAGTGTTGGTTTCTTTACGAAATATAGAGCAAAATTTGATGTTAAGTTCACTGATCATCCAGAGCGCTATGGCGACATCAGTGTTACAAGCTTTGAACCACCAAAAAATACCACATTAGCTCCAAGTGAAAGTGCAGACGTCGTTTTAACGTTCCGTAATGTTCATAACTGGATGAGTAAAAATTACGAACAAACTGTATTTGACTCAGCATTTAAAGCACTTAAGCCTGGTGGTGTTTTAGGCGTTGTTGAACACAGAGCTAAACCAGGAACAAAGCGTTTGGCTATGATAGAGTCTGGGTATGTCACTGAAGATTATGTCAAGCAATTAGCTCAAAACGCAGGGTTTGAGTTTGCTGGTGCAAGTGAAATCAATGCGAACGCTAAAGACATTAAAGATTACCCGGCTGGAGTTTGGACATTGCCTCCAACCCTAAGGCTTAAAGAGCAAAATAAAGCGAAGTATTTGAAGATTGGTGAGAGCGACCGAATGACGCTCAAGTTTGTAAAACCTTCAAAATAACGACTTTGGCTACAATGATTAATTGTTCATTGTAGCCATTTATCTAGATTAAATACGGCAAGATGGTTTATCTGAAGCTTTTGCTTTAACCGCAATTGCACCTGCCATATGTTTATTTAAGTCTGAAATTCGAGTTTGTGGTGCCGGATGAGTAGAGAGTAACTCAAAAGGTTTATCTCCGTTACTGGCTTTTTGCATATTTTTCCATAGCTCGACTGATTGCTTAGGATTAAATCCAGCTTTTGCCATTAGCTCTAAACCAATTTGATCTGCCTCTGTTTCTTGAATGCGACTGAACGGTAAAGTAACCGCAACTTGAGAACCAACACCCAACGCCGACATGATAACTTTACTTTGTTTAACATCCTGACTTTTTAAAGCTGTATCAGCAACTTGTAAACCCACACCGACAAGAGCACTGTTCGACATACGTTCGTTACCATGCTCTGCAATTACGTGCCCTACTTCATGACCAATTACAGCTGCTAATTGGTCTTGGTTTTTAGCAACATTTAACAACCCAGTGTAAACGCCTATTTTTCCACCTGGTAAAGCAAAGGCGTTAACTTGTTTACTGTCAAAAACCACGACCTCCCACTTTCCGTTAAATACATTTTTAGGTACATGTTTGGTAATCGCAGTTGAAACGCATTGCACATAACGATTATATTTTCGACTTGTAGATACTTTTTGTTCTTCTTTTATTTGAGTAAAAGCAAGTGCGCCCTGTTGTGAAATTTGTGAATTTGAATAGAGCTTTAACTGTGAGCGACCTGTAGGTGATGTCGAGCAACCAACTAAAGTAATAAGTATTGAACATACTATGGATAAAAATAACTTATTCATCATAAAAACTTCCATTTAAATAGATGGCATATTGTAACTTAAATTCGCCACAGAGAAACCTCCAATCCACAGAATGAGAAAAGAGGCCATTTGGCCTCTTTACTCTTTACTCAGTTTAAATTTACTTCTTAGTCCAGCGATCCATCCAGCCTAGAACACTGCCATACCACTGCTCTAAGTTATCTTGGTTTAGAATCCAATGATTTTCATCTGGGAAAATTAATAGCTCAGATGGGATGTTATTGCGTTGCAAGAAACTGAACGCAGCTAAGCCTTGACCATAAGGAACACGGAAGTCTTTTTCACCATGAATCACGAGCATTGGCGTTTTCCAATTTTCTACGTAATTGACTGGATTAAACTTCTCGTATAACGCTTTATTATCTTTGTATTGACCACCAAACTCGTGCTCTGGGAACCAAAGTTCTTCTGTTACATAGTACATTGAGCGCATATCAAATAAACCAGCGTGGTTTACAAGACATTTAAAGCCATCACTCCACTTACCTTCAATCCAGTTCATCATGTAGCCACCGTATGAGCCACCCAGTGCACAAGCGTTTTTAGTATCTAACCATTCTTGTTGCTGACCTACGGCTGCAAGACCCTTTTGAAGATCTTCAAGTGGCTTACCGCCCCAATCTTTAGTGATTGAATCTGTAAATTTTTGACCGTAACCTGTAGAACCATGGAAATCGACCATCACAACGCCATAGCCAGCACCAGCCCAAAGTTGCGCATTCCAACGACCACTAAAACCGTTACCAAATGAGCCCTGTGGACCACCGTGAACTAAGAAAGCTACAGGATACTTTTTACCTTCTTCATAATTAGCAGGCTTAATCCAATAACCATAAACGTCTTCGTTATTCCAACCTTTAAAGCTAAATTGCTCGTATTCACCAAACTTGATGTTTTGTAGCTTTTCTTCGTTAACATGAGTGAGCTGCTTTAAACCTTCTCCATTTAGATTAATGCTGTATAAATCACCTGGCTCATCAAGGCTCTTGTGAGAGAAGATTGCTTTGCCATTTTCTACCGCAACAAAACTATTGTAGCCTTTGTTATAGATAGGACGTACATCACCAAACTGAGTATTCACTTCGAATAATGTAACTTGACCAACATCTTGCGCTGTTACGTAAAGTGTTTGATTATCATCGCCAAACATAATTGAGCTTGGGCTGCGGTCCCATAACGGCGCAACTTCTTTAGTTTGCCCTGTTACTGTATCACGCAACATAATACGAAAACGGTCCGCTTCAGCTCCCGCACGACTCATCGCAAAATACGCCATATAACGGCCATCTGATGAGAATACTGGGTGTGAATCCCATGCTTTATTCTCAGACGTTAGGTTTTTAGCTTCGCCACCCGATACTGACACTTGCCACAAATCGTAGTTCGTTGTCCAAGCTTGATCTTTACTTGGTGCTTTAGCGCTATAAACGATTGACTTACCATCGGGAGTGAAAATGGCTTCTTCCATACCTGAAAACGGCTTAGGTGGTGTTTCAGTATCTAAGCCTTGAGTAACATCTGTGATTTTACCTAACTTGTTACCATCGATAGATGCAACAAAGATATGGTTCCGAGCGTGATCTTCCCAAGTATCCCAGTGACGAACCATTAACTGAGTATAAGTACGGCCCGTTGTCTTTCTATTCGCTTCTTTATCAAATTTATCTTTTGAGCACTTCAGTGTTTCACACTCAGGAAATACACGAATGCTCATAGCCACTTGGTCAGTGTCATTAGATAACTTGTAATCATCGATACCAAGAGTTAAATCAGAAACTTGTTTCGCCTCACCACCCGTTAGAGGTAGGTTGTAAAGCTGAGTAGAGCCGTTGCGAGCCGCAAGAAAATAAATCGATTTACCATCAGCAGCAAACTGAACTGAGTGCTCAGTGCCTTTATCGTGGGTTAACTGAAATGGTTTAGCTTCAGTATCATTTAGGTTTAATGAATATAAGTTTGATGACGTAGTACCGTCTTGGAAGCGGTGCTTAACGGCATAAATTGCTTGACTCCCGTCCGGAGAAACCGCTGCACTGTGCAACTTATTAAGATGTGTAAGATCACTTACGTTGAAAGGATGCGAATTATTGTTCTTTTCAGCGAACACAGGTGAACTTACACCTAAAGCTAAGGCAATCGCAGCGCTTGTTATTGTTAGTTTTTTCATGTTTTGTGCTTATTAAAAGTTGAATAGATGTATATAAAGTTGTTTAGAACAATATCGAAACAAAAACGCTCAAGCAAGAATACTTGAGCGTTTTGTTAAAAATTGCTTACTTAACTCGCATTAGCAATCTTAATTTTCCATTCTGCTGGGCCAGTTTCATGTGCATTAACACCATTTGAATCAACTGCTACAGTGACTGGCATGTCTTTAACATCAAACTCGTAAATGGCTTCCATACCTAAGTCTTCAAATGCAACCACACGAGATTTTTTAATTGCTTTGGACACTAAATATGCTGCGCCACCCACTGCCATAAGGTAAACAGCTTTATGTTTCTTAATTGAATCAACTGTAGCTGGACCACGTTCAGACTTACCAATCATGCCCATAATGCCTGTTTTCTCGAGCATTAGGTCAGTGAATTTATCCATACGAGTTGCTGTAGTTGGACCGGCTGGACCTACGACTTCATCACGTACTGGATCAACGGGGCCAACGTAATAAATAAATTTTCCGTTAAAGTCCACGCCTTCAGGCAACCCCTCACCCGATTCAATTAAACCTTGAATTCGCTTGTGTGCCGCATCACGACCGGTAAGCATCTTTCCGTTTAACAGTAAGGTATCACCACTTTTCCAAGTTTCAATTTCTTCTTGAGAGATCGAATCAAGATTTACGCGTTTTACATCAGAACCTGACTCACGTGTAATTTCAGGCCAATCTTCCAGTGTTGGTGTTGCTAACTCAGCAGGGCCTGTTCCATCAAGATGAAAATGAACGTGACGGGTTGCAGCGCAGTTAGGGATCATCACAACAGGCTTAGATGCTGCGTGAGTCGGTGCAGTTTTGATTTTTACGTCTAGAACAGTCGTTAAACCGCCAAGACCTTGAGCACCAATACCTAAGTCATTTGAACGTTTGAAAATATCTAAACGCAACTCTTCTTCAGTATTTTGAGCACCACGCTTCATTAGATCATGGATATCAACACTTTCCATTAACGCTTCTTTCGCCATTACCGCTGCTTTTTCAGCTGTTCCACCAATGCCTATACCAAGCATTCCTGGGGGACACCAGCCAGCTCCCATTGTTGGTAAAGTCTTCTCAACCCAAGCTGCAACATCATCAGATGGATTCAACATTGCCATCTTAGATTTGTTTTCAGAGCCACCACCTTTTGCTGCAACCGCAACGTCAATGTGATCACCTGGCACCATTTCAACGTGAACTACAGACGGTGTGTTATCTCGAGTATTTTTACGAGCACCTGCTGGGTCAGCTACAATAGAAGCACGTAATGGGTTATCAGGGTTGGTGTATGCACGGCGTACGCCCTCATCCACCATTTGCTGAACTGTCATATCCGTTTTATCAAAACGAACATTCATGCCAATCTTTACAAAGCTTGTCACGATACCCGTGTCTTGGCACAAAGGACGTTTACCTTCTGCAGACATGCGAGAGTTAATAAGAATTTGAGCGATAGCATCTTTAGCCGCTGCGCTTTCTTCACGCTCATAGGCTTCAGACATTGCATCAACAAAATCTTTCGGGTGGTAATAAGAAATATATTGCAGGGCATCTGCGACGCTTTCGATAAAGTCAGCTTGCTTGATTACTGTTTGACCAGAATCTTGAGTGTTTGATGTCATATTAAACGCGCTCCAGTGCATTTATGTTTTCTACCAATGCAGATATTGGCATTTTTATTATAGGATCATTTGTGATGATGTTTTTTATGATACTATTTTCCGAATGTTTGAGCTATATCACAGGGTCTAATTAATGGTTACACGGAAGTCAAAATGCCTTTCTGTCCGACAAATTGACATCACTTTAACCACAGAAGCCGTTTTTTCACACTTTGCCGATCAACCATGGGCGATATTGTTGGACTCTGCTAATGCCAATCATCCCGATGCTAGGTACGACGTCATAAGCTTTGATCCTATTGCAACGTTAATTACCAAAAATCAACAATCGTATTTTGAAGTACTCAATCCACAGGCTTGTTGCGACATCCAGAATGAAACAACAACCAGAAATCCGTTTGATGTGCTAAAGAAATTTCAACAAGCGATTTTCTCTGAAAAATTTGAATGTTCACTGCCGTTTTCAGGCGGTGCATTGGGCAGTTTTAATTACGATTTAGGTCGAAGAGTAGAAACACTACCTGAACTTGCTGAAAACGATTTATCGCTCAGTGAAATGAATATTGGCTTTTACGATTGGGCATTAATTTTTGATTACCATAATCAAACTTGGAATCTGGTCTGTTACTCAGATGACGAATCGTACATTGATGCTAAACAAGCAATGCTCTCTCAAATTCTTAGTAGTTCGACGAATAAGCAACAAGAATTTCAATTATCTGGTAAATGGCATGCACAAATAACAAAAGCAGAATATACCAATAAGTTTGATAAAGTTCATTCGTATTTATTAAGTGGTGATTGCTATCAAATCAATCTAACTCAACGATTTTCAGCAAATTATTCAGGCAATGAATGGCAGGCGTATTTAAAACTACGTCACCAAAACCAAGCCCCTTTTTCTGCATATATACGCTTACCTCAGCACACCATTTTGTCGATTTCACCAGAACGATTTTTGCAACTTGATAATGGAAAGGTTGAAACAAAACCCATCAAAGGTACATTACCAAGAAGCTCTGACTCTGTAGAGGATCAACGTGCAGCGGTTCAACTGCAAAACTCGGTAAAAGATAGAGCTGAAAACCTCATGATTACTGATTTGTTACGTAATGACCTTGGTAGAGTTGCAAAAGCTGGCACCGTAAAGGTACCCAGTTTATTCGATATTGAGAGTTTTCCCGCAGTACATCATCTTGTTAGCACTGTTACTGCAGTCTTAAAAGATGATTTGAGCGCAACTGATTTATTAAATGCGACCTTTCCAGGAGGTTCAATTACTGGTGCACCCAAAATTCGTGCAATGGAAATCATTGAAGAACTTGAGCCTAGCAGGCGAAGTATTTATTGTGGTTCAATTGGGTATATCAGCCAAGATGGCAAGATGGATACAAGCATTACTATCAGAACGTTAGTTACAGAGAACAACAAAATCTATTGTTGGGCTGGCGGAGGTATCGTCGCGGATTCAAATGTCGATGCTGAGTACCAAGAAACCTATGATAAAGTCAGCAGAATCCTTCCAATTCTGGAAACCTGAATTATTTATGAACAAACAGGAATTCAAAAATCGATTATTACTCAGTCCGCAGCCTAAAAATGCAGACCGTTTTTGCATTCCTGACAGCGTTGCTAAACATAAAAAGTACCGAGAATCTGCGGTTCTGATTCCTGCTCACGAAATTAATGGTGAAATTCATCTTCTTCTAACTCAACGCCCTTTTCACTTAAAGCACCACCCTGGACAAGTTTGTTTCCCCGGTGGAAAAGTGATTGACGAAGATTACAGCATTATTAGAACAGCATTGCGAGAAACTGAAGAAGAAATAGGCTTAGGTTCAGAGCACATCGAAATCCTTGGTGCTCTTCCAACTCAGCATACTTATACAGGGTTTAGAGTTTACCCCATCATCGCCTTTGTCAATGATTTATCGAATTTAACACTTGATGATAATGAAGTAAGTCGTTGTTTTAATATTCCGATCACTGACTTTTTTAACGTTGGGAATCGTTCTGAAATTGAAACATCACAAAAGGGGGTTGAATATGAAGTATTAGTGTTTCACTGCCAAGGTGAGTATATTTGGGGAATTACGGCCTCTATCATCAATGTACTTATTTCTAAAATAAACGGTTAAACTCTCTATTTGTCAATGCTTATACCCTCATATTAACTGAGAGCTGAGCTCTGGTTATCCCTTCTGCATTTTCTTTAGTACTCATCATTTCGTATAAATGGCAACTCTTTTTTGAGAAATGAGCAAATTCTGCGGCCTCACAAATATGACTTCTTTGATCGTCCGAAAATACCAAATAATTACATTTTTTGAGTTCCTGAAAATGTTGAAAAATACCTTCTAAGCGCCTAAATTTGTCTGTTAATAAATTGCGATTTTTACATTTATCTCCCATGATTTTTTGATAGCATGAATTAGTTCTACTATCCACATAGAAAAAATCGGACTCCTTAACTCTTAGACCTTTAGTAATGGTTTCCAAAGCTTGTTCGTAATCAGAATTTGTAAGTACTAAAATTTTTACATTTGGGTAATTCAATTTTAGCTTTTCTAAAATCATAGTCATGTTACGTTGACCAAGGATATCGTAGTATTCTAGCAACCCCTTCGAATTAAGTTTCAAACCAATCATAGTGTTATCTAGATCAAAGATAAACACAGGCACTGCTCCTTCTGGAAGTACAGGTTCAACTTGATAAATATGGTTTATTTGTGAAAAGGTTATTTTAAAAGATGAGAACAGTGTTACGGATGAAGACTCTCGAACTTCACAGGAAAGTTGGTGGTTTTGAGATATGCGATTATTTACATTTTTCTCTATCAAGCTAGGTAAGTTTTCTTTGAAACCAAAAAATGCCTTTATACTGTTACCAACGCTTTGGTGACTAACTACTATTTTCTCACCTTCTGTGGTTTTGACCCATTTAACTTGATAATCAACATAAATGACATCATCAGACTTTGAAGAATAATAGCAAAACGTTACGTTTGTCCATTCTCCATTTGTTGCTACTTGTCGAGCTAATTCCTTGAGATCGACGGCATGAACTTCGTTCAGATAATCAATCCATCTTAACGAAACACCTCTGGTTACTTCTATTTCATTATGCGACATATAAATCCCATAAAATGAACATAATAACCAAATTATCAAAATAGCGAGTAGATTGCAGTTCAAACCTGCTCTTTATTCAGCTATATGGCGATGATTATTCCTTGTTTCTGAAACTATAAGAGGTAATATAAGCGGTCTATTTTTTATGTATTGCTTTATTGGAGAATCAAGCAACAATGATTATTGCAAGCATCGCCTCTGTTTTTAAAGGGGAGCATTCTGTGGGTTCAACTGTCTCAGTAAGAGGCTGGGTAAGAACTCGTCGCGATTCCAAAGCTGGAATCTCTTTCTTAGCTGTCTATGATGGCTCTTGCTTCGACCCGATCCAAGGCGTTGTTCCTAATTCTCTTAATAATTATCAAGATGAAGTACTTCGCTTAACAGCTGGCTGTTCAGTTATCATGACAGGTGAAGTTGTTGAATCACCAGGTAAAGGCCAAAAATTTGAACTTCAAGTCACTGAAGTTGAAGTGGTTGGTTTGGTTGACGATCCTGACTCATACCCAATGGCAGCAAAGCGTCATTCAATTGAGCACCTTCGTGAATTAGCTCACTTACGCCCTCGTACCAATATCATTGGTGCAGTTATGCGTGTTCGTAACTGTTTATCGCAAGCTATACACCGTTTTTACCATGAGCAAGGCTTCTTATGGGCCTCTACGCCACTTATCACAGCCTCTGACTGTGAAGGTGCGGGTGAAATGTTCCGTGTTTCAACATTAGATATGCAAAACATCCCTCTCACTGACAAAGGTGAAGTGGATTACGATAAAGATTTCTTCGGGAAAGAATCTTTTTTAACCGTGTCAGGTCAGTTAAATGCTGAAACATATGCTTGTGCTCTCTCAAAAGTTTACACTTTTGGCCCAACCTTCCGAGCTGAAAACTCTAACACAAGCCGTCACTTAGCTGAGTTTTGGATGGTAGAACCAGAAGTAGCTTTTGCTGATCTGGATGATATCGCAACTCTTGCAGAAGATATGCTGAAATACGCATTTAAAGCAGTATTGGCTGAACGTCGTGATGATTTAGAATTTTTTGCGCAACGTGTTGAAAAAACGGTGATTGAACGTTTAGAGTCATTTGTTGAATCAGACTTTATTCAAGTCGACTATACCGAAGCTGTAGAAATCCTAAAAAATTGCAACAAGAAGTTTGAGTTTGCAGTCGAATGGGGTATCGATCTTCACTCTGAACATGAGAGATACTTGGCTGAAGAACACTTTAATGCGCCTGTTGTAGTGAAAAACTACCCGAAAGACATTAAAGCATTCTATATGCGCATGAATGAGGACGGTAAGACAGTTGCTGCTATGGATGTATTAGCACCAGGAATTGGCGAGATTATTGGTGGAGCTCAACGTGAAGAGCGCCTTGATGTGCTGGATGCTCGCCTTGAAGAGATGGAGCTAGATAAGGAAGATTATTGGTGGTATCGCGATTTACGTCGTTACGGTACCGTTCCACATTCTGGTTTTGGGTTAGGCTTTGAGCGTTTAGTTTCTTATGTGACTGGTGTTTCGAACATCCGTGATGTAATTCCATTTCCTCGAGCACCAAGAAGTGCAAACTTCTAATACAAAAGATAAATGATTTAAGAAAAAAGGTGGCATAGAAATTGACCACCTTTTTTATTTCTTAATCATTGTGCTGATTAGATGACCACTTAACAGCTTAATTACACTTTTTTTTAAAACCTCAGTTGACTCACCCTAAAGTCCGTTTTAATATGCGCTCCGTTCTCAACGAGATGTTGATGCCACTCCCCTGTAGTTCAGTTGGTAGAACGGCGGACTGTTAATCCGTATGTCACTGGTTCGAGTCCAGTCTGGGGAGCCAATTTATATAACGTTAAGAACAAGATGTGAAAGAAAGCGATTCCCCTGTAGTTCAGTTGGTAGAACGGCGGACTGTTAATCCGTATGTCACTGGTTCGAGTCCAGTCTGGGGAGCCAAACTTTCTAAGCATCATATTTCGATTCCCCTGTAGTTCAGTTGGTAGAACGGCGGACTGTTAATCCGTATGTCACTGGTTCGAGTCCAGTCTGGGGAGCCAATCGAAATAAAATTTAGTATTCCCCTGTAGTTCAGTTGGTAGAACGGCGGACTGTTAATCCGTATGTCACTGGTTCGAGTCCAGTCTGGGGAGCCACTAAATTTATAATCTTATCTATTCCCCTGTAGTTCAGTTGGTAGAACGGCGGACTGTTAATCCGTATGTCACTGGTTCGAGTCCAGTCTGGGGAGCCAATTTTCTTCTTAATTCTTTATCATTTAGTTTTTCTTTATTAAAAAAATCGTTACAATACCCTTCAACTGCATTTGTAGTCAGAGATTTTGAATAATATGGAAATCTATTCAAGCGACTTGAAGCTTATCTTGTAAATCTGAAGGATCGGATTGGTTATGTTTACATCGAAAGTTTACCAGTTTTTTTTGTTATTGTGCTTAAGTGCGCTGTGGGGCTGGGTATATGTCGACGCCAACAGAGAGTTCAACGCTATCTCTGCACATCAAACAGCTGAATATAATAAGGTTATCAGTGAATATGACTCTTGGGCTGGTAATGGTGAAGAGCTGTATCGTCTAATCCAAAAACAAATTCCACTTAGATTTTTTCAATTTATTGATAAAGAAAATAGAGATAACAATTTCACACGTGGAAGTATCCTTCCAAGCAATGACCATTTCTTAAGCTCTCTTATTTCCAAAAACCCAGGTACCACAAGTCAGCTTTCTACTGGCCGCTTACAAGTAAAATTTAACTTACAACAATCCAAACAAGAGCTTCTTAATAAGCTTTTCAGTATTGGACTCTATTCTTTCTTTGCCTACATAGTCATTGCTTTCGTGGCCTATACTTGTATGAGTATTAATAAGCAGTTAATCAACAAGCTCGTCGAAATCATATCTACATACACAGAACAACGACCGAGCACTTTAAATAATTCTTTCGGACTCCCAAAGAACTTTAGCCCAGTTGAAAATGCATTGCGTGAAAGTCGAAAAAAGATAGCTCTAAAACTTCAAGTGTTGATCGAAGAAAATAGAAAGCTAGATAAAGACGCTTATTCAGACTCTTTAACAGGGCTGAGTAATACACTTAAATTTACAGAAGCTTTAAATTCTCTTAAATCACACGATAATAGTGGCGTGTTACTTTTACTGAAAGCCAGCGAACTGTCTCAAATAAATCAATCAAAAGGCCGGCTTGCTGGCGATAGTTACTTAAAACAAATCTCCCATACTCTGAAAAAAAACGTTGACAAATATACTGCCTCCAATCTGTTTAGAATTTCCAGTGCTGAATTTGCTGCGATCATCCCACATGTTAAGTTTTCAGAAACAGAATCATTACTTAAAAAAATTAAAGATGAATTTGAAGTCTATCAACAATCTCTTAAAACCTCATCGATTGCACATTTTTCTTTAGTTCCTTATAAACCAGACACTAAACCTATTGCCTTATTATCATTAGCAGATGCCGCATTGAGCATTGCTCAGACTATGGGGCCGAACTGCTACCATGCGATAGAAAAAGCCGACAATATCGAGCAAGTTGGAGACAATCGCTGGAAGATCACCATTGAGAATTTGATTAAGCGTAAATCGTTAGTGTTTTATCAACAACCGATTCAATCGTGCAGAGCTTCAAAAAACTTTTACCAAGAACTGTTAACTCGCTTTAAAAATAGTGAAGGGAAACTATTACCCACTGCAGCTGTAATTGCGATGGCGGAACGATACGATTTAATCATGGTTTTAGATAAGTTAATTCTTACCCATGTCGTCAAAATGCTCAGAGAAACCCCACAATTAACAGGGAATTTTGGCGTTAATATCAGTACATCTTCAGCTCTCCACCCGAGCTTTCAAGCTTGGATGAAAGACTTTTTTAAACAGCATCAAAAGCTAGCTACTAAGTTAGTTTTGGAAGTTAATGAAACAGGCATTCAAGCAAACACCACGGCCTCAGCCAATTTTGTAAGACTAGCCCACAGTTTGGGATTAAAAGTTTCAATAGAACACTTTGGGATGGGGTTATCTGCATTTCGTTTCTTTAAAGAAGTTCGTCCTGACTTTATTAAACTTGATGGTAGCTTTACCAAGCAAATTGAAACCAATGACGATAATAAGTTTTTTGTGAAAATGATGGTCGATCTTGCTAAACGAATTAGTGTATCGGTTATTGCTACAAACATCGAAAGCCAATCAGAAAAAATTGAGCTTGAGCAGCTGTTAGTGGATGGTTTGCAAGGCTTTTATATAGCGTCTCCCAAGCTAACAAAAGCTGCATAATGATCTCATCGAACAATTTTGAACACTAATGCAGCAAGATACTTGACTGATTTAGGTCAGGATATTGTTTAAATCATAATAAAAGTCGATAATAGCACTCATTATTCATTTTTTATGATTTGCAATGACTGAATATCTGCTGTTGTTAATAAGCACGGTACTGGTAAATAATTTTGTTCTCGTAAAGTTCCTCGGCCTTTGCCCGTTTATGGGGGTTTCAAGTAAACTTGAATCCGCTATTGGCATGTCGATGGCTACTACCTTTGTTTTAACGCTTGCTTCTGTGCTCAGCTATCTTGTTAACGTTTATATTCTGGTTCCTTTCGATCTAACGTATTTACGCACCATCAGCTTTATCCTTGTAATAGCTGTGGTGGTTCAATTTACTGAAATGGTTGTTCAAAAAACCAGTGCTTCGCTTTATCGTGCGTTGGGTATTTACCTACCGTTGATCACCACAAACTGTGCAGTACTCGGTGTTGCGCTATTGAATATCAATGAAAAACACGATTTTCTAGAATCAGCCATTTATGGTTTTGGTGCTGCTGTAGGTTTCTCGGTCGTGCTGGTTTTATTTTCTGCTATGAGAGAGCGTTTAGCTGCTGCAGATATACCTACACCTTTTAGAGGTGGCGCCATTGCAATGATCACTGCTGGTTTAATGTCATTAGCCTTTATGGGGTTCACGGGGCTTGTTAAATAATGATTTTTGATATTTTTACCGCTGTAATCGTACTTACTGTTATCGCTTTAATCTTCGGTTTCCTTCTTGGTTATGCCTCAGAAAAATTCAAAGTTGAAGGCAACCCGATTGTCGAACAATTGGAGTCAACTTTACCCCAAACCCAATGCGGTCAATGTGGTTACCCTGGTTGTCGCCCATACGCTGAGGCAATATCTAACGGCGAAAAAATTAATAAATGCCCTCCCGGTGGCACAGCAACAATGGAAAAATTGGCTGACATTATGGGCGTTGAGCCTGAGCCTTTAAATGTCACTGAAGATGCTCAAGTTAAAAAAGTTGCCTACATACGAGAAGAAGAATGTATAGGTTGCACTAAATGCATTCAGGCTTGCCCCGTCGATGCCATAGTTGGTGCTGGTAAATTAATGCATACCGTAATATCTAAAGATTGCACGGGCTGTGATTTGTGCGTTGAGCCCTGCCCTGTAGATTGCATTGATATGATCCCGGTTGAACAAAATTTGACGAACTGGGATTGGAAGTTAAATGCTATACCCGTTAAGTTGTTGGAAGAGGAACGTCAGTGTTAAGTTTATTGGAACAAATTGACCAAGGAGCACTTTGGCCGTATTCAGGGGGTATCCACCCTCTTGAAAATAAGCACCTGTCCAATAAATCTAATATTGATAGGCTTCCACTTGCTGATGAATTCATTATCCCAGTGCCAACAGTCGGACAAAATTGCATCCTTAAATTTGCCGTTGGTGATCGTGTATTAAAGGGTGAACCTCTAACAGAAGGTAATGGTCATTTACCCGCTCATGCACCGACTTCAGGGACAATTAAAGCCATTGAATCAAGAGCAAGTAATCACCCATCGGCATTTCCTGTATTGAGTGTAATATTGGGTGCAGATGGTAAAGATGAATGGCTTGAATCAATAAATACGCCATCTGAAGAGCTTTCTAATGAGCAAATGCTAACTCGCATTCGTGAATCAGGTATTGCCGGCATGGGAGGAGCTGCTTTTCCAAGCCACATTAAGCTTAACCCAATCAGTGATATTGAATTAGTGATTATCAATGGTATTGAATGTGAGCCATACATTACCTCCGACGACAGACTAATGCGTGAACATGCTGAAGATATTATTAAAGGTATGACCTATATCGACGCATTGCTCGACCCTCTTAGGTTTATTATTGCGATTGAAGACAATAAACCTGAAGCAGCTAAAGCAATGAATATCGCTTTAGCAAAATATGGCGCTTTAGCCAGTAAAGCCAGAGTCACTGTCGTTCCAACTAAGTATCCTTCTGGAGGAGAAAAGCAACTCATCCAAATCCTCACCGGAAAGGAAGTACCCTCTGGTGGTATTCCAGCGCAATTAGGTATTGTAGTTCATAACGTCGGTACCGCCATGGCGATTGGCGAAGCTATTGAACAACGTAAACCACTCATCGAACGTGTGGTAACCATCACAGGTGAGAATGTAACAAAGCCAGGTAACTATTGGGTGCCAATTGGCACGCCTATAGAGCACTTATTGAACTCGGCTGGTGTGAGAGAGCAAAATAATTTAAAACTCATCGTTGGTGGCCCGATGATGGGACACATGCAAGTTGATCTGAGTGCACCAATTTTAAAAGGTTCGAACTGTATCATTGCGCCATCGAGCAGCGAGTTTACTACAGGGTCAAATGAACGCGCTTGTATTCGTTGCGGTGAGTGTGCTGTTGCCTGCCCTGCAGGTTTATTACCTCAACAGCTTTTTTGGCATTCAAAAGCAGAAGAATATGACAAAGCGGCCAGTTATAACTTAAAGGATTGTATCGAGTGTGGCTGTTGTAACTATGTTTGCCCTTCAGATATTCCACTCGTTGAATATTATCGCGTAGCTAAGTCAGCTATTCGCAAAGAAGAGCAAGAGAAAATTGCAGCAGAACAAGCGAAAAAACGTTTTGATGCTCGCCTTGAACGTTTAGAGAAAGAAAAACGTGAACGCGAAGAAAAAGCTAAAAAAGCCGCTGAACGCCGTAAAAGCAATATGTCATCAGGTGATAAAGGCGCAGTTGCGGCTGCACTTGCTAGAGTTAAAGCTAAAAAATCTTCTGAGGCCGAATCATCAGAAACAACATCAGACAAACAATCACAAGTTGCTGCGGCAATTGCTCGAGCTAAAGCCAAAAAGCAAGCTCAGCAATCCGAAAATACTGAGTCTGAACCTATAGAAACACCTGCTGACGATAAAAAAGCACAAATTGCTGCTGCCGTAGCTAGAGCAAAGGCGAAAAAGCTTGCAAAGCAACAAGCTGAGTCCGGTGAAACGACAGAACCTGCTTCTGACTCAATAAACCAGCAACCTGTACTCGATAAAAAAGCCAAAATCGCTGCAGCCGTCGCAAAAGCAAAAGCTAAAAAAGCGGCTCAAGAACAAGAGTTACAAGAGAGTGATAACTCTCACACTTCGAAAGAGTTATCAGCTGAAGAACAGAAAAAAGCTCGAATTGCTGCTGCCGTGGCTAAAACTAAAGCCAAGAAAGCACAAAAGGAAACAAATATAACCGCTGAATCAGACCCTAAATCAAGTCAAGAAGTGTCTGACGTGAAGGTAGCAAAACAAAATTCTCCTGAAGACCAAAAGAAGGCAAGAATTGCTGCCGCCGTCGCAAAGGCTAAAGCTAAAAAAGCACAAAAAGATAACAAAGATACTGAAGTTGAAGGTTCAGTCGTTATTGAGAAAAAACCAGAAATAGAGTTATCTGCTGAAGAGCAAAAGAAAGCAAGAATTGCTGCTGCGGTAGCAAAAGCCAAAGCGAAAAAGCTTGCAAGAGAGGAGCAATAAATCACCATGGCATTTAAAATAGCCTCATCACCACATATTAATAGCAACCTGCAGACTCATAAGGTTATGCAACGATTGCTATTATGCTTATTGCCTGGTATCGCAGCTCAATTGTACTTTTTCGGCTGGGGTACATTGATTCAAATTTTATTAGCTGTTGCGATAGCTGTTAGTTCAGAAGCGTTGATGATGAAGATGCGCAACAAAAGCATTCGTTATGCATTGACTGACTACAGTGCTGTTGTTACTGCGGTTTTATTGGCCATAGCAAT
The DNA here is from genome assembly GCF_056591695.1 of Parashewanella sp. 2304DJ23-3. Classification (NCBI taxonomy): domain Bacteria; kingdom Pseudomonadati; phylum Pseudomonadota; class Gammaproteobacteria; order Alteromonadales; family Shewanellaceae; genus Parashewanella; species Parashewanella sp. 2304DJ23-3. The sequence goes on from NZ_JBWQOH010000006.1 coordinate 131,273, forward strand.
ACCTGCGATGGCACCATGGTGGCTGATAGTCATTGGTACAGTGTTTTCGATTGTTATTGTAAAACAGCTCTATGGTGGTTTAGGCAATAACATTTTTAATCCTGCTATGGCGGCATATGTATTGTTGTTGGTTTCATTTCCAGTTCAGATGACAAGCTGGCCAGCTCCTGCTGAAATTGCTGCGTATCCACCATCGATTGCAGATAGCTTACAAGCAATTTTTGGAGTAAGTCATTTTGCTGCTGAACATTGGAAGCAAACTATTGATGGTATATCAATGGCAACTCCATTGGACAGCTATAAAACAGGCCTGTCACTCAAGTTGACTTCTACAGAAATTCTCAATCAACCTGCTTTCGATGGACATCATGGTGTTGGCTGGTTTTGGATTAATATGGGTTACCTGCTCGGTGGACTTGCACTGTTGAAACTCAAGATCATTAGATGGCATATCCCAGTAAGTATTATTGTCACCTTATTCGTTTGTAGCAGTTTTGGTTTCCTGTTAGAGCCCGACACTCATATCTCACCGATTAACCAAGTGTTCTCAGGTGCAACGATGCTAGCGGCATTCTTTATTGCTACAGACCCTGTAACAGCAGCGACCAGCGAGCGTGGAAGACTGTTATTTGGCTTTGTTATTGGTTTATGTGTATATGTCATTCGTAGTTTTGGTGGCTACCCTGATGCTTTTGCTTTTGCCGTGTTGCTTGCCAACTTAGCAGCGCCTTTAATTGACTATTACATCAGGCCACGCAGTTATGGTCACAGAAGAACTAATTAGGACGCCACTATGAATAATCCAATATTAAAGAATGGTCTGATCCTAGCTGTTTTTGCCATGTTGTGCACAGCAGCGGTCTCTGTTGTCAATAAAGTCACTGAAGGCAAAATTGCGGAACAAAAACAATTGCAAAGGTTAAAAGTGCTTGAGCAAATCATACCTATGCAAATTCACGATAATAATTTGGTGACAAGCTGCCGAGCCATTGTTGAACCCAAAGCTTTAGGGACAGAAGATGCGGTTTCCGCATTTGTTGCATTCAAAAAAGAACAAGCTACAGCCATTGCCATTGAAGCTATAGCCCCAGATGGCTACAACGGTAATATCAAGCTGATTGTCGCAGCAGATAAATCTGGAAAAGTGCTTGGGGTGAGAACGCTAGAACAAAATGAAACTCCAGGTCTCGGCGACAAAATTGAACTGCCTAAATCTGATTGGGTTAAAAGTTTTAATGGAAAGTCTTTAGAGAATACTTCTACTAAACAATGGAAAGTAAAAAAAGATGGTGGCGAGTTTGATCAGTTTACCGGTGCCACCATTACACCAAGAGCCTATGTAAAGGCCGTTCATAAGGCATTAAATTACATCCATAGTAATTTTGATATGATTGTTCGTCAGTCACAAAAATGTGAGGACCACCATGAGTAATTTTAAAGATATTGCCATACAAGGCTTGTGGAAGAACAATCCGGGGCTTGTTCAATTACTCGGTCTTTGCCCTCTCCTTGCCGTGACGTCTACCGTAACGAATGCTCTTGGTTTAGGGATTGCCACTATGGTGGTACTCGTTTGTTCTAATATTTTAGTCTCACTTGTGCGAGAGTTTGTACCAAAAGAAGTCCGCATTCCTGTTTTTGTCATGATCATTGCTGCATTAGTAACTGCAGTCCAGTTACTCATCAATGCTTATGCTTATGGTTTATATTTGTCACTGGGTATTTTCTTGCCTTTGATTGTGACTAACTGCGTCATTATTGGTCGTGCAGAAGCCTTTGCTTCACGTAATAATGTGTCAAAATCAGCGTTTGATGGCTTTATGATGGGATTAGGTTTTACTTTGGTACTTGCTGTTTTAGGTAGTATCCGTGAAATTCTTAGCCAAGGCACACTGTTTGCTGGTGCAGACCAACTACTTGGCGATTGGGCGAAAAGCTTAACGATCCAAATATTTCATTTCGATACTTCGTTTTTGTTAGCAATGTTACCCCCTGGCGCCTTCATTGGTATGGGGCTACTCATAGCAGCAAAAAATATAATTGATAAGAAGCTCGAAGAACGAAAGCCTGCACCTCAAATTGAGGAAGTTGCGCGTGCCCGAATAACTAAAGTAGGCTAACGACGATAATGAATAACCAAAAACGACGTCAAATCCTCGAGCGTCTGAGAGAAAATAACCCTAAGCCAGAAACAGAGCTTAATTTTTCAAGTCCTTTTGAATTATTGGTTGCCGTCACTCTGTCAGCTCAAGCTACTGATGTTTCAGTGAATAAAGCAACCGATAAATTATTTCCTATCGCAAATACAGCGCAAACGATTTATGACCTCGGCGTAGATGGACTGAAAGAATACATCAAGACTATTGGCCTTTATAACAATAAAGCAATCAATGTAATCAAAGCTTGCAAAATACTCCTTGATAAGCACGACGGTGAAGTCCCAGAAGATAGGGATGCACTAGAGGCATTACCAGGTGTTGGTCGTAAAACAGCAAACGTCGTACTCAACACAGCTTTTGGCTGGCCAACCATTGCTGTTGACACGCACATTTTTAGATTAGCTAATCGCTCCCGCTTTGCGCCTGGAAAGAATGTTGATCAAGTAGAGCAAAAAATGCTTAAAGTGGTACCAGCAGAATTCAAAGTCGACGTTCATCATTGGTTTATTCTACATGGGCGTTATACCTGTATTGCTCGCAAACCTCGATGTGGCAGTTGTACTATCGAAGATTTGTGTGAGTTTAAAGATAAAGTTTATCCAGAAGAATAGTAAAGCCTTTCAATCACTTGCTTAATATAGGAACGCAAACTATGTCACAGCTTTTACACACGATGATTCGTGTCGGTAATCTCGATAGAAGCATTGAATTTTATACCAATGTACTTGGAATGAAATTACTCAGAAAGTCTGAAAATGAAGAATATAAATATACCCTAGCTTTTGTTGGTTATGGTGACGAATCAACTGGGCAAGCTGTCATTGAGTTGACCTATAACTGGGGTACAGAGAGTTACGATTTAGGTACAGGTTTTGGTCACTTAGCCATCGGCGCTGAAGATATTTATCAACAATGTAAAGATATTGAAGCTGCAGGTGGAAAAGTAACACGCCAACCAGGACCCGTTTTAGGTGGAAATACTGAGATTGCTTTTGTTGAAGATCCTGATGGCTATAAAATCGAACTCATTCAAATGAAATCAGCTGCTAACGGTCTAGGCTAATCATTTTTACGTGATATAGCAGCTGAACAATAACTGCTATATCTCTTTTTCGCTTTTAACTTCAGACTTTGAAGCAACCTGCTGTTCTACTTTCTGTTTATCTACTTTTTCTAGAATATATTCTATTCTGTCTAAACAACGTTTATAGCAGACGTTTTTCCAATAACGATGCACAGCTTCCAGCGCTTCTGTTTCTTCATGGTTTAGTCTGTTCAGTTTAGAGCCATGCTGTGTAAATGACTCGACATTCGAAGCCAAGTTAAATTCAACAAATTCAAGCGCAGTTTTATGTTTATCATCATGATGAAGTTTTGCAGTAATGATATCGCCATAGACTGATGAAGTAATAATATCTCTTCGATCTTGTCGAACTTCACTAAGTTGAGCATAGTGTTCATCTTTAGATAAATGGCTACCTAAACCGTATCCTAAAGTTCCAGATATCGTGCAGAAAAAAAACAAGAGTACAAACCAAAGGCGATTCCTTTCTTTAGCTTGTTTATAATATTCAAAAGAGTCCATTTTCACATTCCATTTTGTTTTCCCTTATCCTCCATGAATAAGGACGTCCATCGTCTTTATGGTATATCGTATCCTACAGATGCAAATGTTATCAAATTATTACAATATTTATAATTAGATTATTCAGTTATTTTCCTAAAGGCTTAGTTATTAAGTCTATTCCTTCTATATTCAGCTATATTTCAACAGTGAACTGCTAGCTTACGCTTAAAGTACCGATGGAATATCTATTTTGACGAAAAAATTCGAAAGCTATGAAACAATCAAGAAATACCTCGATGATATGAGGTCTACAGCAGAGCAAGCTGGGCTAAAAATTAAATCTTGGGATAATATAGAAGAAAGCAGGCACAAAACTCTTAAACAATTACCAACATCCTCAGATATTTTGATCTTTGCATACGGCTCATTAATGTGGAATCCGCTATTAAAAATAAAGAAACAATTTAGTGCACGTTTGAACGGTTATGAAAGACGTTTTTGTTTAGAAATGTTGCTTTTTAGAGGCTCGAAATCTAATCCCGGTGTAATGATGGCTCTTGATAGAGGTGGAGTTTGTGATGGAATAGCACTACAAATAGATAAACAAGATATTGAGAACGAGACAAAAAAGCTATGGGCCAGAGAATTTGCCTTAGGCGGATACATTCCTGTTATCTCAAGCTTGGAATGCAAAAAGAGTCACCGAACGTTCGCTTGCATTACATTTGTGATTAATCATCAATCAAGTCGTTACTGCCCTCATTTAGAACAAAGCGAAATAGCGAAGCGAATTTTTCAAGCTAAAGGAGAACTTGGCAGTAACTTAGAATACTTCGAAAAAACCTTCCAAGAGATTAAATCCCTGAACATCAGAGATATGCATATGGAAGCTGTTTATAAAGAACTTTATTTTTTAAAAATAAACAAATCGACAAAAACATGATCTAGATTAGATTTTTTTAAGAAATACAAATATATAATACCTGATAAATTTAGTCAGGTATTATATACGTATGCTTAATATTGATGAACCCGAAAACATGCAGCCTAAAATCCCATTATTCAGACTAGGATTTCGACCGTTTTTTTTATTTGGTAGTTTTTTCAGCATAATATCACTCGCATTTTGGATTTTATCGTTGAAAGGAGAGGTAGTTTTTACCCCCCAAGGGAATACATTGTGGTGGCATGGTCATGAAATGATTTTCGGCTTTGTTTCCGCCATAGTTGTTGGTTTTTTATTAACTGCAGTTCAGAACTGGACAGGAAGGCCTGGGTTAAAAGGATTACCGTTGATAGGGCTGTTTAGCCTATGGTTATTAGCTCGGGTTTTACTGTTAAATCAAGATTGGAGTTCATTAGAGTTTGCTGCAATTATCGATCTACTTTTTTTGCCTCTATCTGCATTTGTAATGGCAAAAGCAGTAGTACCACTAAAACAATGGAGAAACTTTGGCTTTGTGCCGATTTTACTCACATTAACAATTGCAAACGTCTGCTCTTACTATGGCTTGATCACGCATCAACCGGACTTTGTTTCTTCATCACTCTATGCCGCCGTGATAATCATCACAGCAGTTGTGGCTCTAATCGGCGGCCGTGTTATACCTTTTTTTACCGATAGAGCAAGTGGATGGGAACGCCTACCAAGTATTGATACCTTAGAGAAGTTGACATTTATTTCTTTAGGTTTGCTTGTTATCAGTTTTATTTTTCAATTACTGGTAATAACAAAAGTATTTGCTTTCATTTCTGGTATCGTCTTATTGATTCGATGGAATCGTTGGGGGTGGCAACATACTTTTAAAACCCCCCTACTTTGGTCTTTACACTTTAGTTATATATTCATCCCAGTTGGACTCTTACTTCTTGCCACCGACTTACCACGGTCAGCAGGGCTTCATGCCATAACGGTGGGGGGGATGGGCGGTATGATTTTAGCGATGATGGCCCGTGTTTCCTTAGGACATACTGGACGAAAACTGGAACCACCTAAACTTGTTATTTTAGCTTTTGCACTAATGATTCTTGCAACTATTTGTCGAGTCTGTGCAAATATATTCCCTAACTTTTATCCGCAGCTATTAGGGTTCACTGTTCTTCTTTGGTTGCTTGCTTTTACTGCATTTGTAATTTGTTATGGACCAATGCTTTGTCAAATCCGTGCAGATGGAAGACCTGGTTAAGAGATTGTCGCTTACCAATTTGTAGAATATGTATTAGAATCAAAGGATACTGAAAACCACGGATGGTTATTGTGCATAATTCATTAGAAAAACGACGCTCTTCCCGAATTGAATTAGATTATTTCAAAGTGAGATTAGAGTGGTCTGATCCTCATGGTCTCCCCAGAAGTCAAACAGCATCGTGTGTCGATATTTCAAGACACGGCGTATCGTTCGAATGCCCCTTCCCATTTGAACTTGGTAGTGCAATAAGTGTTACTTTCAATTATGACACCGATGTAGCTAACCAAGTCATTGGCAGTGTATGTCGATGTTCTCGTTTGAATATGGACAATTTTCATGTTGCCCTACAAATACAAGTCAATGACACACTATAGAACTCAGCATTATAAACAGACCAATTTCATCCTCAATAAATTATATTTAATTAACTGTAAACCTTCTTAATAAAACTAATAAAATCAATCAAGAATATACTTTTCAAAGTGTGATTAACACCTCATACCATTAGCGCATTATTTATACCCATTGCATTTAATTCCTAGTTACCTAGACTTCAAAATACGCCGTTCTTATGGAGTATGTAATAATGATGACATTCGATATTTTTACAAAGTTAGCACCAGCTCTATTTGTTACCTCAACAATTCCAGGTCTTTGCATGACATTAGCGATGAGCCTTGGTATGACTGTCGGAGTCCGAAAGACGATGTGGATGATGGTCGGAGAACTGACAGGTGTTACCATCGTTGTTTCGACCATCATTTTAGGCGCAGCTGAGTATATTCACAGCCACCAAGAGTTATTCAACTCCATCAGAATATTTGGCGCTATGTATCTTTGCTATGTCGCGGTCAAAATGTGGCAAAAAGCAAATTCAAAATTTGAACTTCAAGAAGTTGAAGCTTCAGACGTAAAAGGTTTAAGTTTATTATTACAAGGGTTATTTACTGCACTTTCAAACCCTAAATTATGGATTTTTATGGTATCGCTTATTCCGCCATTTATAAGTTCGGGTGAATCACTTGCACCACAAATGTCATTAATCTTAGCGATCATTTTGACCAGTGAATTCACCATGTTAATGATTTATGCATCGGGCGGAAGTGGTTTGAAAAAAGTATTATCAAAGTCAGGAAATGTACGTTGGCTTTACCGTTCGTCGGGTTCAATCATTTTCTTACTGAGTATTTGGATGGTTTTAGATTGATAGTTTGAAGTTAGCGTTATATACAACGGAGACCTAAGGTCTCCGTTTCTGTTTGTAGTTAATTATCTATTTATATTTATCACTAATTATGGCACATTGCATCGGTTTAATAATTTCAAGGAATAACGATGCGCATCATCCATTTGGCAAAAGCAATGTTACTTGCAGCTTCTGCTACTTTGGTAACCATACCAGCTACCACATACGCAAACTCTTCTGCAATTCACAGCCGTATGGCAACCGCACAGCCGATTTGGGCCAAGCATGGAATGGTGGCAAGCCAAGAAGCATTAGCCAGCCAAATTGGCGTCGATATCCTTAAGCAAGGCGGCAATGCTGTCGATGCTGCTGTCGCTGTAGGCTATGCCTTAGCCGTTACTCTTCCTCGTGCCGGCAATGTTGGTGGTGGTGGTTTTATGATGGTTTATCTCGCCGATAAAGATAAAACCATTGCCTTAGACTACAGAGAAATGGCCCCAAGCAAAGCTCATAAGGATATGTTCTTAAATGAAAAAGGTGATGCAGTTTCAAACCTAAGTCGTTTTCACGGCTTAGCTGTTGGTGTTCCTGGTACTGTTATGGGATTAAACCAAGCTTTAAATAAATACGGCACAATGAGTCTAAAGCAAGTGATAAGTCCTGCAATTAAGCTGGCCAAAGACGGAATTAAAGTCACTCCAGATCTTGCAGTATCGTTGAACGGTTTAAAACATCGTTTAATGAAATGGCCAAGCACAGCTGAAATATTCTTCAAACCTGATGGTTCGAGTTACAAAATTGGTGAAGTGATTAAACAACCAGAACTTGCTCATACCCTCTCCCTTATAGCGGAGAAAGGTACAGATGGTTTCTACAAAGGTGAAACTGCAAGAAAAATTACTAAAGCCATACAACAAGCTGGCGGGGTGATGACACAAGCTGATTTTGCCAATTACAAAGCCATTGAAAGAAAGCCAGTATCTGGTACTTATCGTGGTTACAAAGTTGTATCTATGCCACCACCTTCATCTGGTGGTGTCCACATTATAGAAATCTTAAATATTCTGGAGAATTTCCCACTTGATGTTTATGGTCATAATACGGCACAAACCATTCATTTTATGGCTGAAGCGATGAAATATGCCTATGCCGATAGAAGCAAACACCTTGGCGACCCTGATTTTTACGACATTCCAGTTAAGCATTTAACAGATAAGAAATACGCAAAAGCCATCGCAAAAAAAATACCTTTCAATATTGCGACACCATCGTCCGAAATTTTACCTGCTTCGTTTGCGCCTTATGAAAGCGATCAAACAACACACTTTTCAGTAGTCGATAAATGGGGAAATGCAGTTTCAAATACTTATACACTGAACTTCAGTTATGGCTCTGGCCTTGTTGCTAAAGGTACAGGTGTAATTCTTAACAACGAAATGGATGACTTTTCTGCCAAACCTGGAGTACCTAATGGTTATGGACTCATCGGTGGGGAAGCGAACTCAGTGCAACCTGGCAAGCGACCATTAAGTTCGATGAGCCCGACCATTGTATTTAAAGATGGTCAGCCTGTTTTAGTAACAGGAACACCTGGCGGCTCAAGGATCATTACCACTACATTACAAGTCATTCTAAATGTCATCGATTTTAAGCTTAATATTGCTGAGGCAACAAATGCGCCTCGAGTGCACCATCAATGGTTCCCTGATGAACTTAGAGTAGAGAAAAGCTTGAACTTCGACACCATCAAATCACTTAAAAAAATGGGCTACAAAGTAAAAATAAAAAGTGCCATGGGTAGCACTCAATCTATTGAAATAACAGACAAAGGATTATTTGGCGCATCAGATTTACGTAAATCTGATGGTGCTGTCATAGGTTATTAGAACCGATCAATGCTATAAGGGGAAAGTTCAATATCTGGTTCTTTCCCCATCATTTTTTGTGTAATCAGTTTTGCTGAAATTGCTGACCAAGTTAGTCCTAGATGTTGATGCCCGAAAGACGCAAAGACACTTTCATTTTTTGTATCGCTAATGACAGGCAAACTGTCTGGAAATGAAGGGCGAAATCCCATCCACTCTTCAGCACCTTCAAAGTGCCCCTCATGTTTTAATCTTGGAATAATCGCTTGCCCGTGTATTTTAAAACGGTTTGCTCCACCCGCTGTAGCGGGGTTATTTAATCCACCAAATTCAACCATACCTGCAAGTCGAGTTCCATTGACCATTGGCGTTATAATAAATTTACGCTCGTATGAGGTCACAGGTCTCGTCAAGCCTACGTGTGTTTGTAACATTAAGTGATAGCCACGTTCAGTATCCAGCGGTGTGTTGTGTCCTATTTGTTGGCAAATAGGTTTTGACCAAGCGCCTGCTGTAATCAGTGTTTTCTCAAATTCAAGCTTTATAGAAGCTGCTGGGTTATCTAACCCTGAGATCTGAATTTTAGATTCAGTAACATCTTCAATTTGGGTTTTAAGAAATCGCCCGCCTAACATTTTAAACTTTTCAAAGATGGCTAAACATAATGCTTCTGGATCAGATGTATGTCCTGTTTCTGTAAAAAATAAAGCGTGCTCTATTTTTTTCGACAGTTCTGGTTCAAGTTTTCTCGCTTCTTCCCCTGAGATTAATCTGACCGCTACACCGGCTTCTGAATAAGCTCTCCATTCTCTAACCACAATTGATAAAGGTGTATTTTCAAAAACAACCAAATTTCCATCTAACTTGAGAAGTTGCGAGCAGCCTACTTCTGATGCGATATGTTTTAACTCAGAAATAGCAAGTGCGTTAAGCGCCTTAATAGCTTGGGTATTATGGTGCTTTTTATTAGGGAACATATTAAGAATAAAGCGATAAAACCAAGGAAGGGCTGAAATAATATAATTAGGTTTAATTCTGATTGGCCCCAAAGGATCCAATAGCATTTTCGGCAATTGAAGCAACAACTTAAAGTCAGCTAAAGGAAATACTTGTTCAGTAGCAAAGTGACCTGCATTTCCATATGAAGCTCCTGTAGCAACGCCCTCTTTATCGACCAGTGTTACTTCAAAGCCGTGTTTTTGCAATTGGTAAGCTGCTGTAACACCAATGATACCAGCACCAATAACACAGACTCGTTGTTGACTTTTTAGCTCTGGAGTCATGCGAATATCCTTATTTTAATTATTTTATCTTAGGATGAAACCTTCTTGAAATACGTCCTCTTCATCGATTAAGAAATCGTGTTGTCCAGTGATGTAAGAACGCCCAGATACAGTCGGAATAACTGAAGATTTACCGTAAAAATCTAGAGGTTTGTTCGCTTCAACATGCATACGACCACCAACAATACTTTCAATGGTTATTGATTGCCCTATATCTACTTCATTTTTAGCCTGAAGAAGCGCAATTCGTGCCGATACACCCGTACCTGTAGGTGAACGGTCTACTTCGCCATCAGCGAAAATACAGACATGCTTAGAGTGATAATTGGTATTACTGACTTGAGTAGACGTAAAAATTGTGCCGTACAAAAATGATAAATCCTCTTCTATAGGATGTTGTATCTGATAGTGTTTTGCGACGGCATATTTGATTTTTCGACCGAGTTCAATTAATTGGGGAACGTTATCTGGTTGGCAAGAAATGTTGTACTTATCTGCATCAACGAAAGCATAATATGCACCGCCAAAGCCTATGTCGTAGGTTATTTCGCCAATACCTTCGATATGGACTTTTTTATCAGTAGTTTCGGCCCATGATGCAACATTCTCAAAGCTAACTTGAATTTTTCCATCTGAATCTCTTAGAGCTGTCGCAACAACTAAGCCTGCTGGGGCATCTATTTTCACTACTCTTGGTTGAGTATCGAGTTCGATGGCACCTAACTCACATGCAACTTTAACTAAAGCAAGAATGGCATGCCCGCACATACTGCTATAACCTTCATTATGAAGAAATAGCACTCCGAAATCAGCATCAACACTTACGGGTTCAGTGACCAATGCAGCGTACATATCGGCATGACCACGAGGTTCAAAAATAATCAGCTTTCTCAGATGGTCTAAATGTTCCTTGGCAAATTGACGCTTCTCCAGGATAGTTTTCCCTTTCAGTTCTGGATAGCCTTCAGTAACAATTCTTAGGGGTTCTCCTTCAGTGTGAGCATCAATAGTCGAAATTTTGTTGTGTTTTTGTAAATATTCTTGTTTAAATTTTAACGGTCTCATCTTATACTCCGACCAACTTCTATAGTTTTAGTGCTTTAAAAACCTACCTTTAGGTCAAGTTGTCTTCCTATAAAGCAGTCTATTTTAAATTTTAACTTTTCTTTTACTAAAGATTGTATACAATATACCCAAACTACACAATACAAATAATAATCACCGGCTTGAGTGACTAAACCTATTTGCCGGAAATGAGGTTTGAAAGATGAATGTAAATTGGCAAGGTGTATTCCCAGCGATTTCTACACAATTTAACGAAGACGGCAGCATAAACTTTGAATCTAATGCTCGTATGCTAGAAGATTTAATTAATGACGGAGTTGATGGGATAATTGCTCTTGGTACGATAGGAGAAAATGCTTCTCTTTCAGCCGAAGAAAAACGTGAATTCATCAAGCACACTGTAGAAACCGTTAATGGTCGAATTATTGTCATCTCTGGATGTACTGAATATACAGCCGAACTTGCTACAACATTTGCAAAAGATGTCAATGCTTTAGGTGTTGATGGATTAATGCTTCTCCCTGCTATGGTTTATCATGGTACAGATAGAGAAGTTGTCACACATTATCAAACTGTTGCCCGTGCTAACCCTAGTCTTCCAATCATGATTTATAACAACCCTGTTGGCTATAGCGTTGACGTAAACTTAGAAATGACCGCTATTCTTGCTGAAGAGCCAAACATTGTAGCGATTAAAGAATCAACAACCGATACTCGTCGCTTAACAGAATTACAAAGTCGCTTTGGTGATAGGTTTGTTCTTTTCTGTGGTGTTGATGACATTGCTTTAGAAAGTATTTTACTTGGTGCTACTGGCTGGATTTCAGGTTTAACTAATGTTTTTCCAAGAGAGTCTGTCGCTCTTATGAGACTCGCACGCGAGGGACGCATTGAGGAAGCACGTGAAATTTATCGTTGGTTCATGCCACTTCTCCGTTTAGATACTATTCCAACTCTTGTTCAGTGCATTAAATTTGCTGAACAAATTGTTGGTCGTGGTAATGAAAAAGTTCGTCTACCTAGGATGGAGCTAGTTGGGGAAGACAGAGCTTATGTTGAGGCGGTAATCAATCACGCCATAAACACTCGTATTGACTTATCCAAATATTTCTAAAAGAAAAAAATTCTGTTTTAACTCCTCCTCATTTTTTCCTCTAGAGGAGGAGTATTTTTTTGGAGTAACTATGCTTAAAGGTACTTTTTTTTGCATTGACGCTCACACTTGTGGGAACCCTGTTCGATTAGTGACAAGTGGACACCCACATTTGGTTGGCCATAATATGAGCCAAAAGCGGCAAGACTTCTTAAAAAACCATGATTGGATTCGAACGGCGTTAATGTTTGAACCACGTGGCCACGACATGATGTCAGGCTCTTTTCTCTATCCTCCTTGCTCCGAAAATGCCGATGCTTCAATCTTATTTATAGAAACCAGTGGTTGCTTACCAATGTGTGGCCACGGCACAATTGGTACCATTACTGCGGGAATAGAGTCAGGCTTACTCATACCAAAGACCCCAGGCAAACTCATCATTGACGTCCCAGCAGGTCAAATTCAAGTTGACTATCAACAAACCGGAGCAAAAGTAGACTGGGTAAAAATTTATAATGTCTCAGCTTATCTAGCTCACAAAGATATTGAATTAGATATTCCAGGACTAGGAACACTAAAAGTCGATATTTCCTATGGCGGGAATTTCTACTGCATTGTCGAACCACAAGAGCATTTTCCTGGACTGAGAGAGTGGACTGCCGCTGACATACTTCGTTGGAGCCCACTGGTGAGGGAGGTGGCTCAGGCCATTGAGTGCATACACCCTGAAGATCCTACGGTTTGCGGTGTATCACATGTATTGTGGACAGGAAATACCATCTCAGAAGGTTCAGATGGCGCTAACGCAGTATTCTATGGAGACAAAGCCATCGACCGCTCCCCGTGCGGTACTGGCACAAGTGCTAGATTGGCACAACTTCATGCAAGAGGCATTTTATCTGTAGGTGATACCTATACTCATGAAAGTATTATTGGCAGCCAATTTGTAGGTAAAATCGAGTCAAAAACCTCTGTTGGACCATTTCCAGCCATTAAACCAAGCATTCAAGGCTGGGCAAGAGTAACAGGCCAAAACGCAATTCAAGTAGACGATGAAGACCCATATGCATATGGCTTTCAAGTCCTATAAAAGAACAAGGAATGATTATGACAAGTTCAAACAATTTAGAAATTTCAGGCCTACATTTTATAAACCAGTCTTGGCAAGGTTCCGCTGACGGCTTCTTCAGTATGAACCCTGTCAAAAACGAAAAGACAGACTGGCAATTCGCTGAAGCAACGATTGATGACGTCGAGAGTGCAACGAAACTTGCTACTGACGCATTTAAAGTTTATCGAAAGAAGTCAGCCTCTGAGAGAGCTCTATTTTTAGAAGCTATTGCGGACGAAATCCAGAGTCTCAGTGAGAAAATAATTTTTGCCGCCAATATAGAGACAGGCTTACCAGAAGCCCGTTTACAAGGTGAAACTGGAAGGACCTGCACTCAATTACGTTTGTTCGCATCGCACTTACGTAATCCTATCGATTTAAGGTATGTAGATAAAGCTCAGCCAGAAAGAAGCCCTGTTCCAAAGCCAGAAAGTAGACTAAGTTCCCTGCCAATTGGCCCAGTTGCAGTCTTTGGAGCATCTAATTTCCCTCTCGCTTTTTCTACGGCTGGCGGTGATACGGCTTCTGCTCTTGCAGCTGGTTGCACAGTGATTGTAAAAGGACACCCTGCTCACCCGGCAACCAGTGAACTTGTTGCACGTGCAGTCCAAAATGCTATCTCAAAAACTAACATGCCAGCAGGTGTGTTTTCATTATTACAAAGTAGCAAACCAGAGGTTGCTACAGCGTTGGTCCGGAACCGGAAAATCAAAGCCGTAGGATTTACTGGTTCACTCAATGTCGGTCGCATACTTGCGGATACCTGTGCAGCAAGACCTCAACCCATTCCTTTTTTTGGCGAGTTAGGTTCTGTTAATCCACAATTTATCTTGCCAGAGTTACTCGGCTCGTCTGCAGAAACGCTTTCTATTACACAAGTTCAATCGATGATGATGGGGCACGGACAATTCTGTACCAGCCCTGGAGTAGTGATTGCGAAGTCTGGCCCTAGCCTAGAGAGGTACAAAGCGACTTTAACAGAAGAGTTAAAGCAACAAGATTCTAGCTCAATGCTGACTTTTGGTATTGCTAAAGCTTATCAACGCCAGACTCAAGCATTGATTGAGAACAACTCAGTAACGTTAATAGGTAAAGGACAAAAACCAACAAAGCTCCATCACACGCAGCCACTGGCTTTTTCTGTTGATGCTAAGAGTTTTGTCCAGAGTGAGAACCTAAGACAAGAAGTCTTTGGTCCTTGCGTTGTGATTGTAGAATATCAAACCGACGAACAAGCGATAGAAATTGCAGATATTCTTGAAGGTCAGCTCACAGCAAGTATTCATGGGACTGAATCTGAAATCACTTTAAATCCGGAACTTGTTGAGTCGATTAGCTACAAAGTGGGGAGAATCATCTTCAACCAAATGCCTACCGGTGTTGAAGTTTGCTATTCGATGAATCACGGTGGTCCGTATCCTGCGAGCACAGATGTGAAAACAACCTCTGTCGGTATTAGAGCTATGGATAGATTTCAACGACCAATCTGTTTTCAGAATACTCCTTTAAACGTTATACCTGCTGATGTAAAAGATTCATATCAACATCTTATCGTGAAATAAATCCTTCACATAAATAAAGGGAAATATCGTATTTCCCTTTATTTATGCCGCCGTTAGCGGTATCTTGAGTCACAATAATTCAAATAATTTATTTTCAGACGGTAAACATGAGTCAAACAACACCTATCGTCCATAAAACTCGAACGCAAGTTGTAGTAGAAGTCTTAAGAGAAAAAATCCTTTCAGGCGAAATCGCCGCTGGTGACCCATTAAGGCAAAGTGCATTAGCTGAATCACTCAATGTAAGCCGTATCCCTGTTAGAGAAGCTTTACTTCAACTCGAAGCAGAGGGTTTAGTTAAGTTTGAAGCGCATAAAGGTGCAACGGCAACAAAATTGTCAGTAGAGCAAGTGGCAGAACTTTTTGAGTTAAGATCAATGATTGAAACGGATCTACTCATAAAAGCAATTCCAAATTTAACAACCGATGACTTTCTTGAAGCAGAGCAAGTATTAGAGCTGTTAGAATCTGCGTTCAAAAAAGAAAACGCAGTTGCGAGCTGGAGTGAATTGAACACTCAATTTCATACTTGCCTCTATCAGGCCGCTAATAGACCACATACTCTAGAAGTTGTACAAGGCTTAAATACAAATTGTGACCGTTATATACGTTTACAACTTCTCCTCGGCGGCGGTATACCCAAGGCAGAACACGAGCACAGAGAGTTGCTCAACTATTGCAAAACAGGTAATACAGATAAAGCTGCCGAACTATTAAAACATCATATTTTGAATGCTGCCGAAACGATCAAACAACTGGTTGCGCAGCAAGTTAAGTAATATCTCTTTGATTAAGAGTTATAAAGTAGAGAAAATATTATGCAAAATGCAGTGATCACAGGTTGGGGAAAATGCGTACCTCCTGCGACATTATCAAATCATGATTTAGCAACATTCATTGAAACATCTGATGAGTGGATTTACAGCCGAACGGGAATTAAACAACGACATGTAAGCCATGTAAATACTTCTGAGCTTGCATCGGTTGCAGCTAAAAAAGCCTTAGCCGCTGCAGGCATAGAAGGTTCAGATGTGGATATGATTATCCTTGCAACTGCAAGTCCAGATACTCTAATTCCAAATATTGCAGCGACAGTTCAAGCTAATATTGGTGCAACTTGTGCCGCTTTCGATATCAATGCTGCATGTAGTGGCTTTCTCTATGGTCTTGGTTTAGCTAATGCTCAAATACAAAGTGGCCAATGTAAACGTGTCCTAGTAATCGGTGCAGAGCGTTTGACCTTCTATCTAGACTGGTCACGTCGTGATACTGCAGTGCTTTTCGGTGATGGTGCCGGTGCTATGGTTGTTGAAGCCACAGATAAAGCTGAAGGGATTTTAGGGTATGAGCTTAATAATGACCCAGATGCGCGTGAAATTCTAAAAACTGGCTTCGGTACGTCAATGGATCGTTTTGACGCTGCATCTTTAGATTTTTATTTGCAATTTGATGGTCAAGAGATTTTCAAGCGCGCTATTAATGGAATGAAAAACTTAAGTGCAAAAGTGCTTGAAAAATGTGAATTGGAAAAAGACGATGTTAGCCTCGTTATTCCTCATCAAGCTAATGAACGTATCATCGATACCTTAGTAGCTAAAATGCGCATTCCAAAGGAAAAAGCTTTTGTTAATATCGAGAATTACGGCAATACTTCAGCGGCTACAATTCCAATTGCTTACTGTGATGCATTAGAGAAAGGGTTAATTCAACCTGGACAAAACATCTTATCTTGTGCATTTGGTGCAGGATTAACTTCAGCGGCTTTACTTATGAAATGGGGTGACAGAGTTACACCTATTAATGAGTCAGATGCTGAATTGCCGCCAACAGATAAAACAGGCATTGAGTTAGTTAAGAGAGCTGCAGACTATTTTTGTAACAAGTAAGTTTTAAAAATATAACCTATCTAATGGTAAAAGTATTAAAGATACTTTTACCATTTAAAAAGCTTCTTTAATCACAAAATTCAAAAAACAAAAAAGCCGCTCAAAGAGCAGCTTTTTTTTAATTCTTTTAGCTAGAAGGTAACTGGCGATTAACCGATTACTTGTACTTCTTCAGCTTGAGGACCTTTTTGGCCTTGAGTAACAGTGAAAGACACTTTTTGGCCTTCATCTAAAGTTTTGAAACCTTCAGACTGGATAGCACGGAAGTGTACAAATACATCTGGACCTGATTCTTGCTCAATAAATCCGAAACCTTTATCAGAGTTGAACCATTTAACGGTACCAGTTTGCTTAGACATGTTGTATATCCTGTAAATTTAAATTTTAAAGCCTTAACGGCGGTGGAGCTGAAAATGCCGGTATTACTTATTATGTTTACAGGACGAACTTTGTCGAAGTGAATACATAAATAGAAGCCCAACTTTCAAGCTGAGTAGACTATAAAGCATTTTAGCTATAAGTCAACTTGCGTTCGTAATTACCATAAATAATTCATAAAATCAGTAACCAAGAGAACAACAAAGTGAAATTCTGATGTTTATCCGAGCACTAAACCTGAACATTTGCTGACCACTGTGATTTAATCTTGAGACCCTATACTTATATTTTCTTAAAAATTTGGATCTTAAAATCGAGCTCACACTCTAACCCAGAATCTGACAGTTCACTTTTTTGGGTTTTGGTTAATTTCCAAGCGTAAGGCGTCATATTTAGAAAGTTCTCAATATCTCTGGTTACTGGCAGTGACATTACCGTTTCAAGCCTTTCTGTATGAATACGTTCAAAACCCTCAATGGTACTATCTGATTCATCATGCTCTTCTGGACTTTGATAGATCAATGTTTTTAAAAACCAATGATGTCTTGGTCCAGGTGATACAGTTAAGAGCAGACCATTGTCTTTGACTACCCGACTCAACTCTTCAGGCATAGATGGAGCATAAATTCTAAGCACTGCATCAAAAATTGAGGTTGCAAATGGCAAATCAAAAGCACTAGCAACACAAAATTCTAATGATTTATTTCGTTTGGACGCTAATCGAATTGCCGTTTTAGAAATATCTAAGCCGTTAATACGCAAGTCAGGACATGCTTTCGATAATCGACCGGTGTAGTAGCCTTCTCCACAACCTAAGTCGAGCAATGTTGGGGACTCTAATTTCAAGTATTGAATAAGCAGTTCATTTACCCGGTCACTCAAATGTTGATAATGCCCAGCTTCAAGAAACTCCCTTCTTGCTTGCATCATTAACTTGTTATCACCAGGGTCTTTAGAGCTTTTCTTCTGAACTGGCAATAAATTCACATAGCCTTCTTTGGCCTTATCAAAGCAATGATTGTTTTCACAACGCCAAGTGCGCCCCTCTAATTGAAGTGAATTTGAGCAAAGAGGACAAATATAAGACATAAACAAACCAGATAGAAAAATGAACGCTGGATTGTATCAAAAGATAGGGATTGGTGGGAATTACCCCTGCGATACAATGAGTAAATATCGCAGGAGTAGTGTTGGGAGCTTAATTTAGAGCTTATTCTTCCAATGTACTTAAATCACCTTCATCTTGTCCCAAAGCTCTGGCTTTTAAAACACGTCGCATGATTTTTCCAGAACGAGTTTTTGGGAGTCCCTCAACAAATTGCACATCTTCTGGCGTAGCAATTTTACCCATTTCAGCACCGACATGTTCTTTTAGCTCTTGAACAAGGTTCTTATCTGCGACAACACCATCTTTGAGTACAACATAAGTATGAATGGCATTACCTTTCAACTCATGTGGTAAACCAACTGCTGCTGCTTCCGTCACAGCAGGATGGCTGACTAATGCATGTTCGATTTCAGCTGTACCTAGACGATAACCACTGACTTTAAGCACTTCGTCAATACGGCCAATAACCCAAATGTCGCCGTCTTCATCTTTCTTAGCGCTGTCACCTGCTAAGTAACGCCATTCTCCATCAACTTGTGACCAATATAGATCTTTATAGCGCTGCTCATCTTTAAATACCGTTCTAGCCATTCCCGGCCAAGGGTTCTTAATAATGAGTTTACCTTCTTCGTTAGCACCAACCTCTGTGCCTTCATCATTCACAATCGCAATCTCATTACCAAAAAATGGCTTTGTTGCCGAACCAGGCTTCAAAGGTGTAATGGGTAGCGGGCAAATCATAAAGCCGCCAGTTTCTGTTTGCCACCATGTATCAATGATTGGGCATTTATCATTACCAATAACGTGGTGATACCATTTCCATGCTTTCGGATTGATTGGCTCCCCTACACTGCCAAGTAGACGTAAGCTCGATAAATCGTGCTTCTTCGGCCAACGTTCACCGAATCGCATTAAGCCACGTATTGCAGTTGGTGAGGTATAAAGAATGTTGATGCCGTAATTTTCAATGATCTGCCACCAGCGATTTGGATATGGATAGTTAGGTGCACCATCGTAAAGCATAATGGTTGCGCCATTAATCAATGGCCCGTATACAATATAGCTATGACCTGTGATCCAACCCGGATCCGCCGCACACCACCAGCGATCTTGCGGCTTAATGTCGAATGCCATTCTATGGGTTGTTGAGGTATAAACTGCATAACCGCCATGAGTATGAACCATACCTTTTGGCGAGCCTGTTGTACCTGATGTATACAGAATGAATAATGGGTCTTCAGCATTTGTCTGCTCAGTTTCACATTTTGAGCCCGCAATAGGCAGTGCTTTTAAATCATGAAGCCAAAAATCTCGTGAAGGCTCCATTTCAACATCAAGCTCATTATTCTTAACGCAAATACAAACTTCAATGCTTGGGGAGCGTTTCATCGCATCATTAGCAATCGCTTTTAGATTAATCTTCTTGCCACGACGTGAGCCGCCGTCAGCAGTAATCAATACTCGGCTGTGAGCATCATCAATTCGAGATGCGAGTGCATCAGTACTGAAACCACCATAGACAACTGAGTGAACTGCACCGATTTTGGCACAAGCTAACATAGCAAATACCAGCTCTGGAATTTGTGGCATGTAGATAGTGACTACATCGCCCTTTTCAACACCCATGCTTTTTAACACATTAGCAAATTGGCACACTTCACGGTTTAAACCATTGTAAGAGAAGTTACGTTTTTCTCCGTTTTCACCTTCCCAGATGATCGCCATTTTATTACGATTAGCATTTTCAAGATGACGATCAACTGCATTATGTACGATATTGATCTCACCACCATCAAACCACTTATACATTGGCGCATTAGACTCATCTAATACTGAATCCCACTTCTTGAACCAAGATAAGCTTTCAGCCTGCTCAGCCCAAAATGCTTCACGATTTTCAATTGAATATTGATAGAGTTTGTCGTATTCAGGTACGTTGGCTTGCTCAGTTACTTCTGAACTCGGATAAAAGATGTCGCTTTGCTCAAACTGGGTCATTTCCTTCTCCATAGATATGTAATCTAACTTCCAAAGTCTTGTTGAAGAAAATAAAGAGGTTTAAAGGTCTACGCCATTAGACATAAGTCTAAGTGAAGCGTGAAAACTAGAGCTGGACAGCTTTCAGCGTTGTTTTTAACCCTTGATGATTTTTATTAAGCATGGCTAAAAATAACTCTGCTGTGGCTACAGCATCGTTTAGTGCATTATGTTCATGGTGCGGTGGAAGTTCGAATTCATCTCTAAGATTAAACAAACGCAAACGAGATGGATCATATGCCGTATCACTTAAATCAAACCGACGTTTTGCCATCATTAACGTATCAACAACTGGAAAAACTGGTGCCATGCCATATAGTTTCAAACATGCCTCTTTCAAGAAATTAACTTCTATCTGCGCAAAATGTACCAGCATTACTTTACCAGCAAGTTCGTTCAATAGCTGCTCAACTACATACTCTAAAGAGTGACCAGAAGCTTGCTCTGAATCCATAATACTATGAATCTGAACATTGCCCCTTTCGAGCTTCATTTGAGTATTCACTAAACAGTGACGACTGCTCGCCAATGGAATCATGCCTTGAGTTACTTTCGAATACCCTATTGATAAAATTTTGTCAGTCTTTGGATTCAAACCTGTAGTTTCAAAATCGAGCGCCAGAAACTCTAACTCGTCAATTGGTGTACTAAATTTAGGAAAAGGTATACTCAAAAAAGCTCGTAACGGCTCAAGAGGCATTTTTTTTAACTGTCTTTCTCGCTTAGCATTTAGACCAAACCATTTATCAAAGAGCATAGTAACCTCCGACACTCAGCCACCTTTTAGCCATAAGTTGTTTGCCTCACACTTTGCATTTCCTTGATTACAGCGAAGCTGTCTTTTAAATGTTCACGATCTAAGCTTGATAGCGCTTTTGGAGCTAAAAAATTATTTGCCTCATTTCCTTCAATGAGTTGCTTAGCCTGATGTTCAACCTTAAGCATGGTTAAAAACTCAAAAGCTGATATCAAACTGACGGCAGCATCCTTACTTAAAGACGCTGTACCAGCAGCTAATTTTAGTCGCTCTAAAGTATTCACTTCTTTTATCCCTTCAGACAAAGCATAAATTCGAGCCAGATCAGTAATTGGTGCAATGCCGTTGTGTTTTAAATCTAATGTGTTTTTATGTTTATCATTAGCTGTTAGAACAAAGTTCCTAAAGAAACCAAGCGGCGGTTTAAGCTTGACGGCATTGGCAGAAAGGTGTGCTAAAAACAGAGTATTTGCCTTTGTTTTAGCGAGTAAAGTTTCTCGAACTTGCGCGAGTAAATCTGACGGACCATAAACGGTATTAAGGTCAAAGAAAATACTGCTATGCATCAGTGCAAGAGGCTCAGGTTGATCAATCCAGTTGTCAAAATAGCTGTTCCAAACTGATTGTTTTTGTCGCCATTTGTCCGTTGTCGCCATAACGTTACCAGGGCAATAGACATAACCACACAGGTTTAATCCATCACAAACAAAAGTGGCGAGTGCGCTGAACCAAGCTTCATGCTCTGGCTTCACTGCATCATCAATAATAATGCCATTATCTTGATCTGAGTGAACTGTTTGCTCTTGCCGTGCTTGTGAGCCAGCACTTACCCAAGCAAATGGAACGGGTTCGACACCAAGCTCATCTCTTGCCATCAAAATGAGCCTATGGGTGAATGAATTAGTAATAGCACTGATACTTTTACCAATATTCGCTGCAGTAGTCCCAAGCTTAACCATACTGATCTGCAATTTAGGTAATAATTTTGAAATTTCAACCAGCTCGTCAATTGTTTGCGCTTTACGAATCCTTGAAGACATATTCACGGTATTTAGGTCTTCTTGTTTCATCAAATCAGTAATGGTCACCATTCCATCGAGCACACCGTTCCGACTCACAGGTAAATGATGCACTCCGGCCGTCGACATGCTAATTAACGCATCATAAGCATAAGTATTAACATCAATCATTTTCACGTCTTCTGTCATAATTTCAGAAACGGGTGACGATAATGGCAACCCTTCTGCAATACATCTACGGCGAAAATCTTTGTCAGTGACAATTCCAGCAAGCTTGCTGTTTTTTACCACCAGCAAACAAGAGAAATTTTGTTCTGTCATTTTCTGTGCTGCTGATTGAATTGTTTCGCTTTCATCAATCGTTACTGCAGGACTGCTATAAAAATCACTGATGGCAGTATTCATCAACGATGATGACACAATAGCCTGCTCATTAAGTTGAGATGCCTTTTGAGTTAAACGCTGAGTCGCCGAACTTGCAATGAAGTCGTAAACATACGAGTGGCTTTCAGTTACTCGCTTTAGCTTTTCGAAATCAATGACGTAAATCAAACTGTCTTCGGAAGCCGTCACCACGTAGCTGCTATCGATGTTTTCTACAAAAAGTGAACACCAATCGCCTTCACCGTATTTATCAACCAACTCCTTACCACCCTGTCTTGTTTTAAAAGAATTCAAAGCTCCTTTACGAACAATATACAGACTCGGACTATTTATCCCTTCAGGCGGCAAGTATTCATCATGACGCAAATAACAAATATTAATATTTTTAACGAGCGAGGTGACTACCTCTTCCGATAAACCTTCAAATGGCACAATGGCTTTCAAAAAGTCCTTAATATCCGTTAATTCTGTACTCATTTCTTTAACCTCGCATCCTTTATAGGGTTATTTTTAATCAATAACCTCATGAAGTACAAGTGAAAACATACGACCTTAGACTAAAGTTGAATATTTTTCTTTTTGCGGTCTTGTTAGCTTTCAGTTTGGAAAAAAGAACAGCAATTCCGATTGAGCAGGGAATATTAAGGCGTGTAGATCTCTAAGTTTTAAATATTAAGTACGGGCAATATTTAAAATTTAGGGGAAAAAATCTCTCAGCCATACTCTCTCCAAAAAGAATTGATAAAACAAAAAGGAGAGTATTGTGGAAAGCGAAAACAGTTATTGGACTGAAAATTTACGCCTTATCCTGATATGCCTTGCCATATGGTTTGTCGTGTCATTTGTGTTTGGGATCTTGTTAGTTGAACCATTAAATGAAATTCGTATGGGCGGCTATAAGCTAGGTTTCTGGTTTGCTCAGCAAGGTTCTATTTATGTCTTCGTCGCATTGATTTTTTGGTATACCTCAAAAATGAATAAGCTCGATAAAAAATACAAGGTAGAGGAAAAGTAAATGGATGAATTAAAACTTTATACCTACATTGCCGTATTTGGCTCATTCGGGCTTTATTTTGCAATTGCATGGTGGGCGCGAGCGAGTTCAACCAGTGACTTTTATGTAGCGGGTGGTGGTATTAGCCCATTACAAAACGGCATGGCAATTGGTGCCGACTGGATGAGTGCTGCGTCATTTATCTCTATGGCAGGTTTAATTGCCTTTTTAGGTTACGGCGGTTCCGTATTCTTAATGGGGTGGACTGGTGGTTATGTACTGCTTGCGATGTTACTTGCACCGTACATGCGTAAACACGGTAAATTTACTGTACCTGAATTTATCAGCGACCGATATTATTCGAAAAGCGCACGCATCGTAGCAGTTATCTGTCTAATTATCGCTTCACTCACTTACATCATCGGTCAAATGAAAGGTGTTGGTGTCGCATTCTCCCGCTTCCTAGAAGTGGATTACGATTTAGGGCTTGGTATAGGCATGTTAGTAGTATGGGTGTATGCCGTACTCGGTGGCATGAAAGGCATTACCTATACTCAGATTGCGCAATATTGTGTGTTAATCTTTGCTTATACCATCCCTGCCATTTTCATCTCGCTACAACTGACAGGTAACCCAATTCCACAACTTGGTCTTGGTAGTACGCTAGCGGATGGCAGTGGTGTTTACTTACTCGATAAGTTAGATCAAGTCGTCACAGATTTAGGCTTTAAAGAGTACACCACGGACAACATGGGTGGCTCACTGAACATGTTTGCTTACACCATGTCATTAATGATTGGTACAGCAGGTCTTCCACATGTGATTATGCGCTTCTTTACTGTTCCATCAGTAAAAGCAGCTCGTTCATCAGCTGGTTATGCGCTTGTGTTTATTGCACTACTTTATACTGTCGCTCCAGCGGTAGGCGCAATGGCTCGTTTAAACTTAATGAGCACCATTGAACCAACTGCGGGTCAAAACTTACAGTATGACCAACGTCCACAATGGTTTAAAGATTGGGAAAACACTGGGTTATTAAAGTACGAAGATAAAAACGGTGATGGAAAAATCCAATATGTTGCAGACAAGAAAACCAATGAAATGGTTAAAGTTGACCGCGACATCATGGTACTAGCAAACCCTGCGATCGCCAATCTTCCGAACTGGGTTATTGCGCTTGTTGCAGCCGGTGGTCTAGCTGCCGCTCTTTCAACTGCAGCAGGGTTGCTCTTAGCCATATCCTCCTCGATTTCCCATGACTTAATGAAAGGTGTATTCACCCCGAATATGTCAGAGAAAAACGAACTACTTGCAGGACGGGTAACCATGACGCTATCGATTCTGGTCGCAGGTTATCTCGGGCTCAATCCGCCCGGATTTGCCGCCGGAACCGTGGCCTTGGCCTTTGGCCTCGCTGCATCCAGCATCTTCCCTGCGCTGATGATGGGGATCTTCTCTAAGAAAATGAGCGGTAAAGCGGCCGTAGCAGGGATGTGTTCAGGTATTGGTATCACTATGCTGTATGTATTCCAGCATAAAGGCATCATGTTTATTCCAGGCACTTCATTCCTTGGCGGTTTACCTGAAAACTGGTTCTTCGGGATATCACCAAACGCATTCGGTGCAGTAGGTGCATTAGTTAACTTTGCAGTAGCATTTATTGTTTGTAAGTTTACTGGTGAAGCTCCAAAAGAAATTCAGCAAATGGTTGAAAACTTCCGTGTACCGAAAGGTGCAGGGGCCGCACACGCACATTAATATCTAGTCTATGAAGGCTCTGACTTTTCAGAGCCTTCTTTATAAAAATAATAAGGATATAAGATGAATAAGCACACAAAACTAGCGATATTCGTGGCGCCCATTCTGACCATTGCTGGCTATATTATTTCTGACTCGTATCTAGAAAATCAGGCTGAGGAAAAACGAGTGTTTACACTCACACCTGAAAATCAGTGTGATGTGCTTGCTAAAGAATGTATTTTAGTTTCAGGCAAATTCAAAATTAACGTTTATGATGAGGACGGTACCACTTTTATCAATTCAACTTTCCCGCTCGATAAAGCAACTTTATTCCTTGTAGATCGACATGAACAAGCAACCAGTTACCCACTAGCAATGGAAAAGTCAGCTTATTATTGGGGAAGAGATACGCCGTTAAGACAGATTTTATCTGATGAAAAAGCTAAACAAAAAGTTCGTTTAATTGCTCAAATTAAAGGCGGTCAATATATAAGTGAATTTTATACATCTACACGCAACAAAACGATGTAAAAAATATTAAAATCAATTGCCCGCACAAAAAACAAGCACATTAAGTACCTGTTTCTGCTTCATATTGTCATTTTAACTGCATAACTCTTCATTTTATTTGAAATATATCATTGCCTTGTTTGGTCTTAACAAAAAGCTAACAATGATAATTAATCAAAGAGTGAACGTTATGATCAACAATCTCAAGTTAAAAAACACATCTCTTAAAGCGCTGTTAATCTCTGCCCCTTTTATGCTTGCAGCAACTAACGCATCAGCTGGTGCGTGGGTTGGCGAAAAAGGCTCTGGTTATGCAAAACTCGGCTATGCGACCTATGAAGCGGATAGCTATAGAGGAAACAATCCTAATTTCCAAAACTTCGACAGCGACAGCGTTTCTTTCTACGGAGAGTACGGTTTAGGCAATAGCTTTTCTCTTTATGGTTCACAAATCTATCAATCATATGATCAATTAGACAGTGCTTTAGGTGAAAGCAGTGCTACAGGCTTCGGCGATACTGAGTTAGGTTTGAAGTATCAATGGCAAGCTGAACCATTCGTTTTATCAACGTCTTTCTTGGTTAAAGCCCCGCTTTTTTACAAAGCTGAAGATGGCTTAGGCAATCACCAAGTTGATTATGAAGCCAGAGTACTTATCGGTAAAGGATTAGGGAAATATGGCTACTTCGGTGCTGAAGCGGGTTACCGTTTAAGAGCTGATGCGCCATCTGATGAATATCGCTACCTCATCGAATACGGCTTTAATATCACTAAAAACTTATACTTCCGTACCAAGCTAGACGGAATTTTAAGCGCAGAAAACTCTGATGCGCCTAATACATTAAACGGCAACCTATCTAATCCACTTGAGTTCGATGTAGGCAAACTTGAGCTAACAACCGGTTGGAACTTCGATAACAAAGCCTTGAAAGGTTACGGTTTAGAAGTGACTTACACCCGTGAAATATATGGTGAAAACGTACTAGAAGGCGATCGTATAGAGCTTGGTTTAACAAAAGTTTTCTAAAATCGCATTTCAAAGAAATGCAGAGCATTTAATACTCTGCATTTCTTAAAAATTGAACGTTTCGGATTTAAAGCTTCACAAAAGGTTGTTCAACAATGTCGTCAATTAGTTGGTTTTTTATCGCCAGTCATTTTGTTTTATTGGGCATCTTATGTCTTTTTGGCCTTCATCGCTTGTCGATGGTTCTTCGCTGGTACAAATACCGTAATTACAAGCCTGCCGAACCAAAAAAGTTTGCTGAGCTACCTCAAGTAACGGTACAAATACCACTTTATAATGAGCGTTTAGTTGCTAAGCGTATTGTTGATTCAATCGTGCAACTTGAATATCCTCAAGACAAATTACAAATTCAAATTGTTGATGACTCAACGGACGAAACCAGTGATTTAATCGCTGAAAGAGTCTCGTATCACCAACAACAAGGTATCAATATTCAGCACATTCAGCGTGTGCATCGCCATGGATTTAAAGCAGGCGCTTTAAAAGATGCAATGGAAACTGCTACGGGTGAATTTATTGCCATTTTCGATGCTGACTTCATTCCTCACAACGATACTTTACTTAAAACGATTCATCATTTCTCCCAACAAGACATTGCCATGGTGCAATTCCGTTGGGAGCATTTGAATCGCAAAAGCAGCCTACTGACAAAAGTCCAAGCCATCATGCTAGACGCTCACTTCGGGCTAGAACAACATGTGCGGTGTGCCAGTAACAAGTTATTTAACTTTAATGGCACCGCTGGTATCTGGCGTACAGAAGCGATAATTGATGCTGGGCATTGGAGCGCTGACACCCTAACTGAAGATTTAGATTTGAGTTATCGAGCGCAACTTGCAGGTTGGAAAATGCTTTATCTCAACGATGTGACCTGTCCTGGTGAACTACCAGCAGACATGAATGCCTTTAAGAGTCAGCAGTTCCGCTGGGCCAAAGGTGGCGTTGAAGTGATGATGAAAATGTTGCCAACGGTTTGGAGATCAAACATCCCCTTTAAAAAGAAAGTCGAGTCTACTTTCCACCTCGGTAATAATCTCGCTTACTTTGTCATGCTGATTGATACCCTCATTTTCTTAGTCCCGAGTTTATATCTGCGTGACCAATACGATTTCGTCAACGTATGGTGGTTGGATATTCCATTACTCGCCATGTCGTCTGGTGGTCATTTAGCTTATCTCTATTTTGGTCAAGTCGTTCTCAATCGTTCAAAAAGTCGCGCCTTCGTAAAGTTACCAAGTTTAATGATTTTGGGTATTCAACTGGCGATTAATAACTCAAAAGCAGGGATTGAAGGATTATTAGGTAAACGCAGCGAATTTGTGCGAACGCCAAAGACCGGCGAATTAGAAAATAGACCTGCTCAAGCAGTCGTACAAACTAAACCTGAGAAAAAACAATATCGTGCTATTCCGCCAAAAGGTGCGTTTTTTGAAGTTGCGATCGCTGTGATTTATTCCATTGTATTCCTCTGGGCAATGGCTCAAGGACATTGGTTTATGCTGCCGTTTTTATTATTGCTTGCCGTAGGTTTTGTACTTTCTGCACTTCATAGCTTTTATAGCCACTTTCAGTTGTCTAAATAGTGGTAAAAAGTATGAATAAACTCACAAACTTTTTTGCAAATGAAGTTTCACAAACCACTCTAAAATGGATACACCTGTTGAGCTTAATCGGTGTGCTATTAGCAAGTTTTAGTAGCCATTGGTTGTCTGCTATCAAAAATACGCCTACTTCACCTTATTTAAGTGAAATGGGGTCGCTAATCATTTTGCAATTTAGTTTGATGGGCGTTTTTATGCTATCGGCATGGGCTTCAGCACCATCATCAGCAAAACTGAAAGATTATAAGTTACTTATCTTGGCAGCAATCATTGCACGAGTCGCTCTGATTGGTGTTATGCCATACACTTCAAATGATGTTGACCGCTATTTATTTGATGGCCGAATTGCATATGAAGGTATTGATCCATATAGAGTGAGCCATGATGATCCTGAGTTAACCGAATTGCGAATGCAGTGGCAACCACCACAGGAACATGCCAAGTACGTTACCTTGTATCCTCCAGTCGCATTAAGTTTGTTTGCTTTAGCATCATCGGCTGGCGTTGAACATGCTCAACTTGCATGGAGTGTTATCTTGCTTTTGAGTGGTTTGCTCACCCTCTATTTTTCTACCAAAGTGCTACAGCATATTGATATGTTGAAGCACCTTCCACTTGTTGCGCTATCACCATTATTGATTTTAGAAACAGGTGTTGGTCTTCATTTGGATGCGCTCACGACGCTCTGCATTATTGTCGCTGTGTATTTATGGTTGAAACACCATGTTGCTGCATGTGGAATCGTCATTGGCATTGGTATGTCGCTCAAGATTTTACCTATGATGCTATTGCTTCCATTCATGTTTTGGTTGCTTGGAAGGAAAGCATTCAAAATCAGTGCCGTACTCGCAATAAATACAGTTGCTACTGTTATTGCCATTTACGCACTTACCGTTTTATTAGGTTTTCACCCTGTAGGAAGTATCAGTGTATTTTTTGAAAAGTGGCGATTTGCATCGCCTATGTTCAATACATTAGGCGCTTTCTTTTCAGGTTATACGTTAATCGCAGTTTTGCTCAGTATCGCAGCTATTTGTTCACTTTTAGTTGGCTTAGTGTGCATAAAGCTTACACCATCTGAAAAAAACAATGCCAGTTTTGGCCTCTGCCTACAGCTTGCCGTTTCATTACCGCTACTTTTAATTCCAGTGGTATTTCCTTGGTACTTAATGCCGTTAATTCCGCTCCTAGCGTTAAGACCTAATATATATCTCATCGCATGGACATTACTGATGCCACTGACATATGAAGTGATCAGTAATTTCTTATGTTGCCAGCAATGGATGCCAGCACAATGGCCTGTAAATCTTATAGGCGCTTTATATCTACTTACAATCATAAAATTAATTCACTGGCTCATAACCAGTAGAACTGAGCTATTTGACTTATTTAATGCTGACAAGAAAGTGTGTGACTCAATATGATAACAACAATCAAAAATTATACTCATTGGCTGCACGGCCGCTGGCCTGATGGGGAAGTTGAGAAGCTCCCTGTCGTCGAACATAACGGTACAACTAACATTAAAGGTGTTTATGTTGTTGGTGATTTAACAGGTGTACCGTTACTCAAGTTCTCTGCTGATACTGGCGCAAAAGCAGTAATAAGTATTGTGAATGACAGTGCGTTTATTCAACGTAAACAAGCGGAGGATACTGCCGATGTGATTATCGTAGGAGGTGGTGTCAGTGGTTATGCTGCTGCTATCGAAGCGAAAAAACACAACCTTAATTTTACTTTAGTGGAAGGCAATCAACCTCTTTCTACAATTGAAAACTTCCCAAAAAATAAACCAATTTATACTTACCCAACGGATTTAACGCCTGAAGGTGATTTGCAGTTTTCAGACAAGATCACTCATAAAGAGAATCTGCTTTCAGAATTAAAAGAGCAACTGACTCAACATGATATTGCAACAACCATTGCGAAAGTCAGTCATGTAGAAAAAACGGCTCAGCACCTTGAGGTTTCGTTAGAAAATGGGGAAAAGTTAAAAGCGCATCGAGTGATTCTTGCCATTGGTCGCTCTGGTGGTTATCGCAAACTTAACGTTAAAGGTGAAGGACTCGATAAAGTCAGTAATCGTTTAATCGATCCTGCTGTATACACGGATAAAAAGCTGCTAATAGTGGGTGGTGGAGACAGTGCACTCGAAGCTGCCATCGCAACAGCAAATGAAAATGCTGATGTAACACTATCTTACCGTAAGGGCGAATTTAGCCGAGCTAAAACAGAAAACGTTGAGCAGCTAAATCAACTGGTTGATGAACATAAAGTCTCGCTAAAATTGAACACCAACTTAAGCGAAATTACCGAAAAAAGCGTCACCCTAAAAAGTCAGCAAGGTCAGACTGAAACCTTAGCAAACGACAACGTTCTATTGGCAACGGGTCGTGAAGCGCCGTTAGATTTTTTCCGTCGTTCAAAGATTAAGATTCAAGGTGAAAGTACATGGCAAGGTTGGATTGCATTTATCCTATTCTTAGGTGCAATGGTAGCCTTGTACGATTGGAAAGGTTATGGTTTCTTCAATTCATTTTGGGGAACCTTCTCTTATCCAGATCAAATGCCAACGCTCATTGCTGGTTGGGGTGAATGGTGGCAAGCTCAAGTCAACGATCGCAGTACGTTGATTGGTACCATTGCTGTATCGTTGAAAAGTCGTTCTTTTTACTACACTTTGCTTTATACCATCTTAATTGCTGTGTTTGGTTGGCAACGAATTCAAAGGCGAAAAACACCGTATGTAACCAGACAAACCATTGTTTTGTTTGTTATTCAACTATTACCACTGTTTTTGCTACCTGAGATCATCTTGCCTTATTTAGGTTACAACGGTGTATTTGATGCTGGGACGGGCAAGGCTTTTGCAGACACCCTATTCCCAAGCTACATCTCAGCCCAAGATCTTGCTGCACACAACTGGCCAGATTGGGGACACCCACGTGCGTTTTGGCATGCATACAGCTTTATCTTCGCATGGCCGTTAGGTGTCTACACGGTATTTACTGATACACCACAAGTCGCATGGTTGATTATTGCTGCTGTTCAAACGTTAGTGATTATTCCATTAATCGTTTACAAATGGGGTAAAGGCGCCTATTGCAGTTGGATTTGTTCTTGTGGTGCAATGGCTGAAACTATGGGCGATACTCAACGCCACAAAATGCCTCACGGTGCCAAATGGAATAAGCTGAATATGCTTGGGCAATTCATCTTACTGGTTGCAATTGTATTATTAGTGATTCGTGTACTGGGATGGGTTTATCCAGACTCTTGGATGAACGAGATGTTTAATCTGTTCTTCAAGGGTGAAAACAAAGATTACCAACTGGTCAACGGTTTCAATTATAAGTGGATTGTCGACATTCTGTTTGCGGGTGTTTTAGGTTTCGGCCTTTACTTCAAGTATTCAGGTAGAACTTGGTGTCGCTTTGCTTGCCCGCTGGCCGCTTTGATGAACATTTACAGTCGCTTTAGTAAATTCGCCATTGTCAGCGAAAAATCAAAATGCATCAGCTGTAATCAGTGTACGAGCATTTGCCACCAAGGCATCGATGTTATGGCATTTGCCAGCAAAGGCAAGCCGATGACCGACCCACAGTGTGTACGTTGTTCAGCGTGTGTAAGTACCTGCCCGACTGGCACACTGTCATTTGCTGAAATTAATCGTGCAACATCAAAGGTGATTAAAGTCGATTCGCTAGCTGCTAGCCCTGTGCAAATGGCGGAGAAAGCCAAAAAGCACGGAGTCATTGAGGTGCGTAATGTATAAGGGACATAAAGTCGCAGTGGTGATCCCTGCGCTAAATGAAGAAAACGCCATTGGTGTTGTTGTTTCGGCGCTGAATGCATTGCAGTTTGATAATCAAAAAGTCATCGACGATATCGTAGTTTGTGACAATGGTTCGACCGACAACACTAGCTCAGCGGCAGAGGCCGCTGGTGCTATTACCGTTCGCCAAAACACACCGGGCTACGGCATCGCTTGTTTGACTGCTATCAATAACTTACCAGAATGTGACATTGTTCTGTTTGTTGATGGCGACGATTCTTGTTTTGCGCAGCAAGCCATTCCAATGCTTGAAGGTATTGTGACTGGTGATGACTTAGCCATTGGCTCTCGCACCATGGGCAAAATAGAAAAAGGTGCCCTTACCCAAACTCAAATGTTTGGAAATTGGTTATCGAGTCATTTGATCACTCTGTTTTGGGGACAGAAGATCACTGATTTAGGCCCTTTTCGAGCCATACGTTATCCGTCACTCAAATTTATCGACATGCAAGATAAAACCTTTGGCTGGACAGTAGAAATGCAAGTCAAAGCCATCATCCATGGTATGCAAGTCAGTGAGTATTCGGTTGACTCAAAAGTTCGTATTGGCGAGTCCAAGATCAGCGGCACACTCAAAGGTTCAGTAAAAGCAGGTATTGGTATTTTATCAATGATTGGAAAGCTGTATTTAACACAAGGTCAACTCAAACGTATGGCCAGTCGAGCATGAGCAAGCTAAAACTCGTGTTAATCATTATTGGGATTGCCTTTTCAGCGTTGCTGATAAAAGGCTACTCCCTTTATTCTGCAATTACGCCTAATGCATTAAGCTATTGGGCAATCAGTGACGAAAACAATACACAACAAATTGATCATTCTCTTTGGCAAACTGTTCTTGATGGCTATTTAGTTGAGATAAAAACGAAAGGTGTTCGTGCGTTTAATTACGCTCAAGTCACTCAAACGGATAAAAAAAGCCTCAAAGATTACCTACACCAACTTGAATCTATTGATCCACGAACACTGAATAAAAACGAACAGCTTAGCTTTTGGGTAAATCTCTATAATGCGTTAACTATTGATGTTGTGCTTGATCATTATCCGGTTACTTCAATAAAAGATATAGGTGATGGTATTACTGGGCCGTGGAATATGGAATTACTCAGAATCGCTGATCAATCCATTACCTTAAATCAAATTGAGCACAAAATCTTAAGGCCAATTTGGCAAGATCCACGTATTCATTATGTGATCAACTGCGCCAGTGTCGGCTGCCCTGACCTGCCCAATAAAACATTCAGCAGTAAAAATGTCGACGCTCAGCTTAATAAAGCCGCAACTCGCTTTATAAATCAAACTAAAGCTGTCGATATTCAAAATAATCAGCTGAAACTTTCAAGCATCTACAGTTGGTTTTCTCAAGACTTTGGTGATAATCAAGCAAAGCTTATGCTGCACATTCAAACATTTGCAAAACCCGCTTTAAAAACACAATTAGAAGCGGTTGCATCGGATAAAAATTCAGACATCAATTTTGACTATGATTGGAAATTAAATGCGCCTTAAGCAGGTCATTTAAAACAATCATAAAAAATAAAATACAGATTGATGAAAGCACCATTACCCACACTTGTTATTTTTTGTAAAAGACCAAAGCTGCACCAAGGTAAGCAAAGGCTCACAGAAGCAACGACACCTGAAAACGCATTAAAAGTTGCTCATGCGCTATTAGCTTGTGCAATTGAAGATGCGCGAGCTTGGACAGGCAATGTTGTTCTTGCTTGTGCCCATCATGAAGACAAGCAATGGATGCAATCACAAATGCCAAGTGCCATAGTAATGTCTCAATTGCCTAACGGCATGAGCGGTAATCTTGGTCAAAGACTCAACTTTATTGACAGTGAGCTGAGAAAATTAGGCCATAATCAACTCATTTTTATTGGCACCGATGCACCAATATTGAATCAAGCGCACTATCAATCAGTGCTTACTGAGTTACAAGAACACGATATTGCGCTTAGCCATGCCGATGATGGCGGAGTGGTCATTATGGCGAATAACGTACCTTGGCCTAACATCAAAAATCTTGCTTGGAGTACTTATTCTTTAGGCTCTGAACTCAAGCAAACCTGCAAACAGCAACAATTAACCGTAGCTACTGCTGTCGCTGGTTATGATGTTGATTATGTAACGGATCTTAAAAAATCAATAGATGATCTTGACGGCGATAGTCGCCCTGCAAGACAAGCTTTAATTAAGCTCATTAATGACTTATTCCATTTTTCAGGAGAGACTCAAGATGACTAGCACCTCTCAATGTTGCAGTACTCCAAACGATAAAGACACAAACAATGATTCAACCCATGATGTCGTTAAAGATTATTATGGCAAGGTACTAGAAGGCTCTGACGATCTACAAACCAACGCCTGTTGCACCGACGATGGTCTTTCAACTCAGATGAAAACCGTACTTTCGAATATTCATGACGAAGTGCTCACTCGTTACTACGGCTGCGGGTTAGTAACGCCAGAGTCATTAGAAGGTTGTCACATTCTTGACTTGGGTTGCGGTGCTGGGCGTGACTGTTATGCATTAGCACAATTGGTTGGTGAAAATGGTTCGGTTATCGGTGTGGATATGACTGACGAACAACTCGCCGTTGCCAACAAGCATATTGAGTATCATCAACATAAATTTGGTTTCGCCAAGCCCAACACTTCATTTTTAAAAGGCTACATAGAAAAGTTGGATGAGCTTGATATTCCTGATAATAGTATTGACGTAGTGATTTCTAACTGCGTGATCAATCTCAGTCCTGATAAAAATGCCGTGCTTAAAGAAGTATTTCGCATCTTAAAGCCCGGCGGTGAAATTTACTTTTCTGATGTCTACGCCGACAGACGAGTGCCGAGCCAGTTAGTTGAAGACCCGCTTTTATACGGTGAGTGTTTGAGTGGAGCGCTTTATTGGAATGACTTTGAAAATCTCGCTAAGAACGTAGGTTTTGCTGAGCCAAGGCTCGTCAGCAGCCGAGTGATCACCGTAGACAATGATGAATTGGCTGCAAAGCTAGGTGATATTCGCTTTACTTCTGCCACTTATCGATTATTCAAAGCTGATGGTTTGGAAGCTGATGCTCAAGACTATGGTCATACCATTAAATATTTAGGCACGATTGCTGAGCATGAAGACGAATGGTCATTCGATCAAGCGACTACTTTCATCAATAACGAAATAAAAGCTGTTAGTAGTAACCTTTGGCAAACGTTGAAGCAATCTCGCTTCAGTCAGAGTTTTGATTTTGTAGAACAAGGCACTACACATCTTGGCTTTTTTACACAACAAAATCAAAACACAGCTGAAGACTTTGATTTTAAAATCGAAAAAACACAAACAGCGTCAAGTTGTTGTAGCCCTACTCCCGAAAAAAAGACGAGTTGCTGCTAATGAGTATTGCAGAGCAATTGGACAGCTGGACTCACACACCATTAGGTGATGAACGTGGTTACATTCAGCCGCATACGTTAAAAGAACTTTGGTTCCATACTGGTACCAAATGTAATTTAGAATGCAGTTTTTGTTTAGAAGGTTCTAGCCCTTCAGACAAACGTTTGTTAACGCCAAAGCTTGAAGAAGTCATTCCATTTATTGATGAAGCCTTGGGAATGGGCGTCGAACAGTTTTCATTTACTGGCGGCGAGCCCTTCTTAGCGAAGGACATTGTCGACATTTTGGATTACGCCTCAAAGTTTAAGCCGTGCTTAGTGCTGACTAACGGTACTGAGCCATTACTTAAACGTCTTGATGCGCTTATTGCTCTGCAAAGTAAAAATCAACATCCTGTTTCATTTCGGATCAGCATTGATTCTCCGGATGAAAAAGAACACGACCAAGGTCGAGGCATTGGAAACTTTGCCAAAGCCTTTATCGGTATGCGTAAACTGCATCAGCATGGATTCTCGGTATCACTGGCGCGTCATATTGCGAATAATGAAAATCAGGATGAAGTTGATCAACAATATCGAAACCTTTTTTCATTAAACGGCATTCCTTCTGAGACCCATATTGTGGCATTTCCAGATTTTTTACCGCCAGGTTCGTTACCATCTGTACCGCACATTACGACTCACTGTATGACCGCTTATCAGACCGAGCAACAGCGTGATAAGTACATGTGTGCCAACTCAAAAATGATCATCAAAAAAGGTACTGAAATGCAAGTTTACGCTTGCACGTTGGTTGATGATGACCCCGACTATTTTATGGGAAACACATTAACTGAAAGCATGCCGCAAAAGATCAATTTGAAACATCACAGATGTTATAGCTGCTTCGCTCACGGCGCCAGCTGTAGTGAAATTTAGAGTAATACCAAGGAGAGTCCGATGAAATCGATTTTATTTTTATGTACGGGAAATTCCTGTCGCAGCCAAATGGCA
The DNA here is from genome assembly GCF_056591695.1 of Parashewanella sp. 2304DJ23-3. Lineage (NCBI taxonomy): Bacteria > Pseudomonadati > Pseudomonadota > Gammaproteobacteria > Alteromonadales > Shewanellaceae > Parashewanella > Parashewanella sp. 2304DJ23-3. The sequence goes on from NZ_JBWQOH010000006.1 coordinate 168,009, forward strand.
CACGGTTTTGCTAATGCAATATTAGGCGAGCAATTCGAAAGCTATTCTGCGGGTATTGAATCGCATGGCCTTAACCCTTCTGCAGTAAAGGTAATGCAAGAAGTGGGGATTGATATTAGCCGCCACCAATCAAACACCCTTAATGAATTTGAAAACAAAAGATTCGATTATGTTGTTGCGGTTTGTGAACACGCTGCAAGTAATTGCCCTACTTTTGCTCAAACAACGCAGCTAATCAAACGCCAATTTGATGATCCACCAAAGTTGGCAAGAGATGCTAATACACCTGAAGAAGCATTAAGCCACTACCGCCGAGTGCGTGATGAAATCAAAGACTGGGTTTCAGACTTATCAAGATTGAATTAAAAGGACGACGAAATGTTAGCAATTATTGGTGGCACAGGTATTTATAATATTGATGGCCTAATCACCGTAGAAAAACACGATATAACAACACCATTTGGTAAACCGTCGGCTGAAATTGTACGCGGTGTTTACCATGGTAAAGAGATTTTATTTTTACCCCGTCATGGTAACAATCACCAGCTTTTACCTTCTGAAGTAAACTATAAAGCCAACATCTGGGCATTAAAAAGTTTGGGTGTTAAACAAATTATTGGCTTATCTGCGGTTGGTAGCTTACAGCAAGAAGTAAAACCGGGTGATTTAGCCATCGCAGATCAATATTTTGATTTTGTAAAAAATCATCGTGAAAAATCATTCTTTGGCAATGGCATAGTGGCTCATGTGTCTACCGCAGAACCAACCTGCTCATCGCTCGCCGACGGCATAGCAGAAGCCGCCGCAGCGTGTGACATCACATTACACAGAAACAAAACCTATGCCTGTGTTGATGGCCCAAGACTTGGCACGAAAGCAGAAAGTTTATTCCTAAAAAATGCCGTTAATGCTGATTTAGTTGGCATGACCAATGTGCCTGAAGTATTTCTAGCCCGTGAAGCACAGATCTGTTATTGCACAATCGGCATTGCGACCGACTACGATTGCTGGCAGGACGATCCAAAACATCACGTAACCGTTGAGCAAGTTATCAGCCGTTACGGTGCCAGCCTAGCCAAAGCTAAGCAAGTGCTAGAGATCTATATTCAAGGTACTGCTGCTGTTTGTTCAAGCCGTTGTAACCATTCTTTAGAAAGTGCAGTATTAACACCAGTTGATACTTTATCGGAAGAAAATAAGCATTTATTTGAAGTGTTGTCTGCGAAATAATAAGGCGCTTCTTTTAAGGGAATATTCAATTTCCCTTTTTCATATCAACAAGAAATTAAATTTAGTCCGACTAGTTCTTTTTATTAATCTACATTAATACTTAATTATTAATGGAAATTAACTAAGCTAATAAAGCCAAAGTGCTAAAATATAGCTCTACTTGTGAGTACATATTATGGCAACTGAATATCAAATTTCTTGGAACCCACATAGAGCTTCTGTACTAGGAGTGGAAGACATTATTGAACCTCTGAGTGACTTAGAGGTTGGTGACTCTCAAACTTTTCACTTAACATTCCTAGACCCCAATACAGGTGCGTCTGAAAACCGAATCTACAAGGTTAAACGCACATCAGATAAAACTTTAGACTTTAATAGAGTCGGTGGGCTCAGAACCGTAATCGATAAAATTAATGTATTCAAATGGAGAACTAGTGAGTCAACTGCACTAAGCCTTTTTGTAAATCAAAGAGATAGTCAAGCTGATATACAAGGTACTTTTCCAGGCTTTATTCGTTATGGACAAACTTGCTTCATGAATGCTGCTCTCAAGCAAGTTATCTCTGAATGCGAGCCTGGATTGAGCGAAAGAATAGCCTCTTCTTTTCCAAATAAATCAAAAAATTATCAAAAGCTTGCTTCAGCTTTTGCTGCACTCTCTGATGAATGCCATAAAGTAAAAAACGGAGGCAGTGCTATACAAATAGACATGCTTCATAAACAATTTTATAAATTATTAAAAAAATATGCCAACACCTCAATCCAGCCTCCTACTCAAAAAGTAAAAAACACTATAATTAATCCCCAACAAACAGAAGTAGAAAAAAAGCCTGATGTTCCTGAAAAAATCAGCCAAGCTGTAGAAACAAAAAAGTGCCATAAAAATAAAAATCAAGAGAGTGAATCAGAACCACTTGAAGTACCCAACAATGAGACTTTTACTCTAACAAAGAATGAAGTGGATGGTATAAAAAAAGCAAGAAGGCTATTCTGCAACCGTTATAGCACACAAGAGGACTCGCATGAATTTACTCAATTTTTAGTAGACTTAGCTCAGGTTAGAAATTCAGACCATGAAATTAGTGAAAATTCTGAATTTACTCCTTTAAATCCAAGCGAAGGTGAAATGACAACACATAAAGGTCCTCCAGACTCATGTTACGTACTTCATCTTGATAAGAAGAGAACAATAGGTAAACAATTATCAGCAAAAAGGTCCGCGATTGTTGTTCCTGAGTATGCAGGAGGGCCAAAAAGGAGAAAAGTTGATTTTATTGCTTCTCCCAACCCCCAAGAAATTCAAAAGATTCGCCTTCAAGTTGGTTTGTTTTCATCCTCTAGTGTTGGGGGATATTTAACACTTTCTAAGCTCACTTCTAAAGCAAAGGGCTTAATACCAACTGATGAAACCTTCGACGTAACAATTTATAATTCCACTAAACGAGAGTATGAAGTTTGTAAATTTAAAATAAAATCCATTATTGTTCATGATGGTGAATCAATAGATTCTGGCCACTATTATACCCTTGAGAGAGGCCAAGGAAATACTTGGATTAAGTATGATGATGAAACCGTTACGATTTTCGATAAACCCTTAAAATCACACTTTTCATACTTTTCAGAGGCCGCCCCCTATCTCGTCGTACTGGAAAAAGCTTAACCAGCAACTGGTACGACCATATTCAGGTTTTAATGTAAGAATTTTAATATTTAAGATTTCATCTCTAATTAAAATAAGACATGTACAGAGTAAATAATTAGAGGAACAAGACATGTCATCAATAGCATCTCCAGCGGTTGCTCCAAAACATGCTCCAGCCGCGACAAGTAAAACTGATACTCAATTAACACCTGACCAAATAAAGCAATTTCAAGATATGGATAAGTCGCTAAGTTCAATGATCACTAAAATGCAATCATTAGTGGCGCAATTACCTAACCATGATGTTATTCCTAAAGATAAAGATAAAGCTAAAGACCAATTGCAAAAATATGGCCCTTTAAATCGAGCCCTTCATAAATTGGATGGTGATGTTAAGACTTTTTTCCATAAGCTAGGCCATGCAATCAGTGATATGTTTCACAGCCTATAGAACAACAACCATCAGGGATGATGGCCTCACTTTAGGCGCTAAATGCCTGCAAAAATGTAATTATTTCTTGCGTCTTCTCTCTCATCAAAACATCGCTTTCTTTCGATTCTACGTTTAGCCTCACTACCGGTTCTGTATTAGAACAACGCAGGTTAAAACGCCACACACCAGAATTTTCAATAAAAGAAAATGAAACACCATCAATTAAATCAGATTCATAAGCTTTAGCCTGATATTTCTTTTTCACGGCCTCTAAAGCTTGTTGGGGAAAGCGAATGTTTAAATTAATTTCACCTGAAGACGGATAAAGTGAGATGCGCTCGTTAACTAGCTTTGATAAAGGTTTATTTGAAATTGATATCAATTCGACAATCAATAGCCAAGGTATCATGCCCGAATCACAATAGTAAAAGCTCCTAAAATAATGGTGAGCAGACATCTCACCACCATAAATAGCATTCTCAGATCGCATTCGCTCTTTAATAAAGGCATGGCCTGTTTTTGTTTTTATTGCCGCACCACCGGCTCTTTTAACAATATCTTCGGTATTCCATGTAAGCCTTGGATCATGAATAATTTTTTCGTCTTTATTTTTACGTAAAAACATCTCAGCCAATAAACCTACGATGTAATAACCTTCAATGAATTGACCACTCTCATCAAACAAAAAACAACGATCAAAATCTCCATCCCAAGCAATGCCTAAATCTGCTTCATACTCAATTACGGCGTCACTTGTGGCTTTTCGGTTTTCAGCTAAAAGAGGGTTTGGAATACCGTTAGGAAAGCTTGCATTAGGCTGATGGAAAACCTTAACGAACTCAATCGGAACACTGAGCTGTTCAAACTCTGACTCTAAAGCATCAATCACATGTCCTGCAGTTCCATTGCCAGAGTTAACCACTATCTTAAGCGGTTTTATATGCTCGACCTCAATGTAAGTGAGTAACTTTTCAACGTAAGGTGTAAGAATTGACGTTGCTTTATGGGTACCTACTTTATTCTGTGAAGATTCATGGATCCAAGGTTTAGCCTCTGCGAGTGCTTTAATTGAAAATAAACCTGAGTCACCAGAAACAGGAACACTATTCCCTCTCACCATTTTCATACCGTTATAATTAATTGGATTGTGAGAAGCAGTAACCATAATGCCACCATCAGCATTGAGGTTCGACGTAGCAAAATAAATTTCTTCTGTTCCAACTAAACCAATATCTAAGGTATCAACACCCTCAACTCTTAACCCTTCACTTAATGCCATTTTCAATGATTCACTGGTTGCTCGTGCATCACCACCTAAAACAACCGTTTTAGGCTTAATTTCTCTGGCATAAGCACGTCCTATGTCATAAGCGACTCTCTCATTAAGCTCTGAGCCTAATTGCCCGCGAATATCATAAGCTTTAAAACAGGTTAATGGTGTCATGTTAGGCTCTGCCGTATTTATCTTCATAACGCACAATATCATCTTCACCAAGGTAAGAGCCTGATTGAACTTCAATCAATTCAAGGTTTACTAGGCCTGGATTTTCCAATGCATGAATACTTCCAACTGGGATATATGTCGACTGGTTTTCGGTAAGAAGAATTTCTTCATTATCTTTAGTAACCTTTGCTGTCCCCTTCACAACAACCCAATGTTCGGCACGGTGATGGTGCATTTGCAGTGACAACTTAGCACCAGGCTTTACTGTTATTCGTTTAACTTGAAAGCGTTCACCTGTATCAATGCAATCATACTTACCCCAAGGTCGATAAACTTTGCGGCTACTTTTCGCTTCAATTCGACCTTGAGCATTCAACTCAGTAACAACTTGTTTTACCTTTTGAACTTCAGAGCGTTTTGATACTAATAATGCATCTTTCGTATCGACAATCACAACATCATCCAAACCTATCGTTGCAATCAGCTTATCATTTGCCGAAATAAAGGAGTTATTTGTATCAATAGTCATAACATCACCTTTACAGGAGTTTCCGTTTTTGTCTTTACTCTCAATATTCCAAAGTGCTGACCAACTCCCCACATCACTCCAATCTGCATCCAAAGGAACGACAACTGCACTTTTCGTTTTTTCCATTACAGCGTAATCAATAGAGTCACTTGGACAAGTTTCAAAAACGCTTTTATCAAACCGGGAAAAGTCACTGTCAGTTTCTAGCGTTTCAAATGCAGCCTTACATGAGTTATAGATTTCAGGTCGATGTGCTTCTAATTCATTTAAAAAAACACTGGTTTTAAACATAAACATGCCACTGTTCCAAAAGTATTTACCGCTCACTAAATAATCTTTTGCTGTTTCCAAGTCTGGCTTTTCAACAAACTGGTCAACTTCATAGCCTTGTTCCAATGCATTACCTGACTTTATATAGCCAAAACCGATTTCTGGTGATTTTGGCACAACGCCAAAAGTGACGAGTTTATTTGTTTCAGCCGCTAATTTTGCTTGATGAACAGAGGTGACAAAAGCATCTTCATTTTTGATGATATGATCAGAAGCTAAAACCAAAAGAATAGGATCTTCGCCTTTGTTTAGGCTATCGAAAGCCGCAAGCGCTATAGCTGGTGCAGTATTTTTTGCTGTAGGCTCAAGCAGAATATTCGACTTATAAGAAAGCTGTGTCCTCAACTGCTCCGCAACAACAAAACGATGTTGCTCATTACAAATGATTGTCGGTGTTTGATGTTCAATGTTAACTAATCGTTTTAACGTCGCTTGTAACATCGAGCTTTCACCATCTAATGATAAAAACTGTTTGGGAAATAATTCGCGAGATAACGGCCATAATCGAGTACCTGAACCACCAGCCATTATTATTGGTTTTATCATAGTTATCCCTAGAAATTTATTAACAATGAACTTACAAATGCTTCAATTGTTTAAAGAGACACTAGGAAACTAGGATTTATTTCATTAAAAAGTTATAAAAGACACTCGAAGATAATAATATGGTTTATTGATAATCAGTTAGAATCGTTCGCTGTTGATTACATAGACATCTAAAGCGATAATTAAGTTGGTTCAACAATTCATTTTGTATCGAGAGCATAGCTTGCTACCACACAAGCTCCAAGAGAGCAGGTGCCAACAATAAAGGACACACATGAACACTAGCGAACAGCCAACTTTATTGTGGCACGACTACGAGACCTTCGGGGTTAGCCCAGCTAAAGATCGCCCAGCTCAGTTTGCAGGAATTCGTACAGACTTAGATCTTAATATTATTGAAGAACCAATCAGCTTTTACTGTAAACAATCTCCTGATTACTTGCCGAAACCTGAAGCCATTTTTGTTACAGGCATAACACCACAAATCGCTAACACACGTGGTATTCCAGAAGCTGAATTCATGCAACGCATACATCAAATTTTTAGCCAGCCCAATACATGCGTCACTGGCTATAACTCTTTGCGTTTTGATGATGAAGTAAGTCGCTACGGTTTCTTTAGGAATTTCATTGACCCGTACTCACGTGAATGGCAAAACAACAATTCTCGCTGGGATATAATCGACTTAGCCAGAGCTTGCTATGCCTTTCGTCCTGAAGGCATTAACTGGCCTACGAATGAAGACGGAAGCCCAAGCTTCAAACTCGAGAGACTAACAGCTGAGAACGGCTTAACACATGAAAGTGCACATGATGCAGTATCAGATGTAAAAGCCACCATTGCCTTTGCGAAACTCATTAAAGACAAACAGCCAAAGCTTTATGACTACTATTTTAATTTACGTCGTAAACAGGCTGTATCCGCTCACGTAGATGTTTTGAACATGCAACCTCTGGTTCACGTTAGCTCTAAAATTCAAGCGAAACACGGTTGTACAACGCTTATTGCACCTGTTGCCCATCATCCTGATAATAAAAATGCCATTATTTGCATTAACTTGGCGATGGATATCCAGCCCTTAATTGATTTAGATGTCGAAGAAATAAAGACCCGTATGTACACATCTCGCTCAGAGCTTAGCGAGGATGAGCTGCCGATTTCAGTTAAGCAGATTCACCTGAATAAATGCCCTTTTATCACTACGGCTAAAACTTTGACCGATGAAAATGCACAGCGATTAGACATCAATAAAGAATTTGCTCGTGAGCAGTATAAAAAATTAAAGCAAAATCCACATATTCGTGAAAAGTTGACTGCGCTGTTCAGTGAAAGTCATTTTACGACTAATGAAGATGTTGACCCTGATGAATCTTTATACTCAGGTGGTTTCTTTAGTCATGCTGATAAAAGTAAAATTGCGATCGTTCGTCAAACTGCTCCACAAAATCTAGCAGCATTAGAGCTTAATTTTGAGGACTCACGCCTTGAAAAAATGCTATTTCGTTATCGGGCTCGTAATTATCCAGAAACATTGAGCAGTGATGAAGCAATCAAGTGGAAGGATTTTTGCCAAGCTAAACTTAATGATCCGGATTATATTCTCAAAATTGAGAACTTGCTTCATGACACTGAATCAGATGAGAATAAGCAGAAATTATTAGCCGCATTATGCAGTTACTTACAGTCTTTGTAATTTTATGGTTAAATGACTAACAAATGCTCAATAATTAAGAAAAACAACAGATAAATGAGAGGCTAATCGCATTATCTTAGTTTGATCTTATTTAGAATCGAGCTCCATAAACATAAAAATTGAGGACACGGGACATGCAAGATAGATTTGTACAAAGCATTGCCCAATTGCCACCTTTATTGGCACAAGCGCTAGTGCCGCTATTGGATGATGAATTTTCAGGACATTTTGACGCTAAACAAGTAGAACAATTACAACGCATCAGTGGTTTGCAAGAACATGAACTACTGATGGCGATGTTGCCTGTTGCTGCTGCTTTGGCTAATCCACCAATCAGTGAATTTTACGTCGGTGCTATTGCTCGTGGAGCAAGCGGCGACATTTATATGGGAGCGAACTTAGAGTTACCAGGTGAAGCACTCGGTCACTCTGTTCATGCAGAACAAAGTGCCATTAGCCATGCTTGGTTACTGGGCGAACGCCACATTACCGATATTATTGTCAATTACAGCCCTTGTGGTCATTGTCGCCAATTCATCAATGAACTTGTCGAAAGCCAAAACATTCGAATCCATTTGCCAGAACAAGAAACTCAGCCTTTATCATATTACTTACCGTATGCGTTTGGTCCTAAAGATTTAAATGTGACTACGCCTCTACTAGTTTCTGAAGCTGTACAAATGAAATTAGTAAGTGAAGATCCCGTCGTTTTAGAAGCAACCCATCAGGCGAATAAAAGTTATGCGCCATACAGTAAGAGTTTCAGTGCGGTAACGCTTGAATTAGAAGATGGCTCACTGTATTCAGGTCGATACGCTGAAAATGCGGCTTTTAATCCGTCAATGCAACCAATGCAAATGGCGCTCACGAACCTAGTGAGACACAACCGTCAATACAGTGAAATAAAACGTGCTGTTTTGGTAGAGTCTGCTGAAGGAAAAATCAGTTTGGCTAATGCGAGTTTAAATGCACTGCATGATCTGACTTCTGTTGAATTAGAACATGTTGTTGTTGAGCTCGAAGGCTAAAAATAATTAACGGCGAGAGTCATCAACCCTCGCCTTTAATTTAGTTCTTATAGGTCTCTAATCTTGCCATTAAGCTTGATGTATCCCATCGGCGACCACCAATGTTTTGTACTTCTTGGTAATACTGATCAACCATTGCGGTTAACGGTAATGCACTACCATTTTTACGTGCTTCATCTAACGCAATACCTAAGTCCTTGCGCATCCAATCCACAGCAAATCCAAAGTCATACTCACCCTTTAGCATTGTTTGATATCGGTTTTCCATTTGCCAGCTTTGAGCAGCACCTTTGCTGATCACTTCCACAACTTTTTCGCCATCTAGCCCAGCATTTTTTGCAAAATTGAGGCCTTCAGATAACCCTTGCACAACACCTGCAATACAGATTTGATTCACCATTTTTGCCAGTTGGCCAGCTCCAGCATCACCAATGCGTTCGGCACATCGAGCAAAAGACATAATCACAGGTTGAGCCTTGTCGAACACAGATTGCTCGCCGCCAATCATAACGGTTAACGCTCCGTTTTCCGCACCAGCTTGACCACCTGATACAGGTGCATCTAAGAACCCAATGTTTTTATCCGCTAAAACAGAGTATAACTCTCTAGCCACTTCAGCTGACGCTGTGGTGTTATCGATAAGCGTAGAACCAGATTCTAAACCTTGCAAAACCCCGTTCTCACCAAGTACAACTTGCCTCAAATCGTCATCATTGCCAACACAAGTGAAAGCAAACTCACTTCCCTGTGCAGCATCTTTAGGCGTTAGAGCAAAAGTACCGCCAAACTCACTTACCCAAGCTTCTGATTTTGATGTAGTTCGGTTATACACGGTAACTTCATGTCCGGCTTTTTGAAGGTAACCAGCCATTGGGTAACCCATTACGCCTAAACCTATAAATGCGACTTTTGCCATTAAAATCCCCTAGTTACTAATTCTTTGAAAATTGGTTTTAACTTGCCATAAATTTTGCTGTGTGCCGAGAATAAATTCTGATATTGCTCAGAAACATTTTGCTCGGGTTGAATACGTTCTTTAATTTTAACCATGCTATCTCTCGCTGACACGAGATCAGGGTATACCTTTTCTCCTACCGCACAGCACATTGCCGCCCCTAATGCGGAGGCTTCATCCACATCAATCGTTTCAATCGGTCGATTAAATATATTTGCGGCCATTTGTAAGACCTGTTTACTTTTACTGCCACCACCAGTGACTCTAACCACGGCAATTGGAAAATTATGTTTCTTTTCCAGTCGGATTAATGCAGCTTTTAAAGTGAATAAGACTCCTTCTATCGCTGCACGATAAAGGTGAAACCGAGTATGCTTTGGCGTAAAACCTACAATACTACCTTTAGCTTCAGGCCCAGGAAAAATAACACCTTGCGACCACGTCGGACTTAACATCAGCCCCTCTGAACCAGCAGGAATACTTTCGATTTCAGTGCAAATATATTCTTCAACGCTTTTGCCAAGCAATCTTGCTTTGTTTTTATCTTCTTTCCCAAACTCATCTATCAACCAAGTCAGCAACCAAAATCCTCTCTCTAACTGGACTTCATTAATATGCTGATTCTCAAGTAACGAAGGGAAAGAAGGCATATATCGAAAGGTTTCTTGAAAGGTATCGAGCCCTATACTGATACTTGCTGCACTACCTAAACTTACATTGGCAATTCCAAGTTCACCTGAACCTCCAGCGAACATTTCACAGTTTTTATCACCGCCAGCCGTATAAACTTTTGTTGTCGGTTCTAATCCAGTGTCCTTAGCAAAATTAGCGCATATATTGCCGATAAAACGCGTTGCAGGTACTAAATTAACCATCTGTTCACGGTTGCAAGCTAAAGCCTGCCAACGCCAACTTATCGATTGAGCCCAATCTAATTTTTTGTAATCAAAGGGTAAATAAGCCACTTGACTGGCAATACTATCAACAAGCTTTGCTGTAATTTTGTGTGTCAAATAACCACTAAATAAGGCGACTTTATCGGCAGAATCAATAAGCTCAGGCTTATGTTCTTTCAAATAATTTACCTTAGCAGCCTTTCTCAAAAAGGTAATACGATTGGACATGCCAACGATTTTGAAAGCCAAACGAAAATACCAACTCATCGTCGACAGTTTAGTTTCGTCAGCGAGCCTTGTATCTGACCACATATAAATTGGAGATATCGGTTTATGCTCACTATCAAGCAATACACTTGAGGCTCTCTGAGTTGTTAGTGCTACTGATGATATTAAGGAAGGATCAATATTATTTACTGTAAGCAAACGCCTGACTGATTCAACAAGCTTTTGGTAACAATATTCAGGATTTTGCTCAGCAGAACCCTTTTCGCCATCAATAAATGGCTCTACTTTAATTTGAGACTGATAAAGCGCTTTTCCTGCTTTATCAAATATTATCGCTCTGACGCTTTGAGTTCCATAATCCAAAGCCAAAAAATGCTTAACATTCATTTATTATTATTTTTGTGACAAATAGGTTACATAGTTTCAAGTCTACCATTAGATAAACTTGAAACTACATAGAAGAGGGAAAAGAAAGGAAACTATTTTGAAGTGCTAGAGAAAACACTAAGCTTCATGGACAAATGATTCCATTTCTGCACCGATCTTTTTCCGCATGTCCATCAATTTAATTGCTGAATCCCTAAGATAAATATCATGCTCTGTTTTAGGTTCCCATTGAGGAACCGGTGTCGATTTGCCATCAGCATTAACTGCAACCATGATCACCAAACAGTGAGTTTTCAAATACTTATCTGTTTCAGTTGGATCACCTGCTCGAACATCAATACCAATATGCATAGAGGTTCTTCCGGTATAAAGTACTTTTGCATTAACTTCTATCATATTGCCTACGTGAATCGGCTCGACAAATCGAATGCCTCCAGCATAAGCTGTAATGCAGTACTTACCACTCCACTGAGCTGCACAGGCATAAGCCGCTAAATCAATCCACTTCATTACAGCACCACCATGAACTTTACCTCCAAAGTTCACATCAGCAGGCTCAGCAAGAAATCTCAAACTCATTTCACGTTCTTGACCTTCCATTTTCCATCCTTTTGTCAATATTGATCACTTTTTGAGTTTAGGTGAAAAAAGCAGAACTAAGTAGCTTTAATTTTTTCTATTTTTTTGCATAACTTATTAGAGGCCGTTCCCAATTAGTCATTTCGATTTGTTACTGCCTAAAATTGGTGAAATCGAGGCACGAAGATAGAAGTTTAGTGAGCTAAATGAAAGATGAGTAACAAAGAGTTTGCCAATTTTAGGCGTAACCCGAAGGGCTGTGTATATTTTTCGTTTCTTCTGTGTTGCCGAATGCTTATGTAGAACTACTTCACCTCACATTCGTCGTATTGAATAAACAAAAAATCCACAACAGAGAATCGAAATCGTTAATTGGGAGCGGCCTCTAGGAGCTACAAATTAAAACTCAGTAAAAATTTGTAAATATCTTCATCAGTAAACTATTGCTATTTTCAATAAAAACCGGACATGTTGAGCTTTCAAGTATTTCGCAGCGATCTAATATAATGAGACAGGCTAATATATTGGAATTCTAGTGAAAATAATGATTAGGAATAAATTAATTCACAAACTCGAATTTATATATAAAAAAAGGTCGCTAAAAGCGACCTTTTTATTCGAATAATTAGTTATTATTCAGCGCTTGGAAGTAAACAAGCCTTACCAGCTTCGTCTAAAGTATTTTCGAATACTAAGTCAGCTGCAACTGGTGCATGTTTAGAACTTTCAGAAACATCGATAGTAACAGTATTGTTCTCTGATTCACGTTCAAAGTAAGCTTTTAGAGCTTGCTCATCAATGTGACCAGCATCTGGAGTCATAACTAGGCTGTCAAACGCAGTGTCACCGATTAATGATGGGTAGCCGTCACCACCAGCAGCATTAAAGCTTGGTACAGTGAAGCTGTACATTGCCGCAGCGTCAAAATCTTTACCGTTAATTTCGTGAATAGTAATGCCATTGTCTTCAGCAGTACAGTTAACTGTCATTTTGATACCAACTAACTGTGGGTATGCACCTGAACCTTTTGCACCAATGTCTACACGTGCAACAGTATTCATGTAGCTTGCAACATCAGCACCGTTCATGGTGAACTTCATTACTTTATTACCAAAAGGCTGAACAGTTAATACGTCACGGTAGCTAACGTCACCCGCTTCGATTGAAGCACGTACACCACCAGAGTTCATTACAGAGAAATCTGCTGGTTCACCAGCGTAAACTTCACGTTGAGCTTGAGCAAGTAAATGACCTAAGTTTGTTTGACCTTTACGAACAACAGCACGCTCACCTTCTAATTTGCCATTCGTTTTAGCAATAGCAACATCTAACTGAGCTTGACCTTTTTCTTGGTAAGGACGAAGAATTTCACGAACAGTAGCATCAGGAGTAATTGCATCACCCACTAATACACGCTCACCAGCTTCGTTTTTAACTTTTAAGTTAACTGGTACTAATTCGTAGCTTGATAGGTGTAGTTCATCATTGAAATATTCGAAATCTGCACGACCAACGTACTTACCCCATTCATGCGCTTGCATGATAAAAGTGCCATTTTGCTGATCAGGAGTACAAGCTTCACCTGGCTTGTAACCATCATAGTTTTCCATACAAACAGGGTTTTGTGAGTGACCACCAATGATGGCAGATAAATCACCAGCTTCTTGAGCAAGTGCTAACTTAACATCACCAGGAGCATTTGAACCATGCTGGCCATCTTTAAAGTGACCCATATGAGTCGTAGCGAAGATAAGATCAGCTTTATCACCTGCTTTAATTTCAGCGATAACTTTCTTCATTTCTTCAGCTGGATCAGTGAACGTTAGCTCACTAATAAATTCTGGGTTACCAATTTTAACTGTATCTTTAGTTGTTAAACCAACTACTGCTACACGTAAGCCATTTAATTCAAATACTTTGTAAGCATCGAAGTAACGTACAAGTGTTTCTTTACCGTCATCATCAGTTTCAGTTTCATAAATGTTTGCAGCAAGCATTGGGAAGTTTGCTAGCTTACGTTGCATTTCAACTACATCTAAGTGGTTATCGAACTCATGGTTACCAACGGCCATTGCGTCATATTCCATTAAGTTCATACCAATGAAGTCAGGGCGTGCATCTTGAAGATCTGACTCAGGTACACCTGTGTTTACGTCACCGCCAGATAAAAGAAGTGTAGTGCCACCTTCAGCTTCAACTTCTGCACGAAGCTGATCAATCAAAGTTTTACGAGCAGCCATTCCGTACTCGCCGTTCTTATTCTCCCAGAACCGACCATGGTTGTCGTTAGTGTGAAGTACAGTGAACTTAACGCAAGCGTCGCCAGCTTCAGCACAAGTTACTGGTGTTGGAGTAGGTTCAACTGTCTCTTTTTTGTTGTCGCTGCCACAGCCAGTTAATGCTGCAAGTACAGCAGAGGCTACTAAGCCTTTTACTAGTTTATTACTCATTATAATCAACCCCTTGATTTTATGTTGCCGAGTTCACTCAGCATTTATTACATGAAATTTCAGCGACCTTGATTCCTTTTATAAGGATTTATTGTTTATGCAGGACGCTATTCATTGCGGCGCATGATATCAGAAGTTGAAAACACTTTGTTATTAAAAGAAGTAATAAATGTGACCTAAGTTATTATTTTTTAAGTTTTATTTATATATTTTGTCCATTAAAAAAAACATTAACATTAATAACCTATTGTGATTCTGCTAATAAACAAAAACGCTTAGATGATTACTCACCTAAGCGCTTGAAACGAGATGAAATTATTTTAACTGTTAATTTAACAATATTGTTTCATTTAGAGAACAAAGGTCAAACTAAAAGTGTCTATTTAAAAGTCACTACAGAAGCTGTTTGCTTAACCATTGACCAATTTCAGCTAGTTGTTGAGGCAAAACTGAATGAGGCATTGGAAAGCTCTTCCATTGAGTATCGTATCCAGAATTAAGTAACGCTTGATTAGCCATCTTACCAGCGGAAATAGGAACAACAGGGTCTTGCTCTCCATGATGCTGTAATACTGAAGTGTGTTGGTTTGCGTCACTCAACCCGTCAGGCAGAGTATCTCCCTGAGGTAAATAGCAAGAAAGCGCCATAATACCAGCCAATTTTTCTGGATAGCGTAAGCCTGTATATAAGCTCAAAACACCACCTTGGCTAAAACCAGCAAGAACGATTCTGTCAGCCGGAATACCACTTTCAATTTGATCTTCAAGAATCAATTTTACTTTAGCTTCAGACTCTTGAACTCCAGACATGTCAGCACGGTCAAGTAAGTTCATACTTTTTATGTCATACCAAGATCTCATTACCGCACCACCGTTGATGGTAACGGGTTGCTCAGGAGCATGCGGAAAAACAAATCGCACATTATGATCTTGAGGTAAACCTAACATAGGTACCACAGGCGCAAACCCTGCACCTGAATCTCCTAAACCATGAAGCCAAATCACGCACGCTTCCGCTTTTACACTTGGTTCAACAATAATTGCTTGTTCTGGAGTTAATGCCATTGAACTGCCCTACTTCTTAATTGGTTTTATTGATACTATTTTTTAGCTTCTAAACTGCGCATATCCATGATTGGCATTGCACCGTCGCCTAACATTGTTGAAGGCAACTTTCCATCCCAAGCTTGGGCTTCTGTTAGCTTAACAATCAATGGATTATTTTTAAGTGCTTTGGCCTTTGCTTCAATTGCTTTTGCTTCTGCTCTACCTTTTAACAAGATAGATTGAGCTTCAGCCTCTGCGACCTTTAGAATACCTTTTGCTTTTGCGTCCGCAGTGTTTACCGCACGAAGAGCCTCTAAACGTTGACGTTCAAGTTTATGCTCTTCTGCTGCTGCAAGGTTCTTTTCAGTTTGCTTGATTTCGATGGAATTGATGTATTTTTTTGGTAATACAATGTTTTCAATCTGGATGTTATCTACAACCACAGGGAATCCGGCCATCTCTTCAGTAAGCCTTCTTTCGATGCCCTGAATAGCACTAGCTCTATCTTGGATCAATTGCTCAGCTTCAAACTGAGGAATGGTATCCTTTGCTGCACTTCTAAATCTAGGATCAAGAATTCTTTGCTCGAATTGACTTAATCCACCATATTTTTTAAATAGATCAAGCGCAGCATCTTTATTGACGGTCCAGTTGACTGAAACTTCAATCGTCACTGGCATCTGTTCTTTAGTACTTGATGCCATTCTTTCAGCATTTTTACGAGTTCGAACTTCAATAAACTCCACAGTTTCAATAAATGGAATTTTAAAATGAAGTCCTGGATTTTCTTGATGCTTAGCTTCACCAAAACGCTTAACTACACCAACGTGACCTTCACTAACGGTATAGAACGATTGGAAAATAGCGATAATAATAATTAAAACTGGCAGCGCCTTAAGAATGATTGAGGCTGAGAATTTTTTTGTTGTATTCATTATATGTCCCTTTTACAACTCCCTAAAAGCCGCGCATTTTATCACAAAAAATCAACACTCCGTGAAAAAGTAAAAATAGATAAAGCAGAATCTATGTGACTTTAAATTTTAAAGAGGTCAACAATGACCAAATAAATAAAGTTTTGATGTTTGTGAAGTTAAGAATATTTCACTGAAACAACAAGTTTGGGATGATATTGTCAATATAAAATATGTCATAACGTTTACAAATATGGCTGTAGATAACAATTCACATTATATTGAACTGAAAGAGTACCTTTCAACTCAAAACAAAACTGATGAATCCAGTTTAGAAGTTAGCTCTGCGTTAACCATTACCAGCGACAAAGCAGAAACTCACACTAAATTTCAAGCGAGGTCTCCTCAAAAGGAAGCGGTTGATTTTTTTGCTTCTCAAGGCAGAAGAGGGATACACGAAGTTGAGTTAGATTCATTTACTTGTAGCCTAGTAGAAACATCACTACCTCAGTTGCGTTGCTTTATCAAAAGTACACCGATTGAACCATCCCAAGAAATTGGAAGACAAGAACAGAAACAACAGAGTAAAACTCTATATTCTTCAGCCTCTGAACTTGAAGGGTTCAAGATGAAGAGTGATGAAAAAGCTTCAGTTGTAAGCCAGCGTCACCAGCAAGTAAATCTAAAAAGGCCGCGTACAAAAGCACCTGAAGCCGTCGTCTCCAAAAATTCTGGCTTAGACTGGTTAAATTATGCTGCAGATGATCCTCTACTAAAGCCATCGAAACCAACGTCTATTGAGTCTGAAAGTATCGCAGCTCTCGAGTTCAAGGAAAGGTGTTTACTCCTTAAACATAGTTTCGACAATAAAAATGAAGAATTACTTTCTACTGTGTTAGCGACTTTTTCACCTGAAGAAGTATATAAACTTCTCATTTCAAATATCAATGATGATCTCTTAGCCTTAGTAATTAACTTTGATACGAATAACTATACTTATATTGCTGGTAGCATTGCTGCGTTACCTACACCACAAAGATTTGACTTGCTCATCTTATGCATGAAAAATGGACAAGATCATCTCTTTTCATGCCTTTTAAAAACTTTTTCTACTTGCGAGTTAACATCAAAAAAAGTTGACGATAAGTACAGTCTCATGCACTTAGCTCTGATAAATCGCAACTCTAATATGCTTTGCGCATTACATGACGTTGGCTGCAAACCAAATATTCTCGTTAAAGAAATAACATTCAACGACGTATCATTTGTGATTAGAAATAATTTTAATTTTCTACTCGATGAGCTTTTAACGGGTCAAGTCGATGTTAACTCAGCACCAGAACCGACTAAAGAGACGCTATTACACATAGCCTTCAGGGCGAAAAATTTAGCTGCTGTGCATACATTAATTAAATTAAACGCCTACTCTTTTAAGTATGATAAAGACGCCATAACTCCATTACACCTTGCAGTAGAATCTGGTAGTTCTGAGATTGTTAAATTGATGCTTAGCCGCTCCACTAGCTTTCATAATTGGAAAAATAACAAGGGTGAAACGCCCTTACAACTTGCTTTGAGAAATAAACTTTACGATATAGCAAACGTTCTTATTGAAGCATCGATAGCAAGTACCTCGGAAAAATACAAAATCGATATAAAAGCAATGATATTCAACGGAGAAACAACTTTACTTCACCTTGCGATTAAAGAAAAAGCATATGCTCTAGTCCACACTCTGATAAACAATGGAGCGAGCAACTGCAAAGTTGACAGAAAGTATGGCACATCGCCACTGCACCTTGCAGTTGAATCTGGTGAACCATCGTTAGTTGCAATGGTATGTTGTAAATATACTTCAGTGAACCGTTTTTTAATTAATGGGCTAACGCCTCTTCAATTAGCCGTTAAAAACCATTCACATGAAATTGTGGAAGTTTTACTTAAAGGAAATGTTTATGATCTAGACAAACCACTAGAGGGAAGTAGATCAAATCTTCTGGCTTATGCTGCTGAGCATGGTGATCGCAACATTGTGAGGTTATTAGTTAATGCCGGAGCTAGTTTAACAAGTAGAAATGAAGGCGGTAAAAGTGCACTCCACATAGCAATAGAAAATAACCAACTTGGCGTTATTTCAGAGTTAGTTTCATTGGGAGCCTATGTTGACCTCGTTTGTGATAACGAGTCTCAATCTCCATTGCATTATGCAATAAAACTAGGAAATAAAGCCGCTGTTTCGACGATGCTCGACTCTCCTCGATTCAGCATTTCAAGAGCGGCACCAACCTTACAGAGCTCACTCCTCAGTGTTGCAGTAAAACATAACCAAGACATTCAAATCGCTGAACTGCTTATTCACACCGGTGCAAACATTAATGAACAATTTGGTAAAAATGAACAAACAGCCTTTATGATTGCGGTAAAACATAAACGTAGACAAATGGTAGACTTGTTATTGACTCACAAAGCCAACCAAGCTCTATTAGACAAATCAGGATTACCAGCTCTTCACCAAGCTATCGAACAAAAGGACGGCGAATATCTTACTAGCTTGTTACGCAGTAAAGTTGACCTAGAGGTAAAAGATAGTCTTAATAACACAGCATTAGTGTACTCGCTGAAAATACTCGATCAAGAGGCCGCAAATCTGATATGTCATGAAGAAGATAGAAGAAAACTTGAGTTAAACAGACCTTAAATGATCTGCAATCATGAAGAAATTTAAACAAAGTATTAAATGACAAATAGAAAAGGTTAAAATGCTTTTTTGTAAATCATTAATTTAGTATATTTGAAGATGTACTTAACAAAATTTAAGTCTTTTTGAGTTGAGCACATTTAATCTTACTCAACCTAAAAAGAGGCCACAAAACAACTCAGTAAAATACTCATCTTGAATTGTTCAATAGCCCCATAATCTTAATTAATGGTGATGACCACCCACGCCATGAGCATGTCCATGCGCCACTTCTTCATGTGTTGCATCACGCACATCTTTGATTTCAATTTCAAAAGTTAATTCACGACCAGAGAGAGGATGATTCGTGTCAATCGTCGCCATAAATTTACCGACTTTAAGAATAGTTACTAGGCGTTGGCCTTGATCAGTATTGACTGTGGCTGTCATGCCAGATTTCCAAACTTTTGTTGCACCCATTAGATGTTTAACAGGCACACGCTGCTCAGCGCCTTCAATCTTCTCACCATAAGTCTCTGCAGCAGGCAAAGTTGCAGAGAGTGATTCTCCAGCACCTTTCCCTTCCATCGCTTTTTCAACACCAATCATCATATTACTATGACCATGAAGATAAGCGATTGGATCTTGACCAACATTAGACTCTAAAACTTCACCTTTCTCATCTTTTAAGGTGTAATTAAACTGCACAACTTTGTCTTTAGTAATTGTCATTTTCAAGCTCTTTTATAAAATTTGCAGCGGAGTTTATCACAACCTCGGGATTAGTGAGCCCCTGGAACAATCGTTGTATTTTCAAGTTGCTCGAGCACGTCATGATTTTTTAAAGCGAGTTGGCACACACCGTTTGTAAATTGATGATTATGCGAACAATCAACACTCCACTGTCTCAGTAGATAACTTGCTAGGGCTGCACGACATTGAATCACTAATTCACCTTGTTGCATTTGAAAATCTAACTCAATGGCTTCTGGATGCTTTAAAGCTGGATGTGGCATTAAAAAAAGCTCTACGACGTCTTGCCAATGCTTATCAGACTCAGCCATTTCTTGAATATAAACATCTGAGTCAGAGCCATTAATCTGTTTAATACGGGTAACAACAAAATCAGCAAACCGGTTGTTCACTCTATCAAACCCACGCATTTGCCAGCGTTGACCATTATTAATCAAAGCATGAGGCACAAACTCTCTTTCAGACTCACCAGACGACGTTGAAACGTATTGAATTTTCACGGCATGTTTATGCTGAATTGCACGCATAATTGTTGCAATTATATTTGTATCTGGATGAATGAGCTTTATTGCATCAAAGCAAATTTGGCTTGGATCAACAGGCTGGGAAAGACCATCACCAAATCCATTGGCTAAACCGTGTAAAACAGACTCCACATCATGTGGGAATACCGGTTTAAAACTGGGTAATCGGTGGTACAGCTGAGCCTCTTGATTGTGTTGAAAGTTTTCTGATGCTAAACAACGATAAATATGAAAATCTTGATTAGATACTGCCAAACCAGCCGCAAACTTTTTAATCAAATCTTGTACTGATATCTGCCCAAAATACTGCAAGCTAAAATCAATAAATGCTAATCGTTGCTTTTGCTCGAAACTTAACTCATCCAGAGTCAGCTGTGCCATAATCAGTCCTTAATTCCCATTTTTATGAATGTTATTTTACTAGGAAACCCGTCAGCAAGAATGCCTTGTTTCTTTTGGTATTGCTGTAATGCTTTAACCGTATTCCGCCCGATAATACCATCTGGTTTACCAACTTTATAGCCTAAATCAAGCAGCTTTTTCTGCATAGCTTTAATGTTTTGTCTTTTAAATTTAGGGATTTTTAAAGGTTGATTGATAAGCCTTCCAGCTCCTGCAATTCGATCAGCAAGGTGACCGACAGAAATGGCATAGAATTCACTTCTGTTCCACTTCATTATCACATTAAAGTTGTCATAGCCTAAAAATGCAGGACCTTTGTGACCTGAAGGTAAATATAAAACTGCCTTCATACCATTCACAACTGGCAATGCCTTACCGTCAGCCTTTTGTATCCCAAGCGATCGCCATTCAGACAGTAATTTTTTTTGTTTTTCAGCTATCGGCGTGTAATCAAACTGTGTGGGTAATTGAACTTCTCTTCCCCAGCGTTGTTCTCTCTTCCAACCTAAATGCATTAAAAAATTAGCTGCTGAAGTCAAAGCATCTACTTCACTGTTCCATAAATCCGCTTTGCCGTCAGCATCAGCATCCACGGCATATCGAGCAAATGTGCTTGGCATAAACTGAGTATGCCCCATTGCACCCGCCCATGAACCTCGCATTTGATCATAACTAAAACCATTCTTCTGTTTCAGTTTGAGTGCCGTCATTAATTCTTGTGTGAAAAATTTCGCTCGACGAGGTTTACACGCTAACGTCGTTAATGAGTCAATAACAGGCAGGTTGCCTTTATAACCACCATAGTTCGTTTCTAATCCCCAAAAGGCGACAATGTATTGACCAGGTACACCGTATTTATTAGTAAGCTTTACTAATAGCTCATGATGCTCTTTCATCATTTCACGGCCTTTTGATACTCGCCAAGCCGTTACTCTTTTATCAAAATAATGCTGAAAAGTGCTGGTGAATTCGGGCTGATTCTTATCAGCTTTAATCACCTGTTTTCTTGGTTTAACCCTATCTAATGTATCCGTTATTGTGGCTTGAGTTATACCATTAGATAATGCTGTTGATTTTAAGCGTGTAAGACAGGTTTGAAAATCACTGTTAGCGGCCTGTGAAAAAAAACTAACGCCGGAAAGAACAAGCCCTAACCATCCAAATTGCTTCATTAACAATTCACTCCTTGGGAAAATAATGCACTGAAACCATTTCTAAAAACTAGTCACACTGTATATAGCTTGTATACTATGCACCAGAAATTAATAAAGAGAGTACATTATGACAGAAATCACACCAACGCTGACCACTTTTGTGGCACAAGTTGCAGAAACTCAGCAATTCTGGGGATTAGCTGATAAAAGTGGTGAAGACTGGGTAGTTTGTGATTCTGCTCAATTTGAAGAAACTGACACTTTACCTGTTTGGTCTTCTGAAGAAGAAGCAAAAAAACACTGCGTTGAAGAATGGGAAGATTACCAGCCACAAGTGATTACTCTAAAAGAGTTTATGGAATTTTGGGTTGATGACTTAAATGAAGACGGGGTGATGGTAGGCATTAATTGGATTCTCGATTCTGACTGTGAAGAGATTGACCCAATCGAGCTTGCAAAAAAGTTAGCGGAAGTTGAAACAGAAGAGTAACCTTAACACTTAAGCTAAAAACTGAGGGAAACACTGGTGTTTCCCTTTTTCATAAAAGTTAGTTGACCAGCACTTCTCTTAATCTCTCTTGCACAGTTTCAACGAGTACGTCCGGTTGGAATTTAGAAATAAACTTATCCATCCCTACTTTTTCAGCCATTGCATGGTTAAAGTTACCGCTCAATGATGTATTCAACACAATGTGAAGATCGGACATATCACTGTCAGAACGTACTTCATGAGCTAACTTATACCCGTCCATTTCAGGCATTTCTGCATCTGTGATCATCAGCAAGAATTCGTCTGCGACTGAAATACCTTGTCTGGATATGCTTTTCAAATGATTCAGTGCTTGTAAACCATCAGTAGCTTCGATCACTTCAATTCCGAGAGGGCTCAATGTATCGACAACTTGCTTTCTAGCCGTTATCGAGTCATCAACCACCAGCATTTTTTTACCTATCATTTCGGCTAACAAGGTTTCGTCAAGTACACCATCAGATAAGCGCACGTCATATGCAATTATCTCGGCTAATACTTTTTCAACATCAATGATAGAAACAAGCTTATTCACACCTTCATGCTCAATTCGGGTAATTGCAGTGAGATAAGTATTTTTGCCGACTGTTTTAGGCGGAGGAAGCACATCGCTCCATGTCATATTGATAATATGTTCAACTTTACCTACCAAAAAACCTTGTACACTACGGTTATATTCAGTGATGATGAGATTAGCGTGTTCATCTGCCGGAAAATGAGAAAACCCAATCGCTTTTCTAAGATCAATAACAGGAATAGAAACACCTCGAATATTCGCAACACCTGAGATATGCGGATGACTGCCCGGCATCACATTCAAATGAGGAAGCTTAACGACCTCTTTTACTTTGAATACATTGATTGCAAATAGTTGAGTTGCATTAATTTTGAAGAGTAGTAGCTCTAAGCGGTTTTTCCCTACTAATTTAGTGCGTTGATCAACGCTATCAAGGACTCTCGTCATTGGTTCCTTGCTCCTATTATATTTATTTTATGACTACATGAGCTCTAACCAAAATAACCCTGTCAATCGCAAAGTTATTCTAAACATCTATTCATTCGCTAAAACAATTATCTACTGTGATTCGAACCGTCGGATAATCATTTTTCTGCGTATATAAGTGCCCTAAACTGGTTAATTTAGCTATAACAATTATATCGACAAAACTTAAGAAATACTTAGCAAAAGTTAGTGAATAAATTAGATTAATGAGATATCAATCTATTATTGTATGGTGAGAAAGCAAAGTTTACGTTTGAGCTTAAGTTCCATTCAATAAAAAACGGGAGATGTACAATGCATAAAACGTTCTCAACCAACATAGAAATTGCTTGGGGTGAACTAGACGCCCTTAATCACCTAAACAACGCCGTTTACTTCAGGCACTTTGAAACAGCAAGAATTAAATTTTTTGAGGTAGTAGGCATTTGGCAACTTTGGGAAGATAAAGTAATGGGGCCCGTTTTAAAAGATTGTTATGCAAAGTACATTCGACCTGTAACTTTCCCTGATAAATTAACCATTGAAATAACTGTATCAGAAATTGAAAGTGACCGATTTACAATGAATTATGCTGTACAGAGTGAAGCTCAAAATAGAACCTGCACAGTAGGAGAGTCCATTATTGTATTTATTGACTATAAATCAGGTAAGCCAACCCCTCTTCCAGGAAAAATTATAAAAGCAATTGAAGCGTACAATTGCAATTAACTTATGACAGATAGAACCCGCAAGTAAACTGATAGAAAAAAATAGGTACGATATCAACATTTTTAAAACTGCAATATTATTAGAGGAATTCCTAATGAAATTTATTAAATTTACTTCTGCTTTTCTCTTTTCTTTTTTGATGAGCTGCCAGCTCAGTATAGCCTCTGAATGCTCATCAAATATGCAATTATTTAAAGACGCATCTTCACAAACTGTTTCTCAATTCCTAATTGATAGTAATCAATTTTCGTCAAAACCCAACGTCGTTACCTTTATCGGTTTTTCTGGTAAAGGCTACAAAGATGAATTTCGTCTGTTCAAAATTGCCAGAAGAGAACTTAAAACCTTTTCCCCCTCAGACACTATTGTCAATATAGGTGCAACAGCCGATGGCATTGGCGCTTTGTACAGCCTTGCTAAAGATAAAGGTTTTAAAACAATGGGGATTGTATCTTCACAAGCTGAATCTGCTGAAGGTGTGAATTTATCTAAATGTGTTGATTACATTTTCTATATTAAAGACTCCAGCTGGGGGGGAATAAACCCTAAAACCAATACCCTGTTTCCAACTTCACAAGCCATGATTGACAATAGCGATCAAATTATCCAAATCGGAGGTGGATTAATTGGCCAACAGGAAGTTTCAGCGGCTCGTGCACTGGAAATACCTGTAATCAGTCACAAAGCGACACCACTTAAAAATTAGTGCACCCATATTCATTTTATCTATAAAAAGCGGTACTGTTATTGTCCTTAGTCCATCTAGGTTCAAGCTTATGAATTCTTATCGTTTAAGTAGAAGAAACTTTATCAAATCGACTGCTGCCGTTGCGGCCCTACCCGCTTTTAGATCGTTTGCCAAACCCATAATCTCAAGTAAGCCGCTATACATGGATGGACTCTGCTTCTTACCTGATGATTTAAATGACCTAAAGAAATCAGAAATCGATGCTTATATTTGTGATATCTCAGATATTGAAGCGATAAAACAACCTGATGGAACCACAAACTATAAGCGAACTTACAAAGCGTGCATTAAAAGTATCATCGCTGCTCAAAAACGTGTTTTAGACCATTCAAATGAACTCATTACTGGTTTGAAGGGCAAAGACATTCAAAAAGCATTTCTCGACCATAAAACTGCGGTATTTTTTCAGATTCAAGGAGCCGACTGCGTTGAAGCAAAAACGCTCACTCAATCATGGCAACAACTTGATAATTTGTACGACCATGGATTAAGGGTATTGCAACTCACGCATCACTACGGAAACGAATTCTCTGGTGGTGCTTTAGATAATGCCAATAACCACACTCTCAATAAGCCACTGACATCGAATGGTACAAAACTTATCCACCAGCTTAACCATAAAAATGTACTCATCGATGTTAGTCACTCGAGTCCTCAGTCAGCTCTTGATGCCGCTCAATTATCAAAGTCACCTATCATACAAAGCCATGGTGCCTGTAGAGCGATTGTAAATAACGCACGATGCTCTCCTGACGAAGTGATAAAAGCCATTGCAGATACAGGTGGTACCTTTGGTGTATTTATGATGAGTTTCTGGCTAACCAATAATAAAACACCTACTCCTACAGATTACATTAATCAGATTAAACATGTTGTCAAAGTAGGCGGTATTAATGCTGCAACCATTGCTAACGACTACCCGCTAAAAGGGCAAAAGAACCTTCTTAAGTTACACAATAATAATAAAGAAGGTGTGAAGCAGTATTTGGATTGGTGGCACAGTTTAAGAGCAAAAAACGTGCTTGGTTTTGATGTTGAGCCAGAGCATGTCGTCATTCCTGAATTTAACTCTATTCATAGGATGGAAAGAATTGATCATGAATTAACAAAAGCAGGCTTTTCGGCATCAGACAGAGACAAAATCATGGGGAAAAACCTACAAAGAGTCTTAACAGAAGTGTTGATATAAGCGGGGAATCCCCACTTACTCAATGGTTATAGTCATTTCATCGTGCTCAGGGAATGAGCGTCCCTCAGGCTGAGAACCGTAAGCGATTGACCAATGAGCATGACGAAAACGCCATTCACCATCAACAACATCGGCGTAAAGTGTCGCCCTGAGGTTTAGCTCATCATATTCTGTTTGGCCTTTCAGTAAATATCTCGTAATCCAGTTTCCTGTAACAATTCCTGAAAGTGGTGTAGCGAATACTTTTGTAGTTTCAGGCGTAATTCTCAAAGTTTCAACTTCTTTGAAATCTCGCTCAAACTGCAGCCTTAAATCATCAATTCCGGTGCCTTCCTCATCAATTCCGGTTCCCCAAAAATGAATATCTCCATCTTGAGAAAACAACGCCATTATTTCATCAGTTTTTTTTTGACAATGGTATTCAAAGAAACGATTGGATAACTCTACAAGTTCTTGCTCTGCAGATCTTTCAAAGGACATAAATTAGAAACCTAAATAATAACGAACGGAGTTAATATAACTCTTAAGCATTAAACAATGGCAGTTAAACTTAATTAATGTACTCTTCTAACATATACTTGAAAACGAACTGCGTTCGAGTTAGGAGCCACCGATACTACTTGAACACTTTGCTTACCATGAATTTGAACAGGTTGCCAACTTTGAGCGTCACTATCAACGGCAACCCCTTGATTATCAAACCAAGTAAAACGATATTCCATTGTTTGATCTTTTGAGGAGTGACTGACAATCTTTGCAGCACCTTGCAATAAACCACCAATTTGACGAATCACATTATTTGTGACGGTCACATCACCACCAACAAATGAATTATCAACCTTATATTCTCCGTCAGAGTTCAATCTCACTCCACTCGTGTTTGGTGCACATGCAGAGAGAATTGAAACAGTGGCTAAAGCACCTAACGCACATATCATTTTTTTCATAACTTGCTCCTAATCCTTTATCGATAGGATACTGAAGAATTAAAAAAGTTCCTCTGTAACTGTAATACAAAGTGAATCATAAGGCATGTTTTAGTGTGAAAGAATTGCGCACCAAAGAACGTGCGCAATTCATATCGCTTATTCGATAAGGAAATGGGCTCTCGCCGTGGCAATGAGCTGCTTACGGCTACTCTGCCAGCAACTGATATTGACGTTAGCTACGCGCCTGCCCTGACGAGTGATCTGACATTCGACAAAAGTATCTTTGTGATAACCAGCACGTAAGTAATCAATTGAAAAGTCGACAATTTTAGGTACTTTTTCGGTATGCATAAATACCATCAATTGCACAATCGCAGACATTTCCATAAAACCAGCAATCACACCTCCGTGAATCGCCGGTAATACAGGATTGCCAATATTGGTATCGTTCGCAGGTAAGCGAAATACAAGCTCATAACCAAAACGAGCCACTTCCATACCGATATGCTTAGCATAAGGAACATGCACTAGAATATGACTATAATCGTTCGTTTCTGAAGCTTTTTGAACCATACTTTTTACGTCTAGAGGTTCAATCGTTACCGAGGCTTCTGTACTGTCTTCTTGTGCGTTTTCAGGATTAAGCTTTTTAAACTTAGGCCCTTCACCCTCGCCGAGTAATGCCAATCTGAATTCTTCACCGATCATCTCAGGGCTGATGCGCATAAAAGAACCAACAGCATGTGCAATTGGGTTATCAATACTGTCTTGATAAGCAATAGCGCGAGTAAATGCAATGCTCGACGTTAGTCGGTAGCATTCAGCCAAAACAAACACAGACTGACCAGGCTTAGCTGACTTCATGTAGTCAACGCGTAAATCCAATGTTGGAGAAATCTCTAAAGAATCAAACTTTTCTTTTATCGCACAAATAGTGGCACAACCACACGCTGTATCCATCAATGTAGTAATCACACCACCGTGAATGACGCCAGTTTCAGGATAACCAATATGCTTCTCACTATAAGGAAGCTCCATGAGAACGTGATGTTCGCTCGCTTCATGAACCGAGATATTGAGTCGGCGACATTGAGTCAATTGATTAACAAAACGTTTTGCAAGATCAGTCAACGGAAAAAATTCAGGGCTGACAGGTGTTTTTATATTCATTATTTTTCTTAACTAACCTAAGTTATTTAGCCAACATAGGCCCTAATTTGCGACCACCAACCAGATGCATGTGAATATGGAAAACCTCTTGGCCACCATGTTCATTACAATTCATAATTACCCGGTAACCGTCTTCATCAATGCCTTCTTCTTTTGCAATCTTAGCCGCAACTGACATCATTCGTCCTAAAGCAGCTTCATCCGCTTCAGTAATGTCATTAATCGTAGGGATCAAATGGTTCGGAATAATCAAAACATGAGTTGGTGCTTTCGGTGTGATATCTCGAAATGCGGTCACTAAATCATCTTGATAAACAATGTCGGATGGAATCTCACGTCGAATAATCTTACTGAATATAGTTTCTTCTGCCATGGTGTAGGGTTCCAGTGAGAGAAATAAGAATTGTTATTCATTATCGCTCAAAACAAGTCATACCACCATATATGCTTGTTGATAATTACAGCAACAGAGCGAAGAAATTAAGGATATAATTCTCTTATCACAAAACAATACGAGCAAAATCATGATCCATTATCAAATAACGCCATCTGATCCTAAAGCGCATTTATTTTCTGTTGAAATGACCTTGGATTCAGTAAAAAAAGGACAAGCTTTTTGGCTGCCTAGCTGGTTACCAGGAAGTTACATGGTACGTGATTTTTGTAGAAATATTATTGGTATCAATTGTATTGATGCACATAATCAACAAATTGAGATGAGGCAAACCGACAAGCAAACTTGGATAATTGAACAGGATGCAGAGCAAATCACGATCAGTTATCAAGTTTATGCATGGGATTTAAGCGTCAGAAGTGCTCACCTTGATACGACTCATGGATTTTTTAACGGTAGCAGTATTTTTCTTGCCGTTAAAGATTATGAAAATAGCCATCACACAGTAACGATTAATAAACCTGCAGACAGTGAATTAAAAAACTGGCGACTCGCAACAGCAATGACTAGAACATCAGGTCAACATTTTGAGTTTGGTTCTTTTTCCGCAGAAAGTTATGACGAATTGATTGATCATCCAGTAGAAATGGGGAACTTCACTTCTCACACATTTGAGGCAAATGGCATCCCTCACGATATCGTCCTGACAGGAAAGCATTATTGCGATTTAGACAGACTGAGCACCGATCTTAAGAAGATTTGTGAGTATCAATTAAATTTATTCAATAACGATAAAATTTTTGATCGTTATTTATTCTTAACCACTGTACTTGGTGACGGTTTTGGTGGTTTAGAGCACAGAGCTTCTACCGCACTTGTCTGTTCACGCAGTGATTTACCGACTGTTGGAATGCAAGAGATGACCAAAAGTTATCAAACCTATTTATCCCTATGTAGCCACGAATACTTCCACAACTGGAACGTGAAGCGCATTAAACCATTCGAGTTTACACCTTATCAACTTGATCAAGAGAGCTACACTAAGCAACTTTGGGCATATGAAGGTATTACTTCATATTATGACGATTTGATCACGTATTTATCCGGTACCGTTTCAAAAGAAAATTATTTAAAAGCATTAAGTGAAACTTTCACTCGTGTGTACCGAGGCACAGGTCGTTTCAAACAAACCCTGAGAGACTCTAGTTTCAATGCATGGACTAAGTTCTATAAACAAGATGAAAATGCAGCGAATGCGATTGTAAGCTATTACACCAAAGGGGCCATATTTGCTTTATATTTAGATTTAACCATTCGTAAAGAGACGACGAATCAACATTCGATAAACGATGTTATGCAAGCACTCTGGCAAGACTTTGGTAGCAAAGGAATTGGCACTCTTGAAAATAGCCACCAGCAAATTGTTGAAAAAATGCTGAGCCGAAAGTGTGATGATCTTTTCGCTTACCTCGATAAAACCGACGATATTCCAGTTGAATCTTTGTTGAAAGAGTTTGGCGTTCAGTTTGAGCTAAGAAGTAATAATGGTTCAAGTGATACTGGCGGCGGGAAAATTACAGGCAATACCATAGATTTTGGCGCAAAATATAAAGCCGCTGATATTGGTGTATCGATTCTGGCCGTATTAGAAAATAGCGCAGCTCACAAAGCAGGTTTGAGTGCTGGAGATAAACTTATTGCTATTGATAACTTACAAACACCCCTTGATTTCGAAAAGCAGCTCCAACTATTTACTGTTGGGCAATCAATCCCGCTACATTGGTTTAGAAGAGACGAATTGATGACAGGAAAGCTTGAGATTAAAGCAGCTAAGCCTGATACGGTCTCATTGCATTTAGCAGATAAAACGCTTAATAAAAACTGGTTGGGTTAAACGAATAAGACTGGCTCACGAGTCTTTCCTCATGAGCCAGTTATTTAATATTTAAGCTGAATGTTTAATGTCACCCACCTCTTGGTTCTCAGGCTTATGACCATAGATTTCACGTAAGCATGCCAACACGATACTTCTGTTAATTACGCCCACTAATTTTCCATTCTCCAAAACTGGTAATAACCTAGGCTGATGTACTTTCATCGCTTTAGCTCTTTCTCCAACTGAAGCCATAGTGAAATTCGTAGCAATACCAACGGGACTTACCGGATATAAACTTGCCTTATCAATACACATAAACTCAACTGCATCGACCATTTTATCGTTTGCGCTTACCGTAATTAAATTTGTCGACATTAACTCAGCCACTTTCTTTTCTCTGGCAGGAATATAATCCTCACACCACAGATCTACCATTACATCATGAACAGAAAAAATGCCTGCTAAATTACCGTGTTCATCGCAAACCACTGCGGCGTCACTGTTTTCAGTAAGCAAAATATCAACAGCTTCAACTACTGACATTTCTTTTGTGAGTAGTAACGGCTTAGTGTTCATAATTTCTTTAATCAATAGTTTAGTGTTCATAATATTTTTAGTACTCAATGAAAGTGATAAATGTGTTGAAGTTAAGGCAACAGGCTTGAGCTGTGATGGCTCATTTCGATATATCGACCAATTGCCTAAACCGACAATGAGTGAGCCGCCAACGATATTCCCAAATGTAACGGGAATTAAATTTGCAATGAAAAAGTTGTAGATAGTTAGATGGTCAAATTGCTCTGGTTGAAGGTTTAATCCATACCAAAAACTGTCTGTAGCGAAGTTCTTTATAAAAATCCCAAGCGGGATCATGAACATGTTTGCAACGCAATGTTCAAAACCGCTGGCTACAAACATAGCCACAGGCAATATCATCATCATTGCTTTAGTGAGCGCATTTTTACTACAGAATGTCAGCCAAACCGCCAAACACACCAAAATATTGCACAAAACACCCAAAGCGAATGCTTCGAATACTGAATGCTCAAGCTTATGCTTCGTAATGGTTAAAACATTAAGCCCCCAATTGCCATGATCCATCTGATACAAACTTGCACTGAATACCAGAGCAACCAAGAGCAAAGAGCCTAAAAAGTTGCCTAAATACACCCTGCCCCAATAGGAAAACATTTTATGAAACGTCGTCTTTTTATTTGCCCACGCAATACTTGAAAGCACTGAGCTGGTAAAGAGTTCTCCTCCACAAATGACGGTTAGAATCAGCCCCATACTAAAAACTAAGCCACCCACTAAGCGATCGAGCCCCCAGTCTGGCTCTGAATTTCCCGTAGTAACCGTGATATAAAACATAAAAGCTAGACCTATAAAAACACCTGCCATAATGGCTAATGCAAAGGCCGTTGAACTACGTTTTATCACTTTACTATAAGCGAATTGCTCTGCTTCTTTCATCATTTGCGCAGGAGTTAAAAAGTTATGACTCGATATAACTTGAGACATTTTCACTCCCATTTTCTATTTTCATGATTTCTCCTAAATCGCAACAAAACAGTACGTTGCAGAAACATCATGAAATATCGAAATCAATCTGTGAAATTGATATTTTTTACAATCCACATCAAAAATATTGATAGTGATTTTGAATTAAGAAACAGGAAAGCGGAGAATGCCCCTAAAGATAAGCAATGAGAAAAAATAAACTTAATGCGCTACTCCCTCAAACAACTTGCTGTTTTTAATGCCGTAGCCGATTTAGGTAATGTAAGTTTAGCTGCAGATAAATTAGCACTGACTCAATCGGCAGCAAGCATGTCTCTTTCACAGTTAGAAAAAATGTTGGGCCAACCTTTGTTTGAACGCCAAGGAAAACTCATGGCATTAACACACTGGGGCATATGGCTGAGACCAAAAGCTAAACGCTTATTGCAAGATGCGCAGCAAATAGAGCTTGGTTTTCAAGATCAGCATTTACTGTGCGGACAAGTGAACATTTGCGCAAGTCAAACACCCGCAGAACACTTAGTGCCTGAACTCATCAGTATGATAGATAACTCGTTCCCAGAATTGCGAATAGGATTACAAGTGAGGAGTACGGACTCAGTTGTAGAAAGTGTTTTAGATTTTCAATATGACCTTGGCATTATTGAAGGACGTTGCGATGATAATCGAATAAAGCAAGAGATCTGGTGCAGAGATCATCTAATTGTTGTCGCAGCCGCACACCACCCTTTTGCTAAACAAGAGAGTGTATCTATCACACAGCTTGAACAAGCAAAGTGGGTGTTGAGAGAACACGGTAGCGGTACCCGTAAAACATTTGACAGTTCTATTCTTCATTTATTAGAAAATATCAATGTTTGGAAGGAGTACGAACATGTACCTGTGATCAGAAGTATGGTCGAACGTGGACAATATCTGAGTTGTTTACCTTATTTGGATGTTGAAAAGTACATTGAAAACGGTCAATTGGTTGCACTAAACGTACCTGAGCTTAATTTAGTGAGAACGCTTTCGTTTATTTGGCGTAAAGATATGATAGAAAACCCTCTCGTTGACTGCATAAAAAGAGAGGGTTTAAAAATGATGAAGGGAAAGCCAACAATTTTGTAGTTGGCTTCAGTAGTTGAACTGTCAATCCTTTCTATTAAATAAGTCGACCAATACTTGAGACATTGCATTCACGCCTGTTTTAATTGCTAAGGGATAATCTGGAGCAAATTTGGCAGAGTGCAATGTGGGCAATATCACGCCGCTTTTTAGGCTTTCTTGATAAATGCCTGGTTTCACACCACCTAGCCAAATCATAGTGATCGGCCTTTTATCTGGTGTACGACCATATCGAGCAAAATCCTCCCCAACCATCGATGGCTCAGTTTTTATGACATTTCGCTTACCAAGCACATTAATCAGACTCGCTTTTATTTCAGCCGTCTGTTTAGGATCATTATATAATGCTGGCGCAGTTTCATTTTTGTAAACAATAATGTTAGGAAGCAAGTCCCCTTTTAAACCTGCACTTAATGCTATTCCTTTAGAAATTCGTTTAATCGCTTCAATTTGATGCTTTCTTACTTCTGGCTTATAGGATCTTACCGTTAACTTTAATACTACTTTATTTCCTATTACGCTTCGTTTAGAGCCACCCTGTATCGCACCAACGGTTACGACACTCGGATCAATTGGAGAAATTTCTCTGCTTGTTATCGTCTGGAGAGCGAGAACAATTCGTGAAGCTAAAACAATAGGATCTACGGTTTTATTTGGGTAAGCGCCATGTCCACTGATCCCTTTTACTTCAATATCAACAGAATCAACATTCGCCATAATGTAGCCAGGAGCAATTCCAACTTTCCCTGCAGGTAAATTGGCATGAGTATGAAACGCAACAATATGGTCAGGTAAAGCGACGTGCTTAAATAATCCCTGATTAAGCAATGCCTTAGCTCCTCCACCAACTTCCTCTGCGGGTTGAGCCACCATCATTAATGTTCCACTCCATTTATCTTTATTATTCACAAGATAGTGAGCTGTCCCTAAAAAAGTAGTCATATGTATATCATGCCCACAAGCATGCATAACCCCGACTTTATTACCACTTTTATCTAAAGTGGTAACCTTTGAGGCATAGGACACCCCTGTTTCTTCAACGACCGGTAAGGCATCAGTATCTGTACGGTACATCACTGTTGGCCCATCGCCATTTTTTAATAGCCCAACCACACCATAACCACCAATTGGGCTAGTCACATCAAAACCCATCTCATTCAGTCTTTTAGCGATATACTTTCCTGTATTTTTTTCGTGATAGGAAAGTTCAGGGTGTTGATGGAGGTATAAATATGTCTTTTTTAAATTAGACATTTGTGCTTCAACTTGTGCATTAAGCCCTTTTGCATTTACCGTTGATGTTGCAACAATAAAAAGCAATAAGGACTGTAATATTTTAGACTGCAAAATTTTTGTCATTAGAGTCTCCCTAAAAAAGAACTGATTTACTTTGTATCAGTAAAACTAGTATAGAAAGCCGTGATAGTGAATTGAAAATTTACTTGCCGTTGATTAAGTCGTCATTAATAAAAGGTTAAGATTAGTTCATATTTTACACTACACCTATTCTCATAGATTAAATAAGTCAATAATAAGAACAACGTTCACTAATTCATTAACTCAATGGTAAAAAAGGTTTTATCACGTGCAACACTGCTTTTGACTCTACTTCTAATATGTTTGGCAGCAAAGGCTGATACACCGTATCAAAGACCAGCAACCCCTAAATTCAAATCAGAAGCTGTTGAGGGTTACATAAAAGCACAACAACAAAAGTTTAACTCTCCAGAATTATCATCCATATTTACACACACATTTCCTTACTCACTCGATAACACCGTATTCCAACAAAACGTTGATACTTCAACTGACATAAGCTCCCTAAGAACCTACGTAGTAACTGGCGCCGATTTACAGGCAATGTGGCTCAGAGACAGCTCCAATCAACTTACACCTTATGCATTCTTAATCTCAAAAGATGATCGATTATTTAAACTATTGGTAGGTCTCGCAAATTCTCAAGCTGAATTCGTTTTAAAAGACAGCTTTGCTAATGCGTTTATTGTCCCTAATGGTACTAAGTCATCACATAATGATGATCAAACCTATAAGCAATACCATCAAGCAGCGATGCAACCTCCTGTCTTCGAGCGTAAGTTTGAGCCAGACTCTTTGGCTTCAGTCTTAAAGCTTCAAAGAGTCATCCTAGAAAATGCAAGTACACAACAAAAACAACAACTATCTGACGACATTGAGAAGAACTGGCAATTGGCTGACAACGTCATCATTGATGTACTCAATGCATGGACAGGCGATTTTGATAATCTCACAAATCCGATTAATCAATATTACTATTACTTCTCTAGGCCAGACGCGGACGAATTGAATACTCTTGAAGATGGCATAGGAAAACCGAGTAAAACAACCGGATTAATAAGAACTTTATTTAGACCGAGTGACGACGCGGCTTCACTCCCCTTTAATGTTCCAGTTAATTTCATGATTGCCAGTGAATTAAAACGTCTTGCTACTCAATACAGCACAATCCCAAACATTGATAATCAAGTTTCCCCTAAATTAATAGGGCTATCAGACAAAATAGTACAATCGCTTAAAGTTAATTCCACTGAAGGTACCGGTACAAACACTAGATATTCATACGAGTTAGATGGTTTTGGCAATAGAAAGTTTATGGACGATGGTAATATTCCTTCCCTACTCTCATTGCCTGTTATTGCCCCAAATTTGTATGACGCCAATATTTACCTGCAAACACGAAAACAAATATTAGATTCATCGACTAATCCCTACTTTTTTGACGGAAGCAGCTCAATCCAAGGTGGAGTCGGCAGTCCTCATACAGGTAGAAACAGAATCTGGCCATTATCATTAATCAGTCAAGCTGAAAGCAGTACTGACGAAAACGAAATAAAGCACTTACTCGCCGCACTCATTAATTCATCGCAAAAAAATGGTTTAATCTATGAGAGTTACTCATCATCAAACTATCAAGATATAACAAGAGAGAATTTTGCTTGGGCAAATGCCGAGTTTGCCAACTTTATTATTTGGCTAACCGAGAAACACCCAGGCTTGGTATTAAAAAGTTAAATTGAACAGGCCTCATAAGCACAAGTTAACGCTTTTAATACATGAGTTCGCATAATAATGCCGACGACTTTACCTTCATCACCCAAAACATGGTAAGCCTTTGATTTTTAAGAAACTCAGAAGAGAAATAATTGATATTGTTAATTATTGGTATAGCAAAACTCTATAGTAGCTGTGAAAGATTCACGGCATTATGAGTATAATGTGATATCTAATTAAGCGTTAAAATGAACAAAAATGGCATTACAAAAATCCATTACATGCTCAGGGCTGTTTTGAGAATCATGATAAACGCCGATATGGCTGCCTAGCTCTATTGATTCGATTGGTATGAGCTTTACATTATAGGGTGTTTCTCTATGGGTGATAATTGAAGAGCCAAGCCCTTCGGCTACCAGAGATAACACAAATTCATCACTCTCGGCGCGCATCACTACCTTTGGCTTCAGATCTTGCGATTTAAACTCGTCATTGATGATATTCCAAAAACTGCAGGTTAACCTTTCAATAAAAGGCTCGCCATTTAAGACAGATAGGCTCAAACTTTTTTTTCTTGCGAACGGGTGTTGATTATTCACAGCAATACAAAGTTTTTCTTTAATGATAGGCGTGAACTCTTCTTCCTTACTTTTGCTCCTGGTGATGATCACATCGATACTTTTTGCCTTGAGTTTTCTCACTAACTCATCATGATAATCAATCACAAATTCAATCATCATATATGGAAAAGACAGTCGATAAGTTCGAACGATTTGAGCCACATAATCCAACTGTATGTTTTTAGCAACGCCTACAATTATTTTCTCTGGTGCTGAAGATAACTGGGACTTTGCCCTTAATAATTGGTTGTATGCTTGTCTTGCCGGCTTTAAAAACTTTTCACCTGCTGGCGTTAAGGTTGCAAGACGACTCCCCCTCTGAAATAACTTAACATCTAAAGACTCTTCTAACTTTCTGATTCCGGCTGAAAGTGTTGGCTGACTAACAAACACTTGTTGTGATGCGGCAAGAAAAGTGCCGTTATCCACTATCGCAAGGAAGTATTTTATCTGCTGCAAATCCATATAGAGCCTGCCTATATTTAGTATTAAAATTATCAGTTATTTCTATTGAAAAATTCTAATTAATATCATCCCCAGATTCAATCACGAACCGAACTTAAAAGGTAATATCATGTTCACAGATAAAACAATCATCATCACAGGCGCCGCATCTGGCATGGGTAAAGCAATGGCTGAGAAGTTCTTAGTTGATGGGGCAAATGTCGTTATTAACGCACTCAAAACAGAAGAGATTGAAAGTTTCACAGCTGAAAACAGTGAATTTAAAGATCGCATCAGAGGTGTCGCTGGAGATATAGGTAACCCGTCTACAGGTAAGTCTTTAGCAGATACCGCATTAGAAGCTTTCGGTTCAATAGATATCCTCGTTAACAACGCAGGCTTGTTTGTACCTAAACCATTCCTTGAAGAAACCGAAGAAAGCCTAGACCTTTATTACAAAGTCACCCTTAAAGGCAGTTTCTTTGCATCACAAGCGGTAATTCCTGCAATGCAGAAACAAGGCGGCGGAAGCATAATTAACATTGGTTCTATGTGGGTAGAAAACCCATTAGAAGCAACACCAACTTCAGCATCACAAGTAACAAAAGGTGGTATGCATACATTAACTCGTCACTTAGCAATTGAGTTTGCTAAAGACAATATTCGAGTAAATACCATCGCACCAGGCGTTATAGAAACGTCTTTATATGACGACTTAATGGATAAAGACACGTTAAGAAGTTTATCAAATTTACATCCACTTCGTAAGCTAGGTAACTTGAATGACATACTTTCATGGGTACAACATCTGGCTGGTCCTGGTGGACGCTTCGTAACGGGACACACTCATTTTGTCGACGGTGGAATTAACGCAGGTAGCCATAACGTCAGCTAACTCACTTTAAACAATATCGATTCATCATCAACGTAAGCAAAAGCTCTCACTCATTGTTGTCTGTGTGAGCTTTTTCTCGGAGAAATAACCATGATTACTATTCAACAGCTAGCTCAAAAAAAAGGGTATGAATTACCCAAAGCCCCCACTCCTGTAGGCAACTATCAAGCAGCATTCATAGCAGATAAAAAGCTATATGTATCAGGTCAATTACCGCTATTTAATGGCGAATTAAAGTTTTCTGGAAAGATAGGAAAAGATGTATCCGTTGAGGAAGGTAAAAAGGCCGCTGAGCTGTGCGCATTAAACATACTAAGCCAGATTGATTCAGCCTTATTAGGGAAACCGATTAAATCCATTGTTAAAATTGAAGGATTTCTCAACACGGTAGATTCATTCACGGAGCATGCCGCTGTACTAGATGGTGCATCAGATTTATTATTTAAAATATTGGGTACTCAATCAGGCCATGTTCGCACGGTATTTGGTTGTAACAGCTTACCCTTAAATGCGGCAATTGAGGTTTCTGTTATAGTAAGTCTCTAACGACTAAAAAGGACAATTGATGAATATATGCGAAGAACTAGGAATTGATATCCCAATTATCCAAGCGCCGATGGCTGGAGTTCAAGATTGGCAACTCGCATCAGC
Organism: Parashewanella sp. 2304DJ23-3; assembly: GCF_056591695.1. Taxonomy (NCBI): domain Bacteria; kingdom Pseudomonadati; phylum Pseudomonadota; class Gammaproteobacteria; order Alteromonadales; family Shewanellaceae; genus Parashewanella; species Parashewanella sp. 2304DJ23-3. The sequence continues at coordinate 206,664 of NZ_JBWQOH010000006.1, forward strand.
GGTATCAAATGCCGGCGGTTTAGGTTCAATTCCCTGTGGAATGCTCTCTCCTGATAAAATTATTGAAGAAATCAATGCATTTAAGTCACACAGTGACAAGCCATATAATCTCAATTTCTTCTGCCATGAAATGCCTCAGATAAATCCAAAACAGATCTCTGAATGGGAAAAAACTCTGGCACCGTTTTACGAAAAGCTAGAGATTCAGCCACCATCAGAATTTTCTGGATTAAGAAGACCATTTGATGAAAAAACACTTGAACTATTAAGGCCGTTTAAACCACCTATTTTAAGTTTTCATTTTGGACTTCCACCTCAATCTCTTTTGGCTGAACTTAAATCTTGGGGGACAAAAATTATCTCCTCAGCCACAACACTAGAAGAAGGAAAGTGGTTAGAAAAAAATGGAGCTGACATGGTGATAGCACAAGGGGTTGAGGCTGGAGGACACAGAGCCATGTTTTTAACCGCAGATCACACTACTCAGATTGCTACTGCTGAGCTGACGAAGCAACTTTTAGCTCATTTAACCCTGCCCATTATTTCCGCAGGTGCAATCACAGACTCAAAACAAACTCAAACATACCTCAAACTCGGGGCTTTAGCAGTACAAATTGGAACAACTTACTTACTGTGTAATGAAGCAAAAACATCGAAACTGCACAGACAGGCTTTAAAAGATCAAACACGTGAAACAACATTAACGAACTTGTTTTCAGGTCGATTAGCGAGAGGGATGATAAATACATTTATGAAAAAATTAGGTCCTATTAATCACAAAGTCCCTGATTTTCCATACGCTTCAAATGCATTAGCACCATTGAGACAAAAAGCAGAATCTATCAATAACGAAGAATTCACACCACTTTGGTCAGGAACAAACCGCTCTGGCTGCCAAGAAATTTCAGCCTATGAATTAACGAAAGCTTTATATCATCAAAATAATTCAAATTAAATATTTCTAAACAGAAAGTGATGGTTCACTAATTACAGGCAGGTATTCTTTGGGTAAAAAATCTAACCAACTGAACTATTACTTTGATTTTCTTTCAAG
>NZ_JBWQOH010000007.1:0-192365 GCF_056591695.1 Parashewanella sp. 2304DJ23-3
ATTGATTTAATCAATCTCTAACTCGGCGTGTGCCGTGTCAGTGGTTGCGCATTATAGGGAGTCAGAGATTTTACGCAAGCGCTTTTTGATAAAAAAACTAGGTTTTCAGCACAACTGGATGGATTTTAATCTCAACGTTCACTTTTGCTCCGTTTTGTACTTATTTCTAACTATTTTTTAATAACTTTGGTAAATCAGCAATACTATTTATTACATTTGTAGCAGCAGTGGAGTTAATTTCACCTTTACCTGTCTTGACTACCACTCGAGTTGGAATATTAACATTTAGTGCTGCAAGCATGTCATCATGCTTATCGCCTACCATTACTGATTTCGCAAAATCAATTTTTAAAAAACTTGCGGCACTTTCTAGCATCCCAGATTTTGGCTTTCGACACTTGCAATCTTGCTTGTATTCTCCAATGCCTTTTACAGGATGATGCGGACAGTAATAGATACCATCTAACTCAACACCTTTATCTACAAAGTTCCAATCCATCCACTCAGTGAGTGCGTGAAAGTCATCTTCACTATATAAACCACGTGCAATCCCAGATTGATTAGTAACCACTATCAATTTGTACCCTAGCTCTTTGAGTTCTTTGCATGCTTCGAAGACGCCTTCGATATATTCAAAATCATCAACTCTGTGAACATACCCATGATCAACATTAATTACACCATCACGATCTAGAAATACTGCCTTATTCAATTGGGAACTCCATCCGAAAACTTTAAATAAACAATTAGGAGTATTATTTCATTCCTAATCGTTAATTGCACACTCCTATCTATTTAAATGGTCACCCATTGTTTGAAAAGCATACTTTATACAAATATAGTGGTCACAGAATTATAAATTTATAAGGATGTATTTTTTATGTCGTCTATATATAAGAAAAGAAGACAAACACTACTCTCTGAATTGCCCGAAAACAGCTTAGTGATTCTAGTCGGATACCAACAGAAGGTTCGCAGTAAAAACATTAAATACCATTTTAGACAAGACAATGACTTCTTTTATCTGACTGGTTTTAATGAGCCAGATTCTTTCGCATTGATATCCAAAAAGGATAACAAGGAAACCTTTACCCTTTTTTGCCGACCTAAAGATCCGCTTCACGAGGTCAACTTCGGTGAGCGTGCAGGAGTTAAAGGAGTTCTTCAATCCTTTCAAGCCGACCTGGCATTTGAAATAGCTGATTTCGATAAAGAATTGTTAAATCAACTAACCGACATTGAACATGTGTATTTAAGTGATGAACTTAATCGCATATCTTCTCAACTTATCCCATTACTTAATACTCAGCGTCATAACTGCCCGTTTGATGTGGTTAAGCAGTACCGCACACTAACGCCATTAGCAAAAATTATTCACCCGATGCGAGTGATAAAAGCAATTGAAGAAGTTGATTTGATAAAAGCCGCAGTCCAAGCTTCCACTAAAGCACATATTGATGTCATGCGCTCATGCTCTTCTGCGATAAATGAATCAGAACTATCAGCTCAGTTTATGAAATCTATTGCGGCATTTGGTTCAACTGAAGTTGCTTACCCCAATATTGTTGCTTCTGGTAATAATGCAATGTGTCTACATTATGAAGACAACAACGCACCTATTAAGTCAGGGAAAATACTATTAATTGATGCTGGTGCTGAGCTAAATATGTACGCTTCAGATATAACAAGAAGCTACCCTATTAACGGTGAGTTCACACAAGCTCAAAAACAAATATATCTGTTGGTTCTTTCAGCATTAGATGCTGCGATTGCTTTAGTTAAACCTGGAACACCTTGGAATGCCTTGCACGAAACCTGCATGGAAGTAATGTGCAAAGGGCTTATTGAACTTGGCTTTCTTGACATGTCTTTCGAACACGCCATGGAAACTCAGGCCTATAAAAAGTTTACTGTCCATAAGACTGGTCACTGGCTAGGTATGGATGTCCATGACGTTGGTCCCTATCATGACGAAAAAGGAAATTGGCGTAAACTCGAACCTAATATGGTTTTCACGATTGAACCAGGGATCTATATCCCTGAAGATTGCTATGACGTTCCCGAGTCCTACCGAGGGATGGGAATACGAATTGAAGATGATATTTTGGTGACCAATACGGGCTATGAAAACCTATCAGCTGCTGTACCACGGACAATTGAAGATATAGAAAAAATAATGGCAGGGTAAACATAAAATAAAAAAGGCACGTCGAATGTTCGAAGTGCCTAATAAAATATAACGTTTTATTTTACGAAATATAATCCACCGACAGCTGAGAGCCCTGTTATTAAGAAACCTAACATCTCTAGGTAATCTAATTTCTTATAAGGTTGACCTACAACAAAACCTAAATAACTTCGCCATACGAAGAAAAGAAGGTAGAGCAGAGAAATAAATGACATTAATCCAAAAATATGCATTTTAGAAATAACGTCAAATGCTGCTACTGCCAATACAGCCCCTGTTATTACATGTAAAACAACAATGTAACTAAAGTTGAACAATGCTAATTTATCTTTCTCTGAAGATAGCATTGTGTTCGCACCTGATATATAGTTTTTATTGCTCACTATGTGGCAATAAAGACAAATAGCTGCACCTATTAAACCCAATCCAAAGATCATAGTTTTCTCATCTTTTACTATAATTTTCCACTACACTCAGTATTAAGAACGAGGATCAGCGAAAATTATTTCACATTAACGCCATCTCCCAATAATCGAGACGTTTATCAGGATCTGATAGCAAAGTCATACATTGTTGCCTGTACTTAGCGATCATATCTTTTAATCCCGTTGAGTTCTTCATTACACTCATTTGTTGTTGCATCACTTTTTGGAGCTTAGCTTCTGCATCCTTATCATATTTTATTGCAATTTTAATCGCTAGTTTTTCAGAACCTTTAAGCCTTTCAGCAACGTTCTTCATCTGAGGCACATTCATTTGTTCCAGAGCATGACTACTGATTTGATAGTACGAAGCACATGACAACGCCTCATCCACTAACTTTTGCTCTGGAGTAGCTGCAAACACTGAAAAAGCTGGGAAGAGAAATACCAGCAGTAATTTCAATCCTGTTTTCATAAAAACCTCTTTATCGTATTAATATGCTAATAATATTAAATTATTTCGCACTCATATGATAAGAATTGATCATCACATTTAAACCCTAAACCTTCATAAAGGTTTTTCGCAATGAGGTTATCATGGTGAGTTTGCAGCTCTACTCGATTAACTCCCTCCATTCTTGCCATCGAGAGAACCTTCGCCGATAGTGCTTTCGCTATTCCTTTACGTCGAAAATTATGAGACACAAACAAGTCGTTAAAAACAAAAACTTTCTTTGCGAGTAATGATGAAAATGTTGGAAATACTTGGCAGAAACCACACAACTCACCTGATTCATTTTTAGCAATAAAAATTAATGCACTTTCTTCAGATATTCGTGACCTTATGAAATACTCAGCCAAAGATAAATCACTATTATATTCGTAAAATTGTCGGTATTTATCAAACAATATTGCGACTTGCTCTACGTCTTCCGGCCCAGCTCTCGAGATCTGATAATTCATTATGTTATCCATTTTGACATCAATGAATTAATAGTAAGACGGATTTTAACCGGTCGCTAAATTTTTGAATCATTAGATATAGCAGAGCTAGAGTTTAGCTCTGCTACTTAAGGTTACTATGCAGGAACTCTGATTTTAAAGAATACGGTATAAAGTACCGGCACAATTAACAGCGTTAAGATAGATGCAAAGCCTAAACCAAAGATAATCGTAATCGCCATTGACCCAAAGAAAGCATCACTGATCAATGGCAACATACCAAGCATGGTGGTAATTGCAGCCATTAGCACGGGTCGAACACGACTGACCGATGAATCAATCACAGCGGCATAGGGTTCTTTGCCATTGATCAATTCAAGGTTAATTTGATCAACCAAAACGATACCATTTTTAATCACCATCCCTGTCAGACTCAATAAACCTAACAACGCCATAAAACTAAACGGAGCATCAAATAATAGTAACCCAGCAACAATACCAATAAGCGATAACGGTACAGTGCACCAAATCACTAATGGTTGCCTTACTGAGTTAAACAACAACACCGTAATTAGAAACATGGCTAGGTAGCCCATAGGAATTGAACTGAATACGGCTTTTTGAGCATCACCTGCACTTTCGTACTCGCCACCCCACTCTAATTTGTAGCCATCAGGTAACTTGATTTGCTCAACTTTATTGCGCACTTTTCTGAATACAGAATCTGCGGTTTCATCAATGCCGAGTTTAGGGTCGGCCATGACTGCAATCATTCGTTTTCTATCACGACGGACAATTAATGGGTTTTCCCATTCAGTTTTAAACTCTGAAACAACTTGATTCAAAGGAACAAACGAAGATGTTTTACTGCTCCAAACTTGGATTTTTGAAACGCTATCAGCATCTTGCCTTTCAGCTTGTGGAGCGCGGGCAACAACCGGGTAAATATGGGAAGTATCACGGTAGCTACCAATCACTTTTCCTGAATAGTTTGTATGTAACGCATCATCAATTTCTGCTTTAGAAATACCTAATGCATGAGCTTGAGCTTCTGCTATTTGAGGGCGAATAATAGTGACTTGATTGCGCCAATTATGACGAATATTATCGGCTGTCGGTTCAGCCTTGAGTAATACTTCTGCTTTTGTTGCAAGCTCACGTAAAACGACGGGGTCATCACCATAAAAACGGGCTTCAATTTTAGCTGCTGGAGACGGACCGTTTTCTAAGGGCTTAAACCTAAACTCTGCTTCTGGGTATTTCTTTCTGAGTTGGTCTTGTAACTTAGGCATATAGTGCTTGAGAGAATCAAGATCTTTCATTTCAATCAATAGCTGACTATAAGCTGCATACCCTTTTTCTGGAGCATAAGGTAAAACAAAACGCTGCGCACCTTGACCAATCACAGTCGTTACGTTTTTAACACCAATTGTTTTCTCAGCTTCACTCTTGAGAACGTCCTTTTCAATTTGCTTCATATAATGTTCATTTGCTTTGATATCAGTACCTTCAGGTAGCCAAACATCAACAAAGAAAATGGGAGTATTAGAAGCGGGGAAAAATACGTTTTTAATATGGCCGAAGCCTGCAATAGCTCCACCTAGTGCTGCAACTATCAAAACAATCGTTACCGCTCGATGATGAATTGCGGCTGAGAGTGCATTTCGATATAGCGTGAATACGATGCCTTTATATGGATCGTTTGTTTCGTCATCCTCTTTTTGCTCACCATCTTTGAATGCTATATTGCAGAAGAAAGGCGTTAACGTAATTGCTGTAACCCAACTAATAGATAATGAAATAAGTAATACGTAGAATAACGACCGGCAAAATTCACCTGCAGCATTTTGTGAGAGCCCTATTGGAGCAAAGGCAATAATAGCAATAACCGTTGCACCTAATAATGGCCATTGTGTCTGGGTAACGATACCTTTAGCCGCTTGCAGTCTTGTTTGGCCACGCTTCAATCCAATAATTACCCCTTCGGTAATCACAATGGCATTATCCACCAGCATACCAAGCGCAATAATTAAAGCTCCAAGGGAAATGATCTGCAGTTCAATCCCCAGTACTTTCATTGCAATGAAGGTTCCCAGAATAGTGAGCAACAAAATTAGGCCCATTAAAATGCCGGAACGAATACCCATAAATAATAAAAGTACACCGATAACAATGGCAACAGACTCTGCTAAATTAATCACAAAACCAGTTACCGTAGTATCAACAACCTGCGCTTGATCGTAGACTTTATGTAATTCCATGCCCAATGGCTTGCGATCTTTTAGTTCTGTTAATCTTGCTTTAACGGCATTACCAACATCAACAACATTTACGCCTGACGAAAACGAAATGCCGACAGAAATCGCTGATTCACCTTCATTGTGATAAAGCACCCTTGGCGTTTCGCTATAACCTTTATAGACCTTCGCAATATCTTTTAGGTACACCAATTTAGTACTATTAGGTGGGCTTACAAGTAAGTTTCTTAAGTCGTCAATATTCTTAAATTCACCTGTTGGATGAATCCGAATCCGATTATTATCAATGAGGATACTTCCTGCATTCGATACGACATTTTGTTGTTGAATCGTTCTAAAAATTGAGGACGGACTGAGACCCAAACTCACTAACTTTTCAGGAGATATCTCTACGAAGATTTGTTGAGGGATATTACCTGTGACCGATACTTTTTTAACACCATCAACCAGCACTATTTCTCTACGTAAAAAGTCGGCGTAGTTCTTTAATTCTCTAGAGGTATACCCCTCACCAGTCAAGTTGTACAGTAAGCCAAAAACATCACCAAAATAGTCAATGACTTGAGGCTTTTGAACCCCTTGAGGGAACTGACCTTCTAAATCATTAACTTTACGCCGAACTTCATCCCAAACTTGTGGTAATTCGTCAGCCCCATATGAATCGTAAACTTCAATTTCAATTTGAGATAATCCAGCACTATTAATGGATTTTACATGCTTGACTGCATCTAATTGTTGAATCGCATCTTCAAGTGGTAACGTAACTTCTTCTTCAACTTGTTCCGGTGAAGCTCCAGGATATGATGTATTTACCAATGCCTGTTTAATTGTAAACTCAGGAAATTCTAGTTGTCCTAATCCCGTAAATGAAATTACACCACCAATCAGTAAAATCAATACGAACATCCAACTAATTACTTTTCTCTCAATGGAAAACTGTGCGATATTCATGGTCTAGACTCCACGTTCCCACTTTAAAGGCTTAACTTTCATATCTTGCGATAAATGTTGGATTCCAGCAGAAACGATTTGCTCTCCGGCCTTTAAACCACTAATGATCTGGATGCCATCATCGGTAATTTTTCCTAATGATATTTTTCGCTCTTTTACCTGCCCATTACTGAAAACCCAAGCTACAGATTCACCATTCGCATCAGCATTTTCGACAGCAGACAGGGGAACAACAGGATAAACATGGTCAGGCCCATCATTTGGTAAAATAAAAGTGACTTCAGCAGTCATACCTGGAAGTAGTTTCAAGTCTTTTGGTTGTGCAAGACTAAAAACCACTTCATATGCTTGAGTCCCTGGAGTGACTTGAGTCGTAAACTCCTTAAGAGTGACGGGATAAGTATGATTTTTATCGCCAATAAATTGTGCTGTGCTCTTTATTTTTTTATAACGTTCATTCACTGAATACTTGGCAACTAAAGACTCTGGAATTTGCACTTCTAAATCTACACTGTCATTTTTTTGCAGTGTTAACACTGTTTGATTTGCACCAACCACCTGGTAGTTATCCACGCTAACTTTAGCAACGATTCCATCAAATGGGGCGTAAAGATTAGTGTAACTAAGTTGATCTTTTGCAGAAGCCAACGCTGCATTAGCCGATTTTAGCTTGGCTTTAGCTGTATCGTAATTTGATTGAGAAATTAGTTTCTGTTTTAGTAACTTTTGCACACGTTTAAATTCAGCACTCGCTAGCTCATAATCTGCCTCACGGTTTAACAGATTATTTTTTGCATCTTTATCTTCCAGTTTTGCAAGTGACTGGCCTTTTTTAACTTGAACGCCTTCGAATGGCGGTCTTTTTTCCAAAACACCACTGATTCTGAATGACAAATCAGCCTGTTTGTTTGCCGCCACTTTTGCAGGATAAGTCCTAGCATTACGGCTTTCTTCACTAGGAATGGTAAATAGCTTTACTGGCTGAATAACTTCGCTAGAAGTCACAACTTCTTGCTTAGGACTACAGGCAGTCATAAACAACATGCTTGCAATTAAGATACTGATATATCGTGGCTTAAACATTTCAATAGATCCATATAGAAAATTGCGGAAATTATACTTCGAACTACCGTTGCAAAATATGGTTTTAAATGGGAATATTCGTTGCATAAAATGGAACGAATTTAGATGCAGGTAAAATTAAATGAAGACTGAAGATATCTCACTTTTCCACAGGATTGTCGAGAAGAAAAGCATTAACGATACTGCCGCTCAATTAAGCATTCCTAAATCGACAATCAGCCGTCGACTAAAGTCTTTAGAAGAAGAATTGTCTATTAAACTATTCCATCGCCACGGCAGAGAAATGGTTCCTACCGCAGCAGGAGAGCGATTTTACCAGCAGACTATTTCGATGATTTCTGAGTTAGAGAATCTGATCAGTGGCTTAAATACAGATAAAGCTCCGCTTTCAGGCAAACTAAGAATACAGATGTTACCGCTCCCTAAAGCAAGTCATCTGTATTCGCTCATATTTTCTTTTATAGACAAACACCCACAGATTGATGTGGAGCTGTTGGTGACAACAGAGCCGCTTGATATGGTGAAGCACAACTTAGATGTTGCTTTCCGAATTGATATCCAAACGGAAGATGCAGATCTTGTGGTACGTCCCTTATTTGAAAGGGAAGTCCATTTTTACGCTAGTCCAACATATATTGAAGAACATGGAGATTTGAGTACAGCATTAGATTTAGAAACACATAACTGTATTTTATATCGTTTCATGAGCAGTAAAGTGATTAACGATACGTCAGACTTCTCTAATCTTGGCAACATTAAGCTCAAAGGAAACTTGATTACCAATAGTGTGGCATTTGCAAAAATGGCCGCAATTGAAGGAAAAGGGATTGCTTGTTTACCTAATGACTTCGTGCAATCACAAGTAGAAAACGGTGATTTAATAAAAGTATTGCCAGAGATTGAATCTGTAACAGGAATATACAATATCGTCTACCCTTCAAGAGCCTATTTGAGCAGACCGGCTAAAGAGTTTATCAACTTCGTTCTGACAGAAGTGAGAAATAATGGCTTTGATTTTACCAGCAAATCTACCGATGAAGAATATTGGCTCTAGTACCCCATCCGGCTATTTTATTAGGCACTGAAACTGTCTTATGCAGCTGATCGGGGTACTAGCTTATCCCATCAAAAGCATTGGCTCATCTTCATCGGGCACCGCAATATCTCTCACATTTTTAAAGCCAACACTTTTTAAAACAGATTGTGAGCCTGGATTATCGTGCTTAACTAACGCCATAATCCTTTTAATGTTCATTTGTTGATAACCCCAATCAACCACGGCTTTAGCAGCTTCTTTAGCATAACCATTTCCCCAATAACGAGGAAGCAGTGCATAACCCAATTCAGGAAAGGACAAGTATTCTCGTTTAGTTAATCCTGCTAGACCAATAGCCTCACCTGTAGATTTCAAACTCACATGAAATAACCCAAAGCCATATTGTTGATAGCTGGTTTTAGGGCCATTCATTATATAAGCTTTAGCGTGTTCTTTACTTCTGACTCGGTTATCACCAATAAATTGTATGTAACCAGGTGAATTGACTATTTCGAAGATAAAGTCGAGATCTGAATCATCAACAAATCTTATCAATAACCTCTCAGTCGTGATCAGTGACATTCATGACTCCATATCAAAATATTTCAATGCTGTTAGTGTCTTCACTCAACTAACTTTAGCACTAAAATATTTTGATAAATGAATATGTAAAAAAATTAATGAATTAACGATTAAAGGTAACGCGTAAAATCTGCGCCTTTTTTTGAAGCTTTTTCAGGTACAGGGCTTGGTGGCATACCGATATAAAGAAAGCCTACGATTTCATCATTATCGTTAATTGCCATTTCACGCTTAACCGTTGTATTGTAGGCATATTCGCCTGTTCTCCAAATACTGCCTAAACCTAGAGTAAAGCAGGCTTGTTGCATTGCCATAACTGCACAACCCGCTGAAATTGCTTGCTCTAACTTAGGTACTTTTGCATGTGGCTTGTAGGTCGCAACAATAGCAATAATGGTCGGTGCTCTAAAAGGCATCATTGCTGCTTTATCAAGAGCTTGACGATGTGCGTCATTTCTTTTTGCAGCTTTGACTAAAATATCAGAAAACTTTTTAGTGCCCTCACCTTCGATCACGATAAATTCCCAAGGTGTTAAACTCGCATGATCTGGAACTCGAACCCCCGCATCTAAAATGAACTCTAACTGATCTTTAGTTGGGCCAGGCTCAATTAAGCGTGGAGATGAATGTCTGGTAAGAAGTAATTCTTTAGCTTCCAAAGTGATATCCATTATTTGAATTATTTTAGTTGAATATACAGTTACAGATTGAGAGATTCAATTCATTGAGAACAAAAATACGATGAACACATTCAAAATTGAAATGCAAAAAAGCCGCAACATTGTGCGGCTTTTTTAATTATCTTAGTAATGGATTACGCTAGACCGTTTTTCTTAGCGATGTAATAATCAAGGCTAAAGTAACGACCACCACCCATTATAAATACAGCGAATAACATTAAGAAGTAGGTAATCGCAAACTCAATACCGTTGTTCAATACAACAAAGTTTCCGGAAGAGGTTAACCAATCATAGTTACCATTTTCTTGTAAAATTTCTTTCGCACGAGATAACTTGTCTGCAGAAGCCATAACTTGCTCATTTGCTAACCAAGAGCTTGGGTCTGCAATTGCTAACCAGCCATTTTCCCAATGCACAGTAAATGCCGCTACTAACATAGTGACCATTAAAGGTATTGCAACTAAACGAGTTGCTAAACCAATCAGAAGTAAAGCTGAACCAACTAATTCTGTTGCAACTGCAAGTGTTGCCATCACAGCAGGAAATGGTAGGCCCAATCCCCAATCAGGATTACCAAACCAAGCAACGGTATCACTGAAGTGGCTGTATTTGTTGTAACCAGCTTGAAGTAAAATCGGAGCGAGATAAATTCTTAGAGCTAACGGCGCAAGCCCTTCAATGCTTCCTACTAAGCCAAGGAATTTTTTATAAAGTTGAGTTAAGTCCATGGATTGTCCCCATATACGCAAGAGTGTCAATTATCAGTGAAAGACCCTTAGACAGAGCACAAAATTTCACGTTAACCAAAATTTTTAGCAAAAAAGTATTTTTTCAAGTTTAACTATCGCTAAACTATAGTCTAAATTTTAATCTTTGCTTGTCCTTAGAATGATTAAATCAAATAGTGAGTGTATTCTTGCCATAGCAAGGGAATAAAGCGATTTTTCATTACATAAAAACATGCTATATCACTGTCAATTCTTTTACTTTTAACAGATCATTATTATTATTCTGAATTCCTGCTTAACCTTATCGCTTAAAGCATCACTTGGCACACAAAAAACCAAAATAAAGTACCGATAATGTGACATGACACAATGCTAATAATGGACAATTATGTTAGCATCACCATCAATTGGTAAGACCAATTACCCAAAATGTTATTTTGAATTGTTTTATGCTGTTTTTCATACAGTAAGAAACAAACCAAAATGTTATTTTTAAATGCTGACCAATGCCCTTGTAGCTTTCAGCTTCATTTTTTAAAGTTACAGTTCATAGGCCAATTTGCATTATTTCCAAATAGAAGGTAGTGGTATGACAACCGAAAATGCAGAATTATTCAGTAAAGCTTGGGAAGGCTTGAATTCAGGTGATTGGAAATCAGAAGTTAACGTCCGTGACTTCATCCAAAAAAACTATACGCCTTATGAAGGCGACGAATCTTTCCTAGCAGGTGCTACTGAGTCGACAAATACTCTGTGGGCTAAGGTAATGGAAGGTATCAAGCAAGAAAACAGCACTCATGCGCCTGTTGATTTTGATACAAAAATGGTCTCAACCATCACATCTCATGATGCTGGTTACATTAATAAAGACCTTGAAACGATTGTTGGCTTACAAACTGATGCACCACTTAAACGTGCAATGCTGCCTAATGGTGGTATCCGCATGGTCGAAGGCTCATGTAAAGCTTATGACCGTGAATTAGATGCTGATGTAAAATACGTCTACTCAGAGCTTCGTAAAACACACAACCAAGGTGTTTTCGATGTTTATACTCCAGAAATTTTAGCTTGCCGTAAATCAGGTGTATTAACAGGTTTACCAGATGCATATGGCCGTGGTCGTATCATTGGTGATTATCGTCGTATTGCACTTTACGGTATCGACTTTTTAATGCAAGACAAGCTAAGCCAATTCCACTCACTACAAGCTCAATTTGAGGCTGGTGAGAAAGTAGCTGAAGTTATGCAGCTTCGTGAAGAAATTGCAGAACAACACCGTGCACTTGGCAAAATGAAAGAAATGGCTGCTAAGTATGGCTTCGACATTTCCCGTCCAGCAGTAAACGCACAAGAAGCAATTCAATGGACTTACTTCGGTTACTTAGCAGCAGTTAAGAGTCAAAACGGTGCTGCAATGTCTCTAGGTCGAACTTCTACTTTCCTAGATATCTACATTGAGCGTGACATTAGAAATGGTGTAATCACTGAAGAACAAGCTCAAGAAATGGTTGACCATTTCGTAATGAAGCTACGTATGGTTCGTTTCCTACGTACTCCTGAATATGATGAGCTATTCTCTGGTGACCCAATCTGGGCAACTGAATCTGTTGCTGGTATGGGCTTAGACGGTCGTACATTGGTTTCTAAAACTAGCTTCCGTTTCCTAAACACGTTGTACACTATGGGCCCAAGCCCAGAACCAAACATCACTGTACTTTGGTCGGACAAACTGCCTGAAAACTTCAAAAAATACAGTGCGAAAGTATCTATCGATACTAGCTCTATCCAGTACGAAAACGATGACTTAATGCGTCCTGATTTCGAGTCAGACGATTACGCAATCGCTTGCTGTGTGAGTCCTATGATTGTTGGTCAGCACATGCAGTTCTTTGGTGCTCGTGCTAACTTAGCTAAAACTATGCTTTACGCTATCAACGGTGGTGTTGATGAAAAATCTAAAGCACAGGTTGCCCCTAAGTCAGACGCTATCACTGATACCGTATTAAATTACGATGATGTGATGGGTCGTCTAGATAACCTAATGGATTGGTTAGCGACACAATATGTGACTGCGCTTAACTCAATCCATTTCATGCACGACAAATACAGCTATGAAGCGGCATTAATGGCGCTACATGATCGTGATGTTCGTCGTACTATGGCTTGTGGTATCGCTGGTCTTTCTATTGCAGCAGACAGCTTATCAGCTATTAAATTTGCAGAAGTAAAACCTGTTCGTGATGAAAATGGTATTGCTGTTGATTTTGACATCAGCGGTGACTATCCGAAATTTGGTAACAATGATCCTCGTGTTGATGACATTGCTTGCGATCTTGTTGAACGCTTTATGGCGAAAATCCGCAACAAGAAGATGTACCGCGATGCAATCCCAACACAGTCTATCTTGACCATCACTTCAAACGTTGTTTATGGTAAGAAGACAGGTAATACTCCTGATGGTCGTCCAGCGGGCGCACCTTTTGCTCCGGGAGCAAACCCAATGCACGGCCGTGACGAAAACGGCGCAATTGCTTCTTTGACTTCTGTTGCGAAACTGCCATTTGCTCATGCGCAAGATGGGATTTCTTATACTTTCTCTATCGTGCCAAACGCACTCGGTAAAGATGATGATAGTCGTCGTAAGAACTTGGCAGCATTGATGGATGGTTACTTTGCTCATAACGATAACCGCGAAGGTGGTCAACATTTAAACGTTAACGTGATGAACCGTGAAATGCTTGAAGATGCCGTTGTTCATCCTGACAAGTACCCACAGCTAACGATTCGTGTTTCTGGTTACGCAGTGAGATTCAACTCACTGACCACAGAGCAGCAACAAGACGTTATCGCACGTACTTTCACTAAGTCTCTGTAAGACTTAACGCCACTGCCAACAGATTCGTTTGTTGGCAGTGTTATTTCTAAAATTCATCCGTTTGTATTTCAGAAATAGCACTATTTACTAGGTAAAATCATGGCAATTAATGGTCGCATTCATTCAGTTGAGTCTTTTGGAACTGTAGACGGTCCAGGCATTCGTTTTATCACCTTCATGCAAGGGTGTTTGATGCGATGCCAATATTGTCATAACCGTGATACTTGGGATTTAGACGGAGGCAAAGAGGTGACTGTCGACGAGCTTATGTCTCAAATCACAACTTATCGCCCTTTTCTTGAGTCCAGTAACGGTGGTGTAACTGCCAGTGGCGGTGAAGCGATTCTGCAAGCTGAGTTTGTTGCCGATCTATTTGAAGCCTGTAAGAAAGAAAATTTACACACATGTCTCGATACTAACGGTTTTGTGCGCAAGTACACAGCAGACATTGATAGATTGTTGGATAATACCGACCTCGTGTTACTCGACATTAAACAAATGGACGATGACAAGCACATCTTACTGACTAAAGTAAGTAATCATCGCACATTACAATTTGCAGAATACTTAACTAAAAAAAATCAGAAAACATGGATTCGATATGTTGTCGTTGGTGGATTTACTGAAGATATTGAGTCCGCAAAAAAGTTAGCTGAATTTGTAAAACCCATGACCAATGTAGAAAAGATTGAGTTACTCCCTTATCACGAGTTAGGTAAGCATAAATGGGAAGCGATGGGAGAAGACTATCAGCTTACGGAAATACATCCCCCATCACGAGAAGTAATGGAAGATGTGAAAAAAATATTTACCGATATGGGAATAAATGCGAGCTATTAGGAATTAAGTACCTTAGCATAAGTTTTTTCAGATTTATGGCGATCAAATTGAATGTTATGCAAGGCGCAACATAGAGCGCATAGCCGTAGCTATGCAACCGACGTTGGAACGCAGTAGAGTAATTAAGATGAACGCCAGAAAATGTAAGATAATTTATGGTCAGGTACTTTATTAAAGTTGTTCCCAATAATCGGGCTCAAGACGCTCAAAGGCAGTTTTTAGAAGCAAAGCGATATCGAAATAACAAGCTTTCGCAGTGAGCGGCTTACAATGAACTCCCATTGAAGTCAGTTTTGAGCAAAGCTCTTGTCCCCAACTAAAAATGGTTAACGGTAAAGGGTGCTCAGCACGCCAGCCCAGCCAAATGAGACCTTGGAGAGGCAAACTTAGAAAAAACAATGCATAACAAACGGCTTGTGGTAATGCATCCCAACCAGAAAAATAAAGCTGAGAGCCACAGCTGACAATGGCCAATAAAGGCATTGAAAAAATGGCAACCTGAGTAGCTTTGACTACTCGATATTCGGGAAAGAAATAACCTAGTTGTTTTACCATAGGCCAAGTTTTCATATAACGATGACCAGTACGTAATTTTTTTATAATTGTCATTGTTTGAAAGGTCTCCCGAATTAATACTTCTAATTTGAGCATAGCATAGCGAATGCTATCGAAACCAGTTTTCAAGCCCAAAACTGCTTTTTGGGCCATTTATGAATTAAATTTAATACACAATTGCAGAAGGTTTAACCATGTCCAATCAATTTGTTTTAGTGCTTAATTGCGGTAGTTCGTCACTAAAGTTTGCGGTTATGGACGCCCAAACAGGTGAAGACAGAATTTCAGGCCTAGCCGAATGTTTTGGCTTAGAAAATTCAAGAATTAAGTGGAAAACTAATGGTGAAAAGCAACAAGCTGATTTAGGTGCTTTTACCGCTCATCGTGAAGCAATTGAGTTTATTGTAAATAAAATCCTAGCTGCACAACCAGAGCTTGCTGAACAAATTCAAGCTATCGGCCATCGTGTAGTTCATGGTGGTGAGAAATTCACACACTCAGTCGTTATTGACGAGCAAGTAGTTAAAGGTATCGAAGCGTGTGTTTCTCTTGCACCACTTCATAATCCTGCTCATTTAATCGGTATTCGTGCAGCTCAAGCTTCATTCCCAAAGCTTCCTCAGGTTGCAGTTTTTGATACCGCTTTCCATCAGACAATGCCTGAAGAGTCATTCATTTATGCTCTTCCATATAAACTTTACCGTGAAAATGGCGTACGTCGCTATGGTATGCATGGCACAAGCCATTTATTTGTTAGCCGTGAAGCTGCAAAAGTTCTGAATAAAGATATTTCAGAGACAAATGTAATTTGTGCTCATCTAGGTAATGGCGCTTCAGTAACAGCGATTAAAAAAGGTAAGAGTGTCGATACCTCAATGGGATTAACACCACTTGAAGGGTTAGTGATGGGGACTCGTTCTGGCGACCTAGACCCTTCAATCATCTTTCACTTAGTGAACCAACTTGGCTATACACTTGATGAAGTAAATAACTTACTGAACAAGCAAAGCGGTCTACTTGGCATATCTGAACTCACTAACGATTGTCGTGGTATCGAAGAAGGTTACGAAGAAGGACATAAAGGTGCAAAACTAGCGCTCGAAATCTTCTGCTATCGCCTCGCAAAATACATCGCTTCTTATACCGTTCCACTGGGTCGTTTAGATGCGATTATCTTTACTGGTGGTATTGGTGAGAACTCTGATTTAATCCGTGAAAAAGTGCTCAACCATTTAAGCATCTTCAATTTCAATGTTGATAAAGCACGTAACCAAGCCGCACGTTTTGGTAATGAAGGTATCATCACTGCTGAGGGTAGCCCAGTTGCAATGGTCATCCCAACAAATGAAGAATGGGTAATCGCACAAGATTCAATTAAACTTATCAATAAATAAGTTACTTTATGTCGCCGCTGAACAGCGGCGTTTCTGTTTTACGCTGTCACTTTGGAGTCATTATGACGCGGAAAATTATGCTTGTCCCGATGGGTACTAGCGTAGGTTTAACCTCAATTAGTCTTGGCATGGTACGCGCTCTTGAGCAGCACGGCATTAAAGTGCAATTCTTTAAACCAATATCTCAACTGCGACCAAGTGATCATGGCCCTGAGCGTTCGACGACAATTCTCAGTACTTCACCTACGGTGAACCCGCTGGAACCTTTCTCAATGGGCCATGCGGAAAAACTTATCAGCTCTGAGCAAACCGACATTCTGATGGAGCAAATCATTGCTCGCACTTCTTCTTGTGCTCATAACACTGAACTATTGGTTATAGAAGGCTTAGTACCTACTCGACAACATCCATTTGCTGATGAGATTAACTCAGCAATCGCTAAAGCACTTGATGCTGATGTTGTATTTGTTGGAACACCTGGTACTGATACTCCTACTGAGTTTAATAGCCGTTTAAAGATCACCCACCAATCGTGGGGTGGTAAAAAGAACAAAAGCTTAATCGGCGCCATTATCAACAAAGTTAATGCACCTGTTGATGAAGAAGGTCGAACTCGCCCTGATCTATCCGAAGTATTTGATCCTGACGGTAATAACGAGCCGTCTGTTGACAGCTTTGATATGCCGAAGCAATCACCAGTTAAGATTCTGGGTAAAGTGCCATACAATGTTGAACTTGTAGCACCAAGAGCATCTGATTTAGCTAAACATTTGAGTGCAAAAATATTAAATGCTGGTGATATGCATACTCGTCGCCTTCGTAAGGTAACCTTCTGTGCTCGCAGTATTCCAAATATGGTTACTCACCTAAAAACAGGTTCACTGATTGTCACCTCAGGTGATCGCTCAGACGTGATTGTTTCAGCCTGCTTGGCTGCCATGAACGGCGTTAAAATCGGTGCTTTATTACTGACTGGTAGCTACGAGCCCGAACCTGAAATTTTAAAGCTTTGTAACCAAGCTTTTGAAACTGGACTTCCAGTATTTATGATCGATACCAATACTTGGCAGACATCATTAAATATTCAACGTTTTGACCATGAAGTGCCTGTTGATGACTCTGTGCGTATCGAATCTGTTCAGCAATTCGTTGCTGAGAGCATTGATTCAAGCTGGGTAGAAAGTATTGCTAAAGGCACACAGCGTGAACATCGTTTATCGCCACCAGCATTCCGTTATAAACTGACTGAGCTTGCACGTGCAGCAGCTAAAACGATTGTACTTCCTGAAGGTGAAGAACCAAGAACGATACAAGCTGCAGCTATTTGTGCAGAGCGTGGCATTGCCAAGTGCGTACTTTTAGGCAATGAAGATGAAATTCGTCGTACCGCTGAACAGCAACAAGTTGACCTCGGCGAAGGCATTACCATCATAGATCCAATAACAGTTCGTGATAACTATGTTGAGCCGATGCTAGAGCTTCGTCGTCACAAGGGCTTAACTGAGGTTGTTGCAAAAGAACAGTTAAAAGACAACATGGTATTAGGTACCATGATGCTTTCAAATAACGAAGTTGACGGTATCGTTTCTGGTGCAGTGAACACTACGGCTAATACGATTCGTCCACCGTTACAGCTAATTAAAACAGCACCGGGTTCGAGCTTAGTATCATCCATCTTCTTTATGTTGATGCCTGACCAAGTATTTGTATACGGTGACTGTGCAATTAATCCAGATCCAAACGCTGAGCAACTTGCAGATATTGCAATTCAATCAGCAGATTCAGCAAAAGCATTTGGCATTGACCCTAAAGTTGCCATGATCAGTTACTCAACTGGCACATCTGGAACAGGTAGTGACGTAGAAAAAGTGCGTGAAGCAACGGAAATTGCTAAAACAAAACGTCCAGATCTTATGATTGATGGTCCACTTCAGTATGATGCTGCTGTAATGGAAAACGTAGCTCGTTCTAAAGCACCAGACAGCCCTGTCGCTGGCCAAGCAACGGTATTTGTATTCCCTGATTTAAATACAGGTAACACGACTTACAAAGCGGTACAAAGAAGTGCTGACTTGATTAGTATTGGCCCAATGCTGCAAGGTATGCGCAAGCCAGTGAATGATTTGTCTCGTGGTGCATTGGTTGACGATATTGTTTACACCATTGCTCTGACGGCAATTCAAGCAACTCAGTAGCCTCAATACTTTAAGTCTCAGTAAGTATTAACTTGCTGAGACTGCTTTAATTACTAGATAGCTTTCTTGTTCAACACATTCAAAACCTTGAACTTCAATAGCTTTCGAAATTACATCATCCAAATATTTTAACGTTGCCCTGGTTCGTGTTTGATCAAAAAAATTAAAGGAAAACCTTTCTCTATCTATCGTTTTTCCATGCGTTTGCAAATAACCTTCTATGCGTTGCTTAATCGCTTCTAGATCTGTCTGATTTAAGCATTCAATTTCTTCATACAACTTTTTTAAAAGGGAAAACTTTTCCCTACCACTATTATCCTCCCTTAACGTACATAGTCTTTTATACAGCATCCTCAATACTCTCCATTTCACGCTTTTTTCTTCGTATTTTGAATAATGAGAAGGTAGAGAGAGAAGGGGGTAATTAGATAGCTCTTTTCCTAACTTGAATTGACCAGCTACTGGAAAAGAGTCTCTATAGTTAGTAGTAGGTGGAAAAGGCAACTTAACGAAATATGAAAATATTTGAGCAGCTGTAGTTCGACACGTATTGTTAAGACTAAGCATTGAAGCAGACTGTTTCATACTCTCCGCAGCAGATCGATGTTTTAAATACAGGGGTGATTCAGATAAATCACTTTTCAGCTGATGTAAAAACCAATAGTGATATTTACCATCATCCGCTAACCAATAACAACCTGGTTCATAGGTTCTAACTTTTTCCGATTTGCCTCCATTTTTTTTCACCCATTCAAGATGAGTTTTATGCATGCGTTCATAACGTTCATGAGGAATGAATGAAGACAGCTCAGACATAAATATCACAAACTCTCTATAAGTTTGCTCCGGAACATCTCTAAAGTCATAAGTATATTTAACCGTTAAGCTATTAGATGAAGATGTAAGTAAAAGCCCTTCTCTGAATATAGCAGCATCATATTTAGCTCCAAGAACCAAACCAGGAATACTGTGCTTTAAAGGCAATTTCCCAAACCTTGCTAGAATAAGATGAGTATTTAAGTGTTTTACGCCTGTAACGATAAAAGAGTGATCAGATATTTTCATTAAACCTAAAAAGTACTTACCACCATCTAAGCTCCCTACTACATCACCTTCATTAGGGAAACTACCATTATTAAACCATTGAGAATATGGGTCCGTTAATTTGGTATTACTCGTTACAGAGGCCATGAAAAACAGAAGAATAGAAAAATTTACTTAAGATTATCATCAAACTATTCGAATAATGTGTTAAGTTTTTTTAATTATATTCCAGAATTTTCAGACATAGCTGTACTATCAGTTAATCAAAATGCTCTTTCATTAGGTAACGAATCACGTCGATCAAGAAAGCTGTCGTTACACCAAATAACAACAAGCCCCCCATTGATTCAAAGCCACTTAATAACCTTCCTGATCCTGAAAGTACAATATCTCCATAACCAAGTGTCGTTGAAGTGACGATTGAAAAATATAGGGCATCACTTAATTGGTTAAACTCGCCAATATAGATATATAAACCCGCCCATAGCCATGCTTCAATGGCATGCAAAGCAATCATGATTAACATACTACCAATGACAATACCCATTACCGATAACGGCTTAGGTCTTTTCGATTTTACAGGCCAAAAATCTCGTAAAAAATGGGAGAGGTACACCAAACCACCAACATGGAAGAACACGCACAAGATGATCATTCCTGTTCCAATTGCAATTTGGTGTAGTAGAGACATAGTTTCTTGTTTAGTTTATCACTTTCATTAAGGCATTCTCATCGATCACTTTAATGCCTAACTCTTGAGCCTTTACTAACTTAGAACCAGCAGCATCACCAGCTACAACACAATCCGTTTTCTTAGAGACACTGCCAGCAACTTTAGCCCCAAGGTCTTGTAACTTAGCTTTAGCATCTGAACGGCTCAACTGAGTCAAGGTACCAGTTAACACCCAAGTTTGTCCTTTTAAGGTTTGAACTTCTTCAGCCACTTCCTCTATTTTTGACCAATGAATACCAGCTGCAACTAAAGCATCAACGACATCATTGTTATGCTCTTGAGCAAAGAATCGCACAATATGATGTGCCACGATGTTTCCAACGTCTTCAACTTCCATCAATGAATCGATATCAGCGTGTCGAACCTTATCGAGTTGTTTAAAGTGACTGGCTAGATTCGAAGCGGTAGCCTCCCCGACTTCGCGAATACCTAGTGAATATAAAAATTTGGCTAATGTTGTTTGCTTAGCGGCTTGAAGCGCATTTACCAAATTCGTTGCTGACTTCATACCCATGCGATCCAGCATAGTTATTGCTGATGCCGACAATCCGAACAAATCTGCAGGCGTTTTGATGAGTTCTTTATCAATAAGCTGCTCAACCACCTTGTCACCCATACCATCGATATCCATAGCTTTTCGAGATGCAAAATGTTTGATGGCTTCTTTTCGCTGGGCCTCACAGAACAAACCACCTGTACAACGGGCAACAGCTTCACCCTCAACACGTTCGACTTGGCTTTCACAAATTGGACAAGTTAACGGGAATTCAATGTCTTGGGCATCAGCAGGGCGTTTTTCTGTTACCACAGCAGCAACTTGTGGAATAACATCGCCTGCGCGGCGCACGATAACCGTGTCACCGACTTTTACACCTAAACGTTCTATTTCATCAGCATTATGCAATGTTGCGTTAGACACCGTTACACCACCAACAAATATCGGCTTTAAGCGCGCAACGGGCGTTAATGCACCAGTGCGTCCAACTTGGAAGTCTACGCCTTCAAGCAATGTCATTTCTTCTTGTGCTGGAAATTTATAGGCGATTGCCCAACGAGGTGCTTTTGCCACAAATCCAAGTTGATTTTGCTGTGCAATGCTGTTGGTTTTTACTACTACACCATCAATTTCAAACGCAAGATCATCACGAATATCAATGATATTTTTATAGTAGTCTTCAACTAAAGTAACATCGCTACATATTTTAACTTCAGTACTTACTGGTAAGCCCCAAGATTTTAACTGTTGCAGTTGATCATAATGCGTTTCAGCTAATGGCCAATTTATTGGCTCTACAACCCCAAGAGAATAGGCATAGAAATCTAAATTACGCTTAGCAGTAATACGGCTATCTAACTGTCGTAAACTCCCAGCGGCAGCATTTCTAGGATTCACAAAAACTTTATCGCCCGTTGTTTTTGCGGCTTCATTTAAATCATTGAACGCTTTACGCGGCATAAATGCTTCACCACGTACTTCCACAAGCTCAGGAAATTCACCTCTCAAACGAAGCGGAATTGAACGTATAGTTTTAACGTTTTCAGTGATATCCTCGCCGACAGTACCATCACCACGTGTTGCAGCTCTTTCAAGTAAACCGTTTCGATACAGAATGCTCACCGCAAGGCCATCCAGTTTAGGCTCACAGCAATATTCAATCTTGCCTACCTTATCTGAGTTACGCTTATTGAAAGCTTCCATATCTTGCTGTTCAAAAGCATTATCTAAACTCAACATAGGTTTTAAGTGAGTAACTTGCTCGAATTTATCTAGGGGAAAGCCGCCGACTCTCTGAGTCGGTGAGTCAGGCTTAATTAACTCTGGATGCTCCTTTTCCAGCTCTTTTAACTCGTTAATTAGGCGATCATATTCTGCATCAGGGATAGTGGGAGCATCATCAACATAATAATTAATGTTATGTTGATTCAATGTTTCAGTTAATTCTGCAATTTGTTGTTCAGGAGTATTCATATCTAATCTAAAGAATAATAAGGCCGCTGATGCGGCCTTTGGAAAACAGAGTATTTAGGCTTTAATTCGTCTTATATAATCTTGTTTATTTTCATCACCCCAAGGCTGGCGCTGACCATCACAAACAACAGCATTGAGATCATCCGCCATTTGGCATGCTGAATTTAGCATGATGGAGAAATTACGTAACGGTTCTCCATGGCAAGGCAACCGCATAAACATGACAATACCATGACTCGTAAATTGCTCCATATTATCAGGATCAAATGTACCAGGGTTAACCATATCTGCAACAGAGAAAATGACATTTCCAGTACCAGCATTGTCTTCATGTCGATGAAAGATATTCATTTCACCAAACTTAAAATTAAGGCTTAACATACAAGGCAGTAATTCAGCCCCTTTCAGGGTGTCACCCTCTTTTGCCATAACGTGTAGCACTAAAACATCATGGGGATCTGGCAACTCTTCATCAATCTCGGCTTCAGGCTCGACGGTTTCTTCGACAACCGGGTCAGCAATGATTTCTACTTTAGGCTCTTCGAGTTTTACTTCAGGCTCATTAAAAGTTGACTCTTCAAATAAACTTGCTTGAGTAGGTTGCTCAACCTTAGGCTTTGACACTTCAACGTCAACTTCAGGCTCTGTTTCATCAATTACAGGTTCAACTCTTTGAGCTGAAACCTGAGGTGAAACAACCTCAGCCTCAGGGACCTTCTGTGGTTCTGCAGCTGTTTTTTCTGCCTCACTGAATTTTCGAACACGCACTGCACCAATACCATCGGCATCAAATCCTTCTGAATCTCTATGTTTGACTTCAGATCTTTTGATTTCGGGTCGCTTCTGATCTTTGATGGTATTCGACTGATGTCGTCTTATAGACCATACACCGTGGATCAGTACAGCTAAAATTGCTAAGCCACCCACAATTAAGAAAACAAGTTGAAGGTCTTCCATTTGTTACCCTGTTTTATAAATCTTTATTTAACAAAAAGCGTGATACTAGAATTTAATAAATCGCTTTTAAATTTATCCTACATCTGCAAGCGCCACAGCTTCATCGACGTCTACAGCGACAATTCTAGAAACGCCTGGCTCATGCATAGTTACACCAATTAACTGATCAGCCATCTCCATGGTAATCTTATTATGGCTAATATATATAAATTGCACTGTTTGAGACATTTCTTCAAGTAATCGGCAGAAACGTTCAACATTTGCATCATCTAATGGTGCATCTACTTCATCCAGCATACAAAAAGGTGCTGGATTCAATCTAAAAATTGCAAACACCAATGATAATGCGGTTAGCGCCTTTTCTCCACCAGAAAGTAAATGAATTGTACTATTCTTTTTACCTGGCGGTCTTGCCATAATGGTAATACCTGTTTCTAAAAGGTCATCATCTGTGAGTTCTAAGTATGCACTACCACCACCAAAAACTTTAGGAAACAACACTTGAAGATCATTATTTACCTTTTCATAAGTCTCTTTAAAACGGCTCCGTGTTTCTCTATCAATTTTACGAATAGCAGACTCAAGACTTTCTAAAGCCGCTGTTAAATCATCGTTTTGCTTATCAAGATAGTCTTTGCGATCTTTTTGCTGTTCAAACTCTTCAATCGCAGTTAAATTGATGGCACCAAGACGAGCAATTCGTTGTTTAACTTTTTCAAGTTCATCATGCCAGCTATTTATATCAGCATTTGAAGGCATTTCAACCGCAACTGAATGAATATCGACTTTTTCTTCTTTTAATAGCCCTAATTGACTGTTTATTTGGCCTTTAATACCTTCACGAGTTATCTTTAGCTCACCAATTTGCTTCACTACATTTTCTTGCTGGCTAACAAATTGTTTCTGTTGATGAGTTAAATCATTTACTTGAGCTTGTATATGAGTCTGTAGCTGCCTTATCACAGTCAACTCACTTTGCTGCTCACTATGAAGTTGAACCTGCTTTTTTAATTCTCGCTCGAGTGCTCGAGGAGAAAGAACTCCATTCCCTGCATCTTTCGACTCTATTGAATTTTGTAACTCTCGTAATTTAAGATTGCATTCATCAATTCGATTTTTAGTTTGGATAATTTGTTGTTCACAAACAGCAAGCTGTGTATTTATCGTTTGATTTTGTGTGACACCAGTATTGAGCTTTTGTTGTAACCCATTGAGCGTTACTTTGACTTGTTGAACCTGATCTTGCTTGTGCTTCATCAATTGCTCGGTAGCGATGAGTAAACTTGCGAGTTTTTCAATTGAGACTTCTATTCGATGCTGTTTTTCTTGCTCAACTTCATCAGTAAGTTGTACTTCGGCTATCTGTTTTTTTATTTGATCTATTTGTTGTGCAATTTCTTTCTTTCGTAAGTTATCTTTTTGCTGTTGCTCTGATATCGCAGCAATGGAAGATAACAAACTGCTTCGTTTAAGCTCAACCTGTTGCAACTCTTGATTCAGATTTAATAATTCATCGTTTGTTTCATTTTTGCGTTCAAGCAAGTCAGTTAATCGTTGGTTAATGTGTAAAATAAGAGCCTTAGAATCTGTAAGCTGATCAGATAACTCTAACTTTTCAGATTGAAGGCTTAGCTGGGATGATTCTGTGTTTTGCTTTTCAAGGATAAAGCCGTCACCGACAATGTAACCATCTTGGGTTAAATACATCATCTGGTTATGACTTTTCACTGCGTCTAAAGCTTGTGTTTTAGTTTCGACAAACTCAACATTGCTGAACCAAGGAGCTAAATTGACTTTAGAAGATGTAATTACTGCATTCTTGAATTCAGCTTTCTGATCAACAAAACCTATTTCGTCGGTACTCGTTGTATCCAAATATTCATGATTAAGAATATTCCCGAGCAGTAATTCAACTGGTTTTTCCCAACCTTTGTTTACGTTTATCACTTTCCAAATCGGAGATTCACTCTGTTGGTGATCGCTCAGCCATTCTTCAATAATGTTTATTCGGCTGGATTTCTCTGTAATCGCTGTTTCAACTGTCTTTTGTTCTTCTGTAATCGATAAAACTTGTTGCTCTAACTCAATGAAATTACGTTTAGTTTTATCTTGCTTCTGCTCTAATTGCGTAATTTTTTGATGAGCTGCTTGTAATTCATTCTGCTTTTCAGCGATATCAACCTGTTCTTGAGTGAGAGAGTCTTGCTGTTGATTAAGTCGCTGCAACTGTTGCTCTAAATGTGAAATATTTTGCTGTTTATGTGTTTGTTGAGATTGATGAAGCTGAAGTTGAAGCTTTAATTCTGAAAGTTGCTGACGCTGGGTACGCTCGGAATCAGACGAAAGAGTATATTCATTCTGGACGTCTTCTAGGCTTAGCTTAGATTCTTCAAACTGCTCTTGAATTACTTCAAGAGTAGTTTGAGAGTTGATGAGTTCTGAACGTAACTGCGTACTCTTTTCCAGCAGTATTTTTAAATCACACTCAAGCTCTAACTTTTGTTGCTCATCTTTTTCAAGCTGCTCTAACAGCTTCTTATCAAGTTGTTTTTGATGAGTACTTTGTTGCTCAAGTCTTGCTATTTCAGTACCTGTTTTATAAAAAGCTTCTACTTGATTCTGCTCTTTAGCATTGAGCTCACTTAATTCTATCGAAAGCTTGGTATGCTTTCCTTTCACTGACTCAATCTCAGCATTAACCTTTTCAAGTTCAACATCTAAACGATTAATTTTAACGGTAGTTTGATCAACTTGAGTTGTGTGTTCTTGATACTTTAAAACTAACAGTTCAGCATGCAGTCTTCTTTCTATTTTTTTTTGTTCACGATACTTAAGCGCAGATTTTGATTGAGATTCTAACTTTTTGAGTTGAGTCTCAAGTTCATTACGAATATCGAATAAACGTTCTAAATTTTCACGAGTGTGACGGATGCGATTTTCAGTATCTCGGCGACGCTCTTTGTAGCGAGATATGCCCGCAGCTTCTTCAATAAAAACTCGTAAGTCTTGAGGCTTAGATTCAATAAGGCGAGAAATCATGCCTTGTTCGATAATGGCGTAACTTCTTGGTCCAAGGCCTGTACCCATAAACAAGTCTGTAATGTCTTTTCTACGACACTTCTGTCCATTCAAAAAATAGAATGAATCGCCCTCACGGCTGACTTGGCGTTTTACCGATATTTCTTGATAACTGGAGTACTGCCCAGCGAGGCGTCCATCTTGATTATCAAAACTGAGCTCAACGCTTGCAACAGATACGGGTTTACGAGCATTAGAGCCACTAAAAATCACATCTGTCATGGCTCCACCTCGTAAATGCTTGGCACTACTTTCACCAAGCACCCAACGAACAGCATCGATCACGTTCGACTTGCCACAACCATTAGGCCCGACAATACCGGTAAGCGCTTTTTCAAACGGGATTTTTGTTGAATCAACAAACGACTTAAATCCAGCCAGCTTTATTTGTTTTAATTTCATTTATGGGCTGTAACGGTTTATTTTTTTATGGAATATCATTGATACTCTAGCAAAGCACGCAGCATTTTGTAACGTTTTTTACATCTTTCAGATTGCACTTTACTTGTTATTTTAAAGCAAGTTATTCACAATCAAACTATTGTTGATTTTAGGTATTTTGATAATGAATCAAAAAAGCACCAATAAAAGTGGCGTGAATTATTTTCTTGAAGGTTTTAGCCTGATTAAAAGACCAGGTTTGAGAAGCTTTGTGTTTATTCCATTGACCATTAATATCTTACTCTTCGCCGTGGCTTTCTATTTTGCTTTTGGCAGAATAGAACAACTCTTTGATTGGTTAAATGGTCAGCTTCCCGATTTTCTATCTTGGTTGCACTTTTTATTATGGCCAATTGCTATTGTCTCGTTGTTAATTACCATGTCATTTATTTTCAGCTCAGTGATGAATTGGTTGGCAGCCCCTTTTAATGGTTTACTTGCAGAAAAGGTCGAACAAGCACTGACTGGAAAGCCACTGAACACTGGTGGCACCATGGACTTAATCAAGGATTTGCCAAGAATCTTGGGTCGTGAATGGCAGAAGCTAAAATATTACCTCCCGAAAGCCATATTATGTTTATTGTTATTCATCATTCCTGGAGTTGGACAAACCGTTGCTCCAATCGTTTGGTTTATTTTTACCGCTTGGATGATGGCTATACAATATTGTGATTATCCTTTTGACAATCACAGAGTGAAATTTGAGGATATGAAGTTTGCACTTAAAAATACTAAAGGTACTTCATATACCTTTGGAGCAACAGTATCACTCTTTTCAATGATACCAATTGTGAACTTTATTGTGATGCCTGTTGCTATTTGTGGTGCAACTGCAATGTGGGTTGATAAATATCGTCCAGCTTATCGCAATACGGTGATTGCGCCTGAGTAATAAACTCGTCATAAATCAGTAGGTGCTTCTTTCCTATTACTGGAGTTCGGAATAGCACCTTTTAGCTTCAACATTTCAGTCATGTCAAGTTAGCATTATTTTAAATTATTCGAAAACCCCTCTCTTTGAAACATCTTGTAATACTTATTCACAATTAGTTTTCCACATACCATTGTTTTTCTGACAAAATACGCAAAAAAATTACAATTAATAAGAACAGGTAGTTCAGGTTTGAAAAAAACTCTTTCGCTATTTACCGCTTTCTATTCAAGCTTTTTTTCTTCAGTTACTCTCGCTGGAGCTTCCCAACAAAACATTCAAATTCCTACATTAACTCAGGCTGCAAACATTGATGGTGTTATTGACGAACCTCAGTGGAAAAACGCTGCTGAAGTGACTCTAAATTTTGAGACTCGCCCAAGAGAAAATATTGAAGCTCCCGTAACCACTAAAGCAAAAATTTATGCAACGAAAGAATCAATCTTTGTTGCATTTAAGGCTTTTGATCCAAACCCTGAACAAATACGAGCAAACCTTAGAGACAGAGATAGCTCATGGGGAGATGATACTGTTGGTATTCGCTTCGATACCTATAATGACTCTAAACTTGCTTATAACTTTTTCGTAAATGCCTATGGTGCCCAAGCAGACAGTATTGAGAATGAATTAACAGGTCAGGAAAGTGACGCTTGGGATGGCATCTGGTACAGCGCCGGTAAAAAAACAGATAATGGTTTCCATGTAGAAATGGAACTGCCTATTTCTATGTTTGCATTTGATGACTCTCTCGATATGCAAACATGGGGAATCGACTTTATTCGTTATTATCCTCGCAGCGAAGTCGTTCGAATCGCTAATAATAAAATTGATCGAAACAATAACTGTAACCTTTGCCAAATTGGTACTGCCACAGGTTTATCTGGCGTAACTCAAGGCAGCGGAATTCAAATTACGCCATCGTTGGTTGCCTCAAGGCAATCAGAAAGAGACTTGAATCCCAACACACCATGGACTAATGAAACAGAAGTTGAGCCAGGTTTAGATTTTCGTTGGTCAATTACGCCTTCAACATTATTAAATGCAACAATAAATCCTGACTTCTCTCAAGTTGAAGCCGATGCGGGACAACTGGATGTAAACACGACTTTTGCACTTTATTTTCCTGAAAAACGCCCATTTTTCTTGGATAATAAAGACTACTTTGATACCCAACGCAACCTTTTGCATACAAGAAACATTGCTGCACCAGATTACGGCGTAAAGGTCACCAGTAAAGTCGATGAACATACTTCTGCATTGCTGATTACTCAGGATTCTGAAACCAACTTTTTAATACCTGGAAACCTCGGGTCTAAAATCGCAAGTCTTGATGATAAAAGCACGAACATTGCGGCTCGATACCGCTACGATGCTACTGAAAAGCTGGCCATTGGCACTCTTATTACGGCTAAACAATCTGAGGGCTACCATAACTATTTAGTAAGCGGTGATTTAAAATACCAACCAACCAATCAAGACACTTTTAGAATTCAAGCTGCGCTATCTCAAACTGAATACCCTGAGTTTTTGCGAGATAACATTGACTGTGACATTAGAGATTGTGAGTCATATTTACGTACAAATATTAATGACGACTTTACAGGTAACTACTACCGTTTGAATTACTCACACGATACACGCAATTGGAATGCCTTTACTACCTACGAATCGTATTCTGACGATTTTAGAGCAGATTTAGGCTTCATTGATAGGGTTGATTTTAATAAATTTGTCACTGGTGGTGGCTACAGCTGGTTCTATGACCAAGGCTTCTTTAATGAAATCAGAGTATCTGGTGATTGGGACATCACACATAATGACAAAAACGAGCTTTTAGAGAAAGAAGCTCAAGCCGAAATTAGATTTTGGGGTAAGTATCAAAGCTTCGTTCGTTTTATGGTTTTCGACCGCAGTCGAGTGGGCTTAAGACAAACTGGCGGTAACATTGATCAAATTAAACAAAATGCTCGGTTATCAATTGATGATGATACAACCTTATTTGAAGAAACCTTTTATCTTTTTGATTTAGAGTTTGATCCTATTTCAAACCTTTCTCTCGAAGTAAATGTAAATTATGGTGATGAAATCGATTTCACCAACAATCAACTTGGTAAAAATTTACGAATTCAGCCTTCATTAGAATGGGACATCCTAGATAATTTATCAATGGAACTGACTCATAACTACAAGCGTTTAAATGTAGAACAAGGTCGCCTATTCACAGCTAATTTAACGGACTTAAGGCTAAATTGGCAATTCAGCGTAAAAAGTTTCATCCGCTTTTCTAGCGTATATAGAGATATTGATAGAAATCTAGGAAACTATAAAGCGGAATTCAGACCAAGTAATAAAAATACTCAACGCATCAGTAATGAAGTGTTGTACGGATATAAGCTTAATCCATTAAGTGTTTTTTATCTGGGTTATTCAGATAGTAGTAGAGCCAATGATCAAATTGATTCTTTGACACCGAATGAGCGTAGAATATTTATGAAAGTAAGCTATGCATTCGTAATTTAAACTACGCATAACACAAATTAATCTAGAATATAAAAAGAGCATTACATGCTCTTTTTATATTTCACATGTATAACTAAAGACAAACATAAAGCCACCCACTTATAACTAAACGAAATATAGAAGATAAAACTATCATTTTCCTTTAATACTGTTATCACTATGATTTACCTAGAAATCACAGGAGTTAGATAACCATGAGTAAAATTTTCGAAGATAATTCACTGACAATTGGACGTAGTCCGTTAGTTCGTTTAAACAGAATCGGTAATGGCAAGATTTTAGCAAAAATTGAATCTCGCAATCCAAGCTTCAGTGTAAAGTGCCGTATCGGTGCAAACATGATCTGGGCTGCTGAAAAAAACGGAAATCTTACCAAAGATAAAGAATTGATTGAGCCTACTTCTGGTAACACTGGTATCGCACTAGCCTATGTTGCAGCAGCTCGTGGTTATAAGTTAACGCTAACGATGCCTAACAGCATGAGCTTAGAGCGTAGGAAACTACTGAAAGCTTTAGGTGCCAACTTAGTATTAACTGAAGGGCCTAAGGGAATGAAAGGTGCGATTGATAAAGCCGAAGAAATTCGTCAATCAAACCCTGAAAAATATGTTCTGCTTCAGCAGTTTGATAATCCTGCTAATCCTGAGATTCATGAAAAAACAACAGGACCAGAGATCTGGGAAGACACTGACGGCGAAATAGACGTCTTTGTTGCAGGTGTCGGTACTGGAGGCACAATCACAGGTGTCAGCCGCTATATCAAAAACACCCAAGGCAAAGCGATTACTTCAGTCGCTGTAGAACCTATTGACTCTCCAGTCATAGCTCAAGTACTTGCTGGTGAAGACATTAAGCCGGGCCCTCACAAAATTCAAGGTATTGGTGCAGGCTTTATTCCTGGTAACTTAGACCTTTCTGTTGTGGATCGTGTTGAAGCGGTTAGCA
The DNA here is from genome assembly GCF_056591695.1 of Parashewanella sp. 2304DJ23-3. Classification (NCBI taxonomy): domain Bacteria; kingdom Pseudomonadati; phylum Pseudomonadota; class Gammaproteobacteria; order Alteromonadales; family Shewanellaceae; genus Parashewanella; species Parashewanella sp. 2304DJ23-3. The sequence goes on from NZ_JBWQOH010000007.1 coordinate 31,348, forward strand.
ATGAAGATTCAATTGAGATGGCACATAAGTTAATGACTGATGAAGGTATTCTTGCGGGTATTTCATCTGGTGCCGCTGTGGTTGTCGCTGAACGCCTGTCTCAACTAGATGAATTTAAAGATAAGACTATCGTTGTCGTTCTCCCATCTGCAGCTGAACGTTATCTTTCTTCAGCTCTGTTTCAAGACAAGTTTTCTGATCTAGAAAATGTTCAGTAACCGTCTCTGATAAAATGAAAAAGCCCAGTCTAACTGGGCTTTTTCATGCTTATTGAAACATCATGGATTATTTTAATAACGGTAAAAATCTCAATTGTTATTTATAGAACTTCTTCAATGGCTGAGAATACTGCGCTAACAAACCTTGCTCGTAGTTGAATGCAAAGTTCATTTCAACCCTCTTCACGATTTTAGCCTGAGAATAAAATTGAACTGTTAGGTCGACAAGTTGTTGGTAGGCTGTTTCATTCGACTGAATAAACTGGCTAATTGATCCCAGATTGGCTGCGATTAACGCCTTATCGATAGCTTCAAGTTGATTCAAAGTATATTGTTCAAAAATAGCCGTTGCTACAGCTTTACGCCCAAGGGTGTCAGATGAAGAATCGGTCGGTAAGTGATAGTAGCTTTGCTGAGAAACTGGAATTTGCAATAAATTAAAGCCAATGGAATTGGAATTCGCTGTATCATTCAACTCATCAGCTACTCGTTTAACTTCTGATAAGTCGAAATTCGTGCTTAAATCTCGACTCATGTCGTCAGTAAGTTCTTGCAAGTAAATAACCTGATGAATAAAGTCACCATGGACATGTTTCATCTTTATCTGCGACATTGATGCTTTAATTCTATCGACATCAAATTTCAAGCTATCGGAAGAATCATTTATTCTGGCTGCATGAACAAGGCAAGGCATTAATGCCATTGCCGTAACGAGTAACTTGAAGCGTTTGAGCATCAGTATTATTACCTATTAGAAAATACTTCACTCCATCTAGAAAGTTTACTTAACCTGAGTTCAGGTTATTTATAAAATTTCTTTAGAGAGCTCGAATAATGAGCCAATATATATCGCTCATATTTAAAACCAAGGTTCATACTTATTTGTCTTAATTTACTCGAATGCTGATACACTTGAGTGGTTAAACTATCGAGCTGCTGATAAGCGATTTTATTTTCTGAAATAAATTTACTCAAACTGCCTAAATTTGCAGATTGAAGTTTATCATTTAATGTTTCTATTTTGCTCTCGATATATTGTTCATATATTGCAGTCCCAACGGCTTTACGTCCCAATATTTCAGCGCTTGAATCAAGTGGCGACTTATAATAAACCAACTGTTCATAGGGGATTTGATACATGACTTCACCAGTAGAACCGCCGGCTCCTAGGTTATTCAAATCTGCGGCAATATCTTTCACATCAGATAAATTAATGTTTTGAGAAATGTCTTTTGTCATCTCAGTAACAAGCTCTTCAAGATAGATTTCTTGACGGATATAATCTTTTTGGACATTTGACATAGTAATAACAGAGATAGAACCCTGTAAACGATGATAATCAAACATCAAACTGTCTTGGTTGTTACTGATTGTAATAGCACTAGCACTATGGATTTGAGCAAGCAGAAGTAAAGTAATACTCGAAATAATGTATTTACGCATAGTCTTAACCACTTAAAAATTTGTTTTATTTTAAATGGTTAAATAATAACCAACAAATATAATACCTAATAACAAATACTTAATAGCTATATAGCATTTGTTATTAATGCCATTAAGCTAAGCGTGATTAAACAATCTGAAATTCCAATTTTCTAATTCATTCGTAGCTAATCTTTTATGAACGGTTTTCATCCACGATTGAGCGAGTTTTTGTTGTTCAGCTAAAGCTTGCAGCCCAGATTTGTCTAGTGGATTCCCAAAAAAGTACTCACTCGCTTTAGCCACTGTCATAGCATTCGCTTCTCGATGAATGAGCACGAGCGACTGCTTACAATCAACCGTACCTTCTTTTATCACTCTATAGAGCCATCCGCACCGACTATTTTGTTGCATGGTTTTTGAAAACTCTTCAACATCCCATTTTTTACTGAGTTTAAAACAGGGAGACCGAGGTTGACTCACCTCAATCACAGCTTCACCCCATTGGTATTGATCGCCAATACAAACATTATGCTCGTTCATCCCAACGGAACTGATATTCTCTCCCATTCCAGGAGCAAACCATTCTTGTTGCTGAGGGAAAGTTTTACGCCAAAAATCGTAATGCTCAACTGGGTATTGATGGAGCGCCCGATCCATCCCACCGTGATGCTTTTTATCAGCGACATCATCCAGTTCCAGCCCGGTAAATCTGAGTTGTTGAGGCCCTTCCAAACGAGATTTAAACATCGCTGTTTCAAAGTTTTCAAACGACTTAATTCGACCGGCATAAATGGCAAGAATTTGATAGGTAGGTTTCATGGTTTTTTACTCTTATCCCTAAGTTTCTCTATATTATAAAACTTCAGGAAAAACTTCATCTAACTTGAATACTTCTTTACCCGCCTCTGTCGACAAGCTCACTTGCAACATTCTCTCAGCCACTTCTTCACCTTTAATTGGCCTATAGGGTTTCAGTAACGGAAAATATTTTAACACTGGCATAAGATAAGAACCGATCGCTTCCCCAAGTCGAAAGTGATCTCGTTCCCCTAAAAGCAACGAGGGTTGAAAAATACTTACTCTTGGAAAGTTTAATCCCAGAACCAATTCTTCAAGCTCGCCTTTCATTTGAAAATAAGGGTTATTACTTTTTGAATTGGCGCCACTTGAAGACACCAGTAAATAATGTTGCACCTCATTATTAGCCGCTAATTGAGCAACTTTCAATTGATAATCTACATCGACAACACGTTGTGCTTCGTAAGAGCCAGCTTGCTTTTTAGTCGTTCCTAAACATGAAAATAAAACATCTCCAGTAAGGAGATTAGCAAAGTCGTCTAAACATTCGAAATTGACCACTTCATTAAATACATTCTCAAAAACATATGCTACAGGACGACGCGTAATAGCGATTACTTTAGAATACTCTTCGTGGTTTGCTAACTGCGCCACTAAATTACGACCAACTAATCCAGTAGCCCCAACTACAACGGCTGTTTTCATTATTATTCAACTTACTAATTGTTTTATTATACAATACTGCCAATTTTACAAATGATGAAGTAATTAACGTTTATGCCTGTTTTTTCTGTTTTTAAACCACCTGTTTTAGATACGAATAAAACCAATAAAACTCAATACATAAATACTCAAACTCAATTGGTGCAGGCATTAACGCTAAAACAAATTGCAGAGAAGCATAAAGGCACGACGGTTATCGTAACCAACGACACCCCTACCGCACTCAATTTAGACGCTGAACTTAACTATCTGCTCGCCAATTCTGAGCATTCGGTCGCTCTATTTCCTGATAGAGAAACATTGCCTTACGACAATTTCTCACCGCACCAAGATCTTGTCGCACAACGGCTAGAAACACTTCATCATTTAACAGAGAAAAAAAGCAACGTTATCATTGTTCCAATCAGCACATTATTGGTAAAACTGCCACCTCAAAAGTTCATCACGGACAATGTACTGATTTTGAATAAAGGTGATAAATACCATTTAGATTCTGTGAGAAAAACGCTTACTGATACAGGCTATCATGCCGTTGAGCAAGTTTATGAACACGGTGAATTTGCCGTTCGTGGCTCAATCATTGATATCTACCCTACTGGGTCTAAAAAGCCGCTTAGAATCGAGCTATTCGATGATGAAGTTGAGACAATTCGATATTTTGATCCAGAGACTCAACGTTCGGAAACGGAAATAGAATCCGTCCGCATGTTACCGGCCAAAGAGTTTCCAACAGATGATGCTTCAATAGAAACCTTCAGAAAAAACTATCGCACCCGATTTGAGAAAGCCAGTAATGCTCCAGAGTCGATTTACCAACAAGTCAGTAAAAAAGTCATGCCTGCTGGTATTGAAAATTACCTGCCATTGTTTTTCGAGCAATGTGAAACTTTATTTGATTACCTCAATGAAGATAGCCAACTGCTCACCATCGGTGATATTGAGTCTGCCACCAAAAAGTACCTTCTTGATGTAGAACAACGCTTTGAAAATCGTAATGTTGATATACACCGTCCACTGCTCAAGCCATCAGAACTCTATTTACTGACAGAACAAGTTTTTTCTGCGTTTAAGCCAATGCCACAGTATCAATTTGATGCGGAAACCAAATCAACCAAATACCAAAAAGCAGAAGTACAGAAACTTCCGAACGTTGCAGCGAATCACAAACTCAAACAACCTTTAGGCAATCTGCATAAGTTTCTAGATTCATCAGATCGCACTTTATTCATTGCTGAATCTGAAGGACGACGCGAAGCGTTAATTGAGCTTCTACAACAAATTGATGTAAAACCTAATCGCTTTGAACACTTAAGTGACTATCTTTCAGCAACGGATTCCGTTGGTATCATTGTTGCGCCTTTAAGTCATGGCGCAATCATAAAAGATGGCAAAAAAGACATTGCTATTATCTGCGAGACTGAACTTTTTGGTCATAAAATCAGCCAAAAACGCCGCCATGACAAACAAAAGCAAATCAGCAGTGAAACGCTCATAAAAAACCTTGCTGAGCTGAAAGTTGGACAACCTGTCGTTCATTTAGAGCATGGTGTAGGTTTATACAAGGGTTTAGAAACCCTTGATACAGGTGGGATAATTGCAGAGTACTTGATGCTAGAGTACGCCTCAGGTGACAAATTATACGTACCTGTTGGTTCATTACATTTTATTAGCCGATATAGCGGCGGTAATGAAGAGAACATATCACTGAATAAATTGGGCAATGAAACTTGGGCAAAAGCAAAGAAGAAGGCTATTGAACGTATTCGTGACGTTGCTGCTGAATTGCTTGATGTTTATGCTCATAGACAAGCCCGTCCAGGTGATGCTCGCAAACTGTGTTATCAAGAGTATGCTCAGTTTGCTCAAGGCTTTCCATTTGAAGAAACTGTCGATCAGGAAACCTCAATTAATGCTGTAGTCACAGATATGTGTTCTCCAATTTCGATGGACCGACTTGTATGCGGAGATGTAGGCTTCGGTAAGACTGAAGTGGCTATGCGTGCCGTTTTTGTTGCAGTTAACGACGGTAAACAAGTGGTAGTGTTAGTGCCAACTACTCTGCTGGCGCAACAACATTACGAGAACTTTAAAGACCGATTTGCTGATTGGCCTTTCAGAATAGAGGTGTTATCGCGCTTTAAAACGCCTAAACAACAGCAACAAATACTGGACGATCTCGCTGACGGTAAAGTTGACGTCGTAATCGGTACTCATAAACTGCTCAATGCTGACGCTCAATTTGAGCAATTAGGTCTACTTGTCATTGATGAAGAACATCGTTTTGGTGTACGCCAAAAAGAAAAAATAAAATCATTAAGAGCTAATGTTGATATTCTTACGCTCACGGCAACGCCCATTCCTCGAACTTTAAATATGGCCATGTCTGGAATGCGTGATTTATCCATCATTGCAACACCACCAGCTAAGCGACTGTCTGTAAAAACATTCGTAAGAGAATATGACGAAGCAACAGTAAAAGAAGCTGTTCAACGTGAGATTTTGCGAGGTGGTCAGGTTTACTTTTTACATAATAGTGTAGAAACCATAGAGAAGTGTGCAGCAGATATTCAATCATTAGTACCTGAAGCCAGAGTAGTAACTGCTCACGGACAAATGAGAGAACGAGATCTAGAAAAAGTTATGTCTGACTTCTACCATCAGCGCTTTAACGTTCTAGTTTGTACCACCATTATTGAAACTGGTATTGATGTCCCTACAGCCAATACCATTATTATCGATAGAGCTGATAAATTCGGACTAGCACAATTACACCAACTTCGAGGTCGTGTCGGCCGTTCACATCATCAAGCTTATGCCTATATGATGACGCCACATCATAAACGGCTTACCAAAGACGCAAAGAAACGCCTCGAAGCAATAGAGGCGCTGGAAGACTTAGGTGCAGGATTTTTACTTGCGACTCAAGATTTAGAAATTCGTGGCGCTGGTGAATTATTAGGTGATGAACAAAGTGGTCATATTACTAAAATTGGTTTCACGCTTTACATGGAGTTGCTAGAGTCTGCAGTTGAAAGTCTAAAACAAGGTAAAGAGCCATCGCTTGAACATGTTGTGAACAAGCATTGTGAGATGGATTTACGCATTCCAGCCCTACTTCCAGAAGATTATATTGCCGACGTAAATATGCGTTTATCGCTTTATAAACGCATTGCTAATTGCGAAAGCGAAAAAGCCATTGATGAGATGAAAGTTGAGCTGATTGACCGTTTTGGTTTACTCCCTGCACCAGCGAAGAACCTAATGGATGTGACGTTACTGAAGCGCAAAGCCAGTCGTATTGGCGCCAGTAAAATCGATATTCATTCGAAAGGCGGCAGTATTGAATTTGCAGAGAATCACAGCGTAAACCCCGAATTTATCATCGGCTTATTGCAATCACAGCCACAAATCTATCGAATGGACGGGCCAAATAAGTTAAGATTCTCTTTACCTGCTGAATCGAGCGATGACAGACTCAATTTAGTCAAACTGATTTTGAAACAGCTTTCCGAAAATAGATTGGGAGTGAGTAAGTGATACGTGCCACCAGCCTAGCTTTAGTTGCACTTTTAGCGACTTTTTCAGCTCGTGCAGTCGATCCAGGCCATTGGTTCGAGGTTGAAGTATACATTTTCAAAAGAGACACAGTGCCTCAAAACACCAGTTTTGAGGGTAAAAAGTCTCAAGAGCAATGGACTGAAAAAGTAAAGCCCGTTGCTTTAAGAGGAAACGTCGATTTAATCAGCCCAATAGCCCTGATAGAGCATATTTTACGTCCTGCAGTGAGCTGTATGCATGATGATCCTATAGCCCAACTTCACGACCTTTCTCGCTCATTGATGAATGATTGTGTCGATCACGATCCCATCATTCAAAAACGTTACCCTCAAGTTGTTCCGTTTAATATTGGTGAGCCTGAGGCAATTACAGCTTACAAAGGTAACGGAGCAACTCTATTAGCCAACTCACAAAGTCAGTTTGAAAGCATCATCAAGAAAATTCAAAGGCAGCGTGGTGTTCATAATCTATTACATATGACTTGGCAACAACCAATGCTTTCAAGAAGGAATGCTAGAGCCGTTCACTTATTTGCTGGTCAAGATTATGAAAAACAATTTCAGCCAGACGGATTCCCTGTCAAAGTGGATACTCTTGAAGAACATAATTCAAATGAAAATACTCAACTTCATCCGAATACTCCTTCTGACGTAATCTCTGAAAGCGATACAACACAAACAAGCTCTGATAATGAATCTTTAGCTGAAACACCTCCTAAACAAAATCCTGTCTGGGAATTGGACGGTAAATTAAATATTTACCTGCAGCATTATTTATACATTCAAGCTGATTTACGTTTGCGTAAGCAAGGCTTACTTGAACATACATCAAGTGAAGAAGAGCTTAATGCTACAAAGGCGCCTGTGGAACATGTAAAACAAGCTCAGCATTTCCTATTCTCCATTCCTATGATTCAGAACCGACGAGTAAGAAGTGGAGAAATTCATTATTTTGATCATCCTCAAATGGGAATGTTTATTCAAATCAGGAAAATGAAGCAACCTGAAGAAAAGCCAACCGAGCATGAAATAGAAGATTCGCTAACAGGTATTGAAAATACTCAATAGATATTGGTACGTCTATCAATACCTTTAGCCTTCAGATCTAGGTCGTATTGCCCTAGAGGCCGTATATGGTCTCTAGCGATATAATCGAGAAGTTGCTATCCAGCAGACGGCCAAAGCTGAACGTTAATAGACCGATACTTATGCTCAGTTATTTACTCACCTTAAATGCTTTAATAGTTTGTAGGTGAGAACCAAGGGATGCAAATTTATGCCTTTGCTTCTCATCCCATACAACTTCGTAATAACTCCCTAGTTCTTTCGCTGTCATTTCGTTATCCAATACCTCATCATTACGAGACAAAATACATAACGAATTCTCAGCATTTTTTCTTCTAAACTCATGTACACATTTACTGGCTATGTCTGAGTACTCTTCTGGTCGGTCAATTTTTCCAACCATATTAATTTGTGGGTTTAGATTAGGGTTAATTAACACTGACTTTAAACCACTTAAAAAGCCGATGCGTTCAGCCCAATAGCCACCGAGTCCAACTCCGACGATTATCGGATCAGCGTCTTCTGAAAGTCTTCTATGCTTTGCGACTTCATTCAAGATGAATTGCATGTCATGTCTAGGATGAAGTGTGCTGTAACTGATTAATCGCACATCGTCGTCAATAAATTGAAGTTGCAACATTTTTTCATGATTGCCAGGGCTGGTTGCATCAAAGCCGTGAAAGTACAGGATCATAAACAGGTAACTCGATTACTGTTGAATGTCTCGCAATTTAGCAAATTATTTGATTTAACAATATGAGCTACATCAAAAATTCATTCCCAGAGGAAAGATCCTTAATTTCTTTGATGCTCTTGTGTTTTTTTTCTATGATTAGGTTATAAAATAAACACAAAGGCTCATATGGATATTTCGGCGAAGCGCTTTACGCGGATAAAACTGTTTAAAGAATATCTAAAATTTTCAGCTGCACACTTCACTCTCTTCTCAGCGACTGAAAGAGAAAGAATTCACGGTCACAACTTTGCAGTTCAAGTTGAGCTTGAGTTGGGCGTGGGACAAGAAGGTATTTCTACCAGTTATCGATATTTTAAAGACACAACCCGAGAGCTATGTGAATCTTTGGACGAGTACGTGTTATTACCAAAGTTATCACCACATCTCCAAATAAATAGAAATACGAAACAGTATGTCGTCACCTTCAATAATGAAGTTTTATATTTCCCTATCATTGATACTCAGCTTTTACCCATTCGAAATACGACCGTAGAAGAGTTTTCTTATTACTTATTAGAAAAACTGATCTCAGAAATTGAACCAAAACATTTCGATATTACGTATATTGAGGTAACAGTATCTTCCGGTGCGGGCCAATCGGGCTCAACAACTTGGACAAAGGAATAAACATAATGAATAAGGCACTAGTCATTACAGGGGGAAGTCGAGGAATAGGTAAAGCGACTTGCCAACTATTTCAAAATCAAGGTTTTAAGATTATCAACATATCCAGAAGCAGTATAGAACTTCCAAATGCTATCCAGTTTTTCATTGATTTAGCGAATCCAAATTCAATTATGCAGCAAAAAGATCTGTTAATATCTGAGCTAGAAGGTGTGGAGCAAGTCGTCCTTGTTCATTGTGCAGCATCTCATACCAAGGACTCGTTGGAAACGGTTGAACATCAAAAGTTCACTGAAAGTTTAGCCATTAATATCATCTCTCCTTCTATTCTTTCACAAGTGTTAGTGCCTATTATGTCGGCAGGCTCTTCAATCATTTATTTAGGGTCAACATTAAGCGAAAAAGCGGTGAGTAACGCTTTTTCTTACACAACAGCAAAACACGGTGTCATAGGTATGATGCGTGCAACGTGTCAAGATTTAGCAGGTAAAGGCATTCACACAGTTTGTATCTGCCCAGGGTTTACGGATACTGAAATGTTTAGGCATCATATTGAAAATAATCCAAACACATTATTTGCTGTAACTCAGAAAGTGACGTTCAAGCGTTTGATTGCACCCAAAGAAATCGCTGAAACAATACATTTTTGTGCCACTAACCCAGTAGTTAATGGCACCGTTTTTCATGCTAACTTAGGACAAATTGAATCTTAATTAAGTTTGTTGGCAATTTGGTTTGCGTTGAGCCAACGCTGTTCATTTTCTAAAGCTGTCTGAGCAACTTTAAAGTCAGCTTTTAATTCAACTGCAGAATATTTAGGCTTATTGGTTGGCCATTGATATTCTTCAAGTAATGTCTCAACAGCATCCGGATTATTACACACCAAAATCATATCGCATCCCGCTTTTAAGGCGGCATCAGCACGTTGAATAAAGTCACCAGCAAAGCTTGCGCCTTCCATTCCTAGGTCATCTGAAAAGATCACCCCGTCAAAACCTAACTCTTTCCTTAATATTTGCTGCTGCCAATACTCAGAAAAACCCGCAGGTTTTGGATCTACTTGGGTATAGATAACATGAGCCGGCATAATGCCTTGAAGTTTAGAGGCTGAGATTAACGACTTAAATGGTAAAATATCCTTATTAAAAATATCTTCTTTAGAACGTTCATCCTTAGGGATTGCAAGGTGAGAGTCCGCTTTAACACTGCCATGTCCAGGAAAATGTTTCCCAACCGCCGCCATGCCTGCATCTCTCATTCCATTAATGAACTCACTCGCTAACTCAATAATTTCACTCGGCTTAGAGCTAAACCCACGTTTACCTATTACTTCACTGACATCGTCAATATCGAGTACTGGGGCGAAGCTTAAATCAATATCACACGCAAGCAGTTCAATCGCCATTAAAAATCCAAGTTCTTTAGCTCGGCTTTTTGCCAGTTCGATATCCCCGTTTGAAGCAGGAAGAATATCGCCCATAGCAGGAATATGTGTAAAACCATCACGGAAACGTTGGACACGTCCCCCTTCATGGTCTACTGCAATCAAGATTTCAGCCTTAACCTCACGAATTGACCTAACAAGGTCTATTAATTGAATTTTAGACTCAAAATTTCGGGTGAAAAGAATCAGTCCACCTACCATCGGATGCTGAATTTGCACTCTCTCTTTCTGAGATAAAGTCACGCCTTCAAGATCCATCATCAAAAAGCTCAAAGTTGGCTCCAGTCGATAAAATTTCAGTAATTAAGGCATATCAAACTATCGAATGCAATGACTCTAAAAGTCCTTAAGTGAAAAAGATTAATATAGGCGAGTACATATAAATACATGCAATTTGCTGAGCGTTCGAGCTTTTTTATCACAGGGCACTTTAATACTCATAATCCGGACTGTCTGAATATCAATATATTTACCGACTCAAAAGAGGTCATCACGCACTGAACCAGAATAAAAGTACTTAAGCCATTTATTTGAAAACTAGAAAATTTACAGTTCAAAAACAACGTCATTAGAAATTCTAATGTTAAAAATTGTGATCTTTGTGTGATACTAGCACTCATAAATATGATAAATGACATAAAGCAATTGCTTAGAGTTCGTTTTAGGTTGCACGTTTAGTCACTTTTGTTCGTACCTCATCCAATAAAGTGAATAAACCATTAATTAAGCCCAAAACCGTTTTAAAGTTTTAACTCTAAGCAAGATTATTAGCTTTGTATAAACTAAAATAATAAGGTCACTTAAGGCTTGCAGATATGATTAGTGTTTTCGACATGTTTAAGATTGGCATTGGACCATCGAGCTCCCACACCGTTGGTCCAATGAAAGCAGGTAAACTGTTTATGCAGCATGTAGCTGATAAAGGTTTACTGAATGATATTGACGAACTTCGTTCAGATCTTTTTGGCTCTTTAGGTCAAACAGGTAAAGGCCACGGAACAGGTAAAGCTGTCATTCTTGGTTTAATGGGTGAAGACCCTGAAACCGTTAATACAGATCAAATTGATGACATACTCAAAAAAGTTGCTGATGATGAGAAACTGATTCTTGAAGATGGTCGACCAGTTAATTTCACACGTGAGCACGGTATCACTTATCATCGTACTAAAAGCTTGCCAGCACACGCTAATGCAATGACCTTATACGCATTCATTAATGGCAAGTGCGTCTATGAGCGTACCTATTATTCTGTAGGTGGTGGTTTCATTCTTGATGAAGACGAAATTGATCAGCAAGATGCTTCTCCTGCAGCACAAATACACTCAGCCCCATACGATTTCCACACAGGTCAAGAGCTACTTGATATGTGTAAAGAGAACGGTCTGTCGATTTCATCTTTAATGATGGCAAATGAATTAAGCTTAGCGTCAGAAAAAGAAGTGAAAGATCAGCTTTGGCATATTTGGGATACCATGAAGGTTTGTATTGAACGTGGTTATCACAAAGAAGGACTTCTTCCAGGTGGTCTTAAACTTCGTCGCCGTGCTCCTGCTCTATACCGCCGCTTAAAAGCTGAAGGTAAAACTTGTAACGATCCACTGAGTGCTATTGATTGGGTTGATTTATTTGCACTTTCAGTAAATGAGCAAAATGCAGCAGGCGACCGTGTTGTCACGGCTCCAACAAATGGCGCAGCAGGTATTATTCCTGCCGTTTTATGTTACTACGATACTTTTGTTGAAAAAGTAGATGTTGAAGTTGCCTCAAGGTTCTTATTAACGGCTGCCGCAATTGGTATTTTGTACAAGAAAAATGCTTCAATCTCAGGCGCTGAAGTGGGTTGTCAAGGCGAAGTTGGTGTTGCATGTTCGATGGCAGCAGGTGCATTAACTGAAATTGTAGGCGGAACAATTGAGCAAGTAGAAAATGCGGCTGAAATTGGCATGGAACACAACTTAGGTTTAACATGTGACCCTGTAGGTGGCTTAGTGCAAGTACCTTGTATTGAACGCAATGCAATGGGCGCAATGAAAGCGATTAATGCCTCTCGTATGGCCATGAAAGGTGACAGCAACGGTAAGGTTACGCTTGATAAAGTAATCAAAACCATGATGGACACGGGTATGGATATGCGCAGTAAATATAAAGAAACTGCTCAAGGTGGTTTAGCTGTTAATATCGTTGAGTGTTAATATCATACAAATAGCACCTGCAAATGCAGGTGCTAAAACCTATGCCGCTACTTGATTAAAGCTGCGACTAAACCAATTAAACCACCAAACACACCACCCCAAACAACAAGCCAGCCTAAATGCTTTTGAATCATCGCTTGCACGATTTCTTTAACTAATTTAGGTGTTAGCTCATTCAATCTTTGCTCGACGATCGTCTCAACTTGCTCTCGAATAGTAGAAAAATTGTCCGGCTGCTCAATTTCTTCTAATACTAACTGTTTGAATTGCTCACTCTCGGACACTTCAACTAGTGAACCTTGCAGTTTCTCGATAAAAGGCTCTTTTAACGGTATTAAAGCCTCTGTACCGCCAAACATCGCTAGCATACCTCCAAACGAAGAGTTCTCTACCGTTTTAAGGAGTGCATCAAAAGATGGCGATAAGTCAATTTTCTTCACAATGGGCGCAAAATCTAGTTTCGAAGTAGAAGCATTATTACCAACAAAACGCTCTATGTTCTCTTGAGTGAAAAACTGCTCCATTACGAGGCTTTTTATACCAACCTTAAATTCTTCAAAACGTGCAGGAACAACACCAGAGCCGTACAGACCTGGCACCTTTTCAAACAACATGTAAATCGCTAGCCAGTTAGTGATAGCACCAGAAAGTGCAAATATCCCTACAGACCAAATTAATGGCTGGTGTGTTACGTAACCTACAATTACTGCAATGACAGCAATTAAGTTGGTTAAAAAGCTTTTATTCAAAATTTAATCTCCAAGAATCAATATTGGCGGCATTTTTACAAATTCAGAATAGTAAATCAAAGCACTATTGAATGAAGTTTAGTATTACAGTAAAGTGTCGTCCTTTTGATTTTGCCAGAACTTAACTAAACTGAGTTTTAAGCGGCTATTTATTGGAACCACTTCATCAATGAATTCAGCGAATAAAAGAAAAGCTACAGCGTCTGAAGAAAGCCTAAAGCGAATTTTTACATTTCCCGAAGATGAGCATTCAACACTCAGTATCATTGAGCAAAAACTCTCAGAAGATCTTGCTGGTTTTCTAGGCGATAATATCGTTGCTAAAGAAGTGCCATTAAATGAGATTGAACAACAATTTCAAAATTATCAAATTCCGCATTCACCGACTTTTGTATCTGATTATACTGATGAAATAATGCAAAACTTGGTGGCGCACTCTGTTCATACCGCAGCCCCTACTTTTATTGGGCATATGACGTCAGCGCTTCCCTATTTTGTTTTACCGCTCACTAAACTGATGGCGGGTTTAAATCAAAACCTGGTGAAAATTGAAACCTCTAAAGCTTTCACTCCCCTAGAGCGTCAAGTACTCGGCATGATACATCATCTTGTCTATCAAAAAGATGAAACGTTTTATGATAGCTGGATGCATGATGACCAACATTCCCTAGGAGCATTTTGCTCAGGTGGAACCATAGCCAATATTACGGCCTTATGGACAGCCAGAAACCAGTTATTGAAAGCGAGTGGTAGTTTTCAAGGTGTCAATTATGAAGGTTTGCCAGCGGCACTGAAATTTTATGGATACAGTGACCTCGCTATTTTAACCTCTGAGCGAGGCCATTACTCATTAGCTAAAGCAGCTGACTTGCTAGGCATTGGTCGTAACAATATCATTGCTATTCCAACTGACGAAAACAACAAAGTCGATGTTGAATTGATGAGGAAAAAAGCTGCCGAACTGAACAAAGAGAACATCAAAGTTTTAGCCATTGTTGGTGTGGCTGGTACAACAGAAACAGGTAACATTGATCCACTCAAAGCGCTTTCACAATTGGCACATGAGATAGACTGCCATTTTCATATCGATGCAGCATGGGGAGGTGCAAGCCTTCTATCAAATAAGTATCGGCATTTACTTAGTGGCATCGAATTGGCTGATTCAGTCACCATTGATGCACATAAACAAATGTACGTCCCTATGGGCGCAGGAATGGTGTTGTTTAAGAACCCTAAGTTATCTCAATCGATCATGCATCATGCCGAGTATATTCTACGCAAAGGCTCAAAAGATTTAGGCCAGCAAACTCTTGAAGGTTCCAGACCAGGTATGGCTTTATTAGTACATGCATGTATGAAAATTATAGGTCGCCAAGGTTACGAAATTCTGATTAATAGCAGCCTTGAAAAAGCACGTTTTTTTTCAAGCATAATAAAGCAAAATTCAAATTTCGAGTTAGTTACAGAACCAGAACTTTGCTTACTTACCTATCGCTTCGTACCTCAAAGTGTTCAGTTAGCATTGCAAAAAGCAATTGAACAAAGAGACGTTGAAAAAGTAAACAAAATTAATTCACTTCTTGATAGCTTGACACAATTCATCCAAAAATATCAGCGAGAGCAAGGTAAGTCGTTTGTTTCGAGAACTCGTATCTGCCCTGTCAAATATCGACGAGAATCAATTGTCGTTTTCAGAGTAGTCCTAGCAAACCCTTTGACATCAGATGATATTTTAATAAGTATTCTTGAAGAGCAAGAGCAGATTGCACAACTTGACACTCAATTTTATCCAAACCTAATGAATTTATTATAAACAAACCGTCACAACTATTTAGACTGCTGATGCATCAGATTGAATGAACTTAAAACCTGATACGGTTTTTGTTCTTGTTACTTTTCTATCATCAGCACAAACATAAGCCACTCCTACAGGCCCAAGCGCCCCTGCAACTGCATAGTCTCCAGCGTCATACTTATTGGTCTCATAACTCACCTTTGCATCATGTAAATCACTGCAATTGTTTAAGAACCCCATACTCCTTACACATTCATTCTCACGTTCAACAGTAGTATTCTGATTTGTAGAGAAATTTGTAGGGTGATGTGTGTCGATATATTGTTGATTGCATTTAAATGATATATTTTTTATATATGTTCTCAAACATGAATGAAGAGCGCCATCAACAAATAAACAAACTGCTTTACGTTTTGGGTCACGAGGCTTATCGAGTAAACAAAACTGTGCAGTCGCAACTTTTGTTTTCTCGTTTAAAAAGTCAATTGCTCTCTTGAATAACGTTTCATCGTCAGGCATTTTTATTAGTGCATACAAATACATCTTTGCCTGTTCGCCTTTAATACCGGTAACTGTTTTAAAACGTGTAATTGCATCATCATAAGAATCAAAGTATTTACTTTCAGCTCTATAAACATGGTATTTGTAGATTTGATCTATCTTCAGATCCCTGGCTAGAGGAAAAATATCCTCTTGTTCCATTGTCTTTTGTAGTATATCTGCATAAACCCAGTCTGGCTCTGTACCTGTAAATGTACTTAACCTAATAACGTCATCACTTTTTAAAGATTCCTTAAAATCCATATGATGCGCTTCACTCCGCTTATCATATAATGCAAAATAACCTCCCCCCTGATTTCCTGGTTCTTTTGAATTATTTTCGACTTTCCTAACCTCATAACCGCTATCTTTTATTTGCTCATTAACTTTTTCTAGCGCCAATTCTCTAGCTTGCACTGGTGAACTCACTAGAGTAAGAGAAAAAAAATTATGAAGAGCTGCATGATATAAACAAACTACGTCTCCACACCACACCTTGTTATCCGACCAATTCACCTTTACATAATTTTTTACCTCAAACTTTAATGCTGAATCTTTTGTCTTTTCTTTCAATGAAACTACTAAAAACTCACTACCTTCAGAGCTCTCCACATCAGGTACTGAAGTTTGAGTCATTGACCTTATAACTTTTAAAGGTATTTTTCTTTCGGTGTTCAGAAAAGTGCCTTTATGTTGAATTAAAATTGATCCGGTAACTGAAGAAGCCATATATAGTCACTCACACTAATGTTCGCTTATTGAGCAATATATGGCTTTATTTAGTCTTAATAAAATAATTTTAAGTGCTTAAATCATAATTGAAAGGTCATTTTCTAATAAGGTCAATTAAAAGCTCTGGCTTGCATAAAATGATCAATTTAACGCTCCAAAAACAATCACAAAAGATCAACACGCCCTAATAATTTATACAACTAAAGTTGCTTTTTATATTCTTACTTTCTTTCGATAAAAGCCTTTTAACCTGAACTTTCCCTGAAATCTCGTCTTGTTTTTCATTAAACAAATTGATTATCCGGCTCAAGCCAGATAGCATGTTATAAAAGTTATTACATATAACAAAAAGAAATAAAAAGGTTTTAGTTATGACTAAAAATCAGTCGTTAAGCCAGATTTATCTTGACTCAAATGCCACAACCCCTGTGCTACCAGCCGCAGCGAAAGCTGCATTCGAGGCAATGGAAGAAACATTTGGAAACCCAAGCAGCAGCCATATTACAGGATTGCGAGCTAAGAACTTAATGGAGCAAACCAGGAAGTCAGCTATGCGCTTTCTTGGTGTTGGAAATGGTAAACTCATTTTTACCAGTGGTGCTACAGAGGGAATCCAAACTGCAATTTTATCTTCACTGGTAGCTGCTAAAAAAAATATCAAACCCGGCGAGTCTTACACCTTACTCTACGGGGCTACAGAACATAAAGCAGTACCAAACTCGCTCGAGCATTGGAATGAACTTCTCGAAATAAATGCTGAAATTAAAGCCATTCCTGTTAATCACAGGGGTGAACTCGATCTCAATTTTATCGAAAAAGAAATCGATAACGCTTTGATGATTTGCACTATGGCAGTGAACAATGAAACTGGTGTGTTCCAAGATCTCAACAAACTAGAGCAAGTCATACGTTCAACATCCAATGATGTCTTTTGGATGGTAGACTGCGTTCAAGCTTTAGGTAAGCGTAAACTTGATTTACAAGCTACTACGATTGATTATGCGCCGTTTAGTGGCCATAAACTCTATGCTCCGAAGGGAGTTGGGTTAGTTTATATTCGAGAAAATGCGCCATTTACTCCATTTATTGCCGGTGGAGGTCAAGAGTCCGGGTTACGCTCAGGTACGGAAAACTTGCCAGGAATGGCTGCTCTTAAAGTTATTTTTGATACGCTGAATGGCGATGCTGAAGATAAGTTTGCAGATCATGCTCAACTTACTCTCTACAGAAACCAACTATTAACGGCTTTAAAAGAAGCATTTCCAGATGTCGTGCTCAACCACCCGTTAGACAATACTGTACCTACCACACTGAACTTTGCTGTGCCTCATTTTGCAAGTAAAGAGATTATGGACCTGTTCGATGCAGCGAACATTCGGGTGAGTTCAGGGTCGGCCTGTAGTTCAAAGGTGACAAGAAGCTTTGTTTTGGACGCCATGGGATTACCGAGTTGGCAAAGTGAATCAGCAATAAGAATGTCTTTTGGGCCATTAATGACCCAAGAAAAATGTGATGCGGCATGTGCAAGAATAAAAATGGCCGCTAAAGCACTGGGCGAAAGTTGTCTTATGGTAAAGCCCGCTGAAAACCAGAAATTAGTTAATGGGCTTTTAGAGCTTAAATCAGGTAATAGTTGTTGCTGGCTCTATACAGATGCGCAATCCAAAACAGCTGTAATTATTGATCCACTTCCTGAGCTGATTTCTAGAATCGTCAACATTGTAAATTGCCAAAAGTTAACAATCGCTGCAGTTCTAGATACTCATGGTCATGCCGACCATCAATCATCACGTCCAGAGCTAGAAGCTCAACTGAAAATGACAACTAAGACTGATCATCTAGGCTGGCCTAAGCACTTTGATACAGTTTATGTCGGTAAAGATGCTTACCCAACAATCCGAATAGGGAATAAAGCACTGTTACGAGTTAAAACCCCAGGACATACCGATGACAGTGTAAGCTATTTACTTACTGAAGAAATTGATACCGCTAAACCGCATTTCAAATATGCATTTTGTGGCGATACTATTCTTATGGGTAGTTTAGGTCGCACCAATTTTTGTACAAGCAGCTCGGAGCAGATGTATCACAGCTTACATAAACTCAATGGACTACTGGCCTCGACAACACTGATTTGTGCAAGCCACGATTATCACAACGAATTTACCACAACATTAATGACTGAATGCAACAGAAACGTTCTACTTTCTAACGTTTTAAGCACGCAGTCATCAATTGATGAGTTCTGTGAACAAAAGTCAGAGTTAGACAGCAATTTAAATGATCAAACTGGTTGTGAGATTCAATGTGGTGCATATGTTGAAGTAGACGAATCACTCCCTATCATTGAATATGATAAAAATGAGCTTTCAATATTATTGGAGAAAGATCATGATGCGAAGCTCGTTGATATTAGAGAACCTCATGAATATATGCTCCAACATGGCATTAAGGCTGAGGAAAATGTACCGATGACTCGCTTGGTTGAATTCATTGCACAGCACCTCAGTGATAAAGATAAGCGCTATGTTCTTGTTTGTCGGAGTGGAACCCGTTCTTTAGTTGTTGCACAAGCCTTAGCACGACTAGGCTTTACCAACATAGGTCATGTCCAAGGCGGGTATGCATTAAATAGCTAAATTTATACCTTTCTTGAAGGTTCAGTTTTTGGAACATTTAGGTGTAGAGTAGAAATATCGATCAAAAAATTAAGAATTGAATCAAAAAAACCTCTCAAATGAGAGGTTTTTTATTATGAAAGTATCCGTTACTTTTTCTTCGGCACTTTAGCCTTAGATTCAATATTCCATTTACCGTCCACGAACTTAGCAACAAAACCTGAAGGCTTACCTTCTTTATCACCAACGACGTATTGCTCTTTAGTTTTACGACTAAATTTAACAACGGTCTTATTACCTTGGTCATCTTCTGTTGGAGCATCAGCTAAATAGCTGTACTTGTCCCATAATAATGATTTGTATTTAACTAGCTCTTCAATCAATGGAGCGCGTGTTTCTCTTGAACGAGGGAAGGTACTTGCCGCTAAGAATATACCTGCAGCACCATCACGCAGAACGAAGTGAGCATCAGACTTTGTACATTTCAATTCAGGTAAGAAAATAGGATCTTCTTTCGGTGGCGCTACTTCACCATTCTTCAACAGTTTACGAGTATTCTTACATTCTTCATTGGTACAGCCAAAGTACTTACCAAAACGACCGTTTTTGAGCTCCATATCGGAACCACAGCGATCACATTCAATCAGAGGTCCATCATACCCTTTGATTTTGAATGTACCCTTTTCAACTTCATAACCATCACAGCTTGGGTTTTGACCACAAACATGCAATTTACGAGTTTCATCAATGAGGTAACTGTCCATCGCAGTGCCACAGATTTGACAACGCTTCATCGCTCTCAAAGCATCGGTTTCTGATGTTGCAATATCACTGACAGCTTCATCACCCGGTGTTAAGTTCATTGTAGTTTTACAACGTTCTTTCGGTGGAAGAGCATAGCCTGAACAACCAAGGAATACACCTGTTGACCCAGTACGAATTCCCATATGCCGTTCACAAGTTGGGCATTCGATGTCTGTCTCAACCATATGGTTTGGCTTCATGCCGCCTTCGTCAGGCTCTAATTCCGCTTTTTCAATCTTGCCTGTAAAGCCCTTATAGAAACCGTCTAACACCTTCTTCCAGTCAAGCTCACCATGAGCAACATCATCTAATGTTTGCTCCATATCAGCGGTAAAGTCATAACTCATAAGATCAGGGAAGCTACCAACTAAGCGCTCACTGACAATTTCACCCATTTTCTCAGCATAGAAACGGCGATTTTCGATTTTTACATAGCCACGATCTTGAATAGTAGAAATAATCGTTGCGTAAGTTGATGGACGACCAATACCACGCTTTTCAAGTTCTTTAACTAATGAGGCTTCACTGAAACGTGCAGGCGGTTTAGTAAAGTGCTGGTTAGGTTCTACACCATTTAGATTTAATGTGTCACCAATAGATAACATTGGTAAATCACTTTCTTCATCGTTCTTTTTCTTGATGGCTGGCTGTACTTTTGTCCAACCATCAAATTTAAGCGTTCTTCCTGAAGCTGTTAATAGGTAATCACCTGCTTCAACTTTCAGTTTTGTTGCATCATATTGTGCAGGTGTCATCTGACATGCCACAAATTGACGCCAAATAAGTTCATATAAGCGCTGTGCGTCACGTTCCATTTCATTTAGGAATGCAGCTTCAAGTTTTACGTTTGAAGGTCTAATCGCTTCATGGGCTTCTTGAGCGCCTTGCTTACTCCCGTATCGAATTGGATTCTCAGGTAAATAGGCTGCACCAAACTCAGAACCAATCATCTCACGAACGTTATCCAATGCTTCTTGGCTCAAGTTCGTGGAGTCCGTACGCATATAAGTGATGTGACCCGCTTCATATAAGCGCTGCGCCAACATCATGGTTTTCTTAACACCGAAACCTAAACGTGTACTGGCTGCTTGTTGCAAAGTAGAAGTGATGTAAGGTGCAGACGGTTTACTGCTGGTGCCTCGGACATCACGAGCAACAACTTTAAACCCTGCAGAATTTAAGGCGCTTACAGCAACATTTGCTTCAGCTTCATTCTTAGGTTTAAAGGCGTCACCCTTATACTTAACAACTTCAAGTTTTAATTTGTCACTAGCTGCAGTTTGAAGTTCAGCAAATACATCCCAGTACTCTTCTGGCACAAAAGCTTTAATTTCACCTTCACGCTCAACAACTAAACGCACTGCTACAGATTGAACACGCCCCGCAGATAAGCCACGTGCAACTTTTTTCCAAAGAAGTGGCGATACCATAAAACCAACAACACGGTCTAAAAAGCGACGTGCTTGTTGTGCATTAACCATATTGGTATCGAGTTCTGATGGTTTACTGAAGGCATCTTGAATGGCAGATTTGGTGATCTCATTAAATACAACTCGTTGATAGCGAGATTCATCACCACCAATTATCTGTTGTAAATGCCAAGCAATCGCTTCTCCTTCTCTATCCAAATCGGTTGCGAGATAAACGCAATCAGCGTTTTCTGCTAACTTCTGTAGCTCGTTAACGACTTTCTCTTTACCAGACAATATTTGATATTTTGCTTTCCAACCGTTTTCTGGGTCAACACCCATACGAGCAACCAAGGCTTTCTTTTCTTTTTGCTTTTTATACTTAGCCTTCTCTTCAGCTGACATTTTACGAACTTCTGCCGCTGTTTTTGCTGCTTTATCAGTTGTTTTTGCAGAGGACGATGTTGGTAGATCACGAATGTGACCAACACTGGACTTAACAATAAAGTCTTTTCCAAGATACTTATTAATTGTCTTAGCTTTAGCCGGAGACTCGACAATAACTAGCGATTTTCCCATAGTGTGATTTACGCCAAAATGCAGATGAAGATAAAATTGGCAACATATATAGAGTGTTGTGCCGAGAGTTTCAAGTCATAACCTCCTTTATTTGTGCCGCTAACTCACTTTTTAACCATCTAATAAAAAGTTGTAAAAAATATTTTTGCGATATTAAAACTTAATAGTCATATATTTACCACACATAAAAACATAGTTATGCAATTATTAGCGTAATTTTATGAATGTTTCAAATATTGAACAGTTGTGAAGCAAATTTTCATACGTATACTACTGAGCCATCTTCGAAGTATTCACCTTAAATACGAATAATATTAACAATAGGTATAAAATGACTGATTCTTTGCAATCTTTGATTACTAAACTCGAAAACTGCTTATGCCCAGCAGGCAACGGTGTATTTACTGTAAACACGGCAAAGGAAAGAAAGCAAGCATTACATTTAGCACTTTTTGGTGATGATGATGCAAGTGTTGTTGAAAAAAACTGGAAAACGTCGCTTCTTCAATTACCCACTGATAATAAAAAAGCAGTCGTGATGGGAATTGCATCAGATTGCGGGGGTGGTATCCTACGAGGTGCAAACTGGGGACCATTATTCCTTCGTAATACACTGTTAAATCAACATAATTCTCTTAGTTACTTCGATTTAGGTGATATACGTGTTATCCCACACTTACTTCATGATAAGTACCTTAACGACCCAACAATTAAAAATTGCCGTAAAGCATTATATCAAGATCCTCAGTCATCTTATCCAATCAGTCCTTTAAGCATTACTGAAGATGTATTGCACGATTTCTATGCTGAGTTCCCGAATAAAGGCATCTTTGGAATTGGTGGTGATCACTCAAACAGTTACCCTTTAACAAAGGCATACTTACAAGCGAAAAAGAAGCAAGGTAAACGTGTCGCCATCATTCACTTTGACGCTCATACAGACCTACTTGTTGAACGCTTAGGTATTGATCTGTGCTTTGGTTCTTGGTGTACTCACATTCTTGATGATTTGAATGATAACAGCCACTTAGTTCAAATTGGTATTCGTTCAAGCGGTAAACCGAAATCACATTGGGAAGATACGTTTGGTGTAAGACAACATTGGGCGCACGAAGTGATTGAAAATGGTGCGGCCAAAACAGTTGAAACAATTTTAACTCATTTAAAAAATGAAAAGATTGATGAGCTTTATGTCAGTTTTGACATTGACGCCATTGATTCTGAGTTTGCTTCTGCCACTGGCACACCTGAGCCGGATGGATTAACACCTGAACAAGCAAAAGAAATCATTGCAACACTGTCAGAGTTTTATCCAATAACAGGTGCTGATATGATGGAAATCGCACCGTTTACAGACGCTTCCGGCCGTGGTGCTTCGAGTTCAGAAGAAACATTAAGGGTCGGTGGTGACATTTCAGCAATGTTAATTGAAGCCATTTCTAAATAAACGAACAAAAAGTTAGCATTCATTAAGCTTGATTTGTCTATATTTATATTACTTGTAGACCAATCAAGCTTAAGATGAAATACATTGAAGCAAACTTTGATGGCCTCGTTGGGCCCACTCATAACTATTCCGGTCTTTCTGTTGGGAATGTCGCATCAATCAAAAGTGCGAACCAAGTTTCCAACCCTAAAGCCGCAGCACTTCAAGGATTGAAAAAAGCAAAAGCCCTTGCTGATATGGGGTTAACTCAGGGAATACTTGCCCCCCAGGAGCGTCCTGACATTTACACGCTCAAAAAACTCGGGTTTACAGGCTCTGACAGCCAAGTTCTTGAAAGATCCTTTAAACAAGCTCCAATACTCTTTAACGCATGTTGTAGCTCATCTTGCATGTGGACGGCGAATGCGGCAACAGTATCTCCTAGTCCCGATACTTTCAATCATAAGGTACATTTTACCGCAGCGAACCTTATCGATAAGTTTCACCGCAGCATTGAACATGAGAGCACATCTCAAATTTTGAAGGCAACGTTTCCGTCAGATAAATACTTCACACATCATCAAGCTTTACCCTCTCATACGTATTTTGGTGATGAAGGCGCAGCTAATCACACTCGTCTTTGCCAAAGCTATGGTGATAAGGGGTTAGAGGTATTCACTTTTGGTGAATGTATCCAGGATCGTAACTTACCGAAACCTAAACTCTATCCTGCCAGACAAAAACTTGAAGCTTCAGAGGCTATTACTAGATTACACCAGTTGTCCCCAAATGAGGTTTTCTTTGTTCAACAGAATCCAGATGTAATTGACGAAGGTGTTTTCCATAACGATGTCATAGCTGTAGGGAATCGCAACGTCCTTTTTTATCATGAAAGTGCTTATTTAGATGAAATTAAGATATTTGAACCTATCAACAACCTTCTCAATGGAACACTTGAATTAATTAAAGTTCCTTTGGCAAAAGTCTCAGTTTCAGACGCTGTATCGAGCTACCTATTTAATACTCAATTGGTTGATTCAAACGATGGTGCCATGAGATTGATTGCCCCAATAGAGTGTAAAGAAAACCCACGAGTTTATGATTATCTTTGCGAGCTGATGACTCGTGAAACTTCAATCAAAGAGGTTAACTACTTTGACGTAAAACAAAGCATGAAAAACGGTGGTGGACCAGCGTGTTTGCGTTTACGAGTCGTCTTAAATAATGATGAACTATCCGCAGTAAATCAATCAACATTACTGGATGATGCATTGTTCATAACGTTAACCGAATGGATAAGTAAACATTATCGAGATCGATTAGAAATTAGAGACTGTGTTGATATTGAGCTATTGAATGAGTCAAGAACGGCGCTGGATGAATTAACTCAAATTTTAGATTTAGGATCCATTTATCCTTTTCAGCGTATTTAGGGGCATAAAAAAGCCGCTCATTTGAGCGGCTAGATGTATTCCAACACTAATTAGAAGATATTAACATCAATACTAAAGAGGCCAACAGGTGCTCCATTCGGAGTCTCAATCGAAACACTTAATATACCTGTGTCCGGTTCATCTGCCCCTTTAACCACAGCTGTAATCTCTGTACCTCTGTTTTCATTAGTATCTGGCCACTCCAATGTCGATGCACTTGCCATCGAACCTGCTGAAGTACTAAATCTAATAATTGTTCCTGCAGGCATTGGTTGGTTATGAAGATCCGAAACTGTGAATGTTACAGAGCCAGTACCTTTACCATCAATATCAATGACTGAGTTTCCTGAAATATCATCAGAAATATCTGCTGGGCTAATTGGAGTAACATGTGCATTACTGCCTGACATTATAATGACAAGGCTTCTGCGTAATGGACTCGATTTAGGGTTATTAACACCATCAGCACAAATATTAACTAAATCAGACTTACACAATACACCGTTATACTTCCCATCAGCGGCATCATACGTACCATCCTGTGTCAATGGTAAAGTAGGAAACGGGATTAGTGACTCATTATCTCCACCTGCTCTCTCTATAATGCCAGCAGGGTGATCTTGATGAGGGTTAAACAGTCCATCTTCATTGTGATCAGTGTATGGATCTGCCAAATCATATGGCTCTCCAGAAACATCTTTCCCGCTTAGAAACTTTTGAGCCTCTTCTTCAGTATCCAACCAACCACTTCCATCAGTGTCAGTAAAGGACTCTTCACCTATTGCAGTAGCAGTGATCGTTACCCGCCCACCATAAACACCTTTATGGAAATTTCCGCCAAAATAAGCATCATTATCAGCACTTAAAGCATCGACAGGTACTCTTCCTTCTATGCCTATCACACCATCAGCTAAACTACCGTTTGCATGGAATACTTGCCCTAATGGTTTAGGATTTGAACTTATCCATTCGACAGAACATTCGCCGTTTTCGGTTTGACAGTTTGGACCGATATCACCGCCCTCAGAAGTAAATGAAACCGTAGTGCCATCTGGAGCCGGATTGTTAAATTTATCGGCTAATCTAGCAGTAATAGTGACTCTCGCATCATTCCGGTTCCAACCTTCGACATTCAATGACGATGCAGAAAGAGTAAAGCTGTCTTGATCTGGAATACCAGTTGAAACAGCAAGTTGACTTGACTGCCCTAATACGAGCGGAGACGTGCCCAGTACTGTTGCTGTCACTCGAACTGGTGTAGCAACTGTGCCCGCATTTACGACAGTTTGAACAAAACCTTCAGCGTTTGTTGTTGCCTGCGTAGGGTTTATTGATAATCCCCCTGCGTTGTTATTCAGAGCAAAACTAACATCCTGATTGCTTACAGGATTGCCATTTTGATCTAGAACTCTAAATCTTACTACCGAAGTTTCTTGATTACCTGTTCCTTTAATCGTCAATAGTTCAGGAGTTGCAGAAATAAAAGAAATACTACCTACATTTGCAGGTAAAACATTCAACGAACCTGTTGCAGATAAATTCAACCCACCAGCATTCGCAGTCACATTTATTTGATCATCACCAACACAGCCTTCAGCGAGATAGGTTGTAGTAGCAACGCCGTCAACTGTAGCTACTGGAGAGCTTATTTGTGCTTGTTGAGGGTTACTTGTTGAACACCTTGAAGTGAAAGTAACGTCAATTGGTTGAGTATATGGATTACCACTGTCATCTTGGACCTTCACAGAAATAGTAGCAGTGCCTCCAGCCGATAACTGCTGCACACTCACATCAGCAACACCTTCAACAAAAGGTGTACCGCCTCCCATAACTAGGTTCGTAGCGCCAACCACAACAATTGCAGTACCTGACTCACCTGTTGATGTAGTCGCAGTTACCTCTCCGGCTCCTAGTTCATCATCAGCATAAATGCTTATTCGTGCCATACCTTCTGAATCAGTTACTGCGGCATCAGGGATCAACCTTCCTATTGATGTAGAAAACGTAACGATTGACGGATTATTTCCCCCAGTTACTGTAGCAACAACAGTAGCTGGAGACAATGAGGTAATAGACTCAACAGGCTCTCCTTCGCTATCGACTATTGAAACAGATACTTGGATGCCTGAACCGGCATCACCACCATCACCGACCATTGTCACGACAATATCAGTTGTAACAGAGTCATCACCTTCAAGAGTTGCCGATACCGTAGTTGCACCTGCAATATTACCCGTCGAAAGCTCAATACTCGCAATACCTTCACTGTTCGTTGCAACTTTATTATTTGCAACACTAAAGGCCCCCATATTTTCATCACTTAATGAAAATACAACAACTCGATTTGCTTGGACTTCATTAGAGTTGTTCACAACTTTTGCTGTGAGCGTAGCTGGAGCAGATTTAGAAATAGTTGTAGTTGAGGATTCTAGAGAAATAGCATAAGTGACATCGGTACCACCATTGCCTCCGCCGTTATCACCGCCACTGGAGCCATCATCTTTAATGCCACCATCACCTCCGCCACCACAAGCCCATAATAGTAACGTCGAAAATAAAAGGAATATAACTTTGTAACCTGACTTCATAATGCCAGACTCCCTGTCTTATAATTGTTAATTAGCTAGAGTATTGACTCGTGACATATAGGCTAACACTACATAAATTTAACGCAACTTTTTAAACGTTTTTTTAACCTTAACTTTTGATTAAAAAAAGCTCAAATCAATGGCTATATTTCCAATTACTACCGATTCTTGTTAGCATTCGTTCAATTTCCTGCATACGCCTTAACAAATTTTTAAAATAAGGGGCATTGTTTTGAGTAACTCAAAAAAGCTTGGTCTCACAAGCAAAATCTTTATCGGTATGATTTTAGGCCTATTAATAGGCGGCGCACTACGTCTTGCATTCCCAGAAAGTCAGTTTATCGATGGTTATATTACTAACGGGGTAATGAACGTTGTCGGTTCAGTTTTCATCAATGCATTAAAAATGCTTGTTGTTCCTCTGGTCTTTATCTCTCTCGTTTGTGGTACTTGCTCGTTAAGTGACCCTGCCAGCTTAGGGCGCTTAGGTGGTAAAACGATCATTTTTTACATGGCGACCACCGCCATCGCTATTTCATTAGCCATTTTTGCTGCTGTTGTCATTCATCCAGGAAACGGGAGTATGCATATAGAGCACTTGGAATATGCGGCTAAAACAGCCCCGAGCTTAAGCCAAGTATTCATCGACATGGTGCCAACAAACCCATTAAAAGCAATGGCTGAAGGTAAGATGCTACAAATCATCATCTTTGCTGTTGTATTTGGTTTAGCGATTTCTCATTTAGGTGAACGTGGCAAACGCATTTCAGCGCTGTTTGATGACTTAAATGAAGTCATTATGAAAGTCGTAACTTTAGTAATGCAGCTTGCACCGTACGGTATTTTTGCTCTTATCACCAAGCTTGCATTAACGCTTGATTCTGAAGCTTTTGAGTCAGTTATTTATTACTTCCTCGTTGTACTAGGTGCTCTACTTGTACACGGTTTAATTATCTACCCGATACTGCTCAAGCTATTTACCAACTTAAGCCCTTTTACCTTTTTAGCCAAACTACGCGATGTACAACTGTTTGCCTTTAGCACAGCAAGTTCTAATGCAACTTTACCTGTGACAGTTGAAACAGCTGAACATCGTTTAGGTGTGAGTAACAAAGTTGCTTCTTTTACTCTTCCTCTCGGTGCCACCATTAATATGGACGGTACGGCGATTATGCAAGGTGTTGCGACAGTATTCATCGCTCAAGTATTTGCTATTGATTTAACCTTAACTGACTACTTAACTGTAATCGTTACTGCTACTTTAGCCTCTATTGGTACAGCTGGCGTTCCTGGCGTTGGTTTAGTGATGTTAGCCATGGTACTGAATCAAGTTGGTTTACCTGTTGAAGGTATCGCCTTAATTATTGGTGTAGATAGACTATTAGATATGGTAAGAACGGCCGTCAATGTAACAGGTGACAGTGCAATTACTTTGATTGTTGCCCGTTCTGAAAATGAATTTGACGAAGATAAGTTTAATGACCCTGATGCAGGGAAGCTAAAAGATAACTTAACCGAACAAGTTAACGCTGAATAAATTCTCGTATGTGCCGTAGAGTTCTATCTACGGCACATTTACCGCACTCAGATTAATACCTTGTCACTCTAAATTACAATGCGTATTTTTACTCACTTGGGGCTGCTTATCTTAGTCTTGAACCCACTAGATATTGCTACAGGGAACATGGTCAAGACAAGTTACATGCTCTGAAGTACCCGCTTTAGCCATTTCAAAGCCTCTGCGATGAGAATTAAACTCCTTTTAACCAAACCCTCAATAAAAAGAAAACCTCCCAAATTTGACGTTGAGAGGTCCATTACTTAAGTCTTTAGTTAAAACTTCAATTAATTTGTTAAAAACGAACAACCTTTAACGAATGATGCTCTCTATCTTTCCCAATAAGATTCTTCTAAGCTGTCTTCTCGCTCAGGTAAGCCGCGAGAAAGTCTAGGGCTATGCTGTGCCAATACTTCATATGCAACACGGTTAGCGTATTTACAGATTTGTGAAAACGATGAATAACATAAACCGTCAGAAAGATGCTTGCTTGAACCTGGCACGTTAACTCTGTGGAAACCGTTAGCAGATAAATCATGTAGTAACGCTGATAAAGCACCGTCACCGGCACCATTCGTATTGCGAATTTTTTCAGGGCCACCCATGTACGGCGAAATATGCGCAAACACTTTTATAGGTTCTTTGCAGTCACGCTTGCGTTTTGGACGAGAGAATTCGTAACGATTAAATTCAGGAATCGCACCTGGAAGAAGAGTGTGAGCAGTCTCACGTTTCTCTGAATCTTGGGTGTAACCAGCCGTATATAAACCCAGTGGTCCAGCTGTCGTAAGCACCATATCGCACCACTCTAGTGCGGCTTCACTCGCAAGCAGTGGGTCTGATAACCCGGTCAGCGCTTCACCTTCGTCTTCATTCATCGCTAGAATCGTAATGTGCTCTTCGA
Source organism: Parashewanella sp. 2304DJ23-3 (assembly GCF_056591695.1). Classification (NCBI taxonomy): domain Bacteria; kingdom Pseudomonadati; phylum Pseudomonadota; class Gammaproteobacteria; order Alteromonadales; family Shewanellaceae; genus Parashewanella; species Parashewanella sp. 2304DJ23-3. Next base: position 61,265 of record NZ_JBWQOH010000007.1, read on the forward strand.
TAAACGCTTGCCACCATTGCGGATCTTCATCAATTAAAAATCGAGTACCCAAGGTAAGTACAACTGGCACATCCGCTTCTTTCGCATATTCTATCGCTTTAAGCGCTGCATCCGTCATACGGTCTTCTTTACTGGCACGCATTAGGTAAGCGGTAATAACAAGCGCAGAACTGTTCTGAACGACTTCTTTATTTATGTATTCAGGTGTTAACTTGTCCATCGAACCTTTACTGATGGCAAACGTTCTTTCGCCATTATCTGAAATTAAAGTAAAACAACGCCCGATTGGGCCGCTTACTGGTTCTAGATAATTAAGGTCAACTTTCGATGAGGTATTACATAAGTAGCGATAAGCGTAGCTACCTACTTCGATATTCTTACTCATCACACCGAACAGAACAGAACGATCGTCCGCTAGGATTGAGTAGTTATGGACAGTGTTTCCAATTGTGCCACCAGCGAACTCATCGCTGATCATCTTATTGTTTTTCAGCTCTTGATAAAGCTCATGCGCCTGTTCATCGTTGATGAGTGTTGAGTTACCTTTCGGTAAACTATAACGTTCTAATAGTTCATCAGCGACTTTAGCCTCAATATCTACAAGTGTTTGGTCAATGCCACAAACGTAAGTTCTTGTCGGTTGCTTAACTTGATTGGTAAGCTGCTCTAACAGCGGATCTCGGTTTTTTACAGGAAAGTAGTGCTTAGACTTACGTTGACCAGGAAACTTCATAACAGGCTCTCATAATCCAGCTTCCATGCTGGTAAACATTTGGATAGATTCGTGATAACAGAACTCAAAGTTGTTGTTGATAAGCTTTTTATAAATTTTAACGTTCAGGTTTAGTACTAAGTGAGGCGAAACATAGGCATATAGCCATAGCTTTATAACTGCCGTTTTAACCAAGTATAGTGCTAAATATGGACGTCAAAAATATACGATAACTTATGGTCAACTGCTTAGATTCTGAATTGCAGCGGATTCTATCATAATTTTTCAAATTTCAGAGACAAAAAAACCTGCAAAAGCAGGTTTTTTGAGTGTGTTATTTCAGTTTTACTTTAAAACTGTAGCTAACTCTTCGCTCACATCAGAAACTGACTTAGTACCGTTAAACTTGTGGTATTCAGTTTTACCTGCAGCAGCGACCTTACCGTAGTACTCAACTAATGGTTTAGTTTGACTGTGGTAAATATCTAAACGTTTACGAACGGTTGACTCTTCATCATCAGGACGAATAACAAGTTCGTCACCTGTTACGTCATCTTTACCTTCATCTTTCGGTGGATTGTACACCACGTGATAAACACGACCAGAAGAAGGGTGAACACGACGACCGCTCATACGCTTTACGATTTCTTCGTCTGGTACATCAATCTCAATCACATAATCAACATCAATACCATTTTCAGCCATTGCATCGGCTTGTGGAATCGTACGTGGGAACCCGTCTAATAAAAAACCTTTTGCACAATCATCTTGTGTAATACGCTCTTTAACTAGGCCAATGATAAGCTCATCAGAAACTAACTGGCCTGCGTCCATCACTTTTTTCGCTTCTAAGCCTAATGGTGTACCCGCTTTTACTGCTGCACGTAGCATGTCACCAGTTGATATTTGTGGAATACCATATTTTTCCATGATGAACTGAGCTTGAGTGCCTTTGCCGGCACCTGGAGCGCCCAATAAAATAATGCGCATTTCAAGAATCCTCTTCCGCACTGGTTAAAATCGAAAGGCTGGATCTTCGCATATCTGACCTCTTAATAGAAGAGTAGAAGATCCCAAAGCCCAGAAAACTATACACTGAAATCAGTACAATAATGTATACAACTTTCGTCGATACTGGTTTGCGAGGGAGTTGCCCTGACCTATCGCCGTAAGAATTTCCATAAATACTGCTTTCACATTTCCATCGTGTGCTGATAGATCTTTACGTAATACATTAAATAAAAGCTCAAGTGCTTCTTCATTACGTTGAACTTGATGCAAAGCTTTACCCAAATTTACCAGTGCATCAAAATCATCTGGATTTGTGTCTAACTTAATTTGTAATTCACGAATTTCAGGTGTGTCTGCTGCATCTTTCGCTAAATCTAACTTTGCCATCAAGCTTTGATAATAACTGTCCTGATCCGCAAGACCGATCTTTTCCAGAAGCGTTTCTGCTTCAGTATTATTACCTAATAATAAGTTCACATCTGCTAACGCCAATGTCACTTCTGCAACTTGAGAGTCTTGGTACGCTTGCTTCAGCAATTCAAAAGCTTGATTCAATTCATCGGCAGTTCGCTCTTCACTAGCAAGAACTGATTTAGCTTGCTTGAGGGCTAACATCCATTTAGCTGGTAAGTGTTTTTCAAGCACTTCCATGACTTCAGTTCTAGGCTTAACACCCGCAAAGCCATCAATGGGTTGACCTTTACTCAATAATAAAGTGGTAGGTAATGCTTGAATTTGGAAATATTGGGCGATTTCCATTTGTTCATCGCAGTTTACTTTTGCAAGAATAAAGCGGCTTGTGTTTTCAGCAGCAATCGTTTCCATTTCTTGCGCAAAGCCAACACTTTCTGGCTGTTGCTGCGATGAAAACGTCATCACCACAATGTGTTCAGCAGAAGCATCAACGACCTGCTGAATATTTTCTTTTGTTAAATCTAGAATATTTGACATTGGTTCTCTCAATTCGATACCAATTACGTTAAATAAGTGACGACTAATCTAAAGTAATGAGTATAAAAAAGCGGGAAAAATCCCGCTTTTTTATTGCAAACTTATTTTAAATCTTTAACCAGCATCTGGTTCATTAATTTAATAAAGCTTGATGGGTCAGCTAAGCTGCCTTTTTCTGATAACTGTGCTTGTTGCAACAATAAGTGTGCCCAATCAGCAAACGCTTGCTCATCTTGCTCGTTGTCTAAACGTGCCATTAATGGATGCTCAGGGTTGATTTCAAACACAGGCTTACTTTCAGGTACTTTCTGTCCTGCAGCTTCCATCAGTTTGATCATCTGAGTAGACATTTCACCGTCACCTGTGACTACGCAAGCAGGAGTATCAGTTAGGCGAGTCGTTACTTTAACATCACTGACCTTCTCATTGAGCGCTTCTTTAACACGAGTAATAAGATTCTCAGAGTCTTTTGCTAACTTCTCAGCCGCTTCTTTCTCTTCTTTATCTTCTAACTCACCTAAATCTAGGTCGCCACTAGTAACAGAGTGTAGTTTCTTCTCTTTGAACTCGTTTAAATGATTCACTAGCCATTCATCAATGCGCTCATGCATTAAGATTACTTCAATGCCTTTCTTTTTCAGTAACTCTAAATGAGGAGAGTTAGCTGCGGCTTCGTAGCTATCTGCTACGATGTAGTAAATCTTATCCTGACCCTCTTTCATACGCTCAATATAAGCATCTAATGAAGTCGTTGGTGCAGCTGATGCTTCATTGGTTGAAGCAAAACGCAATAAACCAGCGATTCTATCTTTGTTAGCAAAATCTTCAGCAGGCCCTTCTTTTAACACTTGACCAAATTCAGCGTAAAAGCTCTGGTATTTTTCTGCGTCGTTTTTCGCGAGTTTTTCTAACATTCCCAACACACGTTTGGTAATACCACTGCGCATTGACTGAGTCACTTTATTGTCTTGCAAAATTTCACGAGACACGTTTAACGGTAAATCGTTAGAGTCAATCAAGCCTTTAACAAAGCGCAAGTACGAAGGCATGAATGATTCAGCATCATCCATAACAAATACACGCTGAACGAACAGTTTTAATCCTTGTTTACCATCACGGTTAAACATATCCCAAGGTGCTTTTGCAGGAATATACAGTAGGCTTGTGTATTCATGCTTACCTTCAACACGGTTATGTGCTTTTAATAGAGGATCTGCAAAATCGTTCGAAATGTGCTTATAAAATTCATTATATTCTTCATCAGAAATGTCTGACTTATTGCGAGTCCAAAGCGCTGTCGCTTTGTTCATGCCTTTCCAAGCACCTTCAATTGCAGGAACTTTCTCGCCATCAGGACCTTCGCTCTCCTCTTTACCTTCTTCCCACATTTCAACAGGAACAGAGATATGATCCGAGTATTTAGTAATAATTGACTTTAAACGCCAATCATCAGCAAATTCTTTTTCATCGTCACGAAGGTGCAGTACGATTTCAGTACCACGACCATTTTTAGTGATGTCTTCTACTGTAAAGTCACCCTCACCTTCAGAAGTCCACAATACCGCTTCATCAGCATTTTGACCTGCTGCACGGGTTCTTACTTCTACCTTTTTCGCAACGATAAACGCAGAATAAAAACCAACACCGAATTGACCGATAAGTTGAGAATCTTTTGAATCATCACCTGAAAGGTTCTTAAAGAAATCTGCTGTGCCTGACTTCGCAATCGTACCTAGATGTTCAACTACACCGTCTCGAGTCATACCAATACCATTGTCTTCAATAGTAACGGTACCTTTTTCTTTATCTGCACTTACACGAACTCGTAATTCGCCATCACCTTCATACAGTGCGTCGTTGGTGAGTGCTTCATAGCGAAGTTTATCTGCCGCATCAGCAGCGTTAGAAACTAGCTCACGTAGGAAAATTTCTTTGTTGGAATACAAAGAGTGAATCATCAAATGAAGAAGTTGTTTAACTTCGGTTTGGAAACCATGAGTTTCTTGCTGTGACATGGGGATACCCTTTTAAAACTAACTATGCGCAATAGCGCCGTTTCATACTGTTAATTTATAAATGGGGTGAGAAAATGGCTTTTCAAGGATAAAAGTAAAAAACTAGAAAGATTTGCTCAAAAACAAAACAGAGAGTTTATTCCAGTTTTATTTGTCTCGAGTAATTTTCAAGAAATCTATGCTACTAAACCTACTATTCCTGTATTCATGTTACAATTTTGTTTCTGCTTTAAAGCAGAGCATAAGAAGTAAAGGATTATAATGAATCATTTAAAATTAATTGTATTATTCACTATTTTTTTCTGTAGTGGGTGTGTAAGTATCAATGGCTTAACCCCCGAAGATAACGATGAAACGTTAAGAAATGATGTAGCATATGTATACGGCAAGTTTGAACATGATGAGAGAAGAAACATCAGAGGCTCATTTCATTGGATAGTTTTAAAAAATATTAAAACAGGGCAAATTCATTCTTTGCCTTTCGAACATGATGAGGAAACTTATCTTTTTGCTGTTCCCTCGGGGAATTATCAATTACATGAACTAATTAGTACCCCCTTAATTGGTCATCAGTCTCTATTAACAAAGTACGACATTAGACACCTCCCGTTTCCTAAAGATTTAGGAGTGGTCAGTCAGCCTTTCGAGTTGCTAAAAGGTAAGACATATTACTTAGGTGATTTCAAAAGTATTTCATACAACAAAGAGCATACTGTAAATGGCTTTCCACCTTTCGCATTTAGTGTTGAATTTATTGCCGTTTTCGGAATTGATCGACTTAGTTTTGATTACCCCAAATCAATAGAAAAGTTAAAGCAATATTACCCACTTATCGACTCAAAGCTTGTAGAACCCGCTTTTTTAATAGACGGAGTTATGATTGATAATCATGGGATGGAAAATTAAAACACTAATATTGAAGTGACTAATAAGAAACAAGGTTGCAAAATGCAACCTTGTTAAGCGTCGATATTTCGAAGCAAAACTTACAACTGAACTCGCCCGTTAAACGAGAGCGCTAATGTTGTACTGTCGACATACTCAAGCTCACCACCGACAGGCACACCATGAGCAATTCGACTAACTTTCACTTTATATTTTGCAGACATATCTGCAATAAAATGAGCCGTTGCATCACCTTCCACTGTTGGGTTAGTCGCTAAAATAAGTTCACTAATGTCACCACTTTTTAGATGCTGCTCTAAAAGGGATAAGCCAAGCTCATCAGGACCAATACCATCTAACGGTGATAAATGACCAAGTAATACAAAATAACGACCAGAAAAATGTCCACCAGCTTCTACAGCCAATACATCAGCAGGAGTTTCAACCACGCAGATAATATCAGAATTACCACGCTTGCTGCTTACACAAATCGGGCATAAATCTTCTTCAGTAAACGTACGACAAGATTTGCAGTGCCCTACCTCACTCATTGCTTTACCAAGTGTATCGGCTAGCTTAATGCCTGGCGTTCGGTTATTTTCAAGCAGCTGAAATGCCATTCGCTGAGCGGACTTAGGTCCAACGCCAGGTAAACATTTTAACGCTTGAATGAGGTCATCAACCAATGGACTAAATTTCATGTATTACCTAAAAGTATCAATAAACAAAAAGACGCTGTTCATAATCAATAGTAGAAGCCTATTAACTGAACAACGTCTATATAATTTTATAGCTCGCAATTATTAGAACGGCATCTTCATACCAGGAGGCATTTGCATGCCGCCTGTAACTTCAGCCATTCTTGATTTTTGAGTTTCTTCAACTCTGCGTGCCGCGTCATTACATGCTGCAGCAATCAAATCTTCTAGCATGTCTTTATCGTCATCTTCTAAAAGGCTTGGATCGATTTCTACTTTACGAACGTTGTGGCTACCCGTCATAGTGACTTTCACAAGACCTGCACCAGATTCACCCGTCACTTCCATACGTGCGATTTCTTCCTGCATTTTTTGCATTTTGTCTTGCATTTGTTGGGCTTGTTTCATTAGGTTGCCCATACCGCCTTTTCCAAACATGTTCTTTCTCTACTTTTGGTCAAATAAGGGTAAAAATTTTGCGCCAATATTACTTAATTTTAAACAGAATTAAAATTACGCAGGCACACTAAATTCAACATCTTCAATTCGCTTTGCTCTATCCGCTAAATTTGATGGCGGGTATGCAATGGAATCTGTGATTAATTTTGCTCCCAACTGCTCAGATAACCACTGAACATTAGGGTCAGCTAATAATTTATGCTCAGCTTCATTATGCAATTCATTTTGAAACCTTTGCCTGATCTCTAGAGGTGTTTCTCTATTTTTATTAATGCCTATTTCAACTTGAACCTCAATTGGTCTATCAAAACGCTTTTCAATTACGGCTTCTAATTGTTCAACAGCTATGTCTGCTGCTAAATGTTTTTGATCTGGTTTCAACAAAAGGTGAATAGGTTCAGAGATTTCATTACAAACAGAGTTCACTGCTAACTGACGCACACGACCACCGAAGTCGAGTTCAGACATTAACTTATACCAATATAAATCCACCTGATTACCGCTAATAACACTCGGTAGTTGCTTTAGCGATTCAACTTGAGGAGGCGATTGTGGAGACTCAACTGCTTTGGTTTGTTCTGTTGTAGGTTGAACTTCTACATTAACGACGGATTCAGCAACTTCTGGTAAAACGGTAGATTCAGCTTTCTCTTCCCAAGGTGGAGTATCATCTTTAACTTCAGAAATCTCGGCCTCAAGTCCATTTGAAATAACCTCAGCAACTTCCAAAACATCCTGTTTTAACTCAGGAGAGGAGTCTTGTTTCACAGGAGCTCTTCGTTCAAAAGTTGCTTTAGACTTTTTTGGGCTATTAGCCTTGTCAGCATCGTTTTCGAAATTACTAATGTCTGATAGCAAACCCTGATTCGATGTTAAAACCGCGTCTAACAGATCATCAACTTGTAAAGCTTCAGCTTTAGATGGTTGAACTGTATTTTCAACTGCCAAATCAGTTGTTAACTTGTCATTCGAAGATGGACTGGACTCTGAAGCTACAAAATCAAAACCATCAGCTTCATTTGAAACTTCATAAGGCACATCATATGAGCTCAATGGTGGTTGAGAATCGTCAATAGGCGTTGCAACAAAACCTTGGCTTTGCGCTTGACTCATCAATACAGCTTGCTCTGCTTCTAGTGCCTGTAGGTCTTCTTGCTTTAAATCTGTTTCTTCTGCTTCTGGCTTGAGTTCTACTTTTGTCTCTTCAGCTAATTTTTCCGGTTCTTGGCTTTCAGCTTTTGCATCCACTTGTTGAATAGCAGGTTTTTGCTCAACTGCAGGCTCGTTTTCTATTTCTGGGATCTCAAGCGTTTTTTTTTCAGCCGCTGGGGTTTCCCACTTTTCAATAGACGCTTGCGGAACAAAAGCAACTGCTCTTAAAAGTGCCATTTCAAGACCAGATTTAGGATCTGGTGCAAAGGGTAATTCCTTTCGACCTGTTAACAAAATTTGATAATAAAGCTGAACTTGTTCTGGAGTTAATTGCTCAGAAAAAGCATGAATTTGTTCTGAAAACTTAGACAGTTGAGCAGCAGCTGGAGCAAATTGGGTCAAAGTAATTTGATGTAGAAGTTCTAGTAAACTCCTCAATACTTCTTCAGGTTCAGCACCAAAACCAATAACCTTATGACACTCAGGAATGAGTGTAGCAATGTCACCCGAACATAATGCTGACAGTAAGCTAATAACGTGTTGTTCATCAATGCTACCAAGCATCGTCTGAACTTGCTCAAGCATTACTTGACCAGCGCCAAAAGCGATAGCTTGATCTGTTAGGCTTAACGCATCTCGCATACTGCCATTAGCAGCTTTAGCTAATAAGGTTAATGCTGCAGGTTCAAATTCAAGCTGCTCTTGTTCAAGTACATAGTTTAACTGTTTAGCAATATCGTCTTGCATTAACGCTTTTAAGTTAAACTGCAAACAACGAGATAACACTGTGATTGGTAACTTTTGAGGATCGGTTGTCGCAAGTAGAAATTTAACGTGCTCTGGTGGTTCTTCTAATGTTTTAAGCAGCGCATTAAATGAGCTACGAGAAAGCATGTGTACTTCATCGATAAGGTACACTTTATAACGTCCACGAGTAGGACGATATTGAACATTATCTAGAATCTCACGAGTATCATCGACTTTAGTGCGTGAGGCTGCATCAACTTCAATTAAATCAACAAATCGGCCCTGAGCAATTTCTTCACAACTTGAGCACTTTCCACACGGAGAGGCTGTAACACCTGTTTCGCAGTTTAAACCTTTCGCAAATAATCGAGCTAAGCTGGTTTTACCGACCCCTCGAGTACCAGTAAAAAGATAGGCGTGATGAAGGCGTTGTTGCTCTAATGCATTAGTGAGTGCGTGAAGGACGTGAGATTGACCCACTACCTGTTCGAACTTGGCAGGGCGCCATTTTCTGGCTAACACCTGATATGACATGTAATTCCCTAATTCGCCTCGATTCTGTTCGAGACTGCTCCTCTACTCTATGAATAGTAGCACAATATCATGTCCGTTATGGATAAACTAGAGGAGAGAATTTAACAGCACCACATTTGAGCTATATGGTGCTGAAAAGGTGATTATTCGCCTTCAAACTCGCAAAGAGATAGGATATCTAAATCTAATGCGACTAAACGTTTTTCGCCACCTAACTCAGGTAGATTAATCACGAATGCAGCGTGGTTAACTGAGCCGCCAAGTTGACGAATAAGTTTAACAGTTGCTTCAATTGTGCCACCTGTTGCTAGCAAGTCGTCGATAACAAGTACTTTGTCACCCTCAACAATAGCATCTGTGTGAATCTCTAAAGTATCTGTGCCGTACTCTAGTTCGTAATCTTGAGAGATAGTTTCACGAGGTAATTTACCAGGTTTACGAACTGGTACAAATCCAATTCCTAATTCAAGAGCTAAAGGTGCGCCGAATAAGAAGCCACGAGCTTCTGTACCAACAACCTTTGTGAAACCCATTGCTTTATACTTTTCAACTAATAATGCGATGGTTGCCTGATAAGCTTTAGCATCTTCTAAAAGACTGGTTACATCGCGAAACATAATACCCGGCTTTGGATAGTCAGGGATTGTCTTAATGCTTTGCTTGATTAGGGCTAAGGTTTCAGTAGTCATAACTAATTTCACTTTGTTTTATCTGTCGCCGTTCATGGCTTAAAAATAAAAAAGCCCTAATTCATCAGTCTCTGTGTCGTATCAAAATCTGGATACAATAAGACCGCTATAGGGCTCTCAAAAATGCCGAGGAATCTTACGGTGGAATCAAAGCAGTTGCAACAAACTTCGACAATAATGCTGGGGTTAAGTCACAAATCGGACAAATAAACTACAAAATGGAATTTGAAGGGATAATTACAGTCAATCCGGCAGGGTTGGCAGCCGCCATAGATAAGTTAATAAAATTCCCATCATGACTAAAAGTAGGCCTTTAACCCAAAATAATGGAACAATTGAAATGCTGATTATAAAGCTAGCGGCACTCAAGATCATCGCTCGTTTTTTAATGGTTTTTCGGATGCCTCGCTCTCGTTGCCAATCAGCAATTGCGACAGCAAACCAAGGGTGATTAACGAGCCAATGATGCAATCGTTCACTGGATCTTGCAAAACAAAATACCGCAAGCAAAATGAATGGGACCGTTGGCAATAGGGGAAGAAATATACCCAGCGTACCTAAAAAAACCGAAAGCAAACCAACTGCTAAAAAAAAGCCTTTTTTTAAATACATCTTCGCTGAGTACTCCTTCGGCTTAAATTAATAAACTGACCAACCAATATGCTTAGTCAGAGATTCTAATGCTGCCATTCCAGCAAGCGAATTACCAGCGTCGTTTAGTGCTGGTGACCAAACACAGATTGAAAATTGGCCTGGTACAATGGCAATGATTCCGCCACCGACCCCGCTCTTCCCTGGTAAACCAACTCTAAAAGCAAAACTTCCAGCTTCATCGTAAAGCCCGCTTGTAGCAAGCAGTGCGTTCACTTGACTGGTTTGATTTTCAGTCAATACTTTTTTACCGGTGATAAAGCTATATCCTTTATTAGCAAGGAAGTTAGCCGCTTTAGCTAAGTCCACACAAGACATTTTAATCGCACAATTACAGAAGTAGTTATACAGCACATCATCAACTTCATTATCAAAGTTATCAAAGGACTTCATCAAATATGCGGCGGCGGCATTTCTTGCTCGATGCTCATATTCAGAGTCAGCGATTTTTTTATCAACTTGAATAGAATAGTTACCAGATAATTTTTTTAAGAACTCGCGCATAGCGATATCAGGAGCAGCAAACTTTGACTGATTTAAGTCACTGACGACAAGTGCACCAGCATTTATAAATGGATTACGCGGTATACCCTGTTCATGTTCTAATTGGACCAATGAGTTAAATGGTAATCCTGACGGCTCGTGCCCTACTCGTTTCCATATATCATCACCATAAAATTCCATAGCCAGAATTAAGCTGAATACTTTCGAAATACTTTGAATGGAAAAGGGTAAGTCTGCATCGCCAATCTTATAAATCTCACCATCATTACTGCAAATAGCGATCCCAAATTTTTCGGCGTCAACCAATGAAAGCGCAGGAATGTAATCGGCCACTTTCCCCTTTCCTACTAACGGCTTTACATCATTTAAAATCTGGCTGAGTAGTGAATCCATCTTTGTATACGACTTAATTACAAAAAACTTATTGTGGCAAAGATAATATAAAAATGAAAATAAATTACATAACTTCTTGGCAAAACGAAGACTTTATGACAAGTTGAAAGACCGCATTTTGAGCAAAAGCGCCATTTTCCCCTTAATGCGTTGATTTCGATTTAATAAGAGGTATTCAATTCATGTGTTCAATTTTTGGAATTTTAGATATAACGACTGACTCAACATCACTTCGGCATAAAGCATTAGAATTATCAAGTTTGCTTAGGCACCGCGGACCTGACTGGTCAGGAATTTGGTCAAACGATGACGCTATTTTAGCGCATGAAAGACTTGCGATTGTAGACTTAGAGAATGGCGCACAACCTCTATATAATCGAAATCGAAATCATATTTTAGCCGTTAATGGTGAAATTTATAATCATCAACAACTCAAGGCAAGTTCTAACTCTGAATATCAATATCAAACGCTTTCTGATTGTGAAGTCATTCTTGATTTATTCGCACAAGAAGGCAGCGGGTTCATAGACAAACTTCAAGGTATGTTTGCTTTTATTCTTTATGATGTAGAAGAAAAGCGTTACCTCATTGCTCGTGATCATATGGGCATAATTCCGCTTTACTATGGTTATGATGCTCTAGGTCAGCTTTATGTGGCTTCAGAAATGAAAGCGTTAGTACCTGTTTGTTCATCAATCACAGAATTTCCTCCCGGTCACTACTGGGATAGCCACGCCGATGAAATTACACCTTATTATCAGCGTGATTGGATGAGTTATGACAACGTAAAAGATAATAAAGGTACGCCTTCTGATATTCACGATGCATTGTGTGAATCCGTGAAGTCTCACATGATGTCTGATGTACCTTACGGCGTACTCTTGTCTGGAGGTTTAGATTCATCAGTAATATCAGCAATTGCCCAGCGATATTCTCAAAATAGAGTTGAAGATCAAGAACAGTCAAAAGCATGGTGGCCGCAATTACATTCATTTGCAGTAGGGTTAGAAGGTGCACCAGATTTAATTGCAGCCAAAAAGGTCGCTGATGCAATTGGCACAATTCATCATGAAATGCACTACAGCGTTCAAGAAGGAATTGATGCCCTACGTCATGTGATATTCCATTTAGAAACCTACGATGTGACGACGATTCGAGCTTCAACGCCAATGTATTTAATGGCTCGAAAAATCAAAGCCATGGGTATAAAAATGGTGCTTTCAGGCGAAGGGGCGGACGAAATATTTGGTGGTTACCTGTATTTTCACAAAGCACCGAACGCCAAAGAGTTTCATGAAGAAACCGTTCGTAAACTTAATAGACTGCATATGTTTGATTGTGCGAGAGCCAATAAAGCGATGTCGGCATGGGGAATCGAGGCTCGTGTGCCATTTCTAGATAAAACCTTTTTAGATGTGGCGATGTCAATCAGTCCTGAGTTAAAAATGTGTGGAAATGGTAAAGCTGAAAAACACATTCTGAGGGAAGCTTTTAATGGTTACATTCCAGATGAAGTGTTATGGCGTCAAAAAGAGCAATTTTCAGATGGCGTAGGCTACAGTTGGATTGATTCATTGGCTGAAGTTGCTGCTCATGAAGTGTCTGACCAAATGATGGCCAGCGCAGATCATCGTTTTACTCATAACACACCTGAAACAAAAGAAGCTTATTACTACCGTTCTATTTTTGAAGAACTGTTCCCTCTTGATTCAGCAATTAGATGCGTTCCTGGAGGTAAGTCTGTTGCTTGTTCAACACCTGAAGCCTTAGCTTGGGATGAGAAGTTTTCGATGAATGCAGATCCGTCGGGTCGTGCAATGTTTGATGTACATCAAAAAGGTTATGAAGATAAGTCTGTATGATTTTAAACTCGAAGGTACATAATCGTACTTTCGAGCTTTTTAATTCTTTAGTTTGAAAATTAAAGAACGCCCATCACTTTTAGCCATGAGAGTGAAGCTGGAAGTGTTGGGATCAACATAACTAAAATAAATCCGATAAAATGAAGAATGTTATAAGGGTCTTTGAACGGCTCACTACTCATTGATTGTCCTACTCTGCTCTCAGTTATGGTGACATTAGTCACAAAATTGCCGCATTCTACCTACAATTACTCCCCTTAAAAACCCATAAAAAGTATGGTTATCGTTAATAATTTTATTCATTAAATTTTGATTAATTTTTGTTAATTTACAACTTTAACTATTTACTCTTCTATATCATAACCTTACTTATTGATAAGGTTTAAACAATGGCGACTCTTCTTGCAACATCTACAGAACATAAAGTTCACCCAAAACTTATTGATGCTTATTACACACTGACTCAGACTTTGATAACTTTTGGTTCATTGGGGATAGAGTACAAACTCCATAATCGAATCCCTTACTTAAAAGACACCTTTGCACTTAAGGAGTTTCATCAACATTTACGAGAAAACTTCTTAGATGACACTTACAAAAGTCGATTAGCCGAACTCACTCCAAATTCAGGCCAAATAAGCATCCGCATTCCTAGTGACGGCCAAGATGAAACGGACCTAATCACCTATAAACAATCGACTTCCACTGAAAGTTTTACCCATGAATATCTTGTCAGGGTCGACTGCAACAAAGGCTTGATAATAAGAAGAAAAATGTTTTTCAGCCAAGTAGAAGAGGATGTGGATGTAGAATTTGAAAAACCAAGACACATAACAAGCAAGAAGCTCATTGGGTCTTTGATTAGAAGTAAGCATGTTCCTGCTGACGTTGCACTTTTAACTTTATCAAGAATGCCCTCTACTAGTATAGCTTCAACACCACCTTATTACCCCAAAGTTGAACTAATCATATCTCTCTCTAAAGAGAGGATTTCTCAATTTGTTGCAAACCCTGAATTTTGTTCGACTGGTAACTACTCAAGTTTATATCAATTCATGTTGCAACAATTAAAGCAACATGAACCAGAAAAATATTTTCATTTAATGGAATTAAGTTCAGGAGACTCTATTAAAGCTGTTCTAATTAATGTTTCAAAGTCTGAAAGGATAAGTATTTTTGAGAATCTCAGTTCAAAAAAAGCAACCGAGTTGTGTCAACTAGAAATTGAAAGTAAACTCCTGCGACATTCACAAGTTTCGCAACATAACCCAGAACCAAAAAACAAAGCCGGTGAACAAAGTAAAGCAAATTCTAGAGTCTTTTGCCGCAGCTTTTGTCAAACGTTAAGGTCAGGATCTCAGCCTAAAGGATATTCAGAGGAATTAGGTAAAAAAATACTAGGCTTTTCAACAGGTGATAACCAAGGTGAACTCTTAAGCTTTGTGCAAGACTTGTCTGTTCGGTCACGAGAACTAACCCAGTATGTAAAAGTAAAATCGGATGATGAACAGTTCATAGAAAAATCATTTATTTTATTGTATGGCCTACCTCTTGACTGGTTAAAATATTTGTATCGACAGAGTCCATCTGAGAATTTTCTCATTGAAGTAGATCAAGAGAAAATCGAATTTAATAAAGTTTTAAAACACATTATCACCAAAAAATGTGACTCTACAGAAGATGCGAATGCATTTTTTTCAGAAAAAACTTCATCCTCTTTCGATGAATGGATTTCTGTCGAAAAAGATGTTTAACAAGCCGATGTCTATCACTTATGCTGATACCTGTCACTCAACCCGAAAGTAATGCGTGGCTTATACTAAAAAGGGGTTTATACAACTAAAAACAGAATAAAAAAGCTACAATCTGCTTGTTTTTCCAGGCATAACCTTTAGTTCAACTCCGTCTCCACCAACAAGCTTACCTGTTTTTATAACTCCAACTTTCTCATCTTTTCTCTCTGATAGAGCCGGTAGCTCATCAGCCGTTACTGTATCGATTGGCGTATCGACTGCTGTAGGACGGTTTAATCTATTAACATCAAAGTTCTCTTGCTTAATTAAATCAGTTAACGACATCTGCTTTTTTTGCATCTGCTGTTGAGTGAATCAGCGCTTGCTCACTTGAACCTTTACCAGCTACATCAAACTCATTAGAGCCCCAAAGATAAATAAATATGCCTGAATCACCAATTTTTGCAGCGAAATTAAGGTAACTATCTTCATCGTTGGCGAGTTAAGTTAAGTCACCACATTGAGGCTTGAGCTGATTACTTGTGACCGTTTGAAGAACACTTAAATTTAATTTTACTCATGCAAGGTCAAAAGTGTTTTAACCCCTTTGATAAGAAAGTTCCAGACAGAAATGTGATACAACAACCTAATGACAAGCAAAGCCGTGTTTATTTCAAAAATCTCTTTTACAAAACAATGCAAGGCATTGATATTGGTGCTTACTCAAATCACTTCAAAGAACTTTTTGAGACTATATCAAGTCAAGGCTTATTAGAACTCTGGGTAAAACTTAAAACTCTGATAACAACAAAACCTGATGACATCAAAGCAATTAATACTGATGTTTTAATTTACTTGTATAAAGAAGCAGTCAAATATGATTCTCTTACAACATCAGCTGCTGAATATTCACAAAAAGTTAGTGTCCATATTGAAAATGTTCTTAAAGAGAAAAGTCCTTGGTATCACTATCTAGCAAAAAAAGAATTAGATAAAGAAGCTGAATTAGCAAAACGTAAACAGCAACTTTTAACACAAGAAGAAGCTCCCAAGAAAGACATGCAAGCTTAGCTGTAGTATTCAATGTCTGAAAAGCTACAGCTAAAACGACTCAGCACATTTAACAAACAGGGTCTAAACTACTACATCTAAATTAATTCTCACTTTTTCTTAACGGAGCGTCATTACTATTCGATGTACTTTCTTGAACTTCACCCGATTTACCGGGTGGAAACTTAAGACTATCTAGCTCTAACACCTCGCTCTTCTGCTTTTGAGGCGGTATTGGAGATGGTGGCGAACTCGGTCCATTATTTGGAATATTCTGTGTGCTAGGGGATTTAGGTTTAGGTTTAGGTTTAGATTTAGGATTAGATGCTTTATCGATAATAGGGCTAATTCTACCCTCACTGTATTCAGGCTCCCCTACACTCGGAATAGCAATAGTGTGACGCTCATGCCCGGTTTTTTCCTCGAGGAACTCCCTGATTTTAATATAACTTTGCTTTGTTTCCTTATCGTCAAAGAAAGAGGTTAACATTAATGGCGTTGCGCCTCGATAATCTTCTCCACTCCATGCTTTTACTTTTAAATCAGCACTACTACCATCATCTTCAGTTTTTAAATACTCTGTTCCAAGCCTTACTTTTACTTCTAAATTGGCACCACGGTCAGCTAAAGCCTTTAAGCTGTCAAAATCTTCATTTTCTATACAAGCATGAACAATATTAAAGCCGCTTGTATTGAACTGTGTTTCATCATATAAACCGGCCTTAATCATTCTCACTGCAACTTCTGAATTCCTATTCCTGATAGCATGCATGACAGCATCTTCACCTAACTTATCTTTTGTTTGAGCCTCATTTCTAGCCCTCGAAGACTCCATTAAATAGCTTACGATTTCACTATTTCCAATCTCAACGGCTGAATGTAATAAAGACTGACCATCGCTTGATGGCTCACTTAAGTCAAAGTTTGATGATTCAACCAGCATCTTGAAAATTTCATGACGGCCGTATTTAGCTGCAGTGTGAAGATGGCTATTTAATCCAGCCATATTATCAGGTAGCGTTACAATTCTACTACTGAGCAGATATAAGAAAACATCCGTTCTACCCTTATAAATAGCGTGTCCCAATACCCTCCTTTGTTCGCCTGAATTAGTCATAAATACGCTCGATTTCTCTGAACCGAGCTCAACTAAGAGCTTCATCCCTTCCAACTCGAGCTGGCTTGCTGCATATTGAAATGGAGTATTACCATCCTTATCTTTCGACTGAAGCGGTTCTTCATAAGGTAAATTTATGCCTTTCCCAGCAAGAAGCACTTTAGCTAACGGATTTTGTTTTGATGTTGTTGCAACATAGTGGAAGACGTTTCTTCCCTTATTATCTTTAGTTACAAAGTCGTATTGTTGACTCTCAATAATAAACCTAACAACTTCAGGTGTTCCCTTTTCTGCGCACAACATTAATGCTGTTCGTCCTTGAGCATCTTGCGCATTTAAATTAGCTCCAGCGTCAGTTAGCTTTCTCATTAGATCAATATCATTGTGCTCAACTGCGTTTAATAAAATACTATCTCGCATGGATTGTGGATAGCTTTTCAGGTCTTCTACGGATAGAGAGTTCACAAAGGCCAGCTTTTGAGTCATTTGAGGAAGGACATCAACACGTTTTAATTCTAATAACTTTTTAGCACAAACTACTTCCAGTTCAGGGTGATCTAAAAATGCATGATAATATATCGCAACTTCTAACGGTTCTTTTGTAACGGCTAGCTTTGAAAGCATTAGTTTATAGTGATTTACTTTTAATTGATCACCCTCAACTGAAGTTATCTTTTCATATCCAGGTTCTTTTAATCGCTCATTATATTTCGAATCAAAAGGGACGAATGAAATCTCATTTGCTCTAAAGCTTTTATCTTTAGTCGAACCTTCTAGTGTGCTTAAAATTAGTGATTTTAATTTTTCTTGCTCATTCTTTGGAAGCCCTTTCATTTCGTGTATGGCACTGATTAAGACTTTATAATCTTTGGTGTTCTGTATCTTTGATGTCAATTCTGATACAAGGATAGATGCAGCATTTTTAGCAGTATCTTGTGGGGAAGGGGTAACTTCTTCAGGTTCTTCGGTGGCTTTTAACTCAATGAGTTTATTTTCTATCGATACTTTAAGCTTCATAGCTTCAGGAGTAGCTCTTCGCTTATAGTATTTATCAAAATAATCTAAATCTCCCTTACCCCACTCATCAACATCAGTCGTCAGCAAAATACGGTCAAGGGCTCTTAAAGCACCAGTCGACTCGTTAAGGTCATTACCAACGGCTTTGACTTCTGGTCTTTCTATGAAAGCGATTACTGCCAGTAGTTTGTGAGATTGTGTCACCTGCTCATGAGGTTCGGGAGCACTTTGCCCGCCCAAAAATTTTGTTTCCATTGCTTCAGCTTCTGATAATAAACTTTGAGCCATTGCACGATCAATTTGCTTCTCAATCACTTTATCTGCCGAGCTTTGACTTTCTTTGCGACTTTTTAATTGTTGTTTGGTCGTTAAATAATCAAGTTTTTCAGAATCTAAACACATTTCACATGCTTGATAGAGTTGCTTTTCTCGAGCTTCGCAAGTTGTTGTACTAAGCTCTGTATTTGTGACCAGCTTAGTCGTCTGCTTTCTTAATACTCCTAAATTTACTTTATTTTTTTCAGTACGACGCTCTTCAGAATCTTGACTTTCCTTGCTCACTTTAGGTAGCTCTTCTAATCTACCCTTCAAATCTGTTGTCATAGATTGAACTTGCGACTCACTCATCAAGTCAGCAAGCATTTTAGGTGTTGATATAGAAGCAAGGCCTTTTTTCGCCCAAGAGAAATGATCTAACTTTCCTGACTTCTTAGAAGAAATTTCAAAGCATCTTTTATGGAGCTCATTAGTTAAAGTTGTTTTTATCGATTCTGACATATCAGGATCTTGCAAATATTGTTCATTAAACAGCTTCAAGTCTTCGTAACTCTCACTGTTAGCAATAATTTGCATCCCGAAATTCAAACAGGCATCAGTAGGAAGTTTAGCGAGAGGAAATCTAGCTATGTTTTCTGGAGTGGGAGCAATTACTTTACCGTGTTCAGTAGTTAAACTATGATCTACCCCATCTGATGTAAACAGCCTGCAACGTTCTCCTGAACTTTCAAATTCCTTTTCTTCGAAAGCCCTTATATTTCCACAGCAATACCTTTTAATATCATCACATAATCCATTTTGCCTTGCTTTTGGGCTGGAGCTAGAAAGCATTCTTACTGCTGGATCATAGTCAGCTTTCTTAGTTAAAGCTCTTAATTTGTCACGAACATTTATTGCTTCCTTTGATGTCTTTTCACTTAAAACCGGTTCCAGTTCTGAAGAAACAGCATTTGCAAGCGTAGATGCTGTTAATTTGATATTCACAATATCTTTGAGAGCACTTAAACATTCAGAATCTAAAGGAGGGTTTGCTACAGCATCTCTTGTTTTAGGACATAAACCATAATTTTTTAGAAGCTCTTGCTTAATAAAGCCTTTTTGTGACTCATTCAAAACAGGATCGCATGGATAGCACTTTTCATACTCTTGTATTTCTTTATCGAGAAATTTCGAGAGCGCAGTCTCAAGCTTAGGACCCAAACCACAAGCTGTTAGTTTATAAACAATTAAGGCGTGCCTAACGGCTTTGGCTCTAGTATTAGTGCCATCTGAATTTTTTGAAATCTGAGAGGCCAGAACATTTGATGCAGCTTTAGTTGCTGTTGGATTATCGGATCCATCTTTATCTAATAAATCGAATAAATGAACATGCTGGGATTTACCTATATCAGAACCATGATAACTTTTATCACCGCTCTCAGAAATCTGCTGTTTTATACCATCCCGATCATATATACCTAAAGAGGAAAAATCAGTACGGAGCAGAGTCGGCCATTTTTCCTCACGTGCTTCAGCAATCTTATCATCTGCACTTTTTACATCGCCAGGGGTATGGTCATATCCATCACCTTTAACGTAAGATACTTGAGGCTGAATCAAGCTAGCTTTTCCTGCCATAATACTCTTTTCCTGTAATTAGGTTTATTTAAATATAGACAAAACATTTATTTTTATTTGTAAACAACTTTACAACCTTGGGTGTTGAGCTACCCGTTAATTTGATTTCAGTTGTTATTAATAAGAAATTAACCTTGAGGCAAAAAAACTTAACTAACTGTAATTAAAAGGGTTAATTTTAAAGTAATTTATTTATTTTCATATAAAAAGGAAATGAAATTTGTTTAATCGGCTTTTGGAAGGAAACAAGTTGAATGGGTGTTTAATACCTAAGAACTAATTTGATTTAGAAACTTTTGAATCATTGGATATATATTTAAATGCTTACAGTCATTATTAACGGTAAGCATTTAAAACCACCAAGACTTAAGAAATGTCTTTTAAATACTAAGTACAATTTTCTTCTCAGTCATCTGCTGCAATAACTGCAAACAGCCCTGCTCTATGTCCGCTAACTTCATTTGTGGATACATTTGATGTAACCAACTGGTAATGGCTTCGAAAGAAGTCTCTACTTCGTGGTCTATAAATGATAAAACTTGCGCAGAAAGCGGTGTCAGCTGTAAAAAGCTCACTTCCTCATCTGAATCTCTGTATACACAGTAAAACCTTGGCGACTCTAGTGGCTCAATTGGCTGATAATCAACACTAATATGCTGAACATCAAATGAGTATTGTGCCACTTTCGCTGATTCTGATAAGCATAAAGTTGAAGATTCAATATCATCAGTATTCAACGCTTTTAAGTTTCGCTGAGATTGAGCAACTGAAACAACTAACTCCAACCACTCGTAATGAGCAAGCTCAAGCATAAAGATTGGATCGTACTCTTTTAATTGATATTCAGATTGAAGAAATACTAAAAATTCTTGAGCTATCTCAACGAATATTGGTGTTTGGCAATCATGAGTAACAAAAAACTCTTGAACTAAAGTATCCCATTGCTCTTCTGTATAGAGTGTTTCTAATACTGGGAATGCATTAGAAACAAAGCCTTTAACGTTATTGAAGAACAACTCTCGGTAAACCGACATACGTCGCTGTTCAATACCTTCAGGTAAAGGGTTAGCGGGATTTTTAATGTAATCCATAAATTCATTTTGAATTTCAACAAACGACATTATGCACTCCTTTTTTGTAGTGCAATCGCTTGTTGCTGAAAGCGATGAATTTGATCGATCTCAACAAGTAATTCTTCCGTCGAAGGAATATTGAAATCACGTTCTAAAAGCGTTGGGTGAACGCCATGAATTTGATAGCAGTCTTCAAGCAGTTTCCAAACTGGTTGAATCACGTCTGCACCATGCGTATCTACGATTAAATCCACATCTTCTTCATAATGACCTGCGACATGAATGTAAGCAATACGCTCTGTTGGCATCTGCTTTAAAAACTCAGCTGCGTCATATTTATGATTCACGGAATTGACATAAATGTTATTTACATCCAGAAGCATTTTACAATCGGCTTCATTCAAAACGCCATTCACAAACTCCAGCTCTGACATTTGTGCACCCGGTGCAGCATAGAATGATACATTTTCTAGGATAAGCGGACGCTCAAGAATATCCTCAACTTGCTTAACTCTCGCAGCAGTATGCTTAATGGCTTCTTCGGTGAATGGGATTGGCATTAAGTCATACATATGCCCTGCTCCTGAGCAATAGCTTAAGTGCTCTGAGTAAACATCAATTTTATGTAAGTCCATAAACTTTTTGATATTACTTACAAACTCTACATCCAGTGCTTCTGGGCTACCAATTGACAATGAGAGTCCATGTAAAAAGAAGGTATGCTTTTCAGCGAGTTCCCTAAATTGACGCCCAAATTTACCACCAAGTGTCATCCAGTTTTCAGGTGCCACTTCAAAAAAATCAATTTGCTCAGGTGTGCTTTCACAAAGCTCATCTAACATTTCACGGCGTAAGCCTAGGCCGACCAGATTATTATTCTTCATTGTGATACCTCCAATGGCTTTGCATTATTTCGAAGATACTCTCTTAAAAGTATACCTTCGAAATAGTACAGCATATGTGTGTTAAGAAAAAGAAGGCCAGCATAAGCTGGCCTAGGTGTATGATAAGCATTTAAGCCGTGTGATTACTTAGAACCACCACACTTGCCTTCACCACACTTACCTTCTTTACCTTTGTGCTTTTTAGCGTCGCCACCACATTTGCCTTCGCCGCACTTACCTTCTTTACCTTTGTGCTTTTTAGCGTCACCGCCGCATTTGCCTTCGCCGCACTTACCTTCTTTACCTTTGTGCTTCTTAGCGTCGCCGCCGCATTTGCCTTCGCCGCACTTACCTTCTTTGTGCTTCTTAGCGTCGCCGCCGCATTTGCCTTCGCCGCACTTACCTTCTTTACCTTTGTGCTTCTTAGCGTCGCCACCACACTTACCTTCGCCACACTTACCTTCACCACCAACAAGTTGGTAGCCAGCTTTCATTTCCTCAAAGCCAAAAGAACCAGCTTGTGCAACAAATGCATGACCCATTACTACAGTACCTAGAGCCAAAGCTACAGTGGTTTTCTTAACAGTGTTCATAGTGTCTTCCCTCTTTAACGTTTAATTATGAAACTTTCTCGCATGCCGTTGTGGCATCAGTCAGTCTTGTTGAAATAGACCTAGTGTCTACAAAGTTTATTTCACAAAAGCTAATTTAATTTTGAAGTACGTCTAAAAATTACGTCAAGATCAGATAAAATTCAAAATAAAAATAATGTTTTTCATTCACATAATGAAATATTTACCTTTTCTCTACGTGAAAAACCAAATTTGAAAACTACCTTAAAAAGTTTTCTACAGGTACAATTCGCATCTCTCAACTTTTTCTAAAATAATTTAAAGGTTTTCCCGTGCGTGTAATTCTTGCCCCTATGGAGGGCGTTGTAGATGATCTAATGCGCGATATTTTATCGACGATTAACCCTTACGACCTAATGGTTACAGAATTTGTTCGAGTAGTCGATAAGCTTTTGCCTGAGCGTGTTTTCACAAAGCTATGCCCTGAACTCCTTAATAATGGACAAACTTTGGCTGGAACGCCAGTAAGAGTGCAACTATTGGGGCAACATCCTGATGTTTTAGCTGAAAATGCAACTAGAGCAATCGAGCTGGGCTCACAAGGTATTGATTTAAATTTTGGCTGCCCTGCAAAAATCGTTAATAGAAGTAAAGGTGGAGCTGTTTTACTCCAAGAGCCAGATAGAGTTCACGATATCGTCAAAGCTGTGAGAAGAGCCGTTTCTGATGAATACCCAGTCACGGCTAAAATCCGATTAGGGTTTGAAGATAAATCCAAGTATATGGAAAACTCTATCGCTATCTATGAAGCTGGTGCAAGTGAACTTGCCGTACATGCGAGAAGTAAAGCGGATGGATATAAGCCACCTGCGTATTGGGACTACATTACAGATATTAACCAGAAACTTCCGATCCCTGTTATCGCAAACGGTGAAATCTGGAACAAAGCAGATGCAATAAGATGTATGCAGCAAACCGGGTGTGATGCCGTAATGGTAGGTCGCGGAGCAATATCACTGCCTAACTTAGCTGAAGTAATAAAAACCGATAAACCAGAAATGAATTGGCAACAAGCATTAGACTTAATGCTTAGGTATACTGAAAAAGAGTTAACGGGACGAAAATCTTGTTATTATCCATCAAGGATTAAACAATGGTTCAGTTATTTAAACCGCCAATATCCAGAAGCTAAAGAGTTGTTTAGAGACTTACGTATCTTTAAAACAGCTGAAGAAATTACAGCTTGCTTATTAAAAGCGAGAGAAGAGTTATGAATAAAAGACAAAAGATTACTAAAAAAATAGCAAAAAAAGCGAAAGCAAAACAAAATAAAGTTAAGTGCGGTCAAGCTGCTGAAAACGCAAAACGCTCAGGTTATATATCGAAAGCTGAACGTGAAAAAATGGAAGCAGAGAAAGCTAAGGTCGAGAGTGAAAACACTGAAATAAGTAACACTGAAGAGTAAGTGTCAACGCTCCTAATGCTTTACTCAAAAGGGTTAGGAGCGTGCTAACCCCATAAGTTAATCTTGTTCAACTAGTTTTTCTTTATTCAGCTGTTCCATTTGCGAACATGAAGAAGATAAAGGACTTGATGATGTTGGCGTAAGTTCAAGCTCTGCTTCGTCTTCAATACTTTCTTTCAGCTCAACTTTATGAATCAGCCGATAAGCAACCCACACACCTGCAGCACCAAATATAATACCACCGACGGCTTGGCCAATTAACACACCATAAACACCGTAATATTGTGCACCGATGTACACAAATGGAATTGTTCCTAATGTGGCTTTGCCAATATTGAAAAAACTGGAATACTTTGGCTTACCTAAGTTATTAAACGATGCGTTTGCAACAAAAAGGGCACCATTAAATACAAAGGTAATCGCAATAAAAGTACAGAAAAACATCACAATATCTGCACCGTCACCTTGTAAGTCAAATCCTGAAATAATGTAGCCTTGAAGCAAAAATATGAGTATCGAAACTACAAAAATATAGGCAAAATTAAATTGCATTGCGTTAGTTAACGACAATCGAACTCTATCAAAGTTTTTGGCACCGTAATTTTGCCCTATTATTGGACCTATCGCCCCAGAAAGTGCAAATACCATCCCAAAAGCAAAAGGGATAATTCGACCTAATACTGCCCATCCCGCAACGAATGAGTCACCGAACTCAGCTATTTCACGAGTAACATAACCATTACCGATAGGTGTAGCTACATTCGTTAACATCGCAGGTAATGCAATCGCAAACACAGGTTTTAAGTCGCGTTTAAAATTATCAAGTTTAAATTGAGTACCTAGGCCATGTTTGATGAACACACCTCTTGCAGATACAACGAGCACAGCAAGACGAGCAATCACTGAAGCTGTTGCGGCCCCTTCGATACCCATAGCAAAAGTAAAAATAAAGATTGGATCCAAAATTGCGTTAACCGCACCACCAGCCAATGTCGACATCATTGACAACTTTGCATCGCCGACCGCTCTTAATGCCGCACCTAAAGCCATCGCCAAGCAAATAATTGGCATAGAAGGTAAAATGATATAAAGATAACTTTCTGCAAGCTCAGCGGTTCGCCCTGTTGCACCAATTAGTGCCACCAATTGAGGTATTAAGCTTGTAACGACAACTGCAACAACAATACTAATTATGAAGGTGATCAGACTCGCATTGAGGAGCAGCTGCTTGGCTTTATCTTTTTGTTTGGCTCCAATGGCTTTTGATACAACGGCGCCCATTGCAATCGCTAAGCCTATCCCAATAGAAGTTGTAAAAAACGTAATCGTGCCGGCGTAACCAACTGCAGCTGCAAGTTCTTCTTCGCCCAGCAAACTCAGAAAAAAGATATCCAACAGGTCGACTAAAAATAACGCTGAAATACCAATGGCAGCCGTTGACGTCATTACCCAGATATGGCGCATAATTGAGCCAGATACAAACTTTGCCTGTGGCATAAACTTCCTATAAACGTGAAAGGTGCTTCGCAAGTCTTAAACTTGCCGTTAACTTTGGAGACTCTATCCCAAATAAGTGAATTAATCGAACCCGATTATCAAATTGACAATTTTTGATACAAAGATCTGAACCCGCAGGGTTTTGAATCACAATTTCAGGGCGAACTCCAACATAATTTGATTGTAAACTTTCATCAGGGAGTGATGGCTAGTAATTAAAGTATTTACCCTCACCATCAAATCTCTTGCTGTAATTCGGCTCCACACTCAAAACAATAATTAGCTTCTGGGTCATGGCCTGAAGTCGAGCAGTTGCTGCAACGCCTTAAGTCTCGCTGTCTACCCATCTCATTCGAAATCTCAGCGGTTAAAATACCTGTTGGTATCGCAATTATGGAATATCCCAATAACATCGTTAAAGAAGCAATGCCTTGCCCAAGCGCTGTATGTGGTGTGATGTCACCATATCCTACAGTCGTGATAGTAACAATGGTCCAATAAATCGATTTAGGAATTGAAGAAAAACCATTTTCAGGGCCTTCAATCACATACATGATTGAGCCTAAAACCATTATGATTAAACTTACTGAAAAGAAAAAAATAAACACTTTACGAGATGAGTGAACCATTGCTTTTAACAACAGATTCCCCTCACTCAAGTAACGCAAGAGTTTGAGCACCCGAAAGACTCTAAACAACCTAAATACTCTGATCATCAGCGCAAACTGTGCACCTGGAAACAACAAAATCAAGAAGCTTGGCAATATCGCCAGTAAATCAACGATACCGTAGAAGCTACGAGCGTATAATAAAGGATTGGCACTTGAATAAAGCCTAAGAATGTATTCAACAGTAAAAAGAAACGTAAACCCCCACTCTAGGATACGAATAACTTCCCCATACTCTTGATGCACTTCGACAATGGTATCTAACAAGATTAAAAAGACACTAGCGATAATACAGACAATTAAGCCAATATCAAAAAATCGCCCAGAGGTTGTATCAGTTCCAAAAATCACACTTCGAATAAATGCTCTCGAACCGGAATCATTTTTTTGTTGTTCCACAATAAGTAAGCTGATCAATTTTAGATAACTTAGGGTAACGCTTATATAATGTCACTTTCAATGCTCAGTTGTGAAACAGACACATTTAAGTGATACTTTAATTTTATTGTCTACTTAGTAATGTATATGGTCTCTTTCCGCTGTCTTACATCGATATTTTTTCTTTTTTTCTCTATTTCGGTGTTTTCAATGCCACAAGCCGACTTAGTTGTCGTTAAGAAATCCTTACGCGAGATGACTCTCTTCAAGAACGGAAAAAAGATTAAAACCTTCCATATTGCGATGGGCGAGAACCCAAAATCACATAAAGTCAAAGAAGGCGATGAGCGAACTCCTGAAGGAAGATACATTTTAGACTATAAAAAGCCAGACAGTGCGTTCTATCGCTCAATTCATATTTCATATCCAAATGAAGCTGATATACTCGCCGCTAAAGCAAAAGGAGTAAATCCTGGAGGTTTGATCATGATACACGGTCAAGATCCTGAATCGAATCTCAGTCAAAAAGAACGCCAAAGATACAACTGGACAAATGGCTGTATTGCAGTCACTAACAAAGAAATGGACGAACTTTGGCAAGTCATTGAACCTGGCACTCCAATCGAAATTTGGCCTTAATATACGCATAAAATGAATACTGAACTTTTACTCACTCAAAGTTGGGATGACTTTGTTTTAAAAATTAATAACTTCATGGATGAGTTAGGGATCGAGAAAGATGAGTTTGAATGTGATCATGCCGCTATACGAGTAAACTCTCAGAAGCAGGCTGATCAATTAAGAGCGTTTTTCGAAGCCAAAGGAAAAGTAATTTCTGAAAATGTTATCAACGGTCGCCCAATCTTAATCATTGAGTTAAACGAGCCGTTAATGCTAAATCACACTCAAGTGCCTTATGTTGAGTTACCTTACCCAAGTGAAAAAACATACCCTTCCGAAGGCTGGGAACACATCGAATTAGTCATCCCGGGTAAAGCAAGAACGATTGAATCTCTTATTGAATCATCAATTACTTCTATGCCTAAAATTGAAAAAGCAATCAACGGACAGCTGGCGGATATAAAATTAAAACTGAGCAGTCCAAAAGGTGAGAAAGAACGTTTACCAAACCCAACCATTGCACTTAAAAAAGCTGACATCTGCGTGAAACTTCATAGCCATTCAATCAAAGCAATCATTGAAAGTGAATTCTAAAAATAGTGTTCAGCTAAACTTAAAAGGGTGATTCACATTACTCTTTTAAGTTTTGTAGCCGTTTAATCTCATTTTCAAATATTCTAATTTCAGTATCTGCACCCTCAACTACAGCCGTCATTTCTTGAGAAAGGCTTGATTGCCAAGTCGCACCTGCCAAGTTGTTTTGAGCTCGCTCTTTGTTTGATTTTAGCTTTAAAAGCTTGCTGTCACGATCCGCTTTTACCTTTTCTATTTGCGCTTTTAAATGAGCGACTCTTAAATCAACATTTTCGTCATTAATGTGTTTTGATATTTGCTGCTGAATATCTAAAGTTTCTTTTTTAGTTGGCGCATTGTCATTTTTGATCACATTTTTAGGGACAACAGTAATTTTTAATGCCTTATCAGAACAAGGCTTATCTGAAAATATCAGTTCGCCATTGCTCTCACACTTGTAAACTGACGTTGGTGATGCATTGACAGTCATCACCAAAATACTGAATAAAAAATAATTCCATTTCATTAGACAACCTCCATATTTAAACCTTAATATAGAGCCACATAATGACATTAAAAACAATCTCTAAAAATTGAACTTACTGCATTGATGTTCAGTGATATTTTATGTCAGTATTAACCGTTAGGTAAATTCAAATCGTTTTAAAACGAAACGGTTCATTCCCTTTAAACCATTGGAGCTACATGCATGAAGAAGCAGAAAAATGAACCACAACTACTGAAATTAGCCATTCAAATTGGCGAAGGTTATGCGGTAAAACGTGGGTTTGCTTCTTTTGGGAAAGGCACGTCAGAAAGAGAAAAAGTTGAATGTGTATACCGTTTACTTGTGCAAGATAAACTCGTGCAACCTTTAGCCAAAGATAAAGAAGACGGCTTAAATATGAAACATAAGCTCGTGCTTTGGATTACTAAACAACTACCTGATAAACACCCTTTGTTGGAATAGCTCAAATATTCACTCATACAAAACTTTACGAGTTTTGAGAACTAAAACCACGCAGGAACTCTGCGGTTTCTTGCCGATTTTTATGAAAAACATCGGCAGCATTAAATGCAGCTGCAATTTTATCAAGACTCAATAGCATGATTGGCTGTATTGATTTAGGAAAAATATCTATCTCAATTGATGAAGAGCTACAATCAGAATTACAACCTCTACCTCTATACAAATCTAAAGCAGTATCTAATTTTTCTAAAATATTTTCAGTTAAGAACTTGGCATCCTCTTCTAAATCACTTAAAGCATTTCTATCCTTCTTATGGAATACTTTATTATTTGAAACACTATATTCCTGTTCGCCCTCTTCAATCACAAAATTCGCAGGCCTATTTGATTCATCTAGTTCCATAGTTTTTTTTTCTAACTCAAGGGCTATTTGCTCTATCTTCTTAGCTTTCATTTTAGCAGTAAAAGCTGGCCCTTCACCTTCTTCACTTTCATAACAACAGGAGACCCATTCTCTAAGTCGTAATAGTATTTCGAAATCAGTTAAGACTTCTCTTTCAATTTTTGCCGCTAAAGGCGAGTCACTTTCAGAGGCTTCATCATATTTTTGTTCAAGCCCAATTAAATCTTCATCGAGCTCTTTGAGGTGTTCGGCCTGACTGTTACATAAAATATTATCTTCGGTTAATACAAGCTCAGCCCTTTCGATCAATTCCATATTTTTTAATGATTTACCTTTTAATAAAGGATAATGAACTACTTCCGGATCTTGAACGGAGTATTGTTGACCAATATTTTGGAGCGTTACACTTTGAGCAATTTCTGGAGGCTCACTTAAAAACTGCTCGACGATAGCACCGTGATTATCAGTTGAACTTGTCTGTATAACGTTATGCCCACCAACAACCTGAGTATCATCAGAAGATAACTCTTCAAGTTCAATATTAATCTGGCCTGAAGCTAGGCCTTGCGAATTTGAACTATCTAAACGGTTCGACCAACTCATAGTTTGTTCTCAAAAATGTTTTTTTATAAGTTTAAACAATAAAAACGGAATTAGGGATGAAAATAGATTAATTTTTATACACCCAAGGAATTAATTAGTCTTGTTGTACGAACTAGGTATATAGCTTATATTGATTCTGGAGTTTCAGTCTGAACTTAGGGCTATTACCAGTAAGGGATAAGGAAGCGAGCCTTTAATCAAAGTACAAATTTGAAACATCATTAATTTCTACTTAGCTATAACGACTATAACTGAGGCTAGTAAGTTTATTTAGCTCGGCTTTTTCTTTTTTCTTGTAGCTCAATTCTACTTTTTTGTGCTTTGTATTCTTGTTCAGTGCGAAGACGCTCGAAATTTAGTATTGTTTCAAAAATAATTGCTTGTACCTCTAAAGGAAAACCGCTTAAATAAACTGAATCAGCTTTGATTTCGCTTACTGAGCCCTCTCTCGTTTCACTGGTCTTATAAGCATCAGCCCAAAGAGCTTTTGTAATGACGCTGTATGCCTTCTGCATAAGCTTTTTAATAACTTTATCCTTTATATCTGCATCACTTTCATCGAAACCATCAAAAAATGAAAAAGCTTTTTCAGGCGTAAAATGAACCGTTAATTTACTAAGGCGCTTTGCATCTCCCAGTTTTAGTTTTCTAAATGGTGTAGAGCTGTTTATATTCTCATGTAGCCAATTTCTCAAACCTATTAAAGTAGTAATTTCTCTCTCTAAATCTTCTACAAGGCTTTCACTTGTTGCTCCGTTATCTATTGTAGGTGCAGTTGCGAAGGCAGCTTTAAGGGGGTGAGATTGCAATTGGGAATACTTCTCAACTCTACTTATTAATTGCAAATCAATTGAAGTCGAAATTTCTAACTCTTCTTTTGATAAAGCTCTACCAATATTTTCAAGTCGGCCGGAAAATTGAACTAAACCTAAACTCTTCAGTTTTGACTCTAAATCAGAACTTTCTTTTACTTCTTTTTTATTTCTATCAGCCTCTATTGGAGTAGATAAAGTTACTTCAGGAGGTACGAGCCCTTCTTCTTGCCTGCTCCATATTGCTCCAGTAAAACCCTTCCCTCCTAGTGACTCTTTAACACTCCCTTCTCCCCCCTCTTTGACAGAAGCCTCTCTATATTTTTTAGGAAAAGCCAATTTATCTCGCTGATGAAGCTTACATAGTTCAATTAATGCCCCAGCAATTACGCTTCTAGACGAAACAAAAAATTTGTTTAAATTTAAATCTTCTGAAGAAAGCACCATATAATCACTGAGCAAGTCAGAGTCAAAAGCACTTTCAACCAACTGAATTGATTCATTAAAACATTCACAAGGTGTTTTATCTATCCCTTCCGGCCTGTTTGATTTATCGAGCTTAAATGCTTGCTCAACACTCCCTTCAGGCTTGAACTTAATTCCGCGGGGCCATAGTTTTCTATGTCGTTTTTCTATATCTTTAGGAGTTGAATATTCAGAATCATTACATGTTTTACTTACACTCTCTATAAACCAATCTCTAAATGCTAATAAAAGCTCAAATTCTAATTTTTTACCTTCAGCTGACTCTTCCTTCTTCATATAAATTCCCTCTTCAACTTCAAGTATCTGCTCCGAAATTTCCTGCAGTTTCTTGTCAATTTTAGCAACGTTACCTTGATATCTTTTTGGTAAATGTGCACAACTTTTGTATCTAAGGGAGGCTGCTCCAAGAAATGATTTTGGTTTTACTTCTTCTACTGCTTGATACTTTTGTATAGAAGTAGAGTCTATTGGTTCACTTTGGGGTTTAGCTGTAAAAAAATCTTGTTGTTGTTTATTTTTTCCATCCGAAACAGATGGAGAAACGACAGCTCCTTTCAATGTCATTTCGCTTTTCGCTTGTTCTTGTAATGGTTTCACTTCCATGGCTGCTGGAAAGTGTGCTTTTTCTGAAGACGAGGTTGGTGAAGCCATTAAATTACCTATGTTGATAACTCTATAGGATTAATTTTAATTGATAGAGATTAATTAAAGGTTTACTCTGGCTTAAATTAATTTAATGTGGACTTAGGCCTAACACAAAAGTTACAAGGAGTTGGTTATTTAATAGTTATTGAATTATGAAAGACTTACTTATTGTTCGCTTAGTAAGTCTGCTAACATCCTTTTCTTTCGTACTGAATAGTATTTTTCTGCGGTTATCGGGGTAGATTTAACAGTTGGCTGAATTGGGCTTTGTTCAACTACAACTTTTGCGAGTTGGTGTGTAATTTCCTTACTGTAAAGTTCTGCACTTTCTCCTAGAGAATCCAAAGCCTTAATTAATTCATCAAGGTCAGCCTGTTCTTTTTGTTCTTCTAGCTTTTGTTTTGAAATACTTTCAAACTTAACTAACTCATTAAAAATAACTACTTGGATGTCCTTTGGGAAGATTGAAAGACCTATAAGGTTTGAATTTATTTGAACATTATCATTGGTGTGGTTTTCTCCCAAAATTTTCAAAACCTCAGAACTAACTTGATTTAAATGACCGATTAATGAGTCATCAAAACCTGTTAATTCTCCATTACTATCCGTAGCAAAATCACACTCATCAACTTCTCTTTTTAGGGTGAATTTTCTTTCTTTGACATCTAAACTTTCAAGTCCTTTACTCTCTTCCATGAAAGCATTGTATTTATCTATAAGCCAGCGTCTAAACCCTACAAGTATTTCAAACTGAATAAACAATTCATTTTCTTTCGTACCTTGACGAGCATCAAGATAATGCAAAGAATCATCCAGCTTTGATAGCTCATCATCAACATTCTGGATAGACTCAATAAAAGGCTTATAACAACAGCTTATTTCTTTTAGTTCAGTTTGTCTTTTTGATGATAAGTCACCTTTAAGTATTGGTGGTTGTGCAACAGATAGAGCTTTGAGCGCAAGTGCCTTTTCTTTTCCTTCTGTTCCAAGAGGTATTTTAGATCTAACTTTCAATTCATATGTATGAAAATATAGGACTGATATTTCGTGCTCGTTACTTTTACTCGGAAAGCACCCAAAATCTTTAATAAACATATCATCAGTTTGCCCTGCTGGTTTTTGTTTAATATTGGAAGGCTCCGTTGCCGTTATAGGGTTGCAGTGGACAACCATACTCAATAGAGAAGAAGACACAGTTACCTCATTTTTTAATTAATCACTCTAATCATTGTAAGTGACCTTTGATATTAGTGAGCTTAATTTTTGTTCACTGTTAAATTAAAGATAATTTTAGAATGAGGTTATTAAGATAGAAGAATATCAAGTGTTAGTTATATAAATTGATATTTCAAAGGTGTGTTTATAACTAGTTTAGATATGATTATGTTTGGTCTCAAAAGTATCGACTAATTGCGCTTTCCATTCGGCACGTTCTGCTTCATCAATAGCCATTCCAATAGAGCTATCTAGGTACTCTCTCAGAGACACTTTTGAGCCGAAGAAGTAAACTTCAGGGTTCTTATCTCTATTTTCATTGAGCATTCGTTTAAATAATTCCAAGTTTTTAGCTCTGAAGATACATGTCCAAATATCATCGCTCTTACTAAAATGTCCTTTAAAATCGAACTTTAGTGCTTTCATCATTTGCCAAGCGGCTTCTGTTTCGCCTTTATCGATTGCGTATTCCAGTGCCCTTTTACCAGAGACTTGTGCTTCCTGCATTATTTTTGGCGTTATTTTTTCATCGAAAATTGGCTTGCTTTCATTGGAGCTACTTAATCCCACCAATTTGAAAAACTTTGTAAACAACTCTTTAAAAAAGCCTCTAACCATTGACACTTTAAACGCATTTGAACCTGTTAACTCAGCTTCTTTGTTAATAAAATACCGAGTCATTGTCTCGTTTCCTTTATTATGAGCCTGTTTAGCAGGGCTTTGATCTTTTTGTAGTTCATGTAATACATCTTCTCTTTTCAGGATCCCTTTAGTAAATAACACTTCAGTTGCTTCCGTATCGGTATGCTCTAACACACTTTCAAAAATTCCTGATAACGGAATTTGAGCTGCTTGCACTTCTACCCAGCCATCGAAACTTTTAACTTCAGGTTCACTTACAGCGGTTTTTTCTAATGTATCTCCTTTACCTTCTGAATCAGTAATACTAGTTACATCAACTTTTTCTTGTAATTTACGACTCGCTTCGACCGATTTGATAGGATCTAACTCAACTACGACTCCCATAGAGTATTTTTCTATAGCATCAAGATCTCTTTCTTTCAGAGCTTTCTTTAGAAGTTTTGCTACTTCTTCTGGCGTTTTTTGGGGTTCAGGTGACTCGTCTAATCTGTTTCCTTCAGTTGTAGGTGTCGCAACGGGTATCGGAGCTTCACTTCGCTCCTTTTCATCACTCGCCCCATCAGGTTTAGGGAGTACTGTAGGACTTTCGGTTGACTCCACTACATTTACACTAACTTCTTGTGCAACTTCATCAGCCCCTTCACCTTGAAAATCAGCTTGTAACGGCTCCTCATTAGGTTTATCTTCAGTGAGTAATTCCTCTTTTCCTGCCTGAGCAGTTTGAACTTCACTATCCTCTGTACCTTGATTTTCTATTCCAACGTCAACGGTTTTAACTGCTTCTTTAGGACGTTCAGGTCTTCCTGGAGGTGCTGCTTCGACTAATAGAGATCCCGAAATATCACTACCCCCCACTTTTATTCTTGTACGAATACTTGAATACACCCTATCTTCAGGCGGCTGTCTTGAATAATCCTCTTTATAATCTCTAGTACTTCTATTTAAGGTCTGAACAGTTTTGAATCGTTGCTTTTGTGTTGGGGGAACAGCTGGCGGACGTATTAAAGAGTCTGTCGTAGTGTTCAACTGAGAGCTTGAATTAGTTTTACCTGATTTGTTTGAATTGACAGTAGGTTGTTCATATGCCATGCCCACGGCACCAGCAGGAAGGTTTTCATATTTTTCAGCAGTAGCTTCATCATTAAGTAGCTCATTAGCTTCTGGGTATACGGCTTCTGTCGAACTATCCTCTGTTAGTAAACTGGCTCTAACTTCTTGATCTTGCATTTCTAAGTTTACATGCTTACTTGGTTTCAATGTTGCTAATAGTTGTAAACCAGTTAATTTACCAGTTTTCTTTATGCATGAAGGAGTATCGTCACTGACCACATATAATTCAAAATCTCTATTACCTTTCACAACCTCCTGACGCTGAGCAAGTTTGTCCTCAATTAAATCGTGAAGTAAATAAAAAACTGTTTCATGAATACCATTAGGAAAATTAACGCCTAAACTCGCTAATCCTACTTGAGCTTCAGTTGAACCACTTGCTTGACTTCTGGCTGCATGTGTTAGGCGTTCTTCACCAGTATCCAAACATTGAGATACAGTTATGTCATCGTCATTTACGCCAACGTCACCACAGTATTCAGCTTTTTTAACACATAACCGGAAATCACTTCTGCATTGTTCAGCGGTATACCTGACAGGAACAAACTTTCCCTCAGGGAGCGGCTTTTCAGAACTATGCTTTATTTGTCTATAGCGATTAATAACCCAATCACGACATTGTAATAAAATATCAAGTTCTAACCTTCGTGTTCTGTTTTCCGCTTGCTCAGGGTCATTGCTCACTTCCCACTCACAAATTTGTTGATCAATACGTGCGATATGATCATCCAGCACTTCAACGGATGATTGTTGGTGTAAATATAACTGTTTAGCTCGAGAGGCTGGAAAGTCGTTTCTAGATGTATCATAAACTACTTGAGATCTATCTTTTAATTTACGAACACGACTGACAGCATCTTGTTCTTTGAGCATCCGAGCTATTTTGGGTTCATAACCTCTCTTATTACTTTGTCCAGTTTGCGTGAAGTTTAATTCTTTTGGGCGTTTTGAGGGGGTACTGTCGTTTTCGAGAGCCTTCCTTTTTGAATGAAATTTATGCACCTTCTTTGATGGCTGGCGTCCATCGACATTAAACCCTCCTAGCTCTGAAGACGCACCAGCACTCATCACAGCTGGTCTTTGCGCAGCTGTGTCTATGTGTTTTCTAATTTGAGGACTGGTATTAACTTCCATCGATAAAAAATAGTAAAATGAATCTATCTTCTAATTTTATCTAACTCTAATGAATAGAGAGTGAATGCAAAGTTAATCTTTATTTAAATTTCTAAAAATAAATAGACTGTCAGCCATAGCTAATAATAAAAAGAAGCATAGAGTACTAAACCCTAAACCCACTAATTTGTTCAGATAACTTTTTCGCATCTATTGCTAATAACTCACCAACTTGAGTTGCCGACTGAGCTGATTTGAGAGCAACCGTAGCGCCACTTTCAATCGCTTGAGTGTTTTCATCAACTTGAGTTGTAGCTTGTCGTTGTTCAGATACAATACCTGCAATTTGCGCACTCAATTGAACAACTTCAGAGACTCTTCTTGTGACGTTTGCGATGGTCTCGCTCACTTCATTAGCTTGTTCAACGCCTTCATTGGCTTGCTGCGAACCAGAGTTCATAGTTTCTACTGCTTTTGATGTTGCTGATTGAACTAATTCAATCATGCGACGAATCTCATCAGTCGATGATGCAGTTCTACTTGCTAATGTTCTCACTTCATCTGCAACAACCGCAAAACCACGACCTTGTTCACCAGCTCGAGCGGCCTCAATAGCAGCATTAAGTGCTAATAAATTTGTTTGTTCTGCAATCTCATGGATGACATCAACCACCTTACCAATGTCATCAGCATGCTGGGCTAATTGATTTATTGCTTCTGCACCAGCCTGAACTTCTTGCGCAATATGATTAATCCCTTCAACCGTGTTCAAAATCACTTTTTGCCCTTGATTGACATCTTCTTGAGCTGAAACGGTAATATTCGTTGCTTGCTGTGTGTTTTGGTCAACCGTATTAACTGATGCTACAAGCTGACTTACTGCGGTTGCCACAACGTGTGTTTCTTGCTGTTGATTCGTTAAGTTTGTTTCGACATCCATTGTCGCAACCTGGACTTGTTGGCTTGCGTCCACCACTTCATGACTTAGTTCTTGAACTCCACTGATCAATTCACGCATATTGCGCAACATTTGATTAAACGCGCCCGCAATCTCTTTAAACTCATCTTTACTTTGCATAGCAAGATCGGTAGTTAAATCACCACCAGCTACAAGGGTAGTTGCTTTGTGGATAGATGCGATATTTTGGCTGATAGCCTTATAAGCCGATAAAAAGAAGTAAAGACTCAGTAGCACTACAGAACCAACAAATGAAATAACAAAGTACATATGGTCTTGCTGAAGCTCAACCTTACTGTTAAGACTCTGACTGAGCAACTTACTCGCAAGTTTGTCTAGCTCTAAAATAGATTTTTGTTGAACACGTACTAAAGAATTAAATTCTGACAATGTTATTTGGAAGCTATCTGGATCAATAAGGCTGCTTTGGATTCTTTCAATTAATGTTTGAGTACTCTGCTTTGCTTTTTTCGCCGCAGACAACCAATTCGAGTCATGACTTAGCACTTCTGACAATTTCTGTGCTTGTTTATCTTGCAATAACAATAGTTCTGACAACCTCTTATTTACTGCAACTAACTGAGTATAAGTTTCAGGAGTAAAGCGTTGAGCTGTTAAAATGTTTTTAGCAACCTGTATGTCTAAAGAACTAAACTCAATAACATCAGGGATCCTATTAACATATAAATTAGCGAGATAAAAATCCTGTGGATCTGAATCTAAAGTTAAACCACTCTCTGCTGCTATCGCTTGTTTAAACTCGGAAAGTAAATTTGATAACTGA
This sequence comes from Parashewanella sp. 2304DJ23-3, assembly GCF_056591695.1. Classification (NCBI taxonomy): domain Bacteria; kingdom Pseudomonadati; phylum Pseudomonadota; class Gammaproteobacteria; order Alteromonadales; family Shewanellaceae; genus Parashewanella; species Parashewanella sp. 2304DJ23-3. The sequence continues at coordinate 98,810 of NZ_JBWQOH010000007.1, forward strand.
GTAACGTCGTCTGCATTACCTGAAAACGTAGAAATGGCAGATTCAAGTTCGATATACTGAGTTTGACTTCTTGGATACTTAAAAGACGATGCTTGCCAAAATGAAAGCGTCGAACGCAATTGACTTTTATTAACTCTTAGTGAGCTTCTAAGGTTTAAAATTTTTGTTTGCAACGGCCTGAGTTGCTCTATCTGCTGCTTTCCGTCTAACTTATTAACCAGTATTCCTCTCTCATGTAGCTGTTGTTCAACAATCCAACATGCACCAAACATCAGAGGAATAAGCGTAACGGTGGCAAGTAAAGAGAATTTTCGTTTAAAACAAAGACGGTTAAACAAATTTATTCCGAATGAAAACAAAGTTGGCATGAATAGAACCCCAAAAGAAAACTGCTTAATGAGACCTGTTATGAATCTCTTTTATTTCTTGTTATATCGACAGTTTCTCATAAAAGTTTACTAAATAGTGCCTTATTTTTTTCTTCTGAGGTTACTTCTTCTTTTAATTCGGCTCCATTTTTTTCAATCGTTCCTTGAGCTATGAACATATCTTCTTTTTCTGATTCAAAATTTTCTACATGGGTTTGTTTTGAGTCTGGTAATACTTCGTGATAAGCCTTACCTGATTCGAGCTCAAGCCCTTGATTATCAACCGTTGTCGAAAGCATGAGTGCGCTTTTTAACTCTGACTTAAAACTGGTGGTTAGGGTTTGATTCAAATCAGGTAAAACATTATATGAAAGTTCATCTGGTTGAGCTTCTTGCTGATTATGCTTTAAGTATGATGTTGAGGAAAATTCTGCAATTTCGAGTTCTTTATCAGAGTCTAAATGAGGAAAAACTAAAGTAACTATATTTTCAGGGTCTGTTGGTACAACTTTGCAAGCCTCGGAATTAGAGCGTATTTCCTCAGTAGTTTCAGTTGGGTCAAAATCTGATAATAAAGTACTACAACCTTCTTTATACTTCGTATCAGACGCTAACTTTAATTTTCTTGATAACGTTGATGAAACTGCCGGAGTGACGTCTAAGACCTTAAGACTATTATCAACTTCAACACTTTTTTCAACAGGTGATTCTGCACATTTTGCTGTTTTAGATGTCGAATACTCAGGATGCTCCATTGGAATTGAAGCTGGTTCTCTAGCTTCTAGTTGACAAGCACTAACACCCAACATTGACAAAGTTTGCCCCCGATCTCGTTTATGAGCTTTATTTTGAGACATAACAGAATCTGCATTTATTGTTAAAAGCTCTACTTCGGTATCTTCAGAACTACCATCACTCAAGCTTTCTTTACTATCCGTGCTAGACGTTTTATCTACTTCAGTTTTTTGTTGGCTTTGCCTACTTGTTGTAGCTGGGACTCTCTCTCTATATTTTTTCCCTAATAGTTCAGCTCTGTCTTCGCATAATTTTTCAAATGATACATCCTCTGTCTCAGCCTCCTGTGCTAAACGTTGTATTTTCGACTGTAATAGGAAAAGCTCATCAATGTTAGTTGCATCGAATGACTTATCATCTTCTATTAAATACTCAAAAACCCCTTTCTCTCGAGTTGCAATTGCTGAAAACAGTGGCTTATTATCATTTTCATCAACGAGATCACAAGATACTCCCGCATCTAGCATTAACTCACATGCAAAACGATTGTTTGTCGCTGCTGCTTTATGTAATAGAGATGTCTGATTTTTAGACCCATTAATGAGTTTTGCTACAGCATGATTTCTATACATCATACGGTCAAAATACATAGGCATTGTTTGAGACCAAGTATCAACCAGTGACTCTAAGATCTGGAGAGTTTCATGGGGGCTTAAACCATCAACAACCGACTTCCAGATCCCCTGCGCATCATGTTCCGAATTACGGCACCAATATACAGCAAATGCAACTCTCAGTTCATTAGGCATTCTAAGCCCTTTCTTGTTCAAACTCTCGGTACGAAGATCAAACTTTGCTCCTCGCTTTATAAGTTGAAATAGAGCTTTACATTGAAGATCAATTTTTTCAGTATCTACTTTTGAAACTAAATAACTAATGGCCGATTTTTTGGATCGTCCCTGTTGCATAATAGATTCAGCCTCCATACAGTTACAAAGTAAACTGACCATATAAAAGTCACCAGATTTAGCAGCTATAATTAACGCAGTATTTTGTTGATGATCTGTCACTCCAAAATCAACTTTTGCTGAAACACCTTCAGAGCAAAAATGTTCAATCATCTCCCACCTTTCATGCGTTACGGCTAATATAATTGGGGCTAAAGCACTTCGCTTATTATCAGGTAAGTTATATTCTAATGCTTCATTTCGAGTCATTTTCCAGAACAACTCCCAGTCAGAATCTTCACATACGGCGCCGAGTAACGTCGTATTTCTATAGGGAAGAAATACATTACAATCGATCTTCCTACTCACTAAACTTTTTAAATACCCAGCATATTTTCGTTCCTGGTATAAAAAGCAAATGAATTGATCAGTGAATGATCTTGGAAACAATTTTGGATCATCCAGTACCGCGCAATAAACTTCATGAAGAAGGTTTCGACGCTGACCACTAAAAAGCAGTTCGAAAAATTTTTTATCTTTAGCAATATCTTGTGCTTGATTAAGCACTAGCCAACGAATAAAGTTTGCGCATCTATCTCGAACTTTCTCATCAAAAGTCTGAAAAAGACACTTAGAAATAGTGCCATACTTCTTAATAATGTCAGTAATCAGTGTATCTTTTTCTAATTCTGTTAGATTATCTAAACTTTCCTTTTCACCCATAAAAAAACTAATTTTATGGCAATTCAATTTCTCTACTGCCAGTTGAAATATTGTTTTTCCATTTTTATCTTTTAAACCAATTAATTTTGCTCTTACATATGCTTCAAGGAACTCAACCCTTGAGCTATTTAACAATAACTGTTGAATACTGACACTTTGCCTGCCTAAATCTTTTAGAGAATCAGCAGGGATTGTCTTTATCGCTAGTTCAAATGCAAAACTATCTCTCATAGTCATCAATTGATTTAATAAATCTGCGATAAATCGAACCTTGTGACATCTTTTTAAAATTAATCCTCCTAATTTACGTTCATCTTTCTTATTCCGATTATCAAGAAGTTTGATTATTAAAGACGGAGTAACAAGCTTTTCTAGCTCTGCAATAACGTTCATACATTGAGCATTAGGTTTATGCTCAATAGCTACTAACAAACGCATCAAAGTATTGTAATCCTTTTGCTCTATAGCCTCTTTAAATTGCCCCCTTTCAAGTGCAAAAGTTTCAGACAATTTGGCTCCAGAATTTTCATTCACTACCGTTTCAGCTGCAACCATATACCCTTTATTAAAAAGATAATCTAACGACGTATAACCTTTATTATCAGGTCGGTTAATTGGTGCCCCCCATTTCGCAGAATGAGTTACCCAAAAAGCCATATATTTGTTATTTTCTTTTAAATGTTCAGCAGAAACATGAGCTAAGCTCTTGCCATCCTTATTCAAACATTTAACAAGCAACTCATAATCGGCTGTTTTATCTAAATCAAGAAAGTCATCAAGTTTTTTATCACGTGAAGATGCTTCTACTTTAAAAAATGCTTTTTCTATAATGGTAAGCTTGGAAGTCACGTCATCTATTGTCTGACGCTCGAAATTAGGTAATAAATGTTCTGTAGCAGGTATGTATTCACACGGTGCTTTTTGGTGAAATTGTTCAAAAGACCAATTCACATCTTTGCGAATAACTCGATAATAAATAGGTTGATTACTGGAGTCTAAAGTTTCTAAAACCTTACCTTCTAATCGCATTAATTGATAATAGGAATATTGATTCCACTCAGTTTGTGGAACTAAGTAACTATCAACTGGAGGGCAATTAGTGGCCATAACAAGTTTCTAAGATATGACTAGAAAATCAATTATAGCGTCTATAAATTAATAACTTCCTTTTTGAACAGAAGTTAATTTATTCTTAACTTTATCTTTTGGAAGATAAATTAGCGCTTCCACTCTTCGGAGATAAAAGCACTTTAAACGATTAGTTCTAACTTATTAAAAATGTTTTCTAAATGCTCCAGAAGTAAGCTTGCAAATGTAAAATGAAGCAGATAACTTATACTCTTCCTGATACGCCTCGGTTACATCCAACATCAATTGATCAGCACGTTGTTCCGGTATAATTGCCACTACACAGCCGCCAAAGCCACCGCCAGTCATACGAGCACCTCCATCTCCACCAAGCTTTTCGTTTAAGAAATCAGCTAAAAAATCCATTTCAGGCGTTGTTACTTCAAAGTCATCTTTCAATGATTGATGAGATTCAATCATGAGTTTACTTAAACGAGTGACATCACTATCAAGTAAACATTTTAATGCTTCCTGAGTTCTATTATTTTCAGTGATCACATGTCGAGCACGACGAAAAAGAGTAGAGTCTAGGGCACTTTCTTGCTCTTCAAGCTCAGTAAGTGATACATCTCGCAACGCTTTACGATTAAAGTGTTTTGCGACACTCTCGCACTGTTCACGCCTTAAGTTATATTCACTATCAACAAGTCCACGCTTGACGTTAGAATTTACTATTAAAATGGCCATTCCCGCTGGCAATGGCGCATCTTTAAAAGTTAGTGTGCGACAATCCAATAGCATCGCATGATTTTCTTTTCCCATTGCAGATATTAGTTGATCCATAATTCCACAACTACAACCAACAAAATTGTTTTCAGCAGCTTGACCGATTAGTGCCGCCTTAACACCACCCATCGGTAATTCGTACAATTCTGAAAATGCTTTGATAACCGCAATTTCAAAACTCGCAGAGGAACTCAGACCCGCCCCTTGAGGAACATTACCCGTAACCATTAACTCTGCGCCATTAATTTGGGGAAACTCCACGAGTAGCATTTTCAAAACGCCACGTACATAGTTACTCCAACTATGCTGAGTATCAAACTCAATATTACTCAGAGAGAAAGTAACTTGCTCTTGGTTAATGTCATAGGCAACAACTTTTACTTCGTTGTCTTCTCGTTTACTTGCTGCGATATCTGTACCAAAATTAATCGCTGCAGGTAAAACAAAGCCATCATTATAGTCAGTATGATCACCAATCAAATTTACACGCCCTGGTGCATGACAAACAATACTGGCGGCGTGTTTATAATGAGCTTCAAATAGACCTTGAACTTTGTTATTCATTTTTATTGTTCCGTATAATGTTTTTCACTGCATGATCTTAGTTTTTCTGCGGCTTGCTCTGCCGTTAAATCTCTTTGAGATTCCGCCATCATTTCGTACCCGACCATAAATTTACGCACAGTGGCACTTCTCAACAGCGGAGGGAAAAAACTCGCATGTAACGTCCATTCTGGGTGCTCTTCATCATCAAAGGGGGCGCCATGCCAACCCATTGAATATGGGAAAGAGCAATTGAACAGGTTGTCATATCGGATAGTGATTTGTTGAATGATATCTGCTAATGCTTGTTTAGCTTCGCCAGTGATGTCTGTCATTCGGTTAACTGGAAATCTGGGTAAAACCAAGGTTTCGAAAGGCCATTGAGCCCAGTATGGAACGACCACGAGCCAATGGCTATTTTCAACTACGACACGCTCTTTACTTTCAATCTCCCTCTTCACGTAATCATTAAGTAAATTAGAGCCATGCTTTTCAAAATAAGCTTTTTGAGCATTGTGTTTTTTAGTCACTAATGTTGGTAGATGGTTTTGAGCCCATACTTGACCATGTGGATGCGGATTAGAACACCCCATCATTGACCCTTTATTCTCAAACACCTGAACCCATAAGTACTTTTCGCCGAGCTCTGCATATTGTTGCTGCCAAGTAGTTACGACTTCAGCGATGGCAGGCAAACTCATTTGCGGTAACGTTTTACTGTGATCCGGAGAAAAACAAATGACTCGACTTTCACCTTGTTCAACTTCCATTTTAAATAAAGGATCATCTTCACTATACCTTGGAGAATCTGTTCTTAAAGCGGCAAAATCATTGGTAAAAACGTAGGTAGATTTATAGTTTTCGTTTATCTCACCGTTGATACGAGTATTACCTGCGCACAAAAAACATTCGGAGTCATAAGCAGATCGAACCTCAAAATCTGGGGTTTCAACTTGTCCTTGCCAAGGACGCTTAGCACGGTGAGGCGAGACTAAAACCCACTCATCTAACAAAGGGTTATAGCGACGATGCGGATGCTCTGTAGGGTCAAAAGCGTTTGTCATTTCATTATCCATGAGTCATTTTACTGAAATTAGTGTAAACGCTTACATCAAGTAAAATCAAGGAGTTTAGCTTGCAATTTGCACACTAAAAAAAGATACTTAAGTTAAGATAAAGAAAATTATGGCTATATGACTACTGTTAAAGACGTTGCAAAATTAGCTGGAGTATCTACCGCTACTGTATCGAGAGTGGTAAATAACTCAGGCTTGGTCAATAAAGAAACGCAGAGTAAAGTTAAGTCCGCAATGCAACAACTTAACTATCGGCCCAATACAGTAGCTAGAGCCCTTGCATCTAAAAAATGCACGACTCTGGGACTGGTAGTTCCTGATGTCAGCGACCCTTTCTTTGGGCAACTCGCCTCTTCTGTTGAACAGATAACTCGTCTCACAAATATGCAGCTACTCCTAAGTATTGGTGGCCAAGATGAGCGCTCGGAGCAACAAGCCATCGAATCCCTTATTTCACAAAATTGTGACACTATGGTTGTTCATTCAAAAAAAATGAGTGATGAGACACTCTCTACCTACCTGAATGAGTTACCTGGACTTGTCCTCATTAATCGATTCATAGCTGAATACCAATCACGCTGTATTTGGTTAAACAATGAATATGGAGGACAGCTAGCTGCTGAATATTTGATCCATAAGGGACATAAGCAGATAGCAATAGTAAATAGCTGCTTAGAGATTGATGATCCTCTTCTGAGAAAGAAAGGCTTTGAAAATGCCTTGCTAACGAAAAATTTGTATTTTGAAGCAACACCAACATTTGATGGCGGAGAAGAGGCTGCACTCAAACTTATTGAATACTTAGACAAAGTTACAGCAATATTTGCTTACAATGATGCAATGGCGGTGGGTGTAATTTCTAAACTGTCAGAAAAAGGAATTCGTGTTCCTGAAGATATTTCAATTATCGGTTTTGATGATGCGTTATTTGCCCGAGTCTGCCAACCGAAGCTCACTACATTGAAATATCCGATTGATCAAATGGCGAAACATGCTGCCTTGTTATCACTTTCCCTCAGTGGCGCAAATACCGAGTTTAGCAATTTACCCTCTGAATATTGCTATCAACCGTATTTAATTGAAAGGAACTCTGTCTCTTTGAGTGAATAAAAAAGCGATGCTTCATCTGAAAACATCGCTTTACTGTCTTAACAAATATTGTGTTAGGCTTTTTTAAACAGTAACGAACCGTTAGTGCCGCCAAAACCAAATGAATTACACAGTGCAAAATCAAGTTTTGCTTCACGTGCTTCATGTGGGACAAAGTCTAAATCACAACCTTCATCAGGATTATCTAGATTTAGTGTTGGTGGTACAATTTGATCTTTCAGAGCCAAAATTGTAAAAATTGCTTCAACCGCCCCTGCTGCACCGAGTAAATGCCCTGTCATCGATTTGGTCGAGCTTACCATCAGGTTATAAGCATGATCACCAAATACAGATTTAACTGCTGCTGCTTCAGCTTTATCGCCAGCAGGAGTCGATGTACCGTGAGCATTGATATAGCCAATCTGATCTTTAGGTAACTGCGCATCATTAATGGCATTTTCCATTGCTGCAGCTGCACCTTCTCCATCTGCTGGAGGTGAAGTCATATGGAAGGCGTCACCACTCATACCAAAACCCACTAACTCAGCGTAAATCTTAGCACCGCGGGCTTTAGCATGCTCAAACTCTTCCATGATGATAACGCCTGCGCCATCACCGATAACGAAACCATCACGGTCTTTATCCCACGGACGACTCGCTTTAGTTGGATCATCATTGCGTGTCGAAAGTGCTTTAGCTGCTGCGAATCCACCAACGCCCATTGAAGATGTTACATCTTCTGCACCACCTGCAACCATGACATCGGCATCACCGTAAGCAATAGTACGTGCAGCAAAACCGATATTATGAACGCCCGTTGTACAAGCTGTTGTAACAGCAAAGTTAGGACCTTTCATACCGTATTTAATGGATACGTGGCCCGCAATCATATTGATAATGGTACTTGGTACGAAAAATGGTGAGATCTTGCGAGCTCCACCTTTCAGCATAGCTGAATGATTTTGCTCAATCAGTGGTAAGCCTCCCATGCCAGCACCGATAGCTGTACCAACACGGCTTGGATTTTCTTTGTCCATGTCTAAGCCTGAATCTTCAAAGGCTTGAATGCTTGCCGCCATACCATACTGGATAAACTTATCCATTTTACGAGCATCTTTCTTAGATAGATATTGTTCAATATCGAAGTCTTTTACACTTCCGCTAAAACGAGTCGTCAATCCGCTTGCGTCGAAAGAAGTAATTGGTGCAATACCACTTTGTCCTGATAGCAATGCTTTCCATGTACTATCAACGGTATTACCAACTGGAGTTACAAGTCCTAAACCTGTAATTACAACACGGCGTTTAGTCACAATATTTTCCTCTAAACATTGGCGACCGAAAAGCAAAAGAATGGAAGAATTAAAACTGGTAAAACCAGAAAGGTTTTCGGAGGCCTAAAACAAAAACAGGCGGCATAAATGCCGCCTGTCTTCTAGAATTCAGTATTACTGATTCGCAGAAACATAATCGATCGCTGCTTGAACAGTCGTGATCTTTTCAGCTTCTTCATCAGGGATCTCGGTATCAAACTCTTCTTCTAGAGCCATAACCAACTCAACTGTGTCTAGAGAATCTGCACCTAAGTCATCAACGAAAGATGCTGCCGGCTTTACGTCTTCTTCTTTAACGCCTAGTTGCTCAATGATGATTTTCTTTACACGTTCTTCGATGTTGCTCATTAGTTTTCTTTCCTATTCAAATTACGCACTTGCGTAAGATTGGGAGTAGTTTATTCGATTCAGCTAACATTGCAACCCCCGATTTCGTGGTCTAACCACGAAAGCGAGGAAAATGCGTAACTTATCACCACTCAATAAATCAAAGTTCCCTGTTGAAACTCGGTTAAACCATGTACATCCCGCCGTTCACATGCAAGGTTTCCCCTGTGATGTAAGCGGCTGAGTCTGAAGCTAAAAACAATACAGCGTTAGCAATTTCTTGCGCTTGTCCTAGACGCTCCATTGGAACTTGAGACATAATCGCTTTTTGTTGTTCTTCCGTCAACTCATCAGTCATATCCGTTTGGATAAACCCTGGAGCGATCGCATTAACTGTGATCTGTCTTGAGCCAACTTCTTTAGCAAGAGATTTAGTAAAACCTATCAAACCTGCTTTTGCTGCGCAATAGTTAGACTGTCCAGGATTACCCATTGTACCCACAACCGAACCAATATTAATGATACGCCCAGCACGTTTTTTCATCATTGCACGTAAAACTGGCTTAGAAAGACGGAATAAAGAATTCAAGTTAGTGTCGATAATATCGCCCCACTCATCATCTTTCATACGCATTAATAAATTATCACGAGTGATACCTGCATTATTTACAAGGATATCTATGTCACCTGTTTTTTCTTTGATCTGGGTGAACATATTTGCAACAGATTCTGAATCTGTCACATTTAGTACTAAGCCTAATCCTGCTTCACCCAAGTAATCTTGGATCGCTGCTGCACCACGCTCACTAGTAGCTGTACCGATAACTTTTGCACCCGCTTCAACTAATGTTTCAGCGATTGCACGTCCAATACCTCGGCTTGCACCAGTAACTAATGCAACTTTACCTTCAAGATTGAGAGTAATACCCATTTTGGATTCCTTATTCTGTAAGAGCTGCCATTGAAGCAGAATCATTTACAGCTTTCGCTGCTATTGATTTATTAATTCGTTTTGTTAGACCAGTGAGTACCTTACCTGGGCCAAATTCATATAAGCTCTCAACACCCATTTCAGCCATTTTAGATACTGTTTCACTCCACCGAACTGGGCTGTATAACTGACGAACCAATGCATCTTTAATTGCAGCAGGTTCGGTTGGTAAAGCTACATCAACGTTATTAATGAGTTCAATCGCTGGTGATTTGAATTCAATAGCATTTAGAGCTTCTGCTAATTTATCTGCTGCTGATTTCATTAACGCACAATGAGAAGGCACACTTACAGGCAACGCAACTGTCATCTTCGCTCCGGCATCTTTACAAGCTACAGCAGCTCTTTCAACAGCATTTTTCTCTCCAGCAATGACAACTTGTCCAGGGGAGTTATAGTTAACAGGGCTAACTACATCACCTTGAGCTGACTCTTCACAAGCTTGCGCAATAGCATCATCAGCTAAGCCGATAACTGCATACATAGCACCTGTACCTGATGGAACAGCTTGTTGCATAAGTTGACCACGTAGTTCAACTAGTTTAATCGCTTCAACGAAATCTAGAACACCAGCACAAACTAATGCAGAGTATTCACCTAAGCTGTGACCTGCGACAACTTGCGGAAGTTCCTTACCTGAAGCTACATATGTGCGCCAAATCGCAACACTTGCGGCAAGCAATGCTGGCTGTGTGCGATCGGTTTGATTTAGGTCTTCTGCCGGACCATCTTGTACAAGCTTCCAAAGATCATAACCCAATGCTTCACTTGCTTGGGTAAAGGTTTCAGAAACAACTGGATACTGCTCTGCTAGGTCAGACAACATGCCGACCGCTTGAGAGCCTTGCCCAGGGAAAACAAATGCCGTTTTAGACATGGCGATTTCCTCTAATTATTTTTATAAGATGTTTAATCGAAAATTAAAACTTAACCAGTGCACTGCCCCAAGCAAATCCAGCACCAAATGCTTCTAAAAGCAGAGTTTGGCCACGCTTAATTCGCCCATCACGCACAGCTTCATCTAATGCAATCGGAACCGATGCTGCTGATGTGTTTCCGTGCTTCGCAAGTGTAAGTACAACCTTATCTAGGCTCATACCTAATTTCTTTGCAGTGGCATTGATGATTCGGAAGTTTGCTTGATGCGGTACTAACCAATCAATATCTGACTTTTCAATATTATTCAGTCGTAACGTCTCTTGTACTACATGAGATAACTTTGTTACGGCGACCTTAAATACATCGTTACCTTTCATTGTCATGTAGCTTAATGCTTTTTCTGTTTCGTGTGGGCGAGCAGGGAAAGCACATTTAAGAAGATCACCTTGGCGGCCATCAGCGTATATATGAGTATTGATGATACCTTGTTCTTCTGATGCACCAACTACAGCAGCACCAGCTCCATCACCAAATAAAATTATGGTTGAACGATCTTCTGGTTCACAAAAACGAGATAATACGTCTGCACCAATCACGAGAATGTTCTTATAAGCCCCACCCTTGATAAATTGGTCTGCGATTGAAAGAGAATAAACGAAACCAGAACATGCAGCCGCAACATCAAATGCAGGAATGGTGTGCAAACCTAACATGGCTTGAACTTCACAGGCCGAGGCAGGGAAAGCATTCTCACCACTGGTTGTGCCACAGATGATCATATCAATATCTTCTGCTGACATACCTGCCATTTCGAGTGCTTTAAGCCCGGCTTGATAACCCATAGTTGCAACGGATTCATCGGTTGCTGCGATTCGTCTTTCGGAGATACCTGTGCGTTCAACAATCCATTGATCTGAGGTTTCAACCATCTGCTCTAGATCTTGATTACTACGCACCTGTACGGGTAGATAACTACCAGTACCAAGAATTTTTGTATGCATAAAAATAGAAACTAACTATTAATGTCTAAAAGAATCGACTCCAATCTATCATTGATCAGTTCTGGAAGTCGACGATGAGCCTCGGTGATAGCTAAATTAATTGCATTTAAGTAAGCAGTTTCATCAGCATTGCCGTGGCTTTTAACAACAACACCACGCAATCCTACCAGACTTGCACCATTGTAGTGGTCGGGGTTCATCTGGTTAAAAACAGAATGGATTCGTGAGCTTAGAAACTTGGAGAGAATTCGAACGAATAGCCCTTTGGTTAGTCCCTGTCTTAAACGACTGACTAATAGTTTAGCTATTCCTTCTGAAGTTTTTAATGTGATATTACCAACAAAGCCGTCGCAAACGATGACGTCTGTACTGCCAGAGTACATATCATGACCTTCAACAAAACCTGAATAGTTTACTTGCGCAGATTGTTGCAACAATAAACCTGCTTGCTGGACCTGATCATTACCTTTGATTTCTTCAATACCGACATTTAATAGTGAAACCTGTGGGTGAGCTTTATTCTCAACGGTTTCACACACTACAGAACCCATTACTGCAAATTGAAATAATGTCTCGGAGCAGCAGGAAACATTGGCACCAAGGTCTAAAACATAAACAGGTTTATTTAGGGATGTAGGTAGACGGCCGATCAATGCAGGACGGTCAATGCCTGGCAAGGTTTTTAATACTACCTTTGACATTGCCATCAGTGCACCAGTATTACCTGCGCTGATACAAGCATCGGCATTTTTATCTCGAACTAAATCAATCGCCAAACGCATTGAGCTTTTTTTACGAGTTCGTAAAGCTTGAGCAGGTCTGTCTGACATAGTGACAATTTCATCAGTATGCAGAATCTCTATTTGTGAAGCTAGCGTAGATGATTTATCAAGATAGGGCTCAATTTTAGCAATATCACCAACTAAAATGAGTTTTAAAGAAGGATTTTGCCGCAATGCCCGCATTGCTGCAGGCACTGTGACTTGAGGGCCGAAATCGCCCCCCATAGCATCTAACGCAAGCGTCAGATTAGTCATAAGTTATCAACTAATTACTTGTTGATAACTTTTTTGCCGCGGTAGAAACCGTCAGCAGTCACGTTGTGACGTAGGTGTAATTCACCTGTAGTAGCATCTGTTGATAATTGAGCTGTGCCCAATGCATCATGTGAACGACGCATACCGCGCTTTGAACGTGATTTTTTATTCTGTTGTACAGCCATTGCCTGTCTCCTAGATTACTTGCTCTTCAGTTTTTCTAACACTGCAAACGGATTTGGTTTTTCCTCTTCTTGGACTACCTTAATCTCGCCTACAACCACATCTTTCGATCCTTGATGACATGATTTATCATCATGCATAGGAATGAGAGGCATGGCAGTTATCAATTCATCTTCGATCAATTGATGTAACCGTATTTCGCCAATTTCGTTGCACTCAATCGGGTCATACGCTTCCGGGAGCTCATCGATTTCTGTTTGAGCCCTACAAGGACTAAAACAAAAGTCGACCGTAACCTCTGTATTATAAGGTGTCATGCAGCGTTGACATTCCAGAGTGAGCTCCGTCACAGCCTTCCCTTTCAGGTAGACTATCCCCTGTATATCTACACCACATTCCAATGACACTGATACATTGGAACAGTCGCCGGCACATAATTCATTCAATCTTTTTAACTGCTTTCCCAAAATCGTTCCTTGGTAATCAAGGCAGCTTTGAGCAGCACGTATCGGATCGATTGAAACCGGTATCTTTACTGTTTGCATAAGGCGCGCATATTATAGTTTGATAACGCTTGAGTCAAAGAAAAATTTCACACACGCATCACACAAAGCAATTTGGTGTTTTTTCAAATCATCGCATTGAAATTAACGGAAGCGGAATTTTACCTAAGCAACGGCCCTTAAACAAGCAATCAACGCTTAAATAAATTGCAATTAATCGATCCCGATCGTTTCTTTCGATCTGAAAAACGTAAATTATTAACATTATACCTATAAATTGACCTAAACGGAAAACTTACAATTTATATGGTGTCATTTGATAAACGTAATAGTTAAGCCAATTACTGATGAGTAAATGTCCATGTCCAAACCAGTTCACTTTCGGTTCACACTCAATGTCGTCTTCAGGAAAATACCCTTGAGGCATTGGGCTTTGTATCCCCTGCTCTATCTCTCTTAAATATTCGTCTCTGAGTGTATACTTCTGATACTCAGGATGTCCAAACACAAAAATATTCTTTTTGCTTTCATTTGAAGCTAAATATGCTCCAGCTGTATCGGAGGTTGCTAACAAAGAAAGACTAGAACTACCTTGAATACCTTTAAGATCAATTTCAGCATTTCTAGAATGCGGAACATAAAATTCCTCATCAAAGCCACGCATTAGCGGTTCATGTTGCTTTATGATCTTATGCTTAAAGACACCGACCCGTTTTTCTTCAAGCACTTTTCTCTTCACACCGTATAGATGAAATAACGCAGCATGAGCAGCCCAACAGAAAAACATGACTGACGTCACATTTTGTTGTGACCAATCCATTACCTCTTTAATACATATCCAATACTGTACACTTTCAAAATCCAGTCTTCCTAAAGGCGCACCAGTAAATAACATTCCATCATATTTATTATTTTTGATTTGTGAGAAGTCAGAATAAAACGACTCCATATGCTCTTTGGGTGTGTGTTTTGACTCACGGTTATGGATTCGTAAAAGATCTACTTCAACTTGTAACGGTGTATTCCCCAATAACCTAAGTAACTGTGTTTCGGTTTCAATTTTATTAGGCATTAAGTTAAGAATAAGAATTTTTAATGGACGAATATCTTGATGAATAGCCCGTGATTCAGACATAACAAAAATATTCTCGGACGCAAGGACTTGTGTCGCTGGTAACTTGTCTGGAATACGAACTGGCATAAAAAGACCTCAATGATTATTCATGAGAGCATTTTAGCCATCTAAACACCTAAACGTCCAGTTATTTTTTAGCCTAATTACAGTCGAGTAGATTTTTAAAGGATGCTCTCCACTGATCATCTTTTTCGAATGTTTTATTAATCTCGTCAATGAGTGTTTTATCATTGCTGTTTGATATCGCTTTCTGATAATCGTCATTACCAAATAAGTTCATTCGGGCACACAATTCTGCATTATCTTTATGAATCTTCTTAATTTCATTATCTAATGCATCAACGGCTGCTTGTGGGTGTTTTTTTCTAATCACATTTTGCAACTCACGCAATTCATCAGCTGGGTTGTTCGATACTTTCTCACCTGAACTCTTACTTGCTAATGCGTAAAAATGCTCTGCAGCTCGTTTAAACTTCTTAGCATTCATGCAGGTGTTTAAGTCCGACATGATGTCTTTGGGTTGTTTAGAGAAGTCCAATTTTGACAGCGGTGCGCACTCACTACTCTTGATGGGCGCTTTGGATGAACAAGCCACTACAAGCAAATAAAGAACAAATAATATCCAGTTACGATTCATAGTCATACCACCATAAATTACTGCTTGCTACTTATCCAGATAAGTAGGTAAGGTGTATTTAATTATAGATGCACAAGGAATGTATTGTGACACAAACTCAGCCATTTAATTTTTGGCGTAATTTATTACACATAGCAAGTTATGATACCCAAAAAGTGTTGCTCCAAAAACGGGGTATCATCGCTCTAATCTGTTTTACTTTAGTCTGGTTACTTATTTTAGCTTATCCAGTAAAAAGTGCTGTCGAGCTAATGTCTATTCAGGGCTTTAAAGAATTTGTCTATAGTTTTGCAAATGCATCTAATGCTGCTGAACTCCTCAATTGGGATGCTCCTGAATTCGCTGTGTATTGGTTTTTTGCTCTGTACCTTTTCCCGATGTTTAGCCTAATTATTACAGCTGACCAGTTTTCTTCAGATAGACAACGTGGCACTCTGAGATTTTTCTTGCTGAGAACGAACAGAAACAGCTTGTTTTTTGGTCGTTTTTTAGCGCAAATGATAATTCAAGGTTTACTCATCTTGATTTCAATTATTGCGACTATCGGTCTGATTATTTATAACCAAGCGACTTCTTTCAGCGACGTCTTTATTACTGCATCTTTAGTTTGGTTTGCACTTTTTATAAATTTACTTCCATACACCGCATTGATGTCTTTACTTTCTCTTTATGCAAATGGTGCAAGGCAAGCTTCTATGCTCGCTGTTTTTTATTGGGTAGTGCTAACAATTGTTATTGGAATTTTGGGTTTCTATGTTCCACAAATTTCTTTACTAGAATTGGCAAAACCTGGTGTACAAATCCCTACAATGTTGAACAGTAGTGGTATCAGTATCTTACATCAGTCGCTCATCCCAATCTTTCAGACTGTCGTGTTATTAACACTTGGGTGTCTTTATATGCAAAGGAGAGCGCTATGAGTCTCATTCAATGTAATGGCCTTACAAAAAAATACGGTGATAAATTAGCGCTCGATAATGTCAGCTTTGAAATTGAGTCAGGTCAACCTGTTGCACTTGTAGGTCCAAACGGAGCCGGAAAAACAACACTCTTTAACTTACTCTGCGGCTTCATTTCGCCAACTAGTGGTGAGTTAAAAATTTTGGGAGATTGTGTTTCATCAACCAATAATTTAGGAAAGCTGAGCGCACTACCTCAAGACTCGTTACTTGACCCTGCAATTGAAATTCGCAAACAATTTGTTTTTATCGGTCAACTTCAAGGCCTTTCAAAATCAAAGGCAAAAAAAGAAGCCGAGAGAGTTTTAGACCTCGTCGATTTACTCGATGTGATTAAAGAAAAACCTACCTCTCTTAGTCACGGGATGGGAAAGCGTGTATCCATCGCTCAGGCCCTAATTGGTAACCCTCAAATTGTATTATTAGACGAACCAACAGCAGGTATCGACCCCGCTAATGCTAAAAAGATACGTTCAATTATCCAAGAGCAACAAGCTAACACCAATTTTATCGTCAGTTCTCATAATCTTGATGAGCTCGAAAAATTGTGTGACAGAGTACTTTACCTAGAGCATGGAAAGCTCAAGCAATCATTAACACTTGCTGAAGAAAACAATGACACAGGTTATATCTCTCTGACTCTTCAAGATGTTGAGATGGAAACGTTAATTTCACAACTCAACTCAGTTGCAGGTATAAGCCATATTGAAACAGTATCGAGTAACGAACTGGGCATTCATTGTACTGGCAATATGGACTATCAATACGAAATTGAAATCATGCAACTATTGGCTGAAAAAGGCTGGAAATACAAGTCCATTGTAAGAGGTAAAACGCTAGAAGATCGATTATTTTCTTAGGCTTTAAAGTCCCTCCCGTCACTCAAATCTATTGAGTGACGGGAGGGACTTCTCAGTGGTTGCCACTCAACTTTCTCACCATAGTGATTCGAAATCATCTGATTAAACTCAGAGAAAGTCTCAATAAACTCTTCATGCCCTGTCAGGCTTGAAAAACAAAATCGATAGCAGTTATTTTTCAATAAATCATAATCTCGAAATTGAAAAACTTGATCCAACGCTTTTTGTGCTAATGCTTTATTTTTAATTGAACGGTTTTGAATACAAGAAATGTAGATGGTCTCACCAGTACGATCTTTTAAAAAACGTTCAGGGGAAACAACCCTAATGAGTCCAGTTCCTTGTAGTTCGATGATTGAATCATCGATCCAAATTCCGACATGTTTAATTACGCCAAAAACATGACAAGCAACAAAACTACCTGTTTGAGGTGAAACTGTAGAATGACTTTGAGGCATGATTTCTCCTTTTATTCATACCTCAAACTTAACAAGTCGTGCTATTCCATAAAGAAAATAAATGTAAGCAGTTATTTTTTAGCGGCTAAAAATTCGACTAACTTTGCAAGATCTTGAGCTGAATGCTCACCAGGATTGATCTCATAGATACCATTAACAAGCATCGTTGGTACACCTGTTATTCCAGAAAGTTCAAGCTGAATACCATAATTATCTAACGTCGTCTTTTTATCTTTGCTTTTATAAGCCTTATCAAACGCTTTTGCTGAAACACCTTGAAATTCAAAAAATGCTTTTAACTGCTGCGCATTAGTGAATGGCCCTGCTTCTTCATGAATATAATGAAAGATTTTACTGTGAACTTGATTCGTTACTTTTAGTTTTTGAGCAACATAATAAGCTTCTTGACTGAGGATCCAACTAGGGCGTCCTGCGCCAACAGGGGTTCGCTTAAAGGCTATTTTACCCTTGAGCAGTTTAACCATTTTCTCGACAGTCGGCTCAGCTTGATAACAATGAGGGCAATTGTACGAAAAGAACTCTCTAACAACTGGTTTGGTTGCCTCTGGAAGCCCAGAAACCTTTTTATAGTCTTTTCCTTCTACAAATGTATTCGCAAAGCTCAAATGGCTTACACAAACAAGTAAAAACGATAAAAGAACTTTTGATAATTTATGATTCAATTTTCTACTCCATTAACAATGTTCTATGGCTACATATAAATTGTCGAATTTATATGTAAAATCAATATCTCTGGTAATCAAATTACCATCAACTTGCTTTTTAGTCGCTGAATTACTCACAAAAACCGGAGGAACTCTACCTAAACGTTTAATTGCCTCAGAGTAAAATTCGCTTTTTGTTGGGTGGTGTGGCGAGCAAATATTATAAATATTCGAAACAGTTTCGGCTTTCAGAACAGCTTTTACTGCACCTATGCAGTCATCTAAATGCACCAGATTAACTGGTAAATTACCTGCATCCACTTGTTCTTTGTTGGCAAAGAAACGTCCGGGGTTTCTATTTGGCCCAATTAAGCCTGAAAACCTTAAAACACAGGCATTTTCAAATTTAAGAAAAAGCTGCTCGGCTTTATAAAGTAACTCATTACCATTACTCAACTCGCAGGCATCACCTTCGTCGACAACTCTATCTAAATCAGGGTATACACCCGAAGTACTGATAAAAATGATGCGTTTATAGGTAGCAGGTTTGACTAACTTAAGTAGCAGTACCAGCTCTTCAAGGTAATGTTTATTACCTGAACGTGTTCTGGGAGGAATATTTACCAACAAGTAATCTGTTGTATAATCATTTATATGATTTGTCGCACTATCATCAGATGAATTAAGCATTTGAGATAAGTCTAAAGCAACTGGAGTAATCCCTTTCGACTCTAGTAACGGGAAACGCTCTGAATTTCTTTTAGTACCAATAACGTTGAAATCGTCGTCAACCAAAGCTTCAGCAAGAGGAAGGCCAAACCAACCGCAACCAATAATAGAAATACTTTTCAAAACAGATACTCGTAATTATTTTTTTAGATTATACATCGAGGTTAAGCCTCTACAAGTTTAGGCTAATGCTGCAGTGAAATAAAAGCTGATCGGGGAAGTCGCTTTTATGCTGATTTTTGCTTCATCAGATAAATCATCGACTGTAATCACTTTTACGATTTCAATATCTTCTTTAGATAGCGTTTTTAATGAAGCATTAGAGCCATCGACTTTACAGCACAAAACACTTGGTTTTTTTACCTGTTCATTAGTAATCATAACTTTACCAACAGAATTGTCAGAAAGTTTGACTAGCGTTCCAGGTGGATAAATGCCCATTATTTTTACAAGTGCAGAAATTAAATTTGAAGAATGCTTTTTTACGCCATTTTTAAACAAATGCCCGAGTGCTATTTGCGGTGTAGGAAACCTTACATCACTCAATAAATTATCAAACTGATTCACTAAACTGACAATTTGCGTAGATAGCGGTATTTGTTTTGCTTTCAATTTATCAGGATAACCCGTGCCATCAAGATACTCATGATGATGACCAATAATATGAAGTGCGACCTTCGAAATATACTCCTGATCTTTTAAAACATTAACACCATAATTAGGGTGCAAATTATAAAAATTACGTTCACTTACCGTGAGTTCATCTTTTTTTCTTAAAATACTGTCGGGAACTTTAAACTTTCCGTAATCATGTAACAAACTGCCTAAAGCAATGTCTCGAATTAAATCTTGATCTACTTTTAAAAGCCTTGCCATAAGCATTGAAACAACCGCTACTGAGACACAATGTTGGTTAATACTTACTGCTGTATCATTACCTTCAACCAGTGTGAGATAAGGTTTATCAACTTCTAACATATCAGCGAGCAAAGCCTCTACAGTGGAAGCTGATAAGCGATAAGCACCATCTGGATCCGTCACAACTTTACTGTGTACTGCTTTAGTATCTGAAATTGATTTATAAAATCGCTTTTGGCTAACAGATAAAGATTTTCTGAGTAATTTACTCTCATCCTCAGGCAAAGGTTCAACCACAGTTGTTTCTATTGATTGTTGCTCTGAAATTTGTTCATTTTGAGCACCTGAATTGATATCATCGAGTAAAATGACATATGGAACACCTAGCCCCTTTATCATCTCTATTTCTACTTCAGATTTTAAAATTACCCTATTTCTTAAAAAAGGGTGATTTGTCCACGATAATGGCAACTTTATAATCTGACCGACTTTGAGTTCAGATACCGCTATTTCAGGTTGAGAAGACGATTTTGCCAAGTATTAATTCCTTTAACTTGCAGCGTAATCTTAGGTGTAGATACGAAATTGGAAATTGCTAAGATACCCAATTGTAATAAAGTATACTCTAATATTTTATTTTTCCAGCAAAAGAGTGAATCGCCTAGCCATTCGTCGAGTAATTAAACTAAAAGTGTTAACTCTCTCCACTTCCTTCTTTAGGCTCAAATTGGTTTTTTAAATACACGATTAAATGCTGCGACTTTAAAACATAAAGAAAGCACCAAAAAATGCCTAATAACTCTAATCCTTTTAACCAATGAAAAACAAAGTCAGTATGCAGTAAACGAAAATAACTCAGTACTGCTTCGATAGAAATGGAAATAAACAATAACCAGCGAATTTTTTGAAATAAAGGGTAAATCCAAGCTAATGTTCCTTTTCTCTCAAAGACAATTAAACCGTAAATAAAAACAGCAATTGCACCAGAGGCTAGAGCTGAAACAAAATCACTTTTCAAAGGATAAAGAAGTTTAACCAGCCCATCTCTTTGCCCCGCCTGCGTCAACGAAATTAAAAATATACACCAACCCTTCGCTAAAAAGATAAGCACTAAATATAAAAATTTAGGCGTTTTAACTCGACCTTTATCGTCAAGCCAGTTAATTCTAGAAAAATCTAACATTACGTTATGTACTAATGAAGGAATAAATGAAAGATGGGGATTCCTCAGTGAAAATTAAAGTCTTCAACTGAGGATTTTCGAGTCATTAATATGAATTAATCGAAATCGTATAAAGTCGCAATAGGTTGGCGCTTATGTTCAGTACGCTGATAGATTGCGATAAGTTTTTGCTCAACTTCAGCGCTAACTTCACACCCCTCAAGAAAATCATCAATTTGATCATAGGTTAGACCAAGCGCAACTTCATCCTCCAGCTGTGGTGCATCTTCTTCCAGATCAGCTGTTGGAGCCTTACTTATTAGTGATTCAGGTGCAGCTAAATATGTTGCAATCTGCCTAACTTGACGCTTATTTAAGCCGAAAATTGGTGCTAAATCACATGCACCATCTCCCCATTTTGTATAAAAACCAGTAATATTTTCTGCGCTATGATCTGTTCCAACGACCAAACCACCTGTGAGTCCAGCTAGTTCATATTGCGCAATCATTCTCACTCTTGCTTTAACGTTGCCTTTTACAAAATCTAAATTAATATGCTTAGATTTATTAATATCTGCAGAATTAGCCGCAGAGACTACTTCGTTATGTATTCCTTCAACACCATCTTCAATGTTTATCGTTACCAATTTTGACGGTTTAATGAAAGCACAAGCAAGCTGAGCTTCATCTTCATCTCTTTGTGTTTGATATGGTAATCGGACTGCAATGAATTGATATTCATTTGAACTATTTTCTTGATTGAGTTCATCAACCGCTAATTGGCATAGCCGGCCCGTTACAGTTGAATCAACTCCACCACTTATTCCAAGTACAAGCGATTTACTATAGGCTTTAGACAGTATTTTTTTGATGAATGAGACTCTTCGTTCAACCTCAAATTCAGGGGAAATGGTCGCAAGAACTCTCATCTCTGCTAATATATGGTCTTTCACCTTAGTCTCCATTTTAGTCTTAATTATTAAAACTTGTTAATAATCAGCAAAATAAGCGTATTTTATTGATATCATTAGGCATATGATACTTCATCTGAATCTATTTCAGCACTGGTATCTAATATTTTTTTCTTTGATGATACTTAATCTGAACTTTTGCTGGCAACAAAACATTATTTTGTATATAAGATAAACAGACATACTTTAAAAGTGTCTGCTATGCTTTGTAAAAGCCAAATAAAGCACAAACAGAATTAAGTACTTTATTCAACCACGAACCTAGCGTTTTGCTTCAAGATAACGGAATGTAATAATGCGAATACTGGTCGTTGAAGATGACCCACTTTTGTCTCATCATCTCAAAGTTCAACTTAGTGAGCTTGGTAATCAAGTTCAAGTTGCCCTCAATGCAAAAGAAGGTCATTATCAAGCTATAAATTATCCAATTGACGTTGCTATCGTAGATTTGGGTCTCCCTGATCTAGATGGTGTGAAGCTCATTCAAAAACTTAGAGAGGATGATTTAAAAGCTCCCATTCTTGTTCTTACAGCGCGAATGCACTGGAAAGATAAAGTTGATGGATTGAATGCTGGTGCAGATGATTATCTAGTAAAGCCTTTCCAGAAAGAAGAGCTTGTAGCTAGACTAGATGCACTAGTAAGAAGAAGTGCGGGATTTGCAAAACCTCTCATTACAAGTGGGGATCTCGAGTTAGACTTAGCAGCAAAACAAGTCACTTTATTTGACTCGCCAGTGGATGTAACGGCATTTGAGTATCTCATATTAGAATACTTGATGCGCCACAATCATGAAGTAGTGACTAAAAGACGTTTGCTTGATGTTATCTATGCAGATCGTGAGGGTGATCCAAACACCATAGAAGTTATGGTCAGTCGCTTAAGGAAAAAGCTTGCAAGGAATGGATTAGAAAACCCAATAAGCACTATCCGCGGCCAAGGTTATAAGTTTAATCAACCATGCAACTAAGATTTTTTCGATGGAACAGCTTAATCACAAGAATGTTATTAAGCTCTTTTATAATTATTTTTGTGTTAGGAACTTCGTTAGCTTGGCTCATTAATGAGTTACATGCTCAGAAGGTGTACAACTTTCAGACTGAAGAATTAATGGCAGACTTACCTCAAGCCATTAAAAACATTAAACAACAGCATTTCGAAGGCTTAGATGATGCCAACATAATGGCAGCAACCAATCCCATTGATTTCATAATGGTGAGTTGTGACGAAAATTATAAGCAAGTATGGACATCCAAGCTAGCATCACACCGTAACCTCGAACATATCTGTGCAAAGTACCGTGCCATCTCATCACAGAAACCTCCTTATTACTTACAACTGGCGGATGGAAAAGATTACCTGATCTATTCAATACCACTCGAAGCTAACATGAAAAGATTTGAGCTTCTCGTTTTGAAAGATGCTAAAGGATTCAGTAAAGAGTATGAAGTATATAGTAAGCATACGTATGTTGAGCTACTTATCATACTCACTATTACCTTTATTTTTATGTTGATAGCGGCTTTTTGGGGGCTTAAACCATTTCGAAATATGCGGAAAGAGCTGAATCAAATCAAAAAAGGACAAAAAGTACAGGTAGATGGTTTATACCCAGCTGAATTCAAAACACTTTCGCTATCCATTAACCGATTGATTAAGCAATCATATGCTCAGGCTGAGCGATACAAGAATACTTCTGATGACTTAGCACACAACCTTAAGACAAGACTGGCTTCAATTAAGGTACTCGTTGAAGATACAGAAGTTCTTAATGAAGAAGTGAAAAAACAAATCTCCGAACAAGTTTTCCAAATTGACAACTCTATCAATTATCATCTTAAAAGGGCCTCACTTGGGCGTAATTCATTAAGAGATGAACAAACGGAGCTATATCCTGTTATCGCTGAACTTGAAACCGTTTTGAACAAGATATATCAAGAAAAGAACATTTCTCTTTCACAAGATTTAGAGCCTAATATCAACTTCCCTGGGGATAAAGATAACTTAACTGAACTTTGTGGAAACTTATTAGAAAATGCTTACAAACTTTGTCTATCTAAGGTTCACATAGAGTCGTACAGCGCTAATGAAGCCTTTTTCCTAATTATTGAAGACGATGGAAAAGGCATAGACCCAAATATTAAAGAGTCTATTTTAGAAAGAGGTTTCAGAGCCGATACTCAACATGATGGTAGTGGGATAGGCTTGGCCGTTTGTCATGAAATCATTACTTCATATAACGGCCAAATAAAATTTGAAGACTCACGTTTAGGCGGCGCAAAAGTAATTATCAAAATTCCAATTAGCTAATTGGTGCATAAAGCCTTTCGGCACGGTTAAACATGACCCAAGACGTCGCAATATACTTATCATGACTCTTGGGAATGCCACCCCTATGTGTATGAGTAAATCCGGCTGGTGCGATGACCATCGTACCTTTCTTAGGTTTTATTTTGCGGCCTTGGTAATAGAACTCTGTCTCACCGCCCTCTTCTACATCATTAAGGTAAAACATATAAAGAACGACCCTATGTAAAGCTTCATTATGGTCATTCTGTGGAAACTGTTCAGAATGCCAATGATGATAACCGCCGACACATTTCTCATACTTTTGTAAGTTAATGGTTCCACTGCGATAGAGATACTTAACAAGCGGTTGAGCCCTTGGCTTTCCGAGACGTTCAAAATTATCAGGCGATAGGAACACCGATTTACCATTTTCATCGGCAACCGCTACTGAAACAGCACCCATGAGTGCCATAGAGTACTTTGTAAAATAATCTGCAGCTTTATCAAGCGTATAGCCTAAGAGCTCATTTTTTATGGGAGCTAAATCTGGATAGCTATCTAAGGTTAAGTCAAGACTGTTCTTTTTTTCTTTATCAATACCATGCCCAGTTAACCCATCTCTCACGCCTTTATGAGATTCAAAGGTGTGTATTAAACGGTCACAGAATTCTGCTGGGAGTGCATCTGGGTAAACTTCAATAAAGTCCATATCAATACTCGGCTCACTACAAAGTATTTAAGATAACATTTTATTAACTGAGTATTCCAATTCTTATTAGTAAAACTGACTTGATTCCTTGGGCGTGTTTATCTTTGGTGCTTATTTTTGCAGCGAAAAGTTGGTTGCTTTATGCAAGGTAAAGCTTGTGCGATTTGGTTATTATCGACATACAAAACTGTCGTTACTTCGTTTCGAAATAAGCAAACGATAACGCGGCACTTATGCTTTAAAAGATAGAGACCAATTTACGCCCTCTCTTTTTCGATGCTTTTTAGCGCTCTCTGTTCTGTATTGTGAGCCATTCATTTAGATGACTAAACTTCATAGCTCACGCCTTGAACAGGTAAACACTCAAATAGCACAAAATTTAATCCTGAAAGATCAACACGCCCTAATAAGAATTGGTGATTAGAATCAGATTATAGCCAGCGTTTCTGTTTAAAGAAGAAGTAAGTGCCTGCTGCACTCGCTAGCATTAGAGCAATTGCCATCGGATAGCCTAATTTCCAGGATAACTCTGGCATATCAACAAAGTTCATTCCATAGCTGCTTGCGATAAGCGTAGGAGGTAAAAATACTACTGCTGCAACTGAAAAAATTTTAATAATACGATTTTGCTGAAGACTAGTGAAACCCATAGCAGCATCGAGCAAAAAGTTTAATTTGTCGAAAATAAACTGACTGTGAGGCATTAATGACTCAATATCTGCAAGCATTTCACGTATGTCTTTTAAGTCTTCATCGGTCATACGGCCACGGTAATAGCGTTGCATATAACGGAGTGAGCGCTGTGTATCAAGCAAACTTAGTCGAATTTTACCATTAGAATCTTCTTGTAAAGTGATCAGCTTAAACACATCATCAAGTTCTTCACTTTCAAACACTTCAGCGCCAACATTTTCAAGAACTGTGTATACATCTTCAATAAGATCTGAAAGGTAGTCTACTTTGAGATTGAAAAATTCAAGAAATAACTCTTGCGGTGTATTAACCTTTAAACGGCCAAGGCGGAGGTAGTTTCTTAAAAGACGAACCAGACCAACGTCTTCTTCACGTATCGTTAATAAGAAGCTATCACGTACATTAAACGAGATATTTACCGCTCTTACATCTTGCCCAACACGTTGAGGAAATAAAGAGTTAATATGGAGTCCGTCGGCATTTTGGTAAAAACGTGCAGAAGCCTCGATATCATTGATATCTTCTTCATCTGGCACTTCTTCAACGGAAAATCGACTTAACCACTCACGTTCTTCATCTTCAGGTTTGTATAAATCTAACCATAGCGTCTGCTCAGGAACATCGTCCTCTACAGTGAGTTCTTTTATCGTCAGGCGGCGGTTTTTATATAGGTAAGCTGTGATCATAAATGCACCTATCTCCGTCAATTCAACTTATTGACATGCTATGGTTAATTTTGTCGGCTAGTGTACCTGATAAAATTTTTATATAAAGATTTTGTTTAGTTGATGTAGGTAAAATAAAATACTAGTTGTCGATTTTACAGTCTAGAAAGGGATTGAAGCGCCTGATTTGCAGAAAATCTCGTTTTAGGATCCACAAGTATTAAACCTCTAATGGTAGCCTCGATGTAAGAAGGAATAATATATTGCCCAAATATTTTATCCAGTTCAGCAGTTATTAAAGATTGATCGAGTAAGTTAGTTTTATTCTCATCATAAATACGTTTAATAAAAACTGAGTGATTACTCTTACCAATTGCCATTTGCAAAATTAATAACCCAACGCTCCAAAGATCTGACTTTGCAGTGATATTTTTATCTTCTGTGAAGTATTCAGGTGCTTTAACGTTTGCAGAGCCTGGCGTATATTCCAGTCTAGGCTGCTTATATTCATCGTAGGTCGCAGCAATGCCAGAGTAACCACTCGCTGAATCAAAATCAATAACCTTCAAATGTTTTCTACTCGCATCAACAAACATGACATTGTTTTATTTCAAGTCTTGATGAAATATTCCTAGTTTTCCAATGTACCTGACAGCAAAAAGCAGTTGTTTAGAATATTCAGCAACCTTTAAAGATTCGATACCTCTAGCTTCAGGCACTGCATCAGCAAGCGTTCCACCATCCAACCTTTCTAAGAGTATATACGGAACTCCTTCGACTGTTACTCCAGAATGTATATATTGAACAATATATTGCTTTTCAAAAGCGTCAGGTTGTTTGCTCAAGGCATTAAGAATTGCAGCTTCTTTTCTCAGCATATTCCCGCCCACATATTCTAAATGGTTTGTACCTTCAATGTGATCACAAAATGTTCTTATAAACATACTGCTCTGATGAACCTTTGAGGGTACAAGGTTCAATATAAGAAGTTCCACCTTGGCAATTCTTGGGTAACTGGTTAGATGATTTACGCACATATTTTTCAAAATAACAGTCTGCACTCGGCGTATAAAAAGCAAACAGCTTACCTTCTCTATAAATATGCGTTGAAGAAATAAGAAAATACGAGTCATTGTAATTGATACATTCAGTTTGCTCTTTTAAAGAAAATGCAGATGAATCAGCTTCGGCGACTAAACTATCAATATCATCAATGTCTGGTACCAAAGTGAGTGCATCTTCAAAGAAGGTCGAAACAGAAGATATTGACATGACAATTCTGGTGCAATTAGAAGAGCTTAAATAATAAATCGAATAATAATAAATATAAATAATTGTGAACAGAACTTAAGCTTTTATTAATGAAAAAGGCCAGCAAATGCTGACCTTTAAACAAATAAGTAATTTAAATTACCAACCTGTTTTAGTGCGAAGTGCTTTACCGATATCAGCTAGAGAACGAACTGTTGTTACACCAGCCGCTTCTAAAGCAGCAAACTTCTCGTCAGCCGTACCTTTACCGCCAGCAATGATCGCACCAGCGTGCCCCATACGCTTACCAGCAGGAGCTGTAACACCCGCAATGTAAGAAACAACTGGCTTAGTCACGTTAGCTTTGATGTATTCAGCCGCTTCTTCTTCCGCTGTGCCACCAATCTCACCAATCATAACGATAGCTTCAGTACCTTCGTCGTTTTGGAACATTTCTAAAACGTCGATGAAGTTAGTACCTGGAATTGGATCGCCACCAATACCAACACAAGTAGACTGACCGAAACCTTCGTCAGTCGTTTGCTTAACTGCTTCGTAAGTCAAAGTACCTGAACGTGAAACGATACCTACTTTACCTGGCTTATGAATGTGACCTGGCATAATACCAATTTTACATTCACCTGGGGTGATAACGCCTGGACAGTTAGGACCAATCATACGTACGCCAGTTTCAGCTAACTTAACTTTAACTTCTAGCATATCGATAGTTGGGATACCTTCAGTAATACATACGATTAGCTCAATGCCACCGTCGATTGCTTCAAGGATAGCATCCTTACAGAAAGGTGCTGGTACATAGATAACTGAAGCGGTAGCGCCAGTTTCTGCAACAGCATCTTTAACAGTGTTAAAAACAGGTAGATCTAGGTGAACTTGACCACCTTTACCTGGAGATACACCACCAACCATTTGAGTACCATAAGCGATAGCTTGCTCAGAATGGAAAGTACCTTGACCACCAGTAAAACCCTGACAGATTACTTTAGTATCTTTATTAATTAGTACAGACATTATTTGCCCTCCGCAGCAGCAACAACTTTTTCAGCAGCGTCAGTCAATGATTCAGCTGCAATAATGTCAAGATCAGAGCTTGCTAATACTTCACGACCAAGCTCAGCGTTAGTACCTTCAAGACGAACAACTACAGGAACTTGAACACCAACTTCTTTAACTGCGCCAATGATGCCTTCAGCAATCATGTCACAACGTACGATACCACCAAAGATGTTCACTAGAACCGCTTTAACGTTATCGTCAGAAAGAATGATCTTAAATGCTTCAGCAACACGCTCTTTAGTTGCACCGCCACCTACGTCTAGGAAGTTAGCTGGCTTGCCGCCATGTAGGTTTACGATGTCCATTGTACCCATAGCTAGGCCTGCACCGTTAACCATACAACCTACGTTTCCATCTAATGCAACGTAGTTAAGTTCGAATTTAGCTGCGTGTGCTTCACGTGGATCGTCTTGTGAAGGATCGTGCATTTCACGGATTTTTGGTTGGCGGAATAAAGCGTTACCATCAACACCAATTTTTCCGTCAAGACAATGTATATTGCCTTCTTCAGTGATTACTAGAGGGTTAATTTCTAGTAGTGCGAAGTCATGATCGTTGAACATGTTCGCAAGACCCATGAACACTTTAGTGAATTGCTTCATTTGAGTTGGTGTTAAACCTAACTTGAAGCCAAGATCACGTGCTTGGTATGTTTGTGGACCAACTAATGGATCGATGATTGCTTTGTGAATCAACTCTGGAGTTTCTTCAGCAACAGTTTCAATCTCAACACCACCTTCTGTAGAAGCCATGAACACAACACGTTGTGTACCACGGTCAACAACAGCACCTAGGTATAATTCATTTGCAATATCAGTACAGCTTTCTACTAGAATCTTAGCAACTGGCTGTCCACCTTCATCAGTTTGATAAGTAACAAGATTCTTACCAAGCCACTGTTCAGCGAATGCTCTGATTTCTTCTTTATCGCCTGTAACTTTAACGCCACCTGCTTTACCACGGCCGCCTGCGTGTACTTGACACTTAACAACCCACATATCACCGCCAATACGTCCAGCAGCTTCAACAGCTTCTTGGGCTGTATCACATGCGAAACCTTCAGACACTGGCAAACCATATTCGGCAAACAATTGTTTTGCCTGATACTCATGCAAATTCATGATGATCTATCCGTATACTACTTATAAATATAAAACCGGCCCGATTGGGCCAGTCACTAGGGTAATGTCTCGCTATAACTTATAGATCAAGTAATAGACGAGTTGGATCTTCTAAGAAGTCTTTAATCGCAACCAAGAAGCCAACTGACTCACGTCCATCAACAATACGATGGTCATAAGAAAGTGCGAGGTACATCATAGGCAAGATTTCAACCTGCCCATTTACTGCCATTGGACGATCTTTAATGGCATGCATGCCTAGGATCGCACTTTGTGGCAGGTTAAGAATTGGCGTTGACATTAATGAACCGAAAACACCACCGTTCGTTACAGTGAAGTTACCGCCAGTCATATCAGCGACGGTAAGTTTACCATCTCTGCCTTTAATTGCTAACTCTCTCACATTTTTTTCAATATCTGCGAGGCTCATCTTGTCTGTATCACGTAAAACAGGTGTTACAAGGCCACGAGGAGTTGATACTGCAATGCTGACATCAAAGTAGTTATGATAAACAATATCATCACCGTCAATTGAAGCATTTACTTCAGGGAAACGTTTTAGAGCTTCAGTTACCGCTTTAATGTAGAAAGACATAAAGCCTAAGCGAGTACCGTGACGCTCTTCAAAGATATCTTTGTATTGCTTACGAATATCCATGATTGGCTTCATGTTGATTTCGTTAAACGTTGTCAACATTGCCGTAGAGTTTTTCGCTTCAAGTAGACGGTTAGCGATAGTCTTACGTAAACGTGTCATTGGAACACGCTTCTCGCTACGGCCTTCAGCTACAGGCGCTACAGGCGCAGCTGCCACTGCAGGAGCCGCTGAAGCTTTAGATTTAACAAAACCTTCAACGTCTTCTTTCGTTACACGACCACCAACACCTGTCCCTTTAATTTGCGAAGCATCAAGATTGTGCTCAGCAACTAGGCGGCGAACTGATGGGCTT
Organism: Parashewanella sp. 2304DJ23-3; assembly: GCF_056591695.1. Lineage (NCBI taxonomy): Bacteria > Pseudomonadati > Pseudomonadota > Gammaproteobacteria > Alteromonadales > Shewanellaceae > Parashewanella > Parashewanella sp. 2304DJ23-3. The sequence continues at coordinate 129,589 of NZ_JBWQOH010000007.1, forward strand.
AATGCGTCATTTGACTCATCTACAGCAGGCGCTGACTCAGCAGCTGGTGCTGAAGCTTCAGCTTTAGATACTTCTTGTCCAGCTACTGCACCTGGGTTTAGCTTTGCAATCACTTGCTCGCCTAAAACAGTTTCGCCTTCTGGGAAAAGAATTTCTCCCATTTGACCGTCAGCCTCAGCAACAACTTCCAGTACAACTTTGTCCGTCTCAATATCAACCAAATTTTGATCACGCTCTACAGCGTCACCAGGTTGAACATGCCAAGTTGCGATGGTTGCATCTGCGACTGATTCTGGCAGTACGGGTACCTTAATATCGATACTCATAGAAAACTATCCTTTAACCTATTTACTAATATTTAATGCATCATTAACTAATGCTTCTTGTTGATGCATATGTAAGCCAGCATAACCGCATGCAGGAGCAGCAGAAGCTTCACGACCTGCGTAGGTCAATTTAGCGCCTGTTGGAAGTGCGGCTGTAAAGTGATGTTGGCTGCAATACCAAGCCCCTTGGTTTTGAGGCTCTTCTTGGCACCAAACAAAATCTTTAACGTGCTGATAATCAGCTAATGCTTTGCCCATTTCCGCATGTGGGAACGGGTAAAGTTGTTCGATACGAACGATAGCTACATTACCGATTTCATTTTTACGTCGCTTATCAAGCAAATCGTAATAAACCTTGCCACTACACATAACGACTCGGTCTACTTTGTTTGCATCCAATTCATCCGTTTCACCAATCACATTTTGGAAGGTTCCGTGTGATAGTTCATCAAACGAGGAAACAGCGAGAGGATGACGAAGCAATGACTTAGGAGACATCACCACCAATGGTCGACGCATCGGGCGAACCACTTGACGGCGAATCATGTGATAAACCTGAGCCGGAGTCGAAGGTACACATACTTGCATATTGTGGTTTGCGCACAATTGTAAGAAACGCTCTAAACGCGCGCTTGAGTGTTCTGGGCCTTGGCCTTCATAGCCATGTGGTAACAGCATAGTTAGGCCACATAAGCGTCCCCACTTCTGTTCACCAGATGATAGGAACTGGTCAATCACCACTTGAGCACAGTTAGCGAAATCACCAAATTGTGCTTCCCAAATGGTCAAGCCGCTCGGTTCTGCTGTTGCGTAGCCATATTCGAATGCAAGCACTGAAGCTTCAGATAATACTGAATCAGTGATATCAATCGGACCTTGCTCTTCAGAAAGATTTCGAAGAGGCATATAAGTCGTCGCATCTTTTTGGTTATGCAACACAGCGTGGCGATGGAAGAATGTGCCACGGCCAGAATCTTGTCCAGTAATGCGGATGCGCTTGTTATCAGCAAGAATCGTTGCGTACGCTAGGTTCTCAGCAAAGCCCCAATCCATTGGTTTTTCACCAACCGACATCGCAACACGATCTTTGTAGATTTTAGCAACACGTGACTGAACAGTGTGGCTCTCTGGAATTTCTGCTGTTTTAGCCGCTAATGCTTTTAGCGCCTCTAAATCAACAGAATCATCAAAATCTTCATCCCACTCACGGTTAAGGTACGGAGTCCAGTCAACATTGTGGAGCGTCATTGGACGCCATTCTTTTACAACGCAATCGCCTGCATCTAATGCATCACGATAAGCGTTGACCATAGACACCGTGTCTTCTGAAGCCAAGGTACCTTCTGAAACTAGCTTTTCAGAATACAGCTTACGCGGCGTTGGATGCTTTTTGATTTTAGCGTACATCAATGGCTGTGTTGCACTAGGCTCATCAGCTTCATTGTGACCGTGACGTCGATAACAAACTAAATCGATAACAACATCACGTTTAAACTCATTTCGATAATCAACAGCAAGTTGCGATACAAATGCTACCGCTTCAGGGTCATCTGCATTCACATGGAATATTGGTGCCTGAACCATCTTAGCAATGTCAGTACAATATTCAGTTGAACGTACATCGTCCTGATTTGACGTTGTAAAACCAACTTGGTTATTCACAACAATACGAATGCTACCGCCAACTTTAAAGCCACGAGTTTGAGACATGTTAAACGTCTCTTGCACAATACCCTGACCTGTAATTGCTGAATCACCATGAATGGTGATTGGCATTACTTGAGAACCGTCTTTACAACCGCGGCGATCTTGGCGTGCACGCACTGAACCAATGACCACTGGGTTAACGATTTCAAGGTGTGAAGGATTAAACGCAAGTGCTAAATGTACATTTCCAGCAGGCGTTTCAAAATCAGACGAGAAACCTTGATGATACTTAACGTCACCCGAGCCAGCAATGTGATCATGCTTACCAGCAAACTCATCGAATAATTCAGATGGTTGTTTACCAAGTACGTTAATCAACACATTCAAACGACCACGGTGAGCCATACCGATCACAACTTCTTTGGTCGATACTTCTCCGGCACGGTAAATGATTTCACGTAGCATTGGAACTAGGGCATCACCACCTTCCAACGAAAAGCGTTTTGCACCAGGGAATTTTGCACCAAGGTACTTTTCCATACCTTCAGCAGCATTTAACCCTTCAAGAATTCGGGTCTTAACTGCTTTATCGTAATTAGCTTTACTTAAAGTCGGCTCTAATCGTTGCTGAATCCATCGCTTCTCATCAGTATCAGTGATGTGCATGTACTCAGCACCAATCGAACCACAATAGGTAGATTTTAGTGCATTGACCAGTGACGACAGCTGCATAGTGTCACCACCATGAGCAAACGAACCAGTATTGAAATCACGAGACATATCTTCGGCAGTTAAACCATGAAATGCTGGGTCTAACTCTTTTACAGCATCGCGAACCCAAAGCCCCAATGGATCTAAATTGGAGTTCTGATGACCACGGAATCGATATGCGTTAATTAATTGAAGAACTTTAACTTGTTTCGCATCAAGTTCAGGATCAGAGGCTTGTGCGGAAGTTCCTCCACGGCTTGATAACGCTAAACTGCGGAAGTAATCGCGCACTTTAGAGTGTGCAACTTCCTGACCGTTTGCATCGGTGCCGTTTACAGAAGGAAGGTTATCGAAAACAGCTTTCCAATCATCGGAAACTGACTGAGGATCTTCTTGATAGGCTTCGTACATCTCTTCGATATAGGTAGCGTTTGCGCCATATAAATGAGATGAATCCAGCCAGGCTTGCATGAGGCCTTGGTGCATTTCCATTCCTTTCAAACTTTTTATACTTACATAGCGAGTTAAAAACAAAAAACCGACTTTGTGTTTAACTCGCTTTTTTCAAGAGAACATTCTCTTACACGCAAAAAGAGTCACTCCTTATTAAGAAGTGACTCTTTATATTAGACCTGTTTTATTATTAATTCTTTCATCAATAATAATGGCGGTTTATCCATTTAAACTGCTCGCTTCAACAGCATTGACTTAATATGACCAATGGCTTTTGTTGGATTCAAACCTTTCGGACAAACATCAACACAGTTCATGATACCGTGGCAACGGAATACACTGTATGCATCATCTAGATCTGATAAGCGTTCTTCAGTTGCTGTATCACGGCTATCAATCAAGAATCGATAAGCATGCAACAAACCACTTGGTCCAATGAACTTATCAGGGTTCCACCAGAACGAAGGACATGCCGTAGAACAACATGCACACATAATACATTCATATAGACCATCTAAATGCTCACGATCTTCAATTGATTGTAAATGCTCTCGTGCAGGTTGCTTTTCATCATTGATTAAGAAAGGCTTAATTTTCTCGTACTGTATGTAGAATTGAGTCAAGTCTACAATCAAGTCACGAACAACTGGCATACCAGGTAATGGGCGTATTTCCAATTTCTTACCTTTAAAAGTAGAAACTGGAGTAATACACGCTAAACCATTCTTGCCGTTCATGTTCAAGCCATCTGAACCACAAACACCTTCACGGCATGAACGACGAAACGCTAGAGTAGAGTCTTGCTCTTTTAGAAGAATTAACGCATCCAACACCATCATGTCAGTGCCTTCTTTTACTTCTAACGTGTAACCCTTCATGTAAGGCTTTGCATCTACATCAGGGTTATAACGATAAACTGAAAATTCCAACTTCATCTTTACAGCTCCTAGTAGGTACGTTTCTTAGGCGGAAACGCTTCACGATGTACTGGCGCCATATTGACATCACGCTTATTCATCGATTCAGTTTCAGGATTGAAAATACTGTGACATAACCAGTTTTCATCATCACGCTCTAAGAAATCTTCACGGCTGTGAGCACCACGACTTTCAGTACGGAAGTTAGCCGCATAAGCCGTTGCAATTGCTGTAGCCATCAAGTTATCAAGCTCTAAGCACTCAATTCTTTGAGTGTTAAATTCGCTTGAGTTGTCAGACAGTTTAGCGTTTTCAAGACGTTTACGAATTGCTTGAAGTTGCTCAAGACCTTCTGCCATAGCTTCACCTGTACGGAATACAGAGAAGTTAAGTTGCATACATTGTTGTAGGTCTTTCTTAATTTGTACTGGGTCTTCACCGTCTTTATTGTTTTCCCAACGGTTAAGTCTCGCTAAACTTGCATCAATATCAGCTTGAGTTGCGTCTTTAGGGTCAGCAGTTTCATCTAACGCTTTACCTAAATGATGTCCAGCTGCACGACCAAATACAACCAAATCAAGTAGTGAGTTACCGCCTAAACGGTTTGCACCATGAACAGAAACACAAGCAATTTCACCTACGGCGAATAAACCTGGGATATCTTGTTCTGTACCATCTTCATTTTGATGGATTACTTGGCCAGAAACTTTAGTTGGTAATCCACCCATCATATAGTGACAAGTTGGAATTACTGGAATTGGGCCATCTGCTGGATCAATATGTGCGAACGTACGAGAAAGTTCACAAACACCAGGAAGACGAGCTTCAAGTGTTTCTTTACCTAAATGATCGAGCTTCAAGTAAAGGTGAGGTCCGTAAGGGCTATCTACACCACGGCCTTCACGAATTTCTGTCATCATAGAGCGTGCAACAACGTCACGAGATGCTAAATCTTTTGCATTCGGAGCATAACGTTCCATAAAGCGCTCGCCATCTTTATTTAAAAGATAACCACCTTCACCACGACAACCTTCAGTTACGAGTACACCTGCACCAGCAATACCTGTTGGGTGAAATTGCCACATTTCCATGTCTTGCATTTGAACGCCAGCACGGATAGCCATACCAACACCATCACCAGTGTTAATGTGAGCATTTGTGGTTGATGCGAAGATACGACCTGCACCACCTGTTGCTAATACGGTTGCTTTAGCCTTGAAATAAACGATTTCGCCCGTTTCAATATCTAAAGCTGTACAACCAACAATGGCACCGTCTTCATTTTTAACAAGATCAAGAGCATACCATTCAGAAAAGACTTCGGTCTTATTCTTAACATTTTGTTGGTATAGGCAATGAAGTAATGCGTGACCTGTACGGTCAGCCGCTGCAGCTGTACGAGCAGCTTGTTCACCACCAAAATTCTTAGACTGTCCACCAAAAGGTCTTTGATAGATTGTGCCGTTTTCAAAACGAGAAAATGGCAAACCCATATGTTCAAGCTCAATTACCGCTTCAGGGCCAGTTTGACACATGTACTCAATCGCATCTTGGTCTCCGATAAAATCAGAACCTTTAACGGTATCGTACATATGTTGTTCCCAATGATCTTCATGGGCATTTCCTAATGCAACAGTGATACCACCCTGTGCTGAAACCGTATGAGAACGAGTTGGGAAAACTTTTGATAAAAGCGCACAGCTTTTACCTTCTTTTGAAATCTGTAAGGCGGCGCGCATACCAGCACCACCGGCACCGATTACTACGGCATCAAATTCGCGAACTGGAATACTCACTTAAACACCCCACACTGTAAATAAGCCTACCGCTAGATAAGTAAAAGCGGTTATGACTGTCACAAACTGCAATACACCACGCAATGTTGTGCACTTAATATAGTCAGTTAATACTTGCCAGATACCAATCCATGCGTGGATAAGTAATGCAATTAAAGCAACCATAGTGAATACTTTCATTGCTAAAGTGCTAAATAGTCCAGACCAAACTTCATAGGTTAGTGGACCATTACAGGCAATAAAGCCAACTAAAAACAGTGTGTACAATGCTAAAACAATAGCACTCGCACGAATCATAATGAAGTCATGTACGCCACTGCGTCCAAAACTTGCTGCATTGGTTACCATACCCAAATCCCCACTAATACAGAAACAGCGATAGCTAAAACAAAACTAATTTTTGCTGTAGCCATGCCAGATTGCAGTTCTTCCCAACGGCCAGAGTCCATAATCAAATGACGGACTCCAACAATTAGGTGATAACCCAGTGCAGTTAAAATTCCCCATATAACGAATTTAACGAACGGGTTAGCGAATAATGCTTGCATGTCTGCGAAACTCTCAGCTGACGCCAAAGAAGTATTCAACATCCACAGCAGGATGCCGACTGCAAATAGCATAATCACACCGGATACACGGTGAAGAATTGACGCAATCGCTGTAGCAGGAAAGCGGATTTTTTGTAGATCTAAATGGACAGGTCTTTGCTTTTTCACGTTCTGCTCACTCAGCTCCATTGAGCATATTATTATGTTAACGACTTTTTGTTAAAGCACTTTACAGTTATAGACTACTATATATGCTCTGGCAAAAAGCTCATTTAATTTTGCTCTATCTGAAGCTATTAATTACAGGGGTTGAAATCACTCACGATATATAACAACTTTCAGCTTGATGGGGACACTCTCAATTAACGATTTCGATTTGCAGCTGTATTTTTTGGGGCTTATCCAAGCTGTGAATGCAACATGTAGTTACTCTACATAAGCATTTCGGCAGCACAGAAGAAACTCAAAATATACACAGTCCTTCGGATTACGGTCAAAAGTGGCAATTTCTGTGCTATTCAAGTTTCATTTAGCTAACTAAATTTCAACCTTCATATCCTGACTTTGCTTTTTTAGCTGTAACAAATCGAAATGACTAATTGGGAACGTCCCCAAGAGCCGCTGCAAAGTATACTCGCCGCAAAAGTCAAATACAAACATCACATAACGGATATTTTGTTTTTTTGTATATTTTGATGTCAATCAAACCAATTTTATTTAGCAGTACTATATTTCTTAATAGATTTATAATTATTTATTCACATTAAAACGGTTATTTAAATTGGAAGTTAGACTAAAATAACGGTAAAGTATGGCACTTTCTCATGCCACTCTCACACAAGAATGAAGTAAGGAGAACTGGGTATGGCTGATCTAAAAGCCACTTTAAACTTACCAGGAAAAGACTCGTTCGAGCTGCCTATTAAACAAGGCACCGAAGGCTTCGACGTGTTAGATATTAGTAAACTAGGTTCACAAGGGTATTTTACTTTTGACCCTGGTTTTCTAGCAACTGCGTCCTGCGAATCAGCAATTACCTATATTGATGGTGCTCAAGGTATCCTTTTACACAGAGGTTACCCAATCGATCAATTAGCAACTCAATCTAGCTACTTAGACGTATGCTATTTATTGCTAAATGGCGATTTACCTAACAAAGAACAACACGATAACTTCGTACAAACCGTGACTCAACATACCATGGTTAACGAACAATTATCTACGTTCTTCAAAGGTTTCCGTCGCGATGCTCACCCAATGGCAATGCTTTGTGGTGTTACAGGTGCATTAGCTGCATTTTATCAAGATTCGCTTGATGTGAACGATGAAAGACATCGTGAAATAGCGGCTTACCGTTTAGTTTCTAAGATGCCAACACTTGCAGCAATGTGCTACAAGTATTCTGCTGGTCAACCATTCGTTTACCCACGAAATGACCTAAGCTATGCAGGCAACTTTTTACACATGATGTTTTCTGTTCCATGTGAAGAATACCATGTGAATCCAGTTGTTGAGCGTGCAATGGATCGCATTTTCATTCTTCATGCAGATCATGAACAAAATGCTTCTACTTCTACTGTTCGTTTAGCAGGTTCTTCTGGTGCTAACCCGTTTGCATGTATTGCTGCTGGTATTGCTTCTCTATGGGGTCCAGCTCATGGCGGTGCTAACGAAGCTTGCCTAAACATGCTTGAAGAAATTGGTAGCGTTGACCGTATTCCTGAGTTCATTGCGAAAGCAAAAGACAAGAGTGATCCATTCCGCCTAATGGGCTTTGGCCACCGAGTTTATAAGAACTTTGACCCTCGCGCTAAAGTTATGCGTGAAACTTGTCATGAAGTTCTTAAAGAGCTTAACATTCAAGATCCTTTACTAGACGTAGCAATGGAACTTGAGCGTATCGCCCTAGAAGATGAATACTTCGTGTCTAAGAAATTATACCCGAACGTAGACTTCTATTCAGGTATCATCATGAAAGCGATTGGAATTCCAACAAGTATGTTCACTGTAATGTTTGCATTAGCACGTACAGTAGGTTGGATTTCTCATTGGAAAGAAATGCTAGATACTCCAGGACATAAGATTGGTCGCCCACGTCAGTTATACACTGGTTCAGCGCACCGTGATTTTGTTATGCTGGAAAAAAGATAGCTTCTTGTTTCATAAAAAAGGCCTCAATTGAGGCCTTTTTTATTGCTTAAGAAAAGTTAATCCCTTTGAAGTGCCACTATCGGATCCAACTCCGCCGCTCTCTTAGCTGGATAATACCCAAACCCTACACCAATAAACATACACATTCCGAACGAGATCACGATTGATAAAAGCGACCAAGCCACAGGCCAATCAGCGACACTTGAAATCACAATTGCGATTAAAAACCCTAGTATCATCCCAATAATTCCACCCGTTGCCGAAATTACTGAGCTTTCAATCAAAAACTGTGTTGCTATATCAGATTTTTTAGCGCCTAATGCTCTGAGTAAACCAATTTCAACGGTTCGCTCCAAAATAGTGGCAAGCATAATATTCATAATGCCAATTCCACCGACCAATAAAGAGATGCCTGCAACACAAGCCATTACAATATTGAAGATTTGTTGAGTTTTTTGGTGTTGAGCCAATAATGCCGCGGGGACGACAATATCAAAATCTTGCTCACCATTATGTCTTCTATCGAGTAAATGCTTTAATGCTTGCGCAGCTCGATTTGGATTCACACCATCAATCAACTCAAACTTTACTGAATCTAGCTTATCTTCAAGCTTATCAAATTGCATTTTTTTCAATGCGGTACCTAAAGGAATAAAAATGGTATTACGTTCCCCCCCCATTTTCACACCTTGGATCTTTGATTTGATTTCATGTTTATCAGAGAGAATACCTATCACTGTATACCATTGATGATTGATTTTAATTGGTTGATTTAGTGCATTACCACTTGGGAATAGACTTCTTGCCGTTTCAGGCCCTAAAATAGCAACTTGCTTGTATTCTTTATTGTCTGCTGATGTAAAACCCTTTCCCGAAATTAAAGATAACGAACTTAATTCAAAAAAGTTTTCAGTGACAGCAGAAACTGTAGCATCGCTTTGTCCTGAAAAGCTAAACAAACCAAAAACCTTTACTTTCTTTTCAGCTGTCCAGTTACCAATAAAAGGCAATGTTTCTTTCACACTATGAACATCAGATAAGGTCAACCCTAAACTGTGTTCTCGTACCGTTTTTAGGGTTTCATTATCGAACTCTCTAGCATTAACGACAATGTTATTTACACCCATTGACTCAATCATTTTCAGAGCTTCTTTTTCAGCACCCTCACCCACACTTAACATAGCTATGACAGCACCAACACCAAAAACCATACCGAGTAATGTTAAAAATGTTCTTAGTTTGTGATGTTGCATCTCAACTAATGCGTGCTGTACGCCTTTAATATAATTGTTCCAATCAATCATAGTTGCTCTCCGACAGGCTGAGTTAACGCAATCACTTCTGATTCATTCAAACCTGATGTAATTTCAGTTCGATTAAGGTTACGGGATCCTAAAGTGACTTTTCTTTTTTCAAATTCGTTACCATCTTTGACGAAGACCCAATATTCATCTTCATGTTGAAATACAGATTGACTTGGTACGGCTAACATTCTCTGACTTTCAAGTACTTCAATTTTTGCATTCACTTGTCGTCCCTGTTTCATTAACTCCTGAACAGTTTCATTGAGCTGAACTGTGAAATTGAAATAATTAACAGGACTCCCTTTTTCTTTTGGTTGTGCTAATGAATCAACTTGAATTACTTTCCCCTCGAAAGGTTTGTTTGGGTAAGCATCTAGATAAACGATTGCTTTTAATCCGACCTTTAAGCCAGATGACTCGGACTCTAGTGCGTATAGTGACGCTTGCATGCTCGATGTGTTAGGCAACTCACCGATGGTTTGTCCTGAAAAAATAGCGTCTCCTACAGCCGGATATTCGTCGTACCAATTCTTTTTGTAAACAAAAAGCCCATCATGAGCAGCTGTAATATCAAGGTTAGCTAAGTTAGTCTCGTGTCTATCAATCTTGGTTTGAATGCCTTTCTGCTTGAGTTTAATCAAAGCTTGTTCAGCGTTAGCCTTTTGGTTGTGTTGACCCGCATTCCAATCTAGGTAATCTATTTTGGCATCGAGATAATCTTGATTTCGCATTTGGTCAATGATCTCGATTTTGGTATAAACACGTTCATCGTCACTAAAAAATTTATCCGCTAATTTTTTTTCTGTTGCAGTTACAGACTTGTCTTGTATAAGCTTTTTTCTTGCCACTTCATCTGAACTGGCTCTCATGGTGCCATCAAATTCCGAACGCTGATTATCCAACTTATCCTTCTTTAACATAAAGGACGTTCTTTTCGCATCCAAGCGTGCAATTACATCCCCTTTCTTAACACTCGAAAAATTTGGCAGAAGCCATACCAATGATTGCCTGCCTCGAAGGCTGTGAGGTGCAGTAATTAACGTTGATTCGGTTGACTCTAAACTCCCCTCTGCAGGAATGTGAATACCAAAATCTGATTTCTTAACTTCAACGGTTAACGTATCTTGCGATTCTGGGGTTGAACATGCGCTTAAAAATAGTGCGCATAAGACTGTTACTGAAATCACTCTCATCTCAACACCACCTTATCGCCGGCTTCAAGCCCTTTGGAAATTGAAACCATGCTTTCACCCATTTGTTCGATTTCTACAAACACATGAGATGAGGATAAAAATGACTCTTTGTCTACGCTAGGTAATCCATTTTCGTAATAAATAGCTGCTTTAGGTAAAAGTAATTGCGTTTCCGTAGATGATACATCTATCGATATTTTAGCCGTCATTCCCGGCTTCATAATTTGCTGCTCTGCGTCTTCAATATCAGCAATTGCATCAAATACGATCAAAGGAACATTCCAACTTTTACTTCGAAAAACTTTTCCTAATTGTGTGATTTTTCCTTTGAACTCTTTTTCAGGGTTTGCATCTAATCGAATGCTAACGACTTGCCCAATTTGCACTCGATGCGCTTCTACCTCAAGAATTGACATTTTGATTTGCATATCCGTCAAATCTGGAATACTTACCAAGCCCATCCCCGCATATAAGGTATGACCTTCTTTTACTTTCTCACCATTAAAATCTTTTTCGTAAACAAGCATGCCTTCTTTTGGCGCTTTGATATTAAAACTCACAATACCTTGTTGTAGCTCTTTAACTTCAGCCGCCATTTTTTGCTGATCACTTTCTAGCATCAATAAACGTTGCTTTAAACTTTGCTTTTCTAACTCAAGTAATTGCTGCGTCAACTTCACTTTCCGCTTTGAGATCAAGGCGTCATTTTCATATTTCTTTTTTTCTATTTCAGCCACTGTTTCATCAGACAAATCAAATTTTCGTTTCGCTTTGTCATAATTCATTTTGGCTTCAGCAATATTCAGTTTTAATTGCTCAATCTCTTCAAACATTCGAATGCGAGTCGTTTTAATGTCTTGCTTAATTGTGGCTAACTCAGAAGACTTGTTCTGAAGTCGTTGCATCAACTCTGATGTATCTAATGTTGCAATCGTTTGTCCTTCTTTTACAAAGCTTCCCTCAGTTGCTAAGGTTTTCACTTGATATTGCCAAACCCGATTAACAACAGGAGGTGATACTTGTACGGTATTCGCCGACACAAGCTCTCCTGTTAAACTAATTTTCTGTGGTAATAGTCCAGTTTCAACTGTTACCACCTTTTCAGAGCTACAACCTTGTAAGGCCAAACATGCAAGTAAGCTTGTTAGTAGATATTTTTGCATCGATTACAACTCCATCTGTTTTGGCAAAGCTGACACGAGAACACTCATTCCTGGGCTAAGTTCAACGTTTGGTTGATTGGCAAACTCTACAGAAACCTCAAACCAACGGCTGTTTCCCCATGCGTTTTTTGTATTGGCTTGTGAGCTAATATTTGTGACTCTAGCTTCAAGCTGTTGAGATAGATCCGTATCAAGGTAAACCAGAACATCTTGCTCAACCTGTAACTTATCTACATCAACTTCATTAATCCAAGCCGTTACTTTTAAGTTGTTTAGAGCATAAATATTGGCTACATTGCGGCCTACCTGCAAAGTATCACCGACCGCTATTTTTTTATCTTGCCACATGTTTCGCCCATAACTTACAGGGCCTTCAATTTCGGCGGCTATTGTCAACTTTTCTAGTGAAGATAAAGTGTTATCCAATTCTAGCTGCGCCTTTTCATTGTCAATACGCAACTGCTTTAATGTTGATGTTTGCTTAGCTAATTCTGACTCTAACTTCTCTTCAGCTTGCGTTAAGTCATTTTTAGCTTTCATCAAATTGAACTGATTATCTGCATAATCCTTTGCTGAAATATAATCTGCGGGAATTGAGGCATCTAATTGTGCCTTCTCAAGATTGAGCTGTTTTTCTTTAAGATCAAATTGAACTTGAAGTATGCTTTTTTTTAACTGCACCGTCTGGCTTTGTTCTTGAGCTTTAAACCTTAATAAATTCGCTTTTAATTGCTCGACTTGGCTATCTATCTGAGTTTTATCAAAGATAACAACGTTATCTCCTACTTTGGCGACCTTACCTTCATCAATCATCCATTGAATTTGGTATCTCCAGGAGTTCCCAGCTTGAGGGACAGAGAACTTCTGCGACTTTGAAGATATTAGCTGCCCTGTTAATAATAGTTTTGGCTGTGTCTCACTTGCATTAACAGCTCCCGATAGTAAGCAACCCATTAGCGGTAAAATATAACTACGCAACATTCTCCCTCCTCAACTCTACTGATTGCACTAGACCATCTCGCATTCGAATAACGCGCTGAGCATAAGCCGCTACTTCATCTTCATGCGTCACTAAAACAATGGTTTGCCCTGATTCATGCAGCTCAGTAAACAACTCCATAATTTCAACAGAAGTCTTTGAGTCCAAAGCTCCTGTGGGTTCATCAGCAAGAAGAATGCTTGGTTTGTTTATTAATGCTCGAGCAATGGCTATTCTCTGTCTTTGTCCACCTGATAATTGATTTGGCCTATGGTGAGATCGGCTTTTTAGACCAACTCTGTCTAAAAGCTGTAAACCATAATCCGTATCAATACGTTGCTGTGATGAAAACCTCAAAGGAAGGAGTACATTGTCTAAGGCTGATAGTCTGGGAAGGAGGTGAAAACTTTGAAAAACAAAACCAACAGACTGATTTCGAAACGACGACAATTCATCATCATCCAAGTCTTTGACATTGTTTCCGCTGAGGAAGTATTCGCCACTACTAGGTTTATCTAAACAACCAATAATATTCATGAGTGTTGATTTGCCAGAACCTGATGGTCCCATAATGGCTACAAACTCGTTTTTATTAATTTCTACATCTACGCCTGCGAGTGCGGATACTTGTTGCTCACCCATATTGTAATGCTTTTGTAGCGACTTAATTTTTATCATTGTTATCCATAACTTTTATTGTAAGCATCTCATTATTAACTAAAAAAAGTGCACATTTCAAACGTTAACTTTGGTATTACATTTTTAGAAACATTTAAAAATGAATCTTGTTAAATTAATGTGATAAGTTAGCGGCGTGATAAATCATGTATAAACAATCATAAAAGGAATTATCATGACAACGGCGTTACGTACCAAAAAAACACTATTAGCCAGCTTATTGGCTCTAGGTGCACTTTCATTCAATGCTTTAGCGGCTACGAAAGTGACAGAAGTTGAAGGCATTCAAGAATATCAGTTAGACAATGGCTTACAAGTTCTCCTTTTTCCTGATCAAACCAAAGAAACTGTAACCGTAAACGTGACTTATTATGTTGGTTCAAAGCACGAGAATTACGGTGAAACAGGTATGGCTCATTTACTTGAGCACCTTGTTTTTAAAGGCACTCCAAAGCATAAAGACATTCCAGCGGAATTAAGCAGCCACGGTGCTCGACCAAACGGTACCACTTGGACTGATCGCACAAACTACTATGAAACTTTCGCAGCGACTGAAGAGAATATTAACTGGGCATTAGATATGGAAGCTGACCGTATGGTTAATTCTTTCATTGCCAAAAAAGATCTTGATAGTGAAATGACGGTAGTACGTAACGAGTTCGAACGTGGCGAAAACAGCCCTTTCCGTATTACTTTACAAAACATGATGGCTGCAGCTTATATGTGGCATAACTATGGTAAATCAACCATTGGTGCTCGTTCAGATTTAGAAAACGTCAAAATTGAAAATCTAAAGGCCTTCTACAAAAAGTACTACCAGCCTGATAATGCAACCTTAATCGTTGCAGGTAAGTTTGACGCTGACAACATGATCGATAAAGTTGAAGATTATTTTAGTGTTATTCCTAAGCCTGAGCGTGTAATACCTCCACTATATACTCAAGAGCCAGCACAAGATGGTGAACGCTTAGTAACTGTGCGTCGTGTCGGTGACGTACAGCTTGTTGGTACTATGTATCATGTTCCTGCAGGCTCACATGAAGACTTTGCAGCTTTGAACGTACTGAGTGAAGTGCTGTCTTCTACACCAAATGGTCGTCTATACAAAAAGCTTGTTGAATCGAAAAAAGCATCTCAAGCCTTCGGCTTTAACTTCCAATGGCAAGATCCTGGTGTGGCTATCTTTATGGCCGAAGTAGATAAATCAGCTGATCTGTCAAAAGTTCAAGACGGCATGATTTCAACGCTTGAAAGCATCAAAAGCACACCGATCACAGATAAAGAAGTTGACGCTGCTAAACGAACGATTTTGAAGAACTTAAAATTAGCCTTTAACTCTTCAGAAAAAGTGGCATTAGAGATCAGTGAATGGATTGGTCAAGGCGACTGGCGTTTACTGTTCTTGAATCGTGATCGCATGGAAAACGTTACTAAAGAAGACTTACAGCGCGTAGCTGAGAAGTATTTAACTCAGAACAACCGTACAACGGGTCGCTTTATTCCAGCTGAAAAACCTGAGCGTGTTGAAATCCCACAAGTTAAAGATGTAAAAGACATGCTTAAAGGCTATAAAGGCCGTAAGCAAGTGGCTCAAGGTGAAGCATTCGATCCTTCACAAGACAATATTGACAAGCGTACTGAAGTTGTAACACTGAAATCAGGCGTTAAAGTTGCTTTGCTTGAAAAGAAAACACGTGGTGAATCTGTTGTTGTACGTGTATCTAGCCAAATGGGTGACTTAAAGCACCTAACGGGTATGAACATGGCAGGTGATGCAACTGGCAGCATGCTAATGCGTGGTACTGAGCGTTTAAACCGTGAAGAGCTTAAAAATGAGTTTGATAAGCTTGAAGCCACAGTTCGTATTGGTGGTGGTAGTGAAAATGCAACAGCGAGTGTAGAAACCACGAAAGCAAACTTAAGTAAAGTGCTGCAACTCGTTGCGGAAGTTTTAAAAACACCTGCTTTTGATAAAAAAGAGTTTGACCTCTATAAAGGTCAAGTAAAGGTTGCTGTAGAGCAAAACTTACAAGATCCTCAGCGTCTTGCGTTCAATGCTTATAGCCGTCATCAATCGCCTTTCCCTAAGGGGCATCCTGCTTACACATCAACTTTCGAAGAGCAACTCGTAGCTCTTGATAAGTTAAGCCTGAAGGATGTGAAAAAGTTCCATAAAGAGTTTTACGGTGCAGACCATATGCAAATCGCCATTATTGGTGATTTCGATAAACCTGCGGCGGTTAAACAATTAGAAAAGCTGACCAAAGGCTGGGACAGTAAAGTCGCTTATAAGCGAGTAGATCGTCCATATAAGAAACTTACTATTGAAAACTTAAAGTTTGATACACCAGATAAAGAAAATGCAACTTTTGTTGCCTCTCTTTCTTTACCAATTGGCTATAGCAGTGCAGATGCTCCTGCAATGACAGTTGCTAATTATATTCTTGGTGGTGGCTTCTTGAACAGCCGTTTAGCTACTCGCCTTCGTCAAAAAGATGGCTTAAGTTATGGTGCAGGTTCATTTATGAACCTAAGTCGTTTTAACGAGCGTGCTTCTCTTGGCGCATATGCGATTTGCGCACCACAAAACTTAGCTAAAGTAGAAAAAGGCTTTAAAGAAGTAATCCAAAAAGTGATTAAAGACGGCTTTACTCAAGAAGAATTGGATGCAGCAAAGTCTGGTTTACTTCAAAGCTACAAAGTGAGCCGTTCGCAAGATAAAGAACTTGTTGGCACACTTGCACTTAACCTTCGTCTTGATCGTGATATGCAAATGAGCAAAGATTTTGAGCAAGCAATTCAAGGTCTATCTGTTTCTGATATCAATGACGTCTTCAATAAGTATATAAAACTTGAAGAGTTCACTTTGATTCAAGCTGGTGATATGTCAAAAGTTGAAAAGTAATCTAATTGCTTTTTTTAAAGTGCCGAGAATTTTCTCGGCACTTTAGTTTAAACACTAAGTTGATTATTATTCATTTAGGTCAATGAATTAGTAATAAATATTATAATTCTAGAAACTCCTTTAAGTTTCGATTATGGCAACTTCGCCAACCTCAATTCATCCAATTACTTCTGCAAGTGGTTTGAACTATAAAGCGATGCCACTGCCCCGAAAAATTTTGATATCAAATAGACACCAAATGCCACGATTTCTATATAGATGCACCAAGAGAATTATCAAATGATGAAATTGAAGAGTTAGAGAAACTATTTAAAGAAAGATTTGAATACCCCGTATTAAACCCTAGCCTTCCAAACAGGCCTAACAACCCTCGTTTAGAGTCATTACTTAGTGAATCAGGTGTTAAAGAGTTTAAACAATGTTCGACTAGATATAATGTTGATGGCTTTCAGACTTGGTTATCACAACTTAAAATTCCGTTTGATGACACAATAAATACAGTAAAGATTATAAAAGTATGCTCGCAGACATGGTTATACAAAAAGAAAAGGCAATAGTACACCCATCAAACTTTTCAGATCTCGCAAAGGAATCTAAAGACAAGTCAAGATTTATCTATACAAATCGCTCACTATTACTCATTGAAGCGTTTATCTGCATTAGAGTGATGTGATTACCATCACAATAAAACCTTATCACTTGACAAACCAAAAATGCCACAATCCAAAGACGGATAATCTCGTAATATCAATAGCTTAAAATTTAGATCAAAAACCATCAACATAGTTGCCCACAGATTTTGTGGATAACTTTTTATTTTTGTTTTATCCACAAGCTGAAACCTTAATCGAACAAGTTGTTAAAAGTGATAGCATGTTATATAACCTTATAAAAAAGTACAAAGAGCCAAAAACAATGAGATGGATAGTTCTGTGTTTAACAATTTTTATCTTTGGATGTGATCAATCATCTTCTGTATCTGCTAAATCGCCAGAAGCAAAGTCCATTGAATTTTTGGATAACATCTATAATAAGCGAGATGTAAAAGCAGCCATGACTCTGGTTAATCCAAGGCTAAAAGAGCTACTTAAACACTATCATATCGCCTCCTCAGTTCAACGCCATATGCTCAATTTACCGATGACCAATGTTCAATTTGAAGTTGATGACGTCGACATCGATTTTTTCAGAAAGTTTTCAACTGACGTAAAAGTTAAGGTAAAACTACTGGGGTTAAAAGGCGGAGAAAAGTGGATGGACGATAGAACCCTAAGATTAATAAAACAACAAGGCCAATGGGTAATCGTAGATATTATTCCAGAAAAACATTGGGTTTCTACTCAGTAAAAAATATTATTCGCCAAAGGATAGCTTGAGAACATCATGCTAAAATTTTTTTGTTAGAAAAACGTACTCTACAGGGTCTATAGTTAGCAAGAGTATCCCCTATTGTTATTGTAGAAATGAAGAAAAAACTTTTAATTTTACTGTCTCATCTTTTGTTTGGAATCATTGGTTTTGCCGTAGGTATTTATACACTCCCAATACTCACAGCTTCCAAATCCCCTAGCCCCAGCATGATCTCTGCCAAGATGTCTGAAGCAAAATATACTGCTGAGTTTAAGCGTAACCTCACTGACAGTGATTTATTTCATTGGGGTGATGGTACGCTTTCAGTTAGTGACCGCAACATCGCCTTTAAAGGTAAGCTTGCACCTGGTCCTGATTATCGCATTTACCTGTCTCCAACGTTTATCGACACTGAAGTTGACTTTAAAAAACACAAACATCAAATGACCCAAATTGCGAGTATTAACTCATTCAATGGGTTCATTGTTAATGTTCCTGAAGATGTAAATATCGATAAATTTAACAGCGTGATCATATGGTGCGAGACATTTGGTGAGTTCATTACGGCAGCTAAATACAAACCGTGATGAAATTTACCATTTTAGGCACAATAAACAGAACGCCATACCGTTATGATTGCAATTTACTCAGTCACTTATATTAAAATTAAAAATGGTTGATATATTGTATGTTTTTTATTCAAACAAACTAAAACTCTCTTCCTATAACATTGTAATTACATTACTTTACCACTTGTCTTTTTGACAAAGCCTAAATACTTTCATTTAGGTATTTATTTCGATAGAAAATATATCTCGTAATTATTTAACTTAATTACATACAAATAGTTTGCGCTTTTTAGAGGGAGCTAAAGTTGAAACTTAAAAATAAGTTACTTATTGCTTTTATGGCAATAGGCTTAGTACCAACATTACTTTTAGGGATAATTGCAATATATACAGCGAAAGCATCTATTTCTTCTCAAGTATATAATCAACTTGAAAGTGTACGCTCAATGAAAGCTTTACAGGTAAACAGATTTTTAAAGCGAACTCAAGCAGATACGCTCCTTGCCAAGGATATTTTAAAAGATATTATTCATACAGATTCTAAATTCCCTTTAGATGAACTTACCCATAAACATAGTGCGGTTTTAGAAGATTTTATTAAATTAAAAAATTATTACGACTTATTTATTATTAATAGTGATGGAGTAGTAGTTTATTCTGTTGCAAAAGAATCTGATTACAAAACTAATTTAAATTTAGGTCCATTTAAAAATTCTAATTTAGCGTCCCTATATAAAAGCGTAATTAAATATAAAACTTTTATTGTAGAAGACTTTGCTCCTTACGAACCAAGCCAAAATACTCCTCAAGCTTTTATTGGTACATATTTAGAAGATATCAATAAGCAACCAATCGTTATTGCACTTCAGTTTTCGTCTGGGAACCTAAATGAAATTATGCAAGAGCGACAAGGAATGGGTGAGACGGGTGAGTCCTATCTTGTCGGTAGTGACTTCAGAATGCGCTCTGACTCATTTCTTGACCCCCATAAACACAGTGTTAACAATAGTTTTGCAGGAAGTATCAGCGAAAATGGCGTACAAACAAAGTCAGTTGAATTAGCGCTTCAAGGTAAAACAGGCTCGCAAATCATCACTGATTATAATGGGCATGAGGTTTTATCGGCTTATGCTCCAATTGATTTCTTTGGGATTCATTGGGCACTTATATCTGAAATAGATAGAGATGAAGCATATGCCCCAGTCTACACTATGGTGTACGAGTTATTGATCATCATAGTTATTGCTGTGGTTTCAATTCTGGTGGTATCTCTATTAATATCAAAATCAATCATGACTCCGATTGGCGGTGAACCCAATGACATGGAATTATTATCTCAGAATATTGCTGAGGGTTTACTTAAAGAACAAAGTGAGAGTCCGAGTGCGACAGGTGTATTTAAGTCCATGTTACAAATGAGTAAAAACCTGAGAAATATGGTCTTTGATTTACAACAAGCTTCTGAGCAAGTAGCAAGCACTTCTGAAGAAACCAGTGCCGTTAGCCTCCAAGCAACGAACAGTTTAACTGAGCAACAAGCTAATATTGAGAGTATATCGGTTTCTCTCAACGAAATGAGTGTAACGGTTAATGATGTTGCGAAAAATGCTGTCAATGTTTCAGAGCTGTCTAATCAAGCACACTCAACTTCTGAAAATGCCAATAAACAGATTGAACAAACCATTAACAATATGTCTGAGTTAGCCACTGAAGTGAGCTCAGCGACAGATGCTATTAAGCAAGTTGCGACTGACTCACAAAAAATTGGCAGTGTTTTAGAAGTGATACATGGGATTGCTGAACAAACAAACCTGCTTGCACTCAACGCCGCTATTGAAGCAGCGAGAGCTGGTGAGCAAGGGCGTGGGTTTGCCGTTGTTGCTGATGAGGTAAGGCAGCTTGCTCATAAAACTCAAGAGTCTACTAGCCATATCGAAGATATGATTGGTCACTTACAGCAAGGTACTTCTACGGCAGTAAGAACAATGAGTGAATCAAATCAATTAGCTGAAAAAACCATTAATTCAGCGAATGACAGCGCTATTTTAATCTCTGATGCGTTGAAAGAAATTCAAAACATTGCTGAAAATGCAGAGCTAATCGCTACGGCCGTATCCCAACAGTCTTCAGCTACTGAGGAAATTAATGAAAGCATGCAAAATATTAAATTTGCAGCGACAGAAAATGCGGCTGGAGCAGAACAAATATCTCAGGCAAGCGTTGAACTGAGTGCTTTAGCTACTCAACTTCAAGGTATTATCAATCGCTTTAAATTATCGTAACTTTCATTTATCAGAGTAAAACTGTGACAGTTTTACTCTGATAAATTATTTTATATACATTGACTCTTCGTCTATATATCAAGATCATATGCCACAATCGAA
Organism: Parashewanella sp. 2304DJ23-3; assembly: GCF_056591695.1. Taxonomy (NCBI): domain Bacteria; kingdom Pseudomonadati; phylum Pseudomonadota; class Gammaproteobacteria; order Alteromonadales; family Shewanellaceae; genus Parashewanella; species Parashewanella sp. 2304DJ23-3. Next base: position 150,663 of record NZ_JBWQOH010000007.1, read on the forward strand.
ATAAAAGCCGATCTGAGGCCCCTCTTGTTAAGTTACAGACACTCTTTCCATGCCGGCAACTTTGCCGATGTACTCAAGCATATTGTTCAAATTGAGATACTTGAACATTTAAGAAAAAAAGATAAAGCATTCGATTATATCGACACTCACTCTGGAGCAGGGCTTTATCATTTACACTCTGAAAACATGCAAAAATTGCAAGAGTACACGAATGGCATTGCGAAATTAGATACTAAGCAATTCCCTGAAATCCGCAGCTATTTTGAAGCGATTAACTCATTTAACCAAACTGATGAACTTGAGTTTTATCCTGGTTCTCCCGCTATCGCAAAATATTTTTTACGTCCACAAGATAAGGGCTGGTTATTTGAATTACACCCACAGGATTTTGAGCATCTTTCGAAGAATATAAACCGAAACCGTAAAATAAAAATCACCAAAAGCGACGGTTTAAAAGGGATGCTTGGACTTGTTCCTACGGCGAGTCGGCGAGCATTAGTATTAATCGACCCATCCTATGAGATAAAAACAGAGTACCAGCTTGTCGTTGAGTCTGTCATAAAGGCTTATAAAAAATTCAGTACCGCAACTTACGCGATTTGGTACCCCGTTGTAGACAGAAAAAACGTTGATTTAATGGAAAAAACATTAAAAGAAAGTGGTATTAAGAATATTCAGCGTTTTGAACTTGCACTCGCTGAAGATTCATCAGGACGTGGTATGACATCATCCGGAATGTTTGTCATTAACCCTCCTTGGACTCTTCAAAAGAGAATGGAAGATCTGCTACCTAAATTATCAAATGCACTGACCAACCAAGAACATTTATACAAGTGTGACGTTTTAGTTCAAGAGTAAAAACAACAACGGCCTCGTTTGAGGCCGATACCAGCTACTTTATTTGATAGTTTAATGTAAACCCGCACCTTACTTTTATGGGCTTCCCATTTAGCATTGCCGGTTTCACTTTCCAAGTTTTCATCGCATAGTTAGCATGAGTAGCAAAATATTCATAATCTTCAGTAGAAGATACAACATTTGTAATTTTGGCATCAGCAAGAATATCAAACATTACTGTTACCTTCCCACCTTCATGTTTTATCCGCCTAGAAACCGGAAACTTAGGCTCATATCCACTGATAAAGATTGGAAGTACATCTACATTGCTTGGTAAACATTGAGTAAACTTATAATTTTTAATCGGCTTACCAACTTTTCGAAAATCAATATTATTTGTTGAGCAAGAAGATAAAAACAAAGAGACAGTAAAAAACAGTAAACGTTTTAAATAATACATAGATCTATCACGCTATTTCAATTTTTAATATATGTAATTTATCGCTTTCCAAGATCAACTTTGAAAACTTTAATTTTTGTCGCTTTCAGGATTTCTTGGCATAAAACGAACAAGTGAATGCGGGCTGTAGAGGACCGTTTTCAGTTAATATTGGCATAGTTTTCAGCAATAGCTGTCATAAAACAAAATTATTTCAGGAATAACTGTCATAAAACGACCCAATCTTTACAGCTCAAATTGTACCAGAAAACACGATTTATTTATCGTAATCGGTCAGAATAAAATTTGAAAATACTAGAGATAAGAAATGAGGTTGGAGGTTCCTCTAGAGCCACACTCCGGCACATGAGTCATCCGCTGCGGTTGCTATCTTCCGATCCTGGCCGAGTTCACGAATTATCATTGCGAAAGGACCCTAGAGTCACCATAGAATTTCCAGCTGACTGCTGAAATCCACGTAATTATCTTATAGCACCAAAGTCAATTGCAACTAATTCTATTGTAAATCAAGTCAGATGCTTAACTATCAACCAATTTCCTTTAAATCTGTTTATATAGAATTTAATTTATAATGTTCCTAGACAGATTTGAGTTTCAAATATGATAAATGCCTGAATCGCTTCATGAGGAAATATGACAAATCACAAGAGAACAGGTTATCACTTTTTTGGTGCTTCACAATTAAGGACGATTGGCGGTAAAGTAATTGACAATTATAGGATTGTTCAACATTGCCTTATATAAACAAATATCCCATCTATTGTTAATATCTTTTTCATCCAAAGATATATTGTCCTGAAGCATACGGGAGATGTCTACTTTTTTTCGTTCAGCTTTCTTTATCCAGGAAATATACTCAGAATCTGCAAATTTTAACGCATACCCCTTTACATCTAAATTTTCCAAATGCAGTAAAACTCTATCTTTAGCTTTATTGCAAAAGTTATCAGGGATTTTGATATCTAGATCAATGACAGCATTTTTTATGTTTATGGGGTGAGGGAAAGATATTGTGAAATAAAACTCTAATTTTGTTAGAAGCTCTGAATAAAGTGGGTGAATAAATTTAGCAGTGTCTTTTTCATCACAATAATAATGCTCCCATTTTTTAGATGAACAAGATTCACATTGATTAACTAAGTTATTCTTATAAATTGAATACTCTGGCCATTTATTCTTTGGCAAAAAATGGTCCAAAATACTGGGGTTACACGGTCTCCCACAAAAAGGGCACTGTTCTAGTTCATCATTATTTCTTCTACTATTAATAGGTTTAACCAGTAAAGCTGGTTTCTGTTCATAGAATTTTTTAAGTATGCCTTTGTATCTTACAAGCTCAGACTTCTCTGGCTTGCTCGAATACATTCTTATTATTTTGTCATACTTTTTATATTTGTGCCTTATAACTGGTTCTAACCTCTCCAAAGTTGGCACATTTTTCATATCGCTAGCTAGCGCTAGGTCTAACCAATTATCTCGACCATTTTTTTCTCTCAACTTTGTAATATCAATCATTATTCTTATATTCTCTTCTCAATTGATATAGGTAAGTTAATGCATCTTCACCCACTCTTGATGATAGGTCATTGATTGCATCATCAATAGATGGATAATCATTTGATTCAATTATATTTTTTACAATTGCTTCATATGGTTTTGGTGTTTCATAATCGTTGAATATATATCCTGTTATCTTGTCGAGAGAAGTTCCGAAAGTTTCAATTTGTGGAGTAATGAACCTATGTCTTTCCCTATAAACTTTGACATAATTTTTTTTGATCTCTCTGACAATAATAGATGAGTGTGTTGCTATAATTGCAAAAGAAGATGTTTCTTTAAGAATAAGCTTAAGCATGGACACTAATCCAACCTCTAACTCAGGATGTAAATATAGCTCTGGCTCATCAATTAGAATCAATGACTCATCACTTATCTCGCCTACAATTCTAGGAATCATCAAAGAGTATATTATTTGCCCTGAGCTTAGTTTTTTCTCTTTAAAGTCTTCATCTAGCAAAACAATTTCAAGATTTACCCCCTCGAATACTTCTTCACTTTTGTTTTCATTAGCAAACTTATCTAAATCTCTTTGATATAAAACCTTGTTATCAGCCTTTATACCAATATAAGAAAAGTCTATTGCTAGTTTTAAAGTGTCTGTAATCAATCCTAATCGTTCAAAGTCTCTTATCCAGCTATTTTCTCTATCATCATTAATTGCATTTATAAGCGAAATAGCGCTCTTTTTCTTCGCTAAATCAAAATTCAAACTATTACCTTCAGACCTTAACCCGATATATGAGTAATTATTAATAAGGTCAGTTCGTAACTCTCTCTCTTGTTTTTCTTCGTCTTCATATTCAGAGTCAATATTAAGCTGTTCGTCTTTTATTATCTTAACTTCAGACTCAGTTAAAAAATTATCAAATGGTGAGAACGAAACAACTACTAGCTTAAGAAAAAATGGCAGTTCGAGTTCATTATTATCAAGTGCCAAATACTGACTAGCTACAGACTTTAAGGTTTCTGTTTTTCCCTGGCCATTTTTTCCAACAATAACATTTATGTTTCCGTTTAAATCATCGTTCTTATCAAAATGGAATAATACAGGGTTGCTTTTATTTACATTAGCACTTACATCGAATTCAACTAGTTTTTTATATGAACCAATTGCAATAGCATACCCTTTATCTAAGATAGAAGAATCACTATTATCTCTCATAAGGGACAATTCAAAACCAGGCCAAGATTTATATAAGGGTAGATTTTCGATATGATAACTTGCATCATTTAATTTTTTTAAAAGTTTTTTTACACTTTTCTTGCCTATTCTTAAATGTTTTAGTTTTGAGTAATAGTCAATACTTTCTCCAATAGAAACAAATTTATACCTATTTATCGCTCTTAAATGAAAGGTACCTTCACTTTCTTTAAAACTGTTCTTGATAAATTCATGACTATTATTCTCATTTTCAAACAGTAACTTTATCAACCCTAAATTATGCCGACTACCATCAATATAAAGAAATGCTTTAAATGTTATTTTGTAAGTATAATCATCCCATAGATAGGTAAAATTAGTACCATAATAATCAGGAGTAAGAACAAGAAGATTTTTCGCCTCTAACGGAATATCTCCAGTACAATAAACAACCTTCACTTTATCACCACCACTATTAAATAGGTTAAAATTAATACACTAAAAACTGTTTCATTAACTGTCCCGTTATTTCACTCATTATTCTTCCAATCATTGTTTTAGAAGGGAGTTATCTGACACTGTCAGTTAATTAGTTAACAAAGCTTAAGGCCTAAATTTCTCTCTATGCTTTAGGTGACTTAAAGTAGTACCTCTTCTCACCTTGCTTGTTTTAGTTGTCACATCCAATATAGCCCTTTTCAGGACTGGAATCTTCTCGTTAGTAATGCCGAGAGGTGCTTCTACTGTGTTTACTGGCCTATTTGTAGACTCACATACAGCCAGTCACAACTCAACTTGCCGATGTTAACAATGCTAGAGTGAACTACCATTCTAAAAAGTTATGTTACAGTTCTGAGTATGCCAGCAAGCATCACTGGCACATTGATGGACAAAAGTGAATCAGCACTCTTTTTAACTTAATAAATACTCGACTAGTTTTCTTTATTTTTCCATTTTATACCGAAAGCTACTCGATTTTTATTCAATTTAATAAACTCTGATTCATCAATTAGTTTTTTCGTTGATGCTTTATATTTTGAAACTTCATCGATAGATATAAATATTTGCTTTTTAAAGCTTGAATAAATAGAAATCAGATTTTCTATTGAGGCAACATCCATATTTTTAAATAATAGACTGTCATGGATGACGCAAGGTAAACACGTTTTCTCTAAAAGGGTCAAATCTAAAGAAATCATATTAGCAAACCCTTTACCAGTACCTCTATCATCACCTCTATCAAACTTATAGTCGGAATCATGCAAGTACAATTTAGGACTGATTGGTTTATCTAAATAGATTTGACTTATGTACTTGCGTAGTCCCTCGTTTATTGATGTCTCGATGTTATTAATCGAGTCGACTAGCTGATCTTTGATGTCCCCCTTAAGGTCGTTAATTCTTTGTCTTACTTCTCCATTCTTTTTCCAGAAGTCATTTTGTTTAGACAAGTCTTTTTCGAGGCGATCTAGCTCAATAAGTTTTTCAAGTAAGTAAACAGAATCTTCCTTTGAGTTTACGATCTTTAGAAGCTCTTTATCGATATCATCAATTTGATATTTGATCTCGTTAATAGTCAAGATGAGTGACTTCTTTTCTTCGTTTAGTTGACTCCGCATGATCTTACTAATACCACTATGAAATGAATCAACTTGTGACAGCCTTTCTTTATCTATGTTAGGGAAGAAATCAACAAGCTCATTAAACCCTTTACTATTATTTAATCTCGTTTTAGATAGACTACTCTCAATCCGGCTAAGGCTAGTTTCATGTCTAATTTTCAAATCAATCAAAGTGTCTTTCTTGCGTTTTAACTCAGCATTTTCAGCACTAATTATTGATTTGATATCTGTAACATTTGCTCCTAATGCTTTTTTTAAGGCAGATATTTGCTCTTTCAAGCTCTCAAGTTCAGTTTGGTTTTTTTTGAAAATTGTCTTATTAATCTTGACTATAGCACCAGTATTGAATGTACCCTTTATATCTTTCTGAACGTCAGTCTCAACCTTTTTGTCTTGTTCCAGCTTAGAAATAGCACTGTACTCATCAAATAGTTTCAGGATTCTTTTTCTAATAGCTAACCATTTCTCTTTTGACACTATATCGAGAGGACGTTTCTCGTTGTAGTTATCCCTTTGATAGATCCTAAAGTACGCACCGACGCACTCTCTAAAACTAAGGTCATATCGATCAATAATATATTTTTCTCTCAGAAATTTTCTATATTCATCTATTGTAAGAAGAATTTTATCCTCTATGTGATATACACTGTCGCTCGTACCTGTATTACGGATGAAGGTATACTCTTTGTCGAACTCAAAAACAAAGCCCACATCAAAATTATTCAGGTTTTTAATTACATCATCACATTTTTCAGGAAAGTCACTTCCACCAAAAGCGAAGTCAAGTAACATCAATACAGAAGATTTTCCTATTGAATTATGCGCATCATTCGCACCGACAACGGAGTTCAAACCTGTTTGAAACGTCAAAGTCGTTTCTACCAGCTTTTCGCAACTTAATGATTTAAGCAATTTTAATTACCCCGTTGGTTAGGTCTAAGTCTATTTTTTTTAATACGAATAAGACGTCTAAAGCTTCAATATAATCAGGAATATCAACAAATATCTTCTTGTTTTTTGAGTACAGCTCTAGAACATCATTAATGTCATCTAATTTTGATAACAGCTTCGCTGCTTTGAAGACAACACTTTCGTCAATGGATATGATCTTATTTGGGACTATCATATGAAAATATCTCGCAGTGTTGAATGAAATACGAAACCAAGACTTCTGCTTTTATCCTCTCATTAATACCAGTATTCACCATAAACCACTCACACATTAGATCGAAAACTTCACTTTGACCTACCCCCTCCATTTCCAATAAGCTGTAGTACGAACGTATTTGGCTGCATATAAATAATGAACTAGCTTTTCTTTGCTCTTCTAAACGTTTGAAAGACTCTTTGACATGAGTAAAATAGGTCACCACAAACGCACTGACTTTCATTTCGTATATTGCTCCAAATGTCTCATCAGTTTTCTCTGAAATTCTTAGAGCGTTATATGAAAGTTTGCTAGTATTAAGCTCTTCTCTGCTCAACTGACTAATTCTTTCAGCGACTATTGAGATGTCTTTATGTAAAGTTTGAGTGTCCCATGTTTCGGTAAGATCCCGGATCCTGTTAAATGCCTTTTTGATTTCAACTAGCTGTCGATACTCTTCTACCGTTTTCTTAGTGTCATATATCTTGTGACACTCTTTACACAAAGCAATGAAGTTACACTCTGAATCGATATCATCACAAAGCAACTCTTCATCTTTTAAAAGAGCTACCTCTCGTTCTGTTGCATTTAGCGGGTATATATGTGCTACATCAAAAACTCGAACAGGGACTTTTCTGTCTGATGTTTTTCGCTTGATAAGATTCTTTCGACATAGAGGACACTTACTCTGAACTTCTGATAGTAGGCTCATTTTAACTGTATCGCTAACTTGAGCACGCCTTAGCTTCTCTGCCAACCTAATAATGCTCCCTAAAGAGAATTGTATTGATAATGGTTAGCCTACCTTAAATAGGGCAGGCTTCAATTCCGACATGTATTATCGCACAAAAAACATATAGTTATAACTTTATTTTTGTGGCTAAATTAAAGCTATGACCTTGTCTTTTTCCTACTTCTAGCTGAAATATTTTAAATCGGAGTTACTATTATTCATTGAAGTTGATTCCAATTCACTCTGTAACAGCTTTGAGTCTGCCTATGTTCATTCAGCAGTAGTAAATTAATGCATAAATGAATATAAAATAAAAAACAGGGAGCACTCTTAATTAGATAATTAAGGAAGAATTATTATTGTCGCACTTCATCGTGGAAACTTAGTCTTTTTTACCGGATATTGGCTAGGGGTAAATTAGCACAAGCTAAGTTAAGATGACCGTATTCATACTAATTCCACTTCTTTTTCAAAAATATTTAAAATCTTTTGAACTTCATCGTCATCACCAAGCATTGAAAAGAGATCTCTACTAGATAGGCAAGGCTCACCAACTCTTCTAGTTATTGCTCTAAGATGCTCCTCTAAGCGTCCAAAGTTTCTTCTGACAGTATTAACTTCAATGATTAACCCACGATGCTTTTGGTACAGCTCTTCCTTTTCTTTCTGTAGCTTGAATTGTTTATTTAATCGCTCTTTATAAGAATGTAATTCAATAAATTGTTGGTTAACGTCTTCAACATTATGCTTGATGCGCTCCAGTTTTAAGCTTTCATTTTTATGTTGCTCTTTAATCTGTCGAATAACCAATTGATATTCTTCATATTCATTTTCTAATCTAATTAAAACTTGTGGTTTCTCTTCCTCAATAATTCTTTGTACTACTTGGGGTGTTAACTCTTGAGTTAACTTATACTGAAACTCATCAATATCAAGGTTTGCTTCTTGTATTGCTTTTTTTAGTTTTTGTTCGTGCCTGAAAATATCATCTTTTACTTTCTCAAGCGCTAAATATTTTTTATCATATTTCTGTGCGAGATCATCGATTGAATAGAATCTTTTTGAATTTAAGATTAATTTTTTAAGCTCACCTTCTTTAACGTTAAACTTAAGCTTCAAGTCATCAAATTTTTTCTGCTTTGAATCACAAATATGAGTTAAGTTCTTCACTTTACTTTGAAGTTGATTGAAAGCCTGTTCCGAATCTGAAATGGAATCATTTAAGTCATCTAGCTCAGTTTGTTTCTGCTTTACACTTTTACAAATTCGGCGGTACTCAGTTCTTTCAATCTCATGAAATGTTTCGGCAATTAAGCCTGCTGGTGCAACCGATAACCAATTCAGCCTTTCTGTTTTCTCTATGTGCTTTTCAATAAAAGCATCCGAAATAATATCTTCGAATGAGTGGCAATCGCTGAAATCAATTTCAATGACGCTTGCATTAGCTCTTCGGTATTCTCTTTTTTTCTGCTCATCAACTTCGTGAGTAACTCTTACTTCGAATAGAATCCTTTCGCCATCTGAATACGCTGTTACGTCAGGTATTCTTCTGCCCGGTCTTAAACTCTTTTCAAGTTGGACATCTTCAAATTCAATTATTTTTTCGATTGGATTATGAAATCCAATTGGAATTTTGATTTTTCTCTTCCTCGCAAGATAATCCTTTACCGCTAAATGCAGCTCACTTTCACCAGACCACTGGCATCCTTTTTCTTGAGCTTCTAGCTCTTTGTTATGTCTAAAATGTCTTGCTCGTTTTCCACTTTTAATTTGTACGCCATCAATTACAGCCTGTAATGCTGTACCACATCCTATGCAGATACATTCAGCTTGAAGCCCTTTCTTTTTTATTTGAGATATATGAACAACTTCACCCGCTTTGTTAAAAGCGAATGAAGTTTTTACTTGAGTTAACGAGACCAATCGATTTCCTTTCTACTTGGCTTTTAAATTGAGAGCGACATCATTTATCAACTCACTTGCAATAAACCTTCTAAGTTTTCATTAATCGAAAGCAGCTGTTTTAATATTCCAGAAGGCGAACCAATATTATTAACACCAAAAACATTTGGATTTCCAAATACAATAAATGCATCTTTAGCTCTAGAAACCGCTACATTAAGCATGTTTGGCGCAGCATCATAAAATTTTCCGCTGTCCTTATCGTTCTCTCCATAGACACTTGAAAAAAGAACAACCAAACGCTCGTCTCCTTGAAGGCTGTGAACAGTTCCTACCGTCAAGTTGTTTATCTGAGATTTACTAAGCTCTGTTCGAATCAAATGAGCTTGTTTATTAAACGGAGTAACAATAGCAACGGCCTTGCTTAAGACTTCCTCATCCGTTAGGTCTCTATACTTCTCATTTTGCTCTTTTGCATAATCTAGTAATCTCTGCCTTTGAGATACTAACCAGTTAACAATGCTAACAGCTTCACCTGGGTTGCCCCTGCTTCCACCAAAGGATTGTGACGGCGTATTTGTCGGTATTAGGATCATCACACCCCATGGAACATTGTGCTTTGCCTCTCCCCTCATTGGCTCTAATAAGCCTTTATATACGAGTTGATTACAGTAACCTACAATGCTATCAAAACATCGGCGATGTTCTGTCAAATATAACCCTTGCTGCAATTTTTCGAATTGATGATATTTGCATTGTCTTTGAGAAATACGCATAACATTGCCGCTGCTAGCCAATAGCCCACTATCTAACCAACTTTCATAGTCATGATTTTCACTTTGTTTTAATAAATCAAACAATTCTAAATTAGAACGGTCGACATTCGCAGGGATACTCCAAACTGGTTCTATCTGATCAGTATCACCTACGATCAATGCTTTTTTTGATAATGCAAAGCTTACAGAGGATACATCCGGCAAGGCTTGCCCTGCTTCGTCCACAATGAGAAGATCAATACTTTCCAGTAGAGGCAGATCCGTCCAATTGCCATCCTTAAATTCACCAGCCATAAAAGTTGTTGGCACCATATAGAATGTTGATACAAAGCATGGGGTTAATTTGGCGTACCTTCTTAATTTTCGGAGTACCTTCTTTGGAGACTTTTTGTCTTGATCATTACTTTCAACGAATTCTTTTATTTCTATTAACCATTTAGCTTCAAAGTAATGGCTTGCGAGTTTAAATAAGCGAAAGCGATAATAACGGTCATTGACTTCTGACACCTTTTCAGATGGAGTTTTTCCGAATAAATTAATTGAAGAAGCTGGAGCAAACCAGTTATCCAGTTTAATTTTAACATCATTAAATTTAGCTAAATATCTCCTTACATCTTCTAATTGCTTTCTCGTTTCTGATGAAATTTCTTTGAGTTTGTTTTGCTGAAGTTTGAGGGTTTGCTCAACTAAATCATCATCAATATTTTCAAAAAACCTATCTTTTTGGTGAAGAAGTCGAGCTGTTTTTCTGTATTCTTGTTTACGTATCGAGGGTAGCCACATGAGCAGCGTTATCCACCACTTTCGAGCACCCCAAAGTTCATACATTTCATCAAGTAATTCTTTTTCTTGCTCAAGGGCAGTCTTCTCTTCAAGATAACGTTTTTCTATTATCTCAATACGATGAATTAACCCTTGTAGATTTCCAAACTCTCTTTCAATGAAATGATTTACTTCTTCCCACTCTGTTAGATAATCGATACCTTGCTGAATCTGCATTTGTATTGTGAGCATCTCGCTATGTACTGCTTTCAAGGCATCTTTAGTATTTTTTAATTCACCGCCTTTCCAATTTGATGCTTTTTCTAAGAAATAAGAGCTTGCTTTTGACACATATTCTTGGGTCTGCCAGCTTTCCATGCAGCCTTCCCCTCTAGGCCCAGAAAAACGGTATTTATTTCTTTCATTAGCTTTTCCTGAAGCACAAAAATACAAACCATAGCTGTCAACTTCAGGTAACCAGCGTCCAGCTAATTTGTCACTGATTCCTTCTTCATCAATTTTGGCGAAGCTTTCCAAAATATTTGTGACCGCTTGATTATTGTTCGAAGTTGCAACAATAAGAGGAGGTTCAGTTTGTTTTAAAGCTGCCTGCGTCCAAAGGTTTGCAACAACAGAGCGGAGTAAAGTCGTTTTGCCAGTTCCTGGAGGGCCATTAACAGCTAGAACTTCACCTTGTTGCTGCTGATTGAAGTAATGCAATGCATTTCTTTGTTTTGAGGAAAGAGGGAACTCTCCAGACATCTGGCCGACATGTAGCTTAGCCAGTTCAATGTTGTCTTGCTCATCCTGATATTTTACAAGTTCAGAATTTCTATTTTGACTATAAGCTTGGTAAAGCTTAGGGTATTCCGAATTTTTTATCATGAAGTCTAAAGCTTTTAACAAATTTGCTTTAGCACCAGTGATAGGAGCGTCTAATTGAAATAAAGATTGAGGACTATATTGGTACTCTGATGAAATTGTAATATCGGATAACTCAGTATACTTCTCCTCATCACAAAACTGATTGTTGGTTGCAAAACACAACAATCTCGCACTGTACTTTTTCAACTGTTCCCAACTTTCAATCCCTTCATAAGGGTTGAGAGTGGAAAACTCATCTAATAGAGGCATTTCAGTGAATGGTAATGTCGCTCCTTGAGTCGGTCCAATCCAAACTCTCGGCACCCAAGGCGCTTTGTTGCTAGGGAGTAGTTTTCCACTTCTTTGCAAATTTACAAACACAAGAAGCGGTAACATCACTTTACGTTTTCGAGTATCTACAGCACCTCTTTCATGTTTCAAGTGATCTACTCTTGGAAAAATAGCAATTTCAATTTGTTGAAGAGGCTTTTTACCTAACTGCCGAGCATCCAAAATACGCTCTGCTAACTTAGCATCTATATAACCACTATCCCAACAGGTATAGGGCAGTGCAATATATTTCTCAGTAGGTGATTGATTCTTATCATGCCCAAAAATTGGGAGTATATCTCTATCATCAGGGCTCAATCTTTCTGAGTCTATTAGAGACTGCCGAAAATAGCGGCTAATATTTGTTAAATATTTCTTCATTTTATTCTGGTTATTTAAATTGATTTCACTAATTAAATATAATTTTCATTTCTGGAAAGCGCTTTTCTATGACTTGTGTAAACCTTTTTACATTGTTAAGGCTCCAGTTTCGTGCAATATAAAAGCCTTGTCCTTCAAACTCATACTCAGGCTCTAAATGATTGCGATACTTTCTATATTTATCTTGAGTGTTATTTATTTCGTCTTTCTTTTTTAATAACTGATGACCACACGTTTTGTTATTTCTTAAGAATTCGAAAGCACTACCATCGATCAATGAGTTATGTTCTAAGGCTTTTACTGTGTAATAGCCGACATCAGATTTTTTGAAATTCTCTTCATAAAATTCACCATTAACAGATACCGATAGCAAAGAACGGTCTTTATTACTTGAACGAGATGCTCTTTCTTCACGCTTTTTATGCTTTACTTCAACTTGATATGCTGCTGCTTCCGGTAAAGGAATTATTTGTTCAACATTCAACAGTAGGTGTTCTTGAAATTTGATAGGGCTGAGTCTTACACATGTAACATCTAGATCTCTTTCATTTAGCCATAAAACAGAGGTCGTTATTTCTTTTGAAAAGTTTCTAGCAGCCAAGACAATTCTTACATCTTGTCCAAAATCATCACTATTTGGAGAGTCCCAACTGAGAAAATCTAACAAAGAACTCTCGGCATCTAATTCCAATTCATTCTCTACGATATAACTTCTATAGGCAGACAGTGCCTGCTCCCAAGTAAGGTTTGCAACCATAGCAGCATAACGGATCGCTTGAAGCTCCATATGTCCACCATCACTATCACGTTTAAGTTCAATGACGACGATGTTTGCTTGCTTATCAATTCCCAAAAGGTCTATTCTTCGATTTGAATCGACAAAATGCCCATATTCTTCTGAGATGACTAATGTATCTGGACTAATTGCTGAGATATGGGACTTGAGTAACCTTTGTAGGTCTTGTCTTTCCCTTAACTGTTCTAGTTCAAAAGAGGTTTCAGGAAGAGGTGAGAGTGAATCGTCCGTTAACTCAAAGATTGGCATCTAAACAGTCCTTTGATATTCCTTTACAACAAGAAATTCATTATCAATGAGTTACGATTTACCTTCAAGAAAGATTTATACTTTTTGTATCAAACTTTTTAAATTGAGGGGATGCAGATATTCAGGGTACTCCAAGTTATAACCTTTTCTCTAAATTGGATAAATTTATTGATGAAGCATTGAAGGAAGAAAACTTTGGTGCCTGAGCAATAACTTTTCCATCCCATCTTCTGGCAAGTTCATCGCCTTAACTTTGTCATGTTAATGACAGTATCGCCTTTAGTAGTAGCTATAACGCATTCTAAGCTTCGTAGAAACGTAAACCCAAGGACTAGTACCAATGGCTAGGATTGTTTAATATTATCCCTTATGAGGCCTACCAGAGACTAGGTGAAGCCGACTAGGTATTTATGGAAAGGTACAATTAATGAACATCACTTCTGCTCGGGAAAATTACACGGTAATACTCATTTTTTATTTATTGTCGTGAGAAACTTGGTTTCGTTTTATCTGTGTTTGAGCAGTATCAATTACCGAAAACTGATTGTTATATTGAGGTAAAAATTTGAGAGCTTGCGATAAGGAGTTAATCCTAGTCAGTGGATAATGGAAAGAATTTTAACATATTAGGGTCAACATCATACTCAATTAAATCACTTGCTGAAATCCAATTCACAATATTGAATTTGTCTTCGTCAGGAAAATGGTAAACCTCACTAGGCAATTGATTAAACGGTAATATGCCAATGCATGCAATACCTTCGATTTCAGCTTTTATTTTTTCGACTCTGACGAGCTGAATTGGCGCACCAATATCAAAAAGGGCTTTTGCCATTCTAGTTAATGTGCTCGCTCTATAATTGCCTTCTCCACTTCTTAGAGATAAATAGAATTTGTCTTGTGCCGTTTTTATTGGATTCAAACATATTGAGGCTCTTGAGTCATATGAAAAAACAACTTCAAAAGGATGGCCGCCTTGTCGACTTTGACCGCAATACCACTCAAGAAATACCTTGGGCGAGTCAGGAAGTATGTCGAGTAAACCAGCATCACGCCCATCAGTAAAATTTTTATAGAATTCCTTATCTGAGAGGTGTGGCAGGTCTTTAAAATGTTGAAACGAAGCTTCAAGCACAATACGACAATAGCGAAGATATGAACGCTGTGTAAGCTCAATTCCTTGCAACGGCTCACCTGCGAGTGCTGACTCATTTTCAATAATAAAGGTTTTAAGTTTTTCTGGAAGCAGAGATAGCTTTGACTGAAACTCAGGATTTAATGAAGATAAGTATTTCTGCGTAGTGTAAGAAAACCGATATATCCAAGGTATGTTTTGGCTCTTATAGTAATCATTAATTCCTTGTGAGATTTTAGTATATTCTGAAGTGGCAATGTTGAGCAAAAAGCCTGCAATTGAATTAAGCAGGGGTAGCTGCTCAGTACTCAAAACGTTTGATGCTGATATTTGGTAGCACTGATTAGTTAATCGTACTTTAAGCACTAATTTATCTAACCAAATAATTAACTGTTCTCCGTCTTTATTATCGTTTTTTATCCAGCGCACAGCACCATTTAAATAAACTTTTGCTCCGCAATGGATTGTTAAAAATTCTTCAGTGGAAAAAATATTGAACGCATCAAGTGCACTGGTATCCTCATCAATAGAAAACATCAAATCGAGTTGTTCTTTTAGTTCACATTTTTGACTGATATCAAATCCAAACCAAAAAGTTGGATAAATAACATCACATTCAATTACTTTTTTTTGTTCTGGAACCTTTTTAAGAAGCGTTATTAATTGATCGATATGAGTTATGAAGTTAACAGCATCTGTGTATTTTTCATTAGAAGGGGCCATAGCTTGAGAACTGCAAAGTTTTACAAACTCGATAAAATTCATAATGACCTATGGAAGTCTGTTTTATTTTGAGAACTCAGAATACTGGCTAAATACTCCAAAAAGTTAGCGTATTTTTAAAGTATCATTGAAAAGGTTGCACTTAGTATTTTGATGAATTTTTCTTTGAATGAAAAAAGCACTCTAGAAACCTAAAGTGCTTCGAGCCTACCTACTCGGCAGAATATTACTTGCTGGGGATGCTCACTTCCCGGCCTTTTTTTAGCTACCTTTTCGGCAGTTCCTTTACCGAATATAAAACCATAAGAATCAAATTAGTCAATTAAATCTATCCGTTATAAAAATAAATTAATTTAGAGTTTAACAAATGACTTGTCCTATTCGCAGAAGCACTCCACTACACCCTATGATAATTTTGTAATCCATTTTTTAGCTGCCTACTCGGCGGAGAACAATTTCGGCTTAGTAAAAACGCCTTTCGGTACCTTTTTAGCTGCCTACTCGGCGGAGAACAAGAGTATACTTGATAAAATTTTAACAACGTCATTATGTTAGCTAAAACAACTCTATCAGGCCTTTACTTTTTCGATGCTAGTAACGCATTGAAAATATAGAATAAACAACCCATCACGAATCATTGGTCAGATTTAAACTCTGGCACAGTTCCACTGTATAGCTTATTGGAAGCAAGACCGTAGTGATTGAAGTCACATTTTTGATTAGAGATACTTTCTAGTTTCTGTATATAAAGCGGAAATGACATTTGTTTACAGCCACTAGTGCAGTTTAAGATATGATAATTATCGACATGTTTAGTTTGATTAATTTGTGAAGGGACGTATTCATGACCCCTTTGTTTTGCTCTTTCCATTACTCTCTTTATTCTTCTTCTCTTTTCTCCTATTGTATTTTTAGCTATCGAATTATTTCTTAAAAATTGAATTTCCTTTAATCCTGAGGGCACTGGTTCAATACTAGAAATGGCGAAAAGGTTATCTTCTTTCATCATCGAAAAATACTTGTGATGACGTAGCTTAGATAATTTGTCTCTATTGGTCGAAACGAAAGCTAGTTGGCTCCCAACACTATTTTCACTCCAATCAGGAAAACCAACTCCAATATCAACCGCTATATCCCTAGCAACAAAACCATGGAGTACATTTACACACCGAGCTGCAAGTAGTTCGTTGCTGACTGATTCAGGTAAATAAGTGATGCAAAAGAAATATCTCATTTACTTTTTTTCTCCGATCCCATGCCTAAAACATCACCTTTTACCAACATCGCCATCAGATAATTAATTTCATTTGATGTTTCATCTTCACCAAGTACATTTGATTCTAAGAAGCTGATGTAATGAATAATATTTGGTAGTAGTGAATACACATCTTTTTTGTTTGTAGGCATACGAAGCGCTATTAACCTTTCTGGTATAGAGCCATAACTGCTCACTCGGACAGGTTTATCTCCATCATGCCAATCATCTATTAATTGCAATGCCGCTCCAACTTTAAAACGCCCCATACAAGCTGTTTCCTTGTCACTTACCCATGTCGTCGCCAATTGCTTATGAGAACGTTCTCCTTCTGAAATTAGTTGACTAGGATAGATTTCTTGCATAAATCGATTGCGAATAGTTGCAACGACTTCAAGTTCACATACCTCATTGTAAAAGAGAGCATTTGCTATAAGATCTGAGAAAACCTGTAGCTCTTCTTGATACTTGCTCCAGTTCCCACTCCAAGACATTCCACGAACAGCCTCAACTTTAACTATCTCCCTCTCACTCATAAAATCAAGCACTGTAATATCGACTTGAGGAGAGTTTTTATTCCTCCACAACCATGTACCGCTTAAAATGTTTTTTGCATATCTCGTTGCCAGCTCGTTAAAACCGTTTCTTTTTCCATAGCATTCGGCTAGTTTTTCTAAATGACAGACCCATTCAGGATCATTGCAAATACATGGGGACAGACTATTGGGTTCTATGGTCAATGAGAACTTGCAATAAAACTTTTTAACGAGCGGAGGCACATAGCAGTACTCGCTTTTATGCAAATTTGCATAGCTTAGATCCGCTGATGTTACGTTTTTTGGCTGACCATCTTTATTATAAGCAACTGTAGAGCCTGACATTCTTCCATTAATACGTTCATTAAAGACTTCAATGGGATTAAAGTCTGACTCGTCATTTTTGTAAAAAAATACTGCTGGTGATGACGTGATAGATCTCATGTACGATAAATGTGTGGGAATTTTCATAATTTATACTCAAAACGTGATTTAACCATGACAACTTCCGAGTCAGTTGTTTTTGTAGCCCAAAATGCCTCTCTGAAAAACCTTTCATGACCTCCTACTCTTACTTCAATACTATTAGTACAGCGGGTTAGGCCAAGTAAGTTTTCTGCGAAACAATGTAATTCTGTTATCGAGCCTTCTCTATACTTTGGTTCTTCAAGATACTGATAACCAGTAGTTACAGGTCTCAAGTTTAGATCTGCATTTAATGCTTCACTGAGTTCGTCTAATGAGTGGGCTTTAAATTTGTACGGATATAGCCAACACCCTTTTGTTGGCAAGAAACTGAGTGAATTAAATAATTCTGTAGGATCACTAGATATCGAATATCTTTCATCTATTTGTCGAATCATCGGGAAAATCATTCCGCCGGCATAACGGGACGGTAATGTTTTTCTTATCTGCTCAAGGTCAGGAATCTTTTTAGGTGTATATTCGTCATTACAATCCCAAAGCCGTAACACTAAATCAAAGACCATTTGGCTTTTTGGGGAAGCAATAATGGCAGGTCTTGTTGGTCTTATTTGTGTGCTGTACTTTTCTTTTTTTAAATGCGAGTACTCAGGCAATGATGTTTTCTTCGTTACTTGATACGAGTGAACAAAACAAGCAACACCCATGATTCTAATATTTGGAAAATTAAGTTCTTTTAAATTAAGTTCAAATTTATGGGCAAAACCTGCAAATGCAATTATCGAGGGCATCCCCCATAAATAAGGGCTGCTCAAGGTTTCCATATCTTCAACCTTGAGCTGCTTTAAATGAAGATAAAATACTCTTTGCTTCGATGCTTCTATTTCCCTAGTTGCCCTCTGCTTCAAGAGAAATTGAAGCTGCCGCTTAACTGGTGAAATTAACTTGGGATGATAAGCAAACTGCTTTGCCTTATTTACCTTTGATAACTGCTCATGAACTAACCTATTAAGATAGCTAGTTAATTCATAATTTGCTTCTTCACTATTCAAATACTTTTGAAGTAAACTTGCTTCGGTAGATGTCTTTAGAAGTAAGTTTGCATGCTTCCTATAATCTTCTGCTTTAGCTAACCACCAATACAATGACTGCCTAATGGTCTTTATTGCGGCTACTCTGGCTATACGATTTAGCTTCAAGGTTCCTCGATTAGGCATAAAAGCGAGTTCACCTAGAGCATTCAAAAAATTATTATGGCTTAAATATTTGGAATCGAAAAAACTGCTATCAGTTTTACGACTAACATATTGATTAAGGCTACGATTAAAACCTCTATCAGGGTAGTAAGCTAAAACTGCAACCTTTCCACCTAAAGACGTAATCAAATGTCCCGCATTTGTTGCTCTAGGGTGATAGATGTATCGTGAATGAAATTCTTCTTTTTTGCACCGCTTTTGAATTTCTGATAAAAATCTATGGCTTGTAACAGGCGTTATAGATATATAATTTCCACGGTAAGGGAATCTCAACTGGGGTGAGTAACGATCTACTTCATTAGGTGTATAACTTTCAGTAAGAGATCCAAGTTCTTTAATAGTCTTAACGACCCACCTTTTAGTTACACCCAATTCAATGAGTAAACTTACCCACAATGGTTCATCATTCCTGAGTAAATTCAATAAGCAAGTCACTCGACCTTTCCAGCTAAACTCCACAATTAAAGGCGATGACTTACTAACTAACTCCGCATTGTGGCTCCAGCCTAAATCTATACTTCCCTTACTCCCCTTACTACAGACACCCTCAACATCTTCTGGTAGAGATACTCTGATTGTTTGTTTACTTACCCTTATATCTGGGTATTTTAAGTTATGTGTATGTGTCCATTTAGCTTCAGCAATCGTCTTACCAAAGTGTTCTTTTCCCTTAAGAAACAACTGGGCTGATTTTAAATCAGTCAAATCAACATTCTCTTTTGTGCTATACCCCATGTTTAACAAGATACATAATATTGATTTTTCATGACCATCAGCTTTTAATGGCTCAAAGCAAGGCTTAAGCCTTTCTCTTATAGCTTTATTTCTTTTAGTAACTTGAACAATTTCTAACAGCTCGATTAAGGTTTTCATATCTATCACCAAGTTGTTGTGTATAAACTCGGTGAGTGCTGATAAATACCTCTCGACTCCATCAGCTCGATAACCTGGCGTAAATATAAAAGGGGTCTGTAGCTTTCAATCACCTCATGCTTTTTTGTCTTAATTCTTCGATGTAAATAGTTTTCATCTAAAAGTCTATGAACTTGCTCTAGAGGAGTTCTCAGTAAAATTGATGCTTCTAACTTTGTAAGGAGTGTATCAGCTAGATTTAGACTAACAGCTTTAGGGTTCCGACTGATTAACTCAAGAAAATAATTCGACAACGTAGCTAGAATCTCATTATGTTGCTTGAATGGAGAAGCAAGCTTTGATAGTGATATCTGCTCTTTCCATATCTCATTCGCTGGGGTGTTATTGAATTCCCTTACTTGCTTCTCAACTCCGTCAGATTCAAGTTGCTCTAGCTCTGTATGGTAGATAGTAGGCCAATATTCAAAGTAATCATGAAATGCGTTGAGTAACTCAGGGTCGTCAAGCTCAAAATTTTTATACTTAGAAAACCAAAATAACTTGCCAATATCTAATGACTTTTCTGTGTCTAACTCATCAAATAGTTTGCTAACCCTTTTTTTACTATTATCGACACCCTCTATTGCTGTTGTCATTTCTGATAAATCAGCTCCACATATGCACTTATTAATGACTTCATAGCGCATGTAATTTATTGCTTCACCACACTCTGTGCATGTATCAATAAGTTTTTGATTATGCTTATGGCACACTTTATATGGTTTCAAATGCCAACATTGCCTAATGTAAACTGACTCTTTTAAGCACGGTGGGCAAATTGGAATCGAGTTCGAGTATTCTCTAAGCATTAGCCTTGGGATCAAGCTAGAACCGAATTTTAATGCCGAGTATTGTGCGAACTTATAATTCGTTCTGAGGAGAGATTGAGAGAGAAGAGTTGACGGCTTGAGGTTTGTTAGCGTTTCAAATAACTTTAAAGCTCGGACTCGAAAAATGCTGCTTTCATTGGCGTGAAATAAATTTACTAGGTTGAGCGCATGAGGAAATGCGCCTTCCAATTCATGATCATGGTCGATGAGCCAACGACCAATAACATCTGCAAACTCACTGTAGTCAATGTAAAAATTATCAATTGCTAATCGGAGTAAATAACTTTCAAGCGATTCATCCTTAAACAGCTCAGTTTGAACTGTAAATCTCATAAAATATGATAAAAAAATACGACACCGAATAAAACCAAGTATAACACACTGTTTTTAAAGGTAAAAATGAACATGGATGTGTTATAGTTTGTAAATAAACTCTCACACCAAAAAGCTCATCACACTAAGGAGTTATCTTCGGAACTTGTTAATCACCATCATACTTTGGCTTCTACATGGCCTAGAAGCATTTAGCCTTTGAAGGTATCAGTGAGCGAGATTTTCGCTCTACTCATTAAGAATGATTTATTGCTGAACAAAATAAATAACTTTCAAGCGATTAATTTTTTGCCAATAAATGATTATCAGATTACCTCCTAATCCTTGTTTATTTCTGAGTAAGCAACCCATCAATACTGACTTTATCTAAAAACGTGGTGTCGAAAAAAGTCTCTTCAGAGGCATCAGGATCAAATCGATAAGTTGCATGTTCTTGAACTTCTTTTACGGTTAAGCCGTTCAAGGGTATTTTAAATGGATTACTTTCTTCTCTTTTTTTCAGCTCATCATCAATACTATTGTTTAATGCCTTAACAGATTTATTACTCTCATCTTTTATATCTACCTTAGGTTTTAACGCATCCAAAGAGTAATAATTCATACTATCGAAAACTTCGGCAAAGTGCTTTTTATTAAGTTCATTTTCCCCCGAAGTCAAAGCAAATAAAATAGCATCATCTATGTAGTACCTTAATTTCTTAAAACAGCCATAGGAGACCGAAAATAATGGACAAGCAAACTCACTCTCACCAAGCTCTGGTACCTTTAAAAATAACTTATTAGCTCTGTTTGAAAGCCCTTTCAAAACCTTTGTATACAAAGCCTTATCTATATCATTAGATATTTTGAAATAAGGGACTTCCCTTATTTTATGGATATAACAATCCCACCCATCGACAGTAGTTAATCTGTTAATCCATGTTTTTCCCACGAGAACAAGAGGAATACAAAGATCCTGAGCGAGACTCTTAATGTGATTTGCAACTTCATTGACAGCCATACGTTTATCAAAATCTAAACAATATTCAAATTTATCGATAATGATAAGCTCTGTTTCATGTTTGATGAGGTATTCCCTCAAAAGCTGATCTAGGGGCTTACTTTTATGCTTTTGTTTTCGATACGCACCAGCAAATTCACCCAAATTAGTTATAAGATCAATAAGCAAAGATTCGATGGTAACGGGTCTCTTAACTTCAGCATATAAAACAGGAGTTTTAACTTTGCCCTCATCAATATCTTGCTTGAATTTAACGCAATATTGCTTTACGATTTTAGTTTTGCCAGCACCACCTCCACCAAAAATCAACATACATTGCTGATCTCCTCCCAATTTACAAGTTTGCCTCAAAAGATGAAGATCATTAAAAATAGTTTGGGCAACAGTATGTGGTATGAACTCTTCTCTAAAGACTGTTAGCTTCTCAATTTGAGCTTTTGACAACTCACTCATTAGAACCCCTCCAATGCATCAGACAAGTCTGTTAAGGAAGTTTCAGATTGATTCTGATTAGACTTACTTTGTTTTTCAGATACAGGTAAAGCTGAACTGTTACCTAGTTCTACGCTATTTTTTGCCTCTAATCTTGAAGCCTTTTTGCTATATGATGTATTCTTCTTTCGTCCTTTGCGTATTTGTTCTTTTTCAGCTTCAATTCGTTCTTGAATGTACCTTCTAACCCTAGTCAACGCCCCTAAATCTATGCTTTCTTTAATGTAATTTCTATGTAACCTTACATTAATCTTATGCTCAAACAGGCTCAGTTTGTTTGTATATCCTTCAGGGTCAACACAGGGTACTTCAACATACTGTTCCATTTGTTTAATGTGGACAAAGATTTTACTAATATCCGTAGGGTCATATTTTATTAAACAGTTACTTTTTCCTCCCTCTAACTGATACTTCATTCTTAACGATGCAAAATAGTCACTACTATATCGCATATTAAAAATATGGATGCCACCTTTTCGCCACACCCTACTATCAGTACACTGAAATCCAAATTTAAACTCTTCCAACTCATCATGATTTAATTTCAGTACAGGACATTTATGATAATTTTCACTCCAAAGCAAACTAGGGATATAATTAAAACGGCAGTCTGCATTTTGATGGTAATCATCAACTATCCACTTTTGAAAAAGCTCAATAAACAGGTCATATTTAATGATTGAATCCTTTTTAGGATCATATTTCAGTTTTTCCCAGGTATTAGAAAAGGTTTTCCCCGGCATTTGCGACGTAAATTTCCGACAAACTATACCAAGGAATCTTTCGACAAAAGGTTTTTTCCAAGGTGACTCAACTTGGCAATACTGGATGTTAATATTTTGCTCTCTACAAGCTATTTCTAAATTATTACTCCAAAACTCAGCGCCATTATCAGCGATCAAATTTTCAATTTTCCCTTGACAGCACCATTCATATTCAATGTCAGATAATCGCTCTTTGGGAGATACAGCATGTACTATTGCTTGCCTAACACTATTATAAGAGGGAGGCTCAAAGCTTATATAAAACCCACAAATACATCGACTTAGCTTATCACACAATACTGTTAATACTGGCCTTCCAATTGGAGCTAATGTCTCTGGATCAATGAGAATTACTGTTACGGTTGTATGATCTATTTCGACTTGTTCATACAGCCTCTTAGGTAACTTTTGTTTACCATAGTGCTTAAACTTTATATCTGCTTCTCTTTTTCCATATCTTGCACACATTACCTCATATTTCGGTAAAAGGTCGATACGTAGCTTGAAGCTGTTATAGCTGATTGGATTAAACTTAGTGGTAAGCTTCAGTTCTTCTTTATACTTTCCATAGCATTCATTTACACTAAGCCTCAGTATAGATAAATACTTGTTTATACCATAATCAATACATTGTTCTTGTTCTGAAAACCCTAAAGTTCTTCCTCTCTTATTATATTTAGGTAATAAACATATTATTTTCCTTCCAGAGTCTTTATATTGACTGTACCACCTAGCTAAACTTCTCCATGATGGATTTGGAGTAATACCAAAATTTGGAATTGTTAAAAGGAGTGGCTCAATATTTTTCTCTGTCCACCCTCCTTGAATTCGTTCTTCAATCCATTCTAAGTACCGTACTTTTTTCAGGGCTTCTTCTTTATATTTTTCAGGAACAGAATCCATGTCGTTTGGGAATTTTTTGACTAGTTCCTTAGGTTTTCCTTTATCGAAGTCAAAAGTATTAAACTCGTCTGAAAAGAATTCATGATCTGAGTAATTAGACACATCAATAGAGATCGCAGAATCAAAACTCAGATCATCAGTTGTAATATCAAAAAAAATTTCTCTCTTAAGAATAAGAAACTTCATTGCTCGCCAAATATCTTCTTTTGAATAAAGATGGTTCAATTGTCTAGATATCAAATCTAATTTACATAACTGATACTCATTAATAAGCTTTAGAATCAGATCGCAAATCTCATTTTTAGGGTTATATCCTTGAATACTAAGTAATGACCTAATATTATCTGTTTTAAAATTTATCTGGTATTGATTATCTGTAACTAATATTAGTTGTTTACTTAATCTATTTACCGCCCATTTTTTAGCCTGAAATATCGGCTTAAACTCTGTCGAGTACAGCTCGATTTCTTCTTTAATTTCAACATAAATCCAGCTCCCATTAAAAAGCTCAACTAAAAAGTCGGGAGTATAATTGTGCTTTTTTCCTGCGTATTCATATTCAATAGGAAGAGGTTGAAAAATAAATGATTTAACTGTCGGGAAGTAATTTAAATAATGTGCTGCTAAAAATTCGTTATGAGACTCGCTAAGACATTTCTCACTTTCAGGAGTTTTTAAACTAGCCATCTTAGAAAGGTTTTTGACACGGGAATGACCAAGCTTACGGCGTTGCATAATCTTAACCTCAGAAAAGAAAACTCATCAAGGTCAACATACTGTACTTATAAAAATTAAACGCAATAGTATATGAGGGAGCAAGGTCTGAATTAATTCTTAGTTAATCTAAAATTAACTTTATGCCTTTTATTTCTGAAAATATGCCACTTAATCCTGAAAATTATGCCACTTATTTCTGAAAACGACAATTTTGAGGGAATTTGGAGGTTTCCTCAGAGCCAACACCCCGGCACATGAGTCGCTTGCTGTGGCTGCTGCCTTCCGGCTCTGACCAAGTCCACAAGTTATCATTGCGGGGGGACCCTGAGGTCACCATAGAATTCTTCAGTAAGGAACTGAAGACGAGACGAATTATCCATGATCAGATTGTGCTTAGCAAGTGATAAAGCTGTATCTAAACACTGAATGAACAACTAATGTTCAACTTTTTCTAGTAGATACAAATAGGCATAAAAAATGCCGCTAGAATTAGCGGCATTTATAGTAACAGTGGCTAAGTAATTACTTGTACTTTTTCATTACCAAGGTAGCGTTTGTACCACCAAAACCAAAGCTGTTACTCATAACAGTATTTAGCTCAGCATCACGGTATTCAGTTACAATTTGAAGACCTGTAGCATTTTCATCTAAGTTATCGATATTAATGCTTGGTGCAATAAAACTATTTTCCATCATTAATAAACTATAGATTGCTTCATGAGCACCAGCAGCACCTAAAGCGTGACCTGTCATAGACTTAGTTGATGCCGTTGGTGGGCAATCATTACCAAATACTTCTTTAATCGCTTCTAATTCACGAGTATCACCTACTGGTGTAGAAGTACCGTGCGTGTTGATGTAATCGATATTACCTTCAACATTCGCTAAAGCTTCTTGCATACAACGAACTGCACCTTCACCAGATGGCGCAACCATGTCGTAACCGTCAGAAGATGCACCGTAACCTACAATTTCAGCATAAATTTTTGCACCACGAGCTAATGCGTGTTCAAGTTCTTCAACGACTACAATTGCACCACCACCAGAGATAACAAAACCATCACGGTCTGCATCGTAGGTACGAGATGCTTTTTCTGGCGTGTCATTATATTGTGTAGACAATGCGCCCATAGCGTCAAAGCCCATTGCTAGAGTCCAATCCACTTCTTCTGAACCACCAGCGAATACCATATCTTGCTTACCAAGTTGGATAAGTTCTGCTGCATGACCAATACAGTGAGCACTAGTAGCACATGCTGAACTGATTGAGTAGTTGTGACCTTTAATTTTGAAAGGTGTAGCCAAACAAGCGCTTGATGTGCTCGACATGATACGTGGAACAACATATGGACCAACACGCTTTACACCACGACTACGTAATGTATCAGCAGCTTGAACTTGATTTTTAGAAGAAGCACCGCCAGTACCAACAACTAAACCAGTTCTTGGGTTACTGACTTGCTCATCTGTTAACTCTGCGTCATCAATAGCTTCTTGCATTGCGATGTAAGCATAAGCTGCTGCATCACCCATAAAGCGAAGTGCTTTACGATCAATATGCTCTTTTGTATCAAGATCGATGTTACCCCAAACACGGCTACGAAGATTCATTTCTTCGAATTGCTCAGAATAGGTAATACCGCTGCGACCAGCTTTTAATGACTCAGTGACTTCTTGTTTGTTGTTACCGATACTAGATACAACACCGATACCACTAATGACGACTCTTTTCATTTGTTAACTATCCATTTCAATTTTCTGCGACAATGGTAGCTGTTTTACCAACTAAAAGTGGTCAGCTTTCAGTAACCACGGGTAAAATAGACTAAATTGCGGTAAAGAATTAGGTAAAAATCAGTGAATCTTCACCATGTTAACGACAAAACCATGCAAATTAAGCGTTATCCTAATGAGATAATCAAGTTTTTTCAGGAAAACTATCCCGAAAAG
Source organism: Parashewanella sp. 2304DJ23-3 (assembly GCF_056591695.1). NCBI lineage: Bacteria > Pseudomonadati > Pseudomonadota > Gammaproteobacteria > Alteromonadales > Shewanellaceae > Parashewanella > Parashewanella sp. 2304DJ23-3. The sequence goes on from NZ_JBWQOH010000007.1 coordinate 177,452, forward strand.
CCTGATTTAGCGTATCTTCTTTTTGACTTCCACTGGCAACTCTTTGAGACACACGAAAAAAAACTCAGTGTCACCATGGTAGATGTACACTCTTCTATCGAGGTATTAAGTTTACTTTATCTGCAAAAAGAATGCTTTGCCGATACGACACTACATATTCGTATTATTTCTGATGACTTATCGATTTGGTATGACAAACCCGACATCGAAAATACACATGAACCTTCAATACAATTAGCGTTTGAAGCTCTACAGAGTATCAAACCACTCGATATATTAGGCTGGCAAAGGTTCAAATTTAATGACGGTAAACTCATTTTAGATATTTATCCGGATACAGGAACTCTCACGGACGCTTATCCTGTTAATGATAGAGAAAAAGCGCAAGCCATCCAGTTTGGTGTTGGTTTCGACGCAGAGCAGACTCAACATACTATCGCTTCTTTCATATCAAAAACGTCCATTTCACTTGCTTCAATTTTTATTGCTGATGAGCAACCGTTAAGTAAATCGTTTATCAACGAGCGTTTATTTGCTGACACAATTAAAAGCGATGAAGTTGTCGAACAGAAAAACCATTTATGCCCAATCCCGTCAACTAAGCATCATAATGATGAATCCCCCATTGCCATAATTGGTGGAGGCCTAGCGAGTGTTCACTTAGCTTTATCCCTAGCTGAGAGAGGAAAAACAGTACAAATATTTTGTAAGGACAATGAAGTCGCACAAGGCGCTTCAGGTAATAAACAAGGCGCACTTTACCCACTACTCACACCTGAGAATTCAGAATTAAGTCAGTTTTTTCAGCAAGCCTTCTTGTTTAGTCGGCAACGCATTCTTCAACTTGCCAGCGATGGTTACAAGCTTGACTATGACTTTTGTGGCGTGTTGCAGAGCGGTCATGATTTACGCTCAACTGATAGATTGAATAAAATTTTGACTGGTCAAGATTGGCCTGCTGATATTGTTAAACCCGTTAATGCGACACAAGCTAATGAAATTGCGGGTGTCAGCATTGATAAGTCTGCCGCATTCTATCCTTTAGCGGGCTGGGTTTCTCCATTTGAATATACCCAAGCTACATTAGCCAAAGCGCAAAGTCTCAGTCATGTTGCCATTAAATATAATCGTGAAGTTACTGCATTAGAAAAAACAGAAAATGGCTGGCGGCTACATTCTGATAAAGAAATTTTCGGTCCATATAAGCAAGTGGTTAATGCCACGGGCTCACAATTAATTGACTTTGAACAGACTAAGAATTTACCGGCTTCAAACTTTAGGGGCCAAGTGAGTCATGTACCTTCTCGTACTCATATCTCGAAGTTAAAAACCGTTATTTGTGCTCATGGTTATATGACACCAGAAAATAACGATATGCACTGTATTGGCGCAAGCTATGTTCGGCTTAGTCACAACCGTAGTTATCAACCCGTAGAGCAACTTGATAATTTACAAAAATTGAAACACAGCTATCCAAACCAAGCATGGGTTGATGATATTGATATCTCAGGTCATGACGCCAAAGTAGGTGTACGAATGGTCACTCGTGATCACTTTCCAATGCTCGGCTGCGCACCTGATTACGATAAGTTGGTTGAAATGCAAAAACCAATTTTAAACAAACGAAAGTCCGATGTTGAGCAACACTGGAAAAATGTGGAAGTACCGATTATCCAAGGTCTGTATATATTAGGTGCTCTTGGTTCTCGTGGTTTATGTTCTGGACCTCTAGCCGCAGAAGTGATGGCATCATTACTGTGTAATGAAATCCCGCCTGTTGATTACAACCTTCTGAAAAAACTTAACCCAAATCGGATGTGGATTAGAAAGATAGAAAAAAATAAGCCGATTTAATGATAGTCCATAATACTAGCGCTGTGAGTAATCAAATTTGAGGTTTTAACTTGAGGAGAACAGCCCCAAAATATTTGGGCTGTTCTGAAAAATAAAATTTTAAACCGATATTTTAGTTCTCAATTCTTTCCAAGCCGACTCTACGAGTACAAAGTCACCATCTTCAAGTTCTTCTCGAGCCAGTTTCATGCACTCAACAACTTTACTGTCTAGCGCAGTGACGGAACTGTCATTTTCAGCTTCAAGCTCTGAAAGTACAACGGCAATATGACCTTGTAAGTAACCACTCGCAAATAATGCATCGTCGTCACCGTGAGCAACAACTTCTCCAATCCAGTTTTCTAGTGCCGCTTCGTATTGCTCCAACATTCTACTTCTCCAATTCTTCTGGTGTGGCAACTTGATACATTACGCTGTCATGGTAACCGGTAATGACTTGATAATACCCACTCAATTCATTGTCTAAATTCGGGTCGCCACTATCCACGATTAATGGTCGACCTTCAAGTGCTTTTAACTTACTTTTTGTCGCTAAAATAATAATATTTTCTTTTCCAATGCGACGGATCAAATCTGGTGATAATTGTTGATTACCTCGCCCGAAAATATGACCCTGACCACCTATTAAGGTAATCACTAATTTTGTTGATTTTCCTTCCGTCAGCTCTAGCAGTCTTTGCGCAGTTAAGTCGGACTCAATAATGGCTTCATTTAAAATTAAATCAACACCAAGCAAGGTATTATCTAAACCCAAGGATTCCATAACTGCTGCAACCGTTGAGCCAGAGCCCATGACGTAAAGTTCATCTTCCATTGACTCAATTACATCTGCAGCAATATCAGATAAAACAAGTTCATCAACTTCTTTACCACCCATTTTAACGGCTTGAATATACCTTGGTTCGGCAGGTACTAACATCTCACCGAACCGTTTTGCTTTAACCACTCCACCACGAAACGCAGCTTCATCAATATCCATAACGTCGGCGTTCATCAAGCTCACTAACTCACCTTCAAGCAACATCTTAACGACAAGCCCTGAGGCTTTGGGTGTAATACCATAAACACCTGAGTGAATTTTAACGCCAGCAGGAACGCCCAAAACAGGTAAACCTTCACGAACGACCTTAAACACATCTCTCGCCGTGCCATCGCCACCAGCAAACAGCAATAAATCAATGGTGGTTTGATTTAAAACTTTCACAGACTCTTGGGTATCTTTTGCTTCTGGTCGATTAGGAGCTTGATATACCATTTTAATATTAAAGCCGAGTTCATGAGCGATATCTTCACCCATGTCACCACTTGCAGTATAAATTTCAATTTGATCTTTATAAGGTAATAAAACTTTTAACGCTTCAACCATACGCAAATGTGCTTTTGGAGTAGCACCCAATGCCATTGCTTGTTCAGCAACACCATCACTTCCTTTTAGAGCAACACTGCCACCTAATCCAGCATATGGGTTAACAATCAACCCAAGTCGAAACTGCATCGTTAAATCCCCTTTATTATTCTTATATCGTTCTTATATTTTAATTAAGCCATACCCAGCTCAGGTGTTTGACGAATCACATCATTATTTTGACCACGATTCCTCAGTACATGATCCATCAAAGTAATGGCGAGCATAGCCTCAGCAATGGGCACTGCACGAATGCCTACACAAGGGTCATGGCGACCTTTGGTCACAATATCAATTTCGTTACCCTGCTTGTCGATTGTCTTACCAGGAATACTGATGCTTGATGTTGGCTTGAGTGCAATTGATGCCAATATAGGTTGACCCGAAGAGATCCCACCTAATACGCCACCAGCATGATTGGACTCAAAACCTTTCGGCGACATTAAGTCACGACCTTCAGAGCCTTTTTGTTCGACAACAGCAAAACCGTCACCAATCTCGACTCCTTTAACAGCATTGATGCTCATTAAAGAATGAGCAATATCGGCATCTAAGCGATCAAATACGGGTTCACCTAATCCAACGGGCACGTTAGTAGCAATTACTGAAACTTTAGCCCCAACGCTGTCCCCTTCTTTTTTCAGCTCTCGCATATATTCATCTAACGCTTCAAGCTTTGAGGAGTCAGGGAAGAAAAATGGATTCGTTTCAATCAAATCAAAATCTATTTTTTCAGCTTTAATAGGCCCTAATTGAGAGAGATAGCCCGTAATTTGAATGCCGTGTTTTTCTAATAAATACTTCTTAGCGATGGCTCCAGCGGCAACACGCATTGCCGTTTCACGAGCTGAAGAACGACCACCGCCGCGATAATCTCGAAAACCATACTTTTGTTCGTAGGTATAATCGGCATGTCCAGGACGGAAGGTGTCTTTAATATTGGAATAATCTTGACTGCGTTGATCGGTATTTTCAATCAACAAACCAATTGATGTACCTGTGGTTTTGCCTTCAAATATACCAGAAAGTATTTTGACTTCATCGGGTTCACGACGCGCAGTAGTATAGCGAGATGTACCTGGGCGACGTCTATCCAACTCTTTTTGAATTTCTTTTTCTGAAATTTCAATCCCTGGAGGGCAACCATCAACAATACAGCCTAATGCCTTACCATGACTCTCACCAAAGGTAGTTACAATGAAGCTTGAACCTATGCTGTTTCCTGACACTCCGAATCCTTATTGGTCTTTAAAAATTGCAAATAGACTTTCATTTTCGACAAGTTGATCACGAGTCAATACAAATACGCCATCACCACCGTGCTCAAAGTTAACCCATGTAAATGGTACATCAGGGAATTGTTCAATTAAATGAACCATCGAATTCCCCACTTCGACCACTAATACACCTTCTTCTGTTAAGTAATCAGCTGCATTAGCTAAAATACGCTTAGTGAGATCTAAACCGTCACGTCCTGAAGCTAAACCTAACTCAGGCTCGTGATGATATTCGTCTGGCATATCATCAATATCTTCTTGGTCCACATAAGGTGGATTAGATACAATCAGGTCATACTGAGGACCCTTTGGTATTGATGAAAACACGTCAGACTGCATAGGGTACACTCGCTCGATCATCCCGTGCGATTCAACATTAATTTGAGCAACTTCAAGCGCATCATCACTGATATCTAGTGCATCGACTTCCGCATCTTCAAATTCATAAGCACATGCAATAGCAATGCATGCACTTCCTGTACATAGATCTAAGACTCGGTTCACTTGCTTGTTATACAGCCAAGGGCTAAAACGATTACCAATTAATTCTGCGATCGGAGATCTTGGTACAAGAACACGCTCATCAACATAAAATTCAAAACCAGAAAACCATGCTTTATTGGTCAGATATGGCACTGGTAAACGTTCTTGAACACGACGAATGACAAGCTCAACAATTTTATGCTTTTCAGATGCGGTTAAATTTGAATGAATGACTTGCTGACCAATTTCATGAGGTAAATGCAGCGCATGAAATACCAAAGCAATGGCCTCATCCCACGCATTATCGGTGCCGTGACCATAATAAATGTCAGCGTCATTAAAACGGCTAACAGACCAACGCAACATGTCGCCAATGGTACGAAGCTCATTTACCGCTTCATCAACAAAAATTCTATCCAAAATACGCTCCGATATTTATCACTGTGATGAGGTCACCCCTTCATCAATCATGCTTTGTATTTTACCGAAAGTATGTCAACTTGCCACAAGATTAAGTAAAATAAAGCCATGAACAAGAAGACAGATAACAATGACTTTGACTCATTTGCTGACCTAATGAATGGTATAAAGCCACTTAAGCAGGACAAAGTACATTTCAAACAAACAGCTAAATCTAAGAAAGTGCTGCAAGAACGTGAGCAAAAACTTCATGCTGACAGTTATTTTTCAGACACTTATCAACCCTATCTTCCCGATGAAGGCCCCATGCGGTGGAGTCAAGAAGGTATTGACAAACACGAAGTTAAACGCTTAAGACGTGGCGATTATGTACCTGAATTGATTTTAGATTTACACGGTATGCGTCAAACTGAAGCGAAACTTGAAATTGCAGCATTATTACGAGCCTGTGTGAAACAGCATATGAACTGCTGCAATATCATGCATGGTCATGGCACTGGGATTTTGAAACAGCAATTACCGATGTGGTTGGCACAACATCCAAAAGTTTTAGCCTTTCATCAAGCTCCCAAAGAATGGGGTGGCGACGCTGCCTTAATTGTTTTGGTTGATATCGAAGATGGCGGTTTCTAGCGCTCGCTAGAAACCGTTTCAGGACTATTTTGTGATTCTATCACTTTACTCTCGGCTGAAAGATTCAAGATGGTGATGCCTGCTGTTGCAAACAGCGGCGGCTCTTCACTAGGAATAAATTGATTAACTAAGTAACCAAGCAACGGCATATGAGCAACCACTAATACTGTGTCGGCTTTATAATGCTCCGCATAAGCTTCAATGGCTGTGGAAGATTGCGAAGGCTCTGAAGAAGGAGTTAATTCTGTCAGCGTGCAAACTTTTTTTGCAGTGATGTTTGAGCCTACAATGTTTTTCCAAGTCTGCTGTGCTCGGACATATGGGCTTACTAACACTAAATCAAACTGCTCAATTGTTTTCGATAACCAACCTGCCATCACTCTAGATTGCTCAGCACCCTGCTCTGTCAAGATACGCTCTTTATCAGAGTCTGCCTGATAACTTGCTTCACCATGGCGCATCAAAAATAATTGCATAAATTTCTCTTCTTATTACATATGGAGAACATCATCACTAACTCAATTGTAACGCTATTTTGATAATCAACAAAAGCTAATAACGAAATATCCAGATATCGAATTAAAACTAATAGGAATATCTTTGACTCAATAGCAATACAGGTCCCTGAAAATTCAAAGCGTTGTCGTTATTTTCTCTATACGAAATAAAAAGCAGAATTGTTCGGTCTTTGATATTGGTCACAAACATTTAGTGTTTCTGACTACCCGTACTACCTAAAGGTGTAAGATTTAACCGTAAGCGAATTAGTTTGTATGTAAGGTGTTTATTGGCAAGAATAGTGGTTTGATTACAAAGATAAATAGAGCTGGACACATAGCAAAGAAAGTTGCATCTAATCTACTTCAGTTCAGCCAGTACTTTGAGTAAATTGGAATTCGTAGTCTCTTGCTATATCTCTTTAAAAATGAAGATAACGACCACAATAAACATTTCGCTTTTAGGTGGCGAGAAGAAAACGCAGAATAAACTTGCCTTGAGTTGCCCTGTTCATTCTTTTAATCTCGAACAAGCAGCATCTAAGTTTTCTCTTTTCTAGAATTAATTTGCGAAAAATTGATTATAGAACCACTATATATTGTGGTCAGAGTAATATTTTTCGTATACATATTCTTTTTTACATTTTATGGGATTATTCATTGAATTCAGAATCCAGCATCATCACTAGCCCAAATGATCATCGTCAATATCGCAGTCTGACGTTGGAAAACGATTTAAAAATAGTACTTATTGAGGATAAAAATGCATCGAAATCGGCGATTTCTTTAACGGTTAATGTCGGCCATTTTGATGATCCTCAAACTCGTCCTGGCATGGCTCATTTTCTAGAACATATGCTCTTTTTAGGAACTGAAAAATATCCAGATCCTGGTTCCTTCCATGCTTTCGTAAATCAAAATGGTGGCAACAACAATGCTTGGACTGGAACAGAGCATACGAGTTTTTTCAGTACTATTATTCCAAATGCCTTTGAAGATTTATTAGATAGATTTAGCCAATTTTTCATAGCCCCACTTTTTGATAAAGATCTTGTCGAACGAGAGCGAAATGCAATCGACTCTGAGTACAGTTTGAAACTGAAAGAAGATCTTCGACGTATCTATGAAGTCAGTAAAGAAACGAGTAATCAAAAGCATCCGTTTTCTAAGTTTTCTGTCGGCAACCTACAAACGCTTGCTGGCGAACCTGAAAGCTTAAGACAAGAGTTGGTTTCATTTTATGAAGAATTATACAGTGCAAACATAATGACACTTTGCATCGTAAGTTCTGATTCATTAGTGACTCAAGAAAAACTGGCTCAAAAATACTTTTCAAGTATAAAAAACAAACAATTAGAAAAGCAATATCCAGATGTCACAGTTTATGGGGAAGACCAACAACAAAAACTAATAAAAATCATTCCACTAAAAAAACAAAAACATCTGACTATCAGTTTCACTTTGCCCAACATTGAACAGTATTATCGTACAAAACCTCTCACTTTTATTAGTCATCTATTAGGTAATGAGAACTCAGGCAGTTTACTTTCCTATTTGAAAGAACAGAGTTGGGTCAATCACCTTTCTTCAGGCGGGGGGATTTCTGGCTATAACTTTAAAGAGTTTGCGATCCACTACCAACTCACCGATTTAGGGATCGAGAATATCGATGAAATCGTTCGAGTAACGCTTGAATACATTCAGTTGATCACAGCTGAAGGCTTGAAGAGCTGGCGATATGAGGAGCGAGCAAATCTTTTAAAGCAAGCATTTGAGTATCAAGAGCCAACTAAACCAGGCGATCTGGCAAGTCATGTTAGTTTAAATCTTCAACATTATGACTTTGAAGACGTACTTTTTGGTGATTACAGAATGGACGCACTTATCGAAGATGAAGCCTTAGAATTGGTAAGTCAGCTGAATGTTGACAAAATGAGACTGACATTAATTGCGCTTGAACAACCGACAAATCGAACAAGCCATTGGTATTCAACCGATTATGCTGTTGACGATTTCACTATTACACAGCTCATAAAATGGCGTGACATTCAACCTAGAGCAGAAATTCACCTCCCTGAAGTAAACCCATACATACTTGAGGACGTTACTCCACGATTCACTGATTATGCAAATTCGCTTCCCGAAGTAATTAGTGAAGGGACTGGCCATCGGTTATGGCATTTGAAAGATCAAGAGTTTCAGGTTCCTAAGGGGCACATGTATTTTGCAATAGATTCATTACATGGAAGTAGCAGTGCACGACACGCTATGTTAACTCGTTTATACATCGAAATGCTGCTGGATAACCTTACAGAACATACGTATGCTGCAGAAGTAGCAGGACTTGGTTACCACATTTACCCTCATCAAGCGGGCTTGACTCTTCACGTTAGCGGCTTTACTCCCAAACAGTACAAGTTACTCATGGTAATAATAGAAAAAGCCAGAGAACGAAATTTTTCAGAAACACGTTTCAAGTACATCAAACGTCAATTGGGTCGCAGTTGGGGGAACATCAGCAAGACAAGGCCGATTTCACAACTATTTTCAGCATTAACGGCGACAATGCAGCTTCATAGCTTTGAACCTCTCACCTTTGCACAAGAACTTGAAACTGCAACTCTGGACGAGCTACATCAACATGTAGAAGACTTCTATAAAGCCACCTATGTTGAAGGCTTAATCTATGGTGATTTTCTTAAAAAAGAAGCTGAACAAATCAGCCAACGGATAACAAAATTATTAACCTTAGTATCAGCTCCGAGCGATGAGTCAACGAGAGAACTTGTAAATATTACAGATAGAGGTTCTCTGGTTAGAGAACTGGAAATCGAACATCAAGATAACGCAATTCTGATTTACTATCAGTCTAAACAAACGAACACACACAAAATGGCAATGTTCAGTTTATTGAATCAAGCCATCTCCTCAGCTTACTTTCATGAACTGAGAACACAGCAACAACTGGGATATGTGGTTGGTACCAATTATCTACCACTAAACCGCCACCCAGGGATTATTTTTTATATCCAATCTCCGTCAGTGACCCCTGATCAACTGCTGCCAAAAATCGATAACTTTCTAGCTGAATATGCTAAAGGGCTCTTAAATGAAAGTGAAAAAGATTGGAGTGAAACCAAACAAGGTTTAATCAACAGTATTATGCAGCATGAGCCAAACTTAAAAACTCGCAGTCAGAGGCTATGGTCAAGCATTGGTAATAAAGATTATGACTTTACTCAGAGAGAGAAAGTCGTCGAAGAAATAAAGCGTATCACCCAACAAGATATGCAACAGTTTATCGCCAATAAACTCACTGAAGATAATTGCGACAGAGTGATACTAATTAGCTGTTCATCAGGCAATACAATGAATATTGAAATTAATGGTCAAAAAATCGACTCGAATATTAACAAGTTCAAAGAAACTTCCAAACGTTTCAAATTGTAAGTTTCTTAAAAAACAGATTTAAAATAAAATGCAGTTATAAAGACTGCATTTTTTATACCTAGCCGACTATAAAACCAGCTTAATTACCCATCTAAGTTATATATTTTGTGTCAATTTTCCGACACTTAACGTAATTCGTACACTTATTTCTCAGTTGTAAAATAAATGAGAAATATTTACAGCGTACGCTTTGACAAACGTTTCAATATCTGAAAAAGTGATACACTATTTTTGCATTGAAACAGATGCGTTAACGAATTAGAACAATAAATGACCATACTATTTCGACAAATTTGTGCCTTTTTGTTTTGCTTTTTCTTTTGTGGGATTTTTGCGTTTTCTGCTGAGGCTAACTTTTCCGATGCAAACGAGTCCCTCACTCGTTTTTCAGGTAATCAATTATCAATATCATATGACTCTTTAAACGTTGCTAATGGACTTTCTCAGAATACTGTTACTTCAGCAGCGTTAGATCAATTTGGAAATCTCTGGTTAGGAACTGTTAATGGTTTAAATAAATATGATGGCAATGAGTTTAAAGTATATAAAAATATTCCATTAGGAAAAAATGAAATAAATTTCATTAGAAATTTAGTCTATACCAAGAACCATGGTTTATTAATAGGAACTAATTTCGGTATTTTAAAATACAATGATAAGAGCGAATTGTTCGAAAAGTTTACAGACATTGATGAACCTATATGGAGCATTTATGAAGATGGCTCTGAGATTTTCATCGGTACAGCAAAAAGCATCCATTCAATTTCTAACTTCAACAGCATAAGAAAAACGATATTTAACAGCGAAAAAAAATTAAAAATAAAAAAAATAAGAGCAATTAAGAATATTTTGTATTTCAGAACATTTAACGGAGAAGTCTACAAGCTGCTCGACAAGAATCCGGTACTTATAGAGCCAAACTCTAATGACATTGAAACGTTTAATGAAATTTTATATATTGCAAACTCAACAGAAACTATCGTTCATATTAACAACCAAAAAACTGTAGTTTCCTTTCCTGCAAAGTTATTTACAATTTATGGAAATAAGCTTTTATCTATAAGTGATACCCAAATTGCAGAGTTAGAACCTTATAAAGTACTCGGAGTCATACCCAAGAGTATTGAAGGAATAACACTCTTCCAAAGTTTTTCAGATAAATTAGTGATTGGCACATATGGCAGTGGATTCATTATTATAAACAAGCATCAGCTTCAAGTGAAAAAAATAAGTCCAATAAATGATAATATATGGAGTATTAACAAGTTAGAAAATGAATTAGTTGTTACATCTAACGATACAAAAATCAGTTTCTTAGATAAATCTTATAACATTTCTCGAAAATTAGAAACTGGCATTATAGGTTATAAACATTTAGGTTCAATCGATAAAAAACTATTCATAGGTAGTTCAAGTGGCTTATATTCATTAGATAAAGATGAAAGTTTAAATTTAGTTATTAAAGAAAAAATTTATGCTCTTCATGAGAACGAAAACTCTGATAAGTTACTTGTTGGCTCGGAAAAAGGGACTATATACTTAATTAAAAAAAATGACATTGAAATAATTGGTTCTTTAAATCCATCTTCTCCAATATTAAGTTTTCTACCATTAGGCGAAGATCAACTGTTGATAGGCTCTCAAAATGGTTTATACAAATTAGAAAACGATGTAAATAGAAAGATAAATAACAATACTGTTTTAGATTTTTGTAAACATAAAAATACTTTATATTATGCTTCGACTGACGGAATCTACCGTAAAGAAAAAGATCAAATCAAATTCAAAAAAATAATAGAAACGTCCGACCCTATCTACTCTATTGCTTGCCTGGACAGTCATATTTTAGGTGCATCTGTAAAAAAAATAATTCAATATAATTTTGATGACATGTCAACACTAATTATAACTGAAAAGCAAGGAAGCCAGCCAGAGTATAATAGCTCTAAAATAATTTCAGGCTTTAGTAACGATTTGCTTATTGTGGGAAACAGTGGCATCACCTCGTATTCAAAAGATATATTTGATAATTTAAATGACTCAAATGATATTACTAATCCAGTATTAAATAATTTACTTATTTTTAATAAAAAGGCGTCAAAAGATCATTATATTGGAAGTATTTCTACAACAGAGACTATTACCTTAAAACATTCAGAATATCCATTTACTCTCAGTTATAGTTCACCATTGAGTTCACATGAATATAAATATAGGTTATTGGGGTTATCAGAAGAATGGATTGAATCAGGAAAATTCAATTCAGCCACCTTCACTAACTTATCAAGTGGCACCTATGAATTTCAGGTTGTAGGGTTTGATCAGATATATAAAAAACGGAGCGGCGTAACGTCTGTTAAAATCATTATTACACCACCTTGGTGGCTTTCGGCTTTCGCGAAGGGAATTTATGCACTATTTTGTATTGTTATGATTTTAATTTTCATTCGCTCTTTGCATAAAAAACGTCAAATTCAACGACAAATAGCTCTTAGTGAAGAGCGATTAAAGCTTTCTCTTTGGGGCAGTGGCGATGAAATGTGGGATTGGGATATTGAAACAGGTAAAATCTATCGCTCTAATATGTGGGAAAGCCTTGAGTTTCCAGTAATTGGTCAACGAGCTAACAGTGAAAATCAACCAAGTAATATCCATCCTATGGATCGTAAACGCGTTTTACAACATCTTGAAGATCACTTACATGATAAAACCGAACATTTTGAAATATCTTATCGAGTCAAAAGTAATACCAACCAATGGATTTGGATTTTAGACAGAGCAAAGGTTATGGTCCGCAGTGAAGATGGCACACCTTTGCGTATGACTGGTACTATTAAGAACATTAATGATTTTAAAAATACTGAAGAACAGCTCAAGCTATTTGGAAAAGCCATTGAAAATATTTCTGAAGGCATGTTTATTCTTGATCATTCATTTACTTTTGTGGAAGTTAACCAAGCCTGTTTAGATATTACTCAAGCTGAGCGCTCTGATTATATTGGTAAGATTTTAAAGTTCGACCAATACCCCGATAGTTACTCACATCAAATCCAGTATATGCTCCGTAATCATGGCCGTTGGACCAATGAAGTCGATGCTAAACGAGGTGACGGCACAAGCTTTGCAATGGATCTAACCATTGATGCTATCTATGATGACAATGGTCACGCTAACCATTACGTTGCAGTATTTTCAGATGTTTCTGTACGTCGACAACATGAAGTTGAACTGCAAAAAATGTCGACCTTAGATGTATTAACTGGATTGCCGAATCGTTCGTTTTTACAAGTTACTTTAAGTAACTTGGTCAAACGAAAAGTGCGTAATGCACTGTTGATTCTTGATATTGATAACTTCAAAAAAATCAATGACTCACTTGGCCATGATGTGGGTGACAAGCTATTGCAAATCGTCACTCAACGTATAACTAATGCCGTTGAAGGCGAAGCTAATATCTTCCGTTTAGGTGGTGACGAGTTTGCCATTTTAATTGAGAATATTGATGATATAAACAGTGCATCAGCTCTTGCTAACCGCATAATAGAAACTTTTAAAGCTACTCTAGAAATTAATCATACCAACCTCTTTGTAGGTGCAAGCATTGGCATCGTTTTCTACCCTGATGATGAAGACGATGAAAAAGCATTATTGCGCAAGGCAGAAGTGGCAATGTATTCAGCCAAATCTGCTGGCGGTAACCGTTATCACTTTTATTCTGAATCACAAAATAACAATGCTATCCGTCAACTTGAAGTTGAAAACCTTATTCGTGAAGGCCTAATTAATGATCACTTTGAAGTCTTCTATCAACCCAAAGTCGATGTAAAAACTAATAAAGTGGTCGGTATGGAAGCGCTTGTGCGATTGATTCATCCTGAACAAGGTATCATTTCTCCAGCGGAATTTATCCCGTTAGCAGAAGAAACAGGTCTAATTGTTGAGCTTGGTGATATTGTACTTGAGAAGGCCTGTACCGCAACTCAAAGGTGGCGTTTAGAAAATAATTTTAATGGTCGTGTTGCAGTTAATTTATCTTCTCGCCAGTTTGCATTACCCGATCTTCAAGAGCGGATTTCGAACATTCTTGTAAAAACCGGTTTACCGGCTAAAAATCTAGAAATTGAAATTACTGAAAGTACAGTAATTAAGCATCCTGAACATGCAATTAAAGTTATGCAAAAACTGACAGAAATGGGCATACATTTAGCCCTCGATGATTTTGGTACAGGCTATTCATCACTAACTTATTTGAAGCGCTTTCCGATCAATTCTTTGAAGATTGATAAGTCATTCATCGACGATATTGACAAATCAGACCGCGATTTAAAAATGGTCGACTCGATTATCACCATTGCTCATAATATGGGCTTATCGGTAGTCGCTGAAGGCGTTGAAAAGCAAAGTCAATTGGGTATTTTAAGAGCGTTAAAGTGTGAAGAAATTCAAGGTTACTTATTTAGTAAGCCATTACCAACTTCAGAATTTCAGGATCAATTAGATTAGTCCATAACGTGTTTCAATACTGTGTAGTTCCTGTGACTTCTTTATCATCACAACCTTTAAAAAAAATTGATTCTTGCTCGATTGAAATACATAGTATTTTTTAACTCTTAATACCGTTTGGCATACGACCTGCTTTATCTCATTTGTTATTCAATTTTTTGACAATTAGAGATAATAATAATGCTAAAAACAACCTTATCAATCATTGCGCTTTCTTTATCATTTAACCCAAACGCTGACTTTAAAGAAGTTCAAACTGCTGCAAACCCTGTTATTGAGTTCCAACCAATTCAAACTGCCGCAAACCCTGTTATTGAGTTCCAACCAATTCAAACTGCCGCAAACCCTGTTATTGAGTTCCAACCAATTCAAACTGCTGCAAACCCTGTTAT